>JAZRLI010000018.1:0-62134 GCA_045646785.1 Candidatus Cryptobacteroides sp. | reverse complement strand
TCTCCTCATCGTTGACGGTCTCCAGGTTGACAACATCCAGTACCTCGACCCATCTATGATCGCATCTATGGAGGTCCTCAAGGACGCCGCTTCAGCAGCGATCTACGGTGCTCAGGCAGGTAACGGTGTCGTTCTCATCACTACTAAGATGGGTTCAGCTGACAAGGGTCGCGCTTCAGTAACTTACTCAGGAAAGGCAACTCTCCAGATGTACAACAAGAGACCTACCATGGGTCGTGAGGACTTCCTCAACTACATGACTATGGAGTACGGTGACGCTTTCGTACAGGGTAAGCTCTCTGACTTTGACTACTCACACCCATACTATGAGGGTGGCGTAATCGACCAGAACTGGATCGACGCTTACATCGAGCCATCATGGAGCCAGCAGCACGCACTCACTTTCTCAGGTGGTAACAACCGCGGTAGCTTCTTCGCGTCACTCAACTGGCTCAACCAGGACGGTGTCGTAGCAGGTGACAAGGACGTTTACAAGAGACTTTCTGCTCAGCTCAACTCTGACTACAAGCTCTTCGACTGGATGCAGGTTAGCAGCAACCTCTCAATCGAGAAGTGGGGAACTCAGAGCGTATCACAGCGTGGTTACGGTTCATCATTCGACTCAATGATCACCATGGACCCTCTTACTCCTATCTACTGGACAACTCCTGAGGAAATGTCACAGGACGTTAGAGCACAGTATGAAAGAGTAATGGCAGGTGGTGAGGGCCGTCCTTACCGTTTCCTCGGTGACGAGAACGGTTGGTTCGCCAACACTAAGTACTCAGATGCAGAGGGTTCACCTTTCGCAAAGCGTGATGCTTCTGAGTCAAGCAACGAAGGAATCACTCTCCGTGGTACTCTCGCAGCTAACATCACTCCATTCAAGGGCTTCACTTTCACTTCACGTTTCGGTTATAGAATCAACCAGAGCACTAGCCACAGCTACCAGGCTCCTTACTATATCGGACCACGTGGATCACAGGACAACTACTCTATCTCTGCAAGTGCAAGCACAGGTTACTACTACCAGTGGGAGAACTTCGCAAACTACAATGTAACTATCGCGAAGAAGCACTCTATCTCAGCAATGGCCGGTATGTCATATCGTCAGACAAACTCTGATGGCGTGAACGCAAGTGCAAGCGGTCCGGACATCCTCCGTGCTTATGAGGACAACTTCTTGTATCTCAACTATGTAAACGACCTTACAGATACTAAGAAGAGCTTCGGTAACGCACCAAGCGTATCTGCATCACTCGCTTACTACGGACGTTTGATCTATACTTACGACAACCGTTACTCTATCCAGGCTAACTTCCGTGCTGACGCATTCGACTCATCTAAGCTTTCTAAGCAGAATCGTTGGGGTTACTTCCCATCAGTCTCTGCAGGTTGGACAATCAGCAACGAAAAGTTCATCAAGGATAACGTTGACAGAAACACTCTCTCATTCTTGAAGCTCCGCGCATCTTGGGGTCGCAACGGTAACGTAAACGTCCTCAGCGGTTACAAGTACAACACTACTATCTCCCTCGGTGGTTCATGGTATCAGTACGGTGTTGACTATGCAGGTTCTACACAGTATGGTTCAGCTCCTAACGGTATCTCTAACCCTAACCTTACTTGGGAGACTTCAGAGCAGATCGACCTCGGTCTCGACGCACGTTTCCTCAACAACCGTTTGAACTTCTCGGTTGACTACTACAACAAGATGACAAAGGACCTCCTCTTCAGCGCGAACGTGGTTCCTGAGCTTGGTGTAAGCAGCACAACAGTGAACGGTGGTTCAGTACTCAACACTGGTGTTGAGCTTGAGCTCGGATGGAAGGATTCAGTAGGTGACTTCTCTTACTCAATCAACGGTAACTTCTCATTCCTCCACAATGAGGTGCTTTCATTCCCAGAGGGAAGCTCATCGACTCGTCTTACAAGTACAGACGCATCTTCAACTAACTACCCTATCCAGACTGCATTCGAGCCAGGTTATCCAGTATGGTATCTCCGTGGTTTCGTATACGAGGGTGTAGATGCAGATGGTAAGCCGGTTATCGCTAACCTCAGCGGTGATGAGGCTGGTACTATCGACGACGCCGACATGACTTACATCGGTAGCGGTATCCCTACATACACTTACGGTTTGACAGTAAACCTCGGTTACAAGGGCTTCGACTTCGTTCTCTACGGTGCAGGTCAGGGTGGTAACCACATCCTCCCAGTTCTCCACAGAACAGGTTTCACCAACACTCTTAACTGGTACCTTGAGGCAGCTGAGAACGGAACATATCCACATCCTTCAAAGACTGTAGGTAACTACCAGTTCTGGTCATCAACAGCCAACCTCTTTAAGGGTGACTTCTTCAGAATCAAGCAGATGCAGCTCGGTTACACCGTTCCTGCAAGAATCACTAAGAAGGCAGCTATCAGCAACCTCCGCGTGTTCGTATCTCTTGATGACTTCTTCACATTCACTAAGTATCCAGGTCTCGACCCAGAGACAGCATCTACAAACTCAACTTCAGGATCAGGCCTCGACTGGGGTTCATATCCTACAATGCAGAAGGTGCTCTTTGGTGTTAACCTCACATTCTAATAACCGGCTATTTATATGAAAAAGATATTATTACCACTTTTGGCATGTGCCCTCGTTGGTGTTACATCATGTGAGTCGATGCTCGACATCCCTCAGAAGGGTGTAGTTGCCTACGATACATATTATGCTAATGATGAAGATGCTCAGGCTGCTTTGACAAACATGTACTCTAAGTACATCAACAATGTAGCAGCTACAGAGGGTATCGACGTTCCTGAGCAGGTAATGCTCAACTATGCTGCTGATGATATTCTTCCAGCAGGTGCTGACTATACAGACCACGCTCCATTCCGTTATTTCGGTGAATTCCGTTATGATAACGCAAATACAACTTTGAAGCAGGTTTACCAGAGATATGTTTATGCAATCTATGCTGCCAACCTCGTGATCTCTAACTTCACAACTGAGAACAGATACCAGACTGAACCAAAGTGGACAAGTGATTTTACAGAGCAGGCAGTTGCAGAGGCACGCGTAATGCGCGCTTATCTCCACCTCATGACTGCGCTTTCATTCAATACTCCACCGATCCTCAACCGCGTTCTTGATGCTGATGAGCTTCCGGTATCTGCTACAAGCCAGTCAGAAGTTCTCGAGTTCGTTATCTCTGAGTGCCAGAAGGCAATCGAGTCTGGTAAGCTTCCTGAGCGTGCCAACACAGCTGACAAGGATGCTACAGCTCGCATGACCAAGGGTTTTGCACAGTTCGTTGCTGGTAAGGCTGCCGTATTCAACAATGATATGGCAACTGCAAGAAAGTACCTCGGTGACCTCATCGACTCTGGTAAGTATGCTCTTATCGCAGGTGACGAGTACTGGACAAACTTCCACGTTTACGGTGACGGTAACTCAGAGAAGATCTTCGAGCCTAACCTTATCGAGGAGCCTGCATTCACTGCTGGTTGGGGCGCTATGATGATCGGCCGTTGGATGGTTGCAAACGTATTCTGCTGGAGAACTGACGCTCTCGGTTCATCACCACAGGTACACGTAGGTAACATGGGATGGAACGGTGGTGCTATCGAGCCTAAGTTCGCTGAGAAGTTCCTTGCTCACGATGGTAAGTCTCCACGTCGTCTCGCTTGCTTCCTTACAGCTGAGGAGTGGCTTTATGAGATGGACTGGGCATCTGATATCGATGCTGCTACAGGCCAGAACGTAAACATGCCTCTCGCTGACAAGAAGAAAGACCCTAAGCGTGGTATCGCTTCTGCAAACGGTCTCTTCAGCCACGGTCCTTACTTCGAGTGGAAGCACATGGTCTACATCAACCCTCCTAAGATCCTCACAGGTGGTAAGGAGTATCCTGCTGACAACATGGCTACTACAGGTCCTGCTTCTAACCACAAGAACTTCAACGTAGCTCGTTACGCAGAGGCTCTCCTCCTTTACGCAGAGGCATGTATCGGTTCTGCAGACGCAGCTAAGGGTCTTGCAGCTCTCAACGAGGTTCAGGAGCGTGTAGGCGTTGAACTCTCTACAGAACTTACTTTGGAAGAGGTTATGGAAGAGAAGCAGTATGAGATGTGGTTCGAGAACTGCCGTTTCCACGATATCGTACGCTGGTCTAACCTTGGCAAGCTCGACATCGAGGCTACATTCGCAAATGCTCTCGCAGATGTACCGGTTCTTTACGATGCATTCTTCTTCGAGGAGGACGTAATCGACGGTAAGAAGGCTGCTGATGCTAACAACCCAGAGGCTGAGCACAGATTCTTCGTGAGATATTCTCCACGTCCTGCAGCATTCAAGTTCGAGAAGGGCAAGCACGAGTACTTCCCATTCCCACTCGATGTTACAAACCTCAATCCTAACCTCAAGAGCTACGGTGCTTGGGCAAATCAGTAAGATTTAGGAATTGAAAAGATAAAAAACAACCTAAGCATAGGTTGGTAATTAGTTAGTTTAAATAAATGGAAGTGCATCCGGGCGTGAGCTCCGATGCACTTTTTTATGTTTTTGAACCATTTGTGTGTGTTTTTGAATGTGTTTTTAATAGTTTATTACACATATAATGGTATATTTGTGGACTAAATGTACTAATAACCGACATGAAAAGATTATTTTTTGCTTTATCTTTGATTATCCTTCCGTTTATGGGATTTGCCCAGATGCCAGCTGAAGGAGTCCCGTCAATCTTTAATGTTCCTGCTAAGGATTATCCATGTGTCGATGCTGAAGGACGTGCCACTTTCCAGGTGGTTGCACCTGAGGCAAAGGAAGTGCTCGTCGACATCTGCAGCAAGAAATATCCTATGACCCGTGATGAGAAGGGCGTATGGATGGTGACTACAGATCCGCTTGTTGTAGGATTCCACTATTATTTCATCATCATCGACGGTGTCTCGGTCGCAGATCCGTCAAGTGATTCATTCTTCGGTTGTGGCGTGATGGCCAGCGGAATCGAGATTCCTGAGGCTCCCGAGGTTGCCGCATACTACACATTCAACAAGAACATCCCGCACGGTCAGGTACGCGAGTGCCAGTACTGGTCAGAGAAGGAGCAGTCAATGCGCCGCTGCTTCGTATATACTCCAGCAGAGTATGAGAAAGGCAAGAAGAAGTATCCTGTACTCTATCTCCAGCATGGAATGGGTGAGGATGAGCGCGGATGGCATCAGCAGGGAATGATGGCCAATATCCTTGACAATCAGATCGCTTCTGGAAAGTGCGAGCCTATGCTTGTCGTAATGGACTATGGCAACTGCGGATATTCATTCGGTGCAAAGAAGGGTGAGACCCGCGACGAGTTCGGAGCATCCTTCACTCCTGTTCTCCTCGAAGAGATCATACCTTATATAGAAAGCAACTTCCGTGTAAAGACAGACCGTGAGAACCGTGCCATGGCTGGTCTTTCATGGGGTGGTCACCAGACTTTCGAGACAGCGCTTCGCAATACAGACAAGTTTGCTTGGATAGGCGCTTTCAGCGGTGCAATCTTCCTTGCTCCTAACGCTGATTTCTCACAGCTTTACGACGGCGCGTTCGCAGATCCTGAGAAGTTCAACAAGGATGTGCATCTTCTTTTCCTCGGTATGGGTACTGAAGAGGGATTCGGTGCAGACCGTCTCAGCAAGTCGCTTAATGGCGTAGGTATCAATACCGTTTATTATTCTTCGCCTGGTACAGCACATGAGTGGCTTACATGGCGCCGTTGCCTTAATGAGTTCATTCCATATTTGTTCAAATAACCAATCATGAAAAAATCAATTCTCTTTGCAGTGATTGCAGTTGCTGCAGTTCTTTCGTCATGTGGCCGCAAGCCTCTCGTTCCAGCAGAGAAGGGCGGTTTCGAGACACAGACTTACAGAAACGTATTTGTCGAGGCAGGATATTCTCCAAAGGCTGTCGAGGCAAAGCTTAATGAGGTTTTCGAGGAAGTATTCTTCGGACCTAATAAGGTTTATTTCGAGGTTGAGGACAGCCTTGCATATGTATCTGACATCAAGAACAGCGACGTTCGTACCGAGGGTATGTCATACGGTATGATGATCGCAGTCCAGATGGACCGTCAGGATATGTTCGACAAGATGTTCCGTTGGTGCAAGAAGTACATGCAGCATCAGGATGGTCCGCTTGAGGGCTATTTCGCATGGAGCTGCAAGATCGACGGTACACGCAACTCACAGGGTCCTGCTTCTGATGGCGAGCTCTATTACGTGACAGCTCTCCTCTTCGCTTCAAACCGTTGGGGCAACGACGGAGCATTCGACTACAAGGCAGAGGCTCAGCACATCCTCAACTGCGCATTCTCAAAGGATGGCAGCGAGCGTGTGATGAACTTCATCAACACTGAGCACAAGCTTATCACCTTTACTCCAGACAACTGGGGCTACACTTATACTGACCCTTCATACCATATTCCTGCATTCTATGAGGTATGGGCAAGATGGGCAGACGACGGACGTGCAGACTTCTGGTATGAGTGCGCTGACGCAGCACGCGAGTACCTCCACAAGTCAATCCATGAGGAGACAGGTCTCAACCCTGACCAGAACAACTATGACGGTTCTATCAGATATCTCTTCAATGGCCGCCACTTCGGTTCAGGCAACTTCCGTTATGACTCTTGGAGAGTTCCTATGAACATCGCACTCGACTACTCATGGTCATGCGCTGACAAGGAGTGGCAGAGAGCATACGGCGAGAAGATCCAGAACTTCTTCTACAGCCAGGGCATCGACACATTCGTTGACCAGTACTGCGTGGATGGTACCATTCCTGAGGAGCAGGACATCCTTGCAGCAGGTACATGGGGCAAGGCTCTCCGCCATTCGGTAGGTCTTGTATCTACAGTGGCTGCAGCGTCACTCCTCTGCGATCACGAAATCAGCTACGAGTTCATCGACGCTCTCTGGAATTCGAAGAACGAGCCTTACGAGGACGGATACTTCGATGCTTACTATGACGGACTCCTCCGCCTCTTCGCATTCATGCACCTGAGCGGAAACTACAGAGTCATCTTCCCTGAAAACAATTAACAAACCACTATTAACCAATTAATCAAATGAAACATTTATTTCGTACACTGATTCTTGTGGCGACTATCGCAGTTGCTGCATCTTTCTCAGCTGACGCAAAGAAGAAGAACGTGGATCTCGTTGAGAAGTATCCTGCTCTTGCTCCTTACTTCAGCACCCCTACAGAAGAGGCTATTCAGCCAGATGACCGCGGATTCATCCGCCGTTGGCTCCTCCTCGAGCCTATCAGCAAGCCAAATCGTGGCAACACTGTATTCGTAGACAGCTACGTAAGACAGAACCTTGACACAGGTTGGAACAAGGGTGAGTTCACTCTTCCAAAGGATGGCGACAAGGTGACTATGGAAGTTGAGTATCAGAAGCCTGTTGAGCTTACAGCAGGTCGTCCAAGAAGCTTCGAGCCAGAGCCAATCGAGATGAAGAAGGTTAAGCTTGCATGGCATGCTCTTGACAGCAAGCTCTTCAACGTGAAGCTTTTCCGTTTCGCTACAGGTACTGAGACTGGCCGTTATGGTATCATCTGCCGCGCCGTTACAGTTATCGACGTTCCAGAGGATCTCGAGAACGTACGTCTTGCTGTAGGTTCTAACTCAGCATCAATGTGGTGGGTTGACGGTGAGGAGGCTCTCATCCTCTCAGGTGACCGCCGTATGGTTATGGATGACGGTGTTTCTAAGAGACTTACTCTCAAGAAGGGTCGTCACATTATCACAGGTGCCGTTATTAACGGTCCAGGTATGAGTGATTTCTGCGTTCGTATCGTTGACGAGCAGGGAAATCCAGTAATGAACTATAACATTCTTAATAAATAATTGAGGCCATGAAGACATCAATGAAACTTTTCGCTTCGGCAGCTTTTGCCCTTATTTCTGTTTCTGCTCTCGCACAGGAGGGTGAGCCATGGATTCATGACCCATCAAACATCATGGAGTGCGACGGTAAGTATTATACATTCGGAACCGGTGGTGGCGGACTCATCTCTGAGGACGGTTGGAACTGGTACGGTGGTGCAGTACGCCCAGGCGGTGGAGCTGCTCCGGATGCACTCAAGATCGGTGACCGTTACCTCATCGCTTATTCTGCAACAGGTGGTGGACTCGGTGGTGGACACGCTGGCCGCGTTCTTACAATGTGGAACAAGACTCTTGATCCAAACTCTCCAGATTTCGAATATACTGAGCCTATCGAGGTAGCAGCATCTCTCCTTGACGAGGACTGCGACGCTATCGACGCTGGTCTCTTCCTCGATCCTACTACAGGTCGCCTCTGGTGCACATACGGTACTTACTTCGGCTTCATCCGCGTGGTTGAGCTCGACCCTAAGACTGGTGCCAAGGTTGGTGACGCTCAGGATCCTAACATCGCTATCGACTGCGAGGCAACTACTATGATCTATCGTAACGGCTGGTACTACCTCCTTGGTACTCACGGTACTTGCTGCGACGGTGTAAACTCTACTTACAACATCGTGGTTGGTCGTTCACGCAACGTGACTGGTCCATTCCTCGACAACATGGGTCGTGACATGGTAGCCGGTGGTGGTAAGATGGTTGTTGACGGTGACGATCGTCAGTTCGGTGCTGGTCACTTCGGTCTTTACAACGAGGATGAGGGCGTTCAGAAGTTCTCTTTCCACTGGGAGGCTGACCTCGACCGTAGCGGCCGTAGCGTTCTCGCTATCCGTCCACTCGTTTGGGTTAACGATTGGCCAGTAGTTGGACAGCCATTCGAGGCTGGTACATATGAGGTTTCTTCAGTTCGTCGTGGCTATGCACTTGAGCTCGCAGTTGACTTCGTACGTCAGAACATCGCTAGAGCAGGTGGATTCGGCGGCTTCGGCAGATCAGCTGAGCCACAGCCAAACGTAGTTCACCCTAACCAGACTCTCGAGGATGTAATCGCAACTTGGCCAGAGGGTGACGTTGCTGCACGTATCGGTGACTGGATGAACCGTCCTCACCAGAGATGGACATTCACAGTAGTTCCTGAGGCTGGCGGATACGTTGGCGGTCAGTACTACAAGGTTCAGATCGAGGGTACTGAGAGAACTCTCTCAGCAACTGCTGACAACGACGTTGTAGTTTCTGCTTCTTACACAGGTGGTGACGAGCAGCTTTGGAGAGTTGAGCAGGCTGTTGACGGTACTTACCGTATCATGCCTAAGTCAAACCCAGGTTATGTTCTCGCTTCTGTAGCAGACAGTACTCCTTCACTCATCGAGTGGAACCCAGAGAGCGACAACTGCAAGTGGACTTTCAACAAGAAGTAATCTAAATACGATCATATGAAAAGAACAGTGACACTGTTAGTCGCACTGTTCTGCATATTATCTCTTAACGCGCAACCTCCCGGGGGCTTTGGTGGATTCCAGATGCCTCAAGTGGAGGTTCGCTGTTCTGAGAAGATAGCAGACATCGACTATGCCGGTGATGATGAGGTTTTCCATAAACTGGACATCTATCTCCCTAAGGTGGAGAAGGCTTCATACCCTGTAGTTATCCATATCTATGGAAGTGCATGGTACTCTAACAATTCAAAGGGTATGGCAGATCTTGGTACCATCGTCAATGCCCTTCTTGACGCAGGCTATGCAGTGGTTACTCCAAACCATCGCTCTTCGAGTGATGCAAAGTTTCCTGCTCAGATCGAGGATATCAAAGCTGTAGTACGTTTCGTACGTGCCAATGCTGAGAAGTATCATTTCGACCCGACATTCGTTGCCACATCAGGTTTCTCGTCAGGTGCGCATCTCGCATCACTTGCAGCTACAAGCTACGGTGAGGCTCAGCTTGAAGGCACTGTCGGCGGCAACCTTGACCAGAAGAGCTTTGTCGATGCAGCATGCTGCTGGTCAGGCCCTACAGACCTCAATTACATGAGCTGCGGCCGTGAAGAGGATACATGGAACCATGGACCTGAAGAGGCTGTGATGGGCTTTGAGTTCAGGGGCAATGAGGAGGCTTTCCGCGCTCTCAACGCTACTACATACATTGACCGCAACGACCCTCCTGTAATCATCTTCCATGGTACTGCAGACAATGTTGTTCCAACATGCCAGGGCGTTCATTTCTATGAACTTCTTGACAAGGCCGGAGTCGACAGCGAACTTTATATCGTTGAAGGCGGCGGACACGGAATGGGCATGTATGCAGCTGAGAACCTCCAGAAGATGGTTGACTTCCTCGACAGAGTACGTGAGGAGAAGGCTGAGTATGCTGCCTTGAGCTTCCTTGACAAAAGCCTCAGACCTGGCGGATATCCCAAGGTAAACGAGGATATGAGCGTGACGTTCAGCGTGCGCGCTCCAGAGGCTGAAAGCCTTACCGTAAACCTTGGCAAGGACTATCCTATGACAAAAGGTGAAAGGGGAGTCTGGACTGCGACTACAGAGCCTCAGGTTGAGGGATTCCATTATTACTCTCTCAAGACTGGTGGTCTTTCTGTAGCAGATCCTTCTACACATACATATTATGGCATGAGCCGCTATGCAAGTGCAGTAGAGGTTCCGGAGCCGCTTGAGGATGCTTCATATTACATTCCTCGCAAGGGTGTGGCTCAGGGTGCAGTCCGTTCTGTAAGCTTCTATTCAGAGATCTGCGACGAGTACAGGAGAATGTATGTATATACTCCTGCCGGCTATGAGGAGAATCCGTCTAAGCGTTATCCTGTGCTTTATCTCCAGCATGGAGGCGGCGAGGATGAGACAGGCTGGATCTATCAGGGCCATGCCGATGTCATTCTTGACAACCTCATCGCTGACGGAAAGGCTGAGCCTATGATCATCGTTATGAACAGTGGTGTAGCACAGACAGCTGATGGTTCTGCAGATGCATTCGACGCAATGATGATCGAGGAGGTCATTCCTATGGTGGACAAGAAGTTCCGTACCATCGCCGATGCTGACCATCGTGCAGTTGCCGGTCTTTCATGGGGTGCAAAGCAGGCTTATGACCTCGGACTCGGATATCCTGAGTACTTCTCTTGGGTATCAGGTTTCAGCGGCATCATCGTTATCGGTGAGTTCAGGTCCGGTACACCAGGTTTCCGTGATCCAGAGCAGCTTGCTGCTGCATACAACGGCATCTTCAGCGATTCTGCAAAGTTCAATGACCATTATAACCTTCTCTTTATCGCCAACGGCGAGACTGAGGGAAATCACCTTAAGGATATGAGTGGCATCCTTGCAGAGAGAGGAATAGAGAATGTCTTCTACCAGTCACCTCGTACAGGTCATGAGTGGCTTACATGGAGAAGATGTCTCAAGGAGTTTGCACAGCGTCTCTTTAAATAATGATGAAGGCTATGAAACGTATATTTTATGCAATTGTTGCACTTGCTGCAATGGCAGCGTGTGCAGGTCCACAGGTGGGTGTCATCACTGAGCCTGTCAGCGCTTCCACCAATATAAAGGGACGCGAGTATCCTAAGATCAATCCGGATCTCAGTGTCGAGTTCAGAGTAAATGCTCCAGAGGCCAAGGAGGTTGCTGTGGATATCTGCAGCAAGGTTTATCCTATGACTAAAAACGAAGACGGAGTATGGGCTGTGACCGTAGATCCGCAGGAGCCGGGATTCCACTATTACTTCCTCGTTGTCGATGGAATGCGTGTTGCTGACCCTTCAAGCCAGCTTTTCTACGGCTGCAGCATGGAGTCCAGCGCTATCGACATTCCTGAGGCTGGCTGCGATTTCTATCTTCCTAGGAAGAAGGTTGCTCGCGGTGAGGTTCGTATGCAGCGTTACTGGTCTGACATCGAGCAGAACTGGAGAGTATGCTATGTATATGTACCTGCAGAGTATGAGACAAAGACCGACAAGCGTTATCCTGTGCTTTATCTCCAGCACGGTGGCGGTGAGGATGAGACCGGTTGGGTACGTCAGGGCAAGACCGACGTGATCATGGACAATCTTCTTGCGAAGAAGGATGTAGAGCCTATGCTCATCGTTATGGAGTTCGGTCAGTCAGGCGGAGATTTCGGCAAGATTCTCCTTAATGAGACCATTCCTATGATCGACAGCAAGTATAGGACAGTCGCAGATAACAGACATCGTGCTATGGCGGGTCTCTCAATGGGTGGCGGACAGTCATGGACTATCGGTCTGAAGCATCCTGAGGTGTTCTCGAACATCGGTATCTTCTCTTCAGGTATGTTCGGTGGTGTGACATACGCTCCGTTTGATCTTGAGAGGGAGTGCCCTGAGCTTCTTGCTGACCCTCAGGCGTTCAATGACAACCTTGACGTGTTCTATATCTCATGCGGTGAGACAGATCCTCGTATCGAGCCTACAAAGGCGGCTGTCGAGCTTATGAGAAGCAATGGTGCTGAGATTCATTTCACAGCTTTCCCTGGCGGTCATGAATGGCAGCCTTGGAGAAAGTCTCTCCATGAGTTTGTTCAGCTCCTCTTCAAGTAGGATATCATATTAAGACAATTATCCCCCGACGGTCGGAAAGCTTTAAATTTGGGTATATGCTTTCCTCTCTGTCGGGGGATAATTGTCTTGTCTTTATTTGCGTTTAACGCGGAAAAGCAAGCTGCAATTATGCGTTATCGCATAATTGTAGCCTCGCGGTCAGGACCTACAGAGATGATCTTGATAGGCACGCCGAGGTACTGCTCCATGAATGCGATATAGTCGCGGAATTCTGCTGGAAGCTCCTCTTCTGTGCGGCAGTGTGTCAGGTCTGTGTGCCATCCCTTGAACTCTGTGTATACAGGCTCGATGTTGGCGAATGTGTCGAATGGCCACTGGTCTGAAGGCTGTCCGTCCACGATGTATGATGTACAAACCTTGATTGTCTCGAATGTGTCGAGGCAGTCAGACTTCATCATGATGAGGTCTGTAACGCCGCTGATCATTACTGCGTACTTGAGGGCTACGAGGTCGAGCCAGCCGCAACGGCGTGGACGTCCTGTAACTGCTCCGAACTCATGTCCGATCCTGCGGATTTCCTCGCCAGTCTCGTCAAAGAGCTCTGTTGGGAAAGGACCGCTGCCTACGCGTGTGCAGTATGCCTTGAAGATACCGTATACATGTCCGATCTTCTGCGGGCTTACTCCGAGACCTACGCATGCGCCTGAGCATGAAGTTGTAGATGATGTTACGAACGGATATGAACCGTAGTCGATGTCAAGCATCGATCCCTGTGCACCCTCTGCGAGGATCTCGTTGTCCTTGAGGAGGTCGTTCACATAGTACTCGCAGTCTACGAGCTCAAACTTTCTAAGATACTCGACTGCCTCCATGAATGCTGCATCCTCTGCATGTGGATCGCACTCAAATCCCATCTGTCCGAGAAGGGTAATGTGGCGGTTCTGGAGCTTCGCATATCTGTCGGCAAAGTCCGGCGCGAGGATGTCTCCTACGCGGAGGCCATGACGGCTGATCTTGTCAGTGTAAGTTGGTCCGATGCCCTTGAGGGTAGAACCGATCTTTCCTTTTCCCATTGCGGCCTCATTGGCTGCGTCGAGAAGTCTGTGGGTAGGAAGGATGAGGTGTGCCTTCTTGGCGATCACGATGCGCTCTGTTACAGGAATGCCTGTCTTCTCGACGATATTGTCACATTCGCCCTTGAATGTGATAGGGTCGAGCACGACGCCGTTTCCTACAATGTTCTTTGCATCTTCTCTGAAGATACCTGACGGAATCGATCTGAGCACGAAGCTCTTGCCGTCAAAGTGGAGGGAGTGTCCTGCGTTAGGACCGCCCTGGAAGCGTGCTACTACAGGATATTTTCCTGCAAGTACATCAACGATTTTACCTTTACCTTCGTCACCCCACTGGAGTCCGAGTACAACATCAAGTTTCATGTCGCTATAGTGTTCTTTTAGTTATCTTTCTGTTAGAATGGGAGATCGTCGTCTGGCATGTCGTCTACTACCGGACGGCTTACGGCTGGCTGTGGTGCCGCTGCTGGCTGAGGCGCATAGGATGGCTGTGCAGGAGCCTGTGCCGGTGCCTGATAGCCTCCCTGCTGTCCTCCTGGGTTGTCTGACTTCTTTCCGAGAAGCTGGAGGTTCTCGACGATGATCTCTGTGGTATAACGCTTGTTGCCGGTCTGGTCGTCCCATGACCTTGTGCGGATGCGTCCTTCGATATAGAGCTGTGTGCCCTTCTTGATGAACCTTTCGGCTACGTCAGCATTGCCTCTCCAGGCAACGATGTTGTGCCACTCTGTGTTCTCTCTTGTCTCGCCGTTGCGGTCCCTGTATCGCTCAGTCGTTGCGAGTGTAAATGTTGCCACCTTGGCATTTCCCGAATTTCCATCAAGGTAACGTACCTCAGGGTCTCTTCCAACGTTACCGATCAGCATTACTTTATTCAATGACATAGTATATTGTGTTTTAATAGTGTCTTTTTTGAAGGACCTGTCCAAAAACTTTGCAAGATAGTCATATTTTCTTACAAAACATCGGACATCTTCTTCAAATCAGGCTTTTCTCCTGTAAAAATTTCATAGCCGGTCACAGCCTGATAAAGCAGCCATGTCCTGCCTCCGGTGTATGTGGCTTCCGGATTCGCTTTCTGCATTTTCCTTATGAATGCGCTGTCGAACGACGGATCCTTGTAGTTGGCCTCAAGGATGTGCTTAGGCCTTCCGGCTCCAAAGTCGCTGTCTGTCAGCGTTTCAATTTCGTCGATTGCGGACGGTATGTTGTAGATTATGATGTCGGCTTCTGCGAAGCATGTGCGGAAGTCGCTTATGGCTCTTACGGCCGTTTCATGGCCCATTTCGGCCAGGTTCTTCTGCAACTGGACGGCTCTGTCCATGTTTCTGTTCATAAGGACTGTTTCCAAGCCCAGCGACACTGCCGCCGCTGCTGCCGCCTTTCCTGCTCCTCCGCACCCTGCAATCAGAACGCAGGCATGCTTTCCTGTGGTGCTGTCAGATGCTGTGACAGTTTCGGAAAGAACCCCTCCCACTTCGTGGGCCCCTCCCCCTGCGGCCAGGGGGGTAGCACGCTTTCCTGCAACTGTCACAGCATCTGACAGCTGAGAAAGGGTTTCCTGAAGCCAGAGGCGTACACCGAGAAAGTCGGAGTTGTATGCCTTGATACCCTCGGAAGTCTTTATGAGGAGGTTTGTAGCCTTTGCCAGATGGCACTCGTCCGAAACGATGTCCGCCTTGGCATAGGCAAGTTCCTTGAAGGGTGCAGTAACATTGATTCCGTCGTAGCCGTCCAGAAATCTCCGGTACGACACTTCAAAATCCTCACCCTGTATGAGTTCATATGGATATCTTCCGTCATATGCGGCCTTGAACAGACCAGGCGAAAGCGAACGGGCAATCGGATGCCCAATCAGTCCGAACCTTTTCATGAATTGCGTTGTCTTACAGCCTCGAACATAAGGATCGCGGCGGAAACCGATACGTTAAGGGAGTCCAGACGGCCCAGCATCGGTATCTTGATGTGGGCGTCAGCCGCCTTTCTCCATACATCTGTAAGTCCTGTGGCTTCGGTGCCCATGACGATGGCTGTGCCGCCCTTCATGTCAGTGTCATAGTACCATTCAGAGTCCTGAAGCTGCGCGGTGTAGATCTTTATGTTGTTGGATTTCAGCCATTTGATGGTTTCGTCGGATGTGGCTGCTGCGACCGGAACCGTGAAGATGGCACCGATGCTTGAACGGATGAGATTCGGGTTGTACATGTCGGTCAGAGGGTCGCAGACGATGACTGCGTCCACACCGGATGCATCAGCGCTCCTGAGGACTGCTCCAAGGTTGCCGGGCTTCTCGACTGATTCAAGCACGACTACGAGAGGATTCTCCTTGAGCCTGAGCGACTCCAGGTTCATTTCCCTGCATCTGAGTTCGGCTATCACGCCCTCGGTGCCACCTCTGTATGCCACCTTGTCGTAGAGATGCTGCGGGATCTCGATGATCTGTACGGTCAGACCGCAGAAATTCTCTTCGATGGTACCCAGCACGGCATCAAAGTCCTTGTCCGAAATGATGTCCCTGCAGATGAACAGAGTGTATGGCTCGAATCCTGACTCTATGCAGTGCTGAAGTTCGCGTCTTCCTTCAACTACGAACAATCCCTTCTTCCTTCTCTCCTTGGACTTTTCCTGAAGCGCCAGCAGATCCTTTATCTTCGGATTCTGCGCCGATGTTATGCTTTCGATTCTCATAGTACAAATATAGTCATTTTATTCATACCATTTCTTGTACATGAGATAATGCACGGCGTTGTCGTGAGCCTTGGCTCTGACGGCCTCAGAACCGTCCTTTATCTTCTTTGCAGGGATTCCTGCCCATATACCGGGTTCGAGGACCTGATTCGCCGGAACGACGGCTCCTGCGGCGATGATGGTGCCGTCAGGTACGACGGTGTTGTCCATAACGATGGCTCCCATGCCGATGATCACGTCGTTTCCGATGATGCAGCCGTGTACATTGGCGCAGTGTCCGATGGATACATCGTTTCCGATGATGCATTCAGACTGTTCGTATGTGGCGTGCAGCACGGCATTGTCCTGGATGTTGACGCGGTCGCCGATGCGGATTGCACCCACGTCACCTCTCAGCACGGCTCCATACCAGATGCTGCAGTCGTCGCCCATTTCCACTGTTCCTATGATTGTCGCCGTCTCTGCCAGAAACGCACGTTCTCCGATGACGGGCATATCGCCCCTGAGTTCCTTGATTATAGCCATGAAACAAATATAGGTAAATATTGGGAATGGATTTGTAACAGTACCGAATCAAAAGCACAAATAGGCCCGATTTTGTGCTTTTGACCCCATAATTTCCCTTCAAAAGAACAAAAAGCCCCCCTTTTGTTCTTTTAACCAAATGAACTGCGTGAGGTGCATGGGGTTAAGAAACAATAAAGGGATGGCAGAAGTGCCATCCCTTTATTATGAGATCAAAAAGTTTGTCTGACTTTAATAGGGGTAGGATAATCTCGATGAGATCAAAAAGTTTGCTTACAAACTTTTTGGTCTCATCTGTGGGAAGAAGAGAACATCCTGGATAGTAGGGGAGTTGGTCATGAACATGGTCAGACGGTCGATTCCCATACCGAGTCCTGATGTAGGAGGCATACCGTACTCGAGAGCACGTACGAAGTCCATATCGATGAACATGGCCTCGTCGTCTCCCTTGTCCTTCAGCTTGAGCTGATCCTGGAAACGCTCGTACTGGTCGATAGGGTCGTTGAGCTCGCTGTATGCATTTGCAAGCTCCTTACCGCATACGAAGAGCTCGAAACGCTCTGTAAGCTCAGGATTTGTGCGATGACGCTTTGTAAGCGGAGACATCTCTACAGGGTAGTCAGTGATGAATGTAGGCTGAGTGAGGTGCTTCTCGCAGTACTCTCCGAAAATTGCGTCGATGAGCTTGCCCTTACCGAATGAAGGGTCAGTCTCGACATGGAGCTTCTTGCAGGTCTCACGAAGCTGATCCTCGTCCATTCCTGCCACGTCAACTCCAGCATACTCCTTGATTGCCTCGAGGATAGGAAGGCGGCGGAAAGGCGGCTTGAAGTCCACCTGGTTCTCTCCGATTGTCACCTCTGTCTTTCCGTGGAGCTTGAGGGCAATCTTCTCGAGAAGCTTCTCTACGAACTCCATCATCCAGATGTAGTCCTTGTATGCCACATAGATCTCCATGCATGTGAACTCAGGGTTGTGGGTCTTGTCCATACCCTCGTTACGGAAGTCCTTTGCGAACTCGTATACTCCGTGGTATCCGCCGACGATGAGTCTCTTGAGGTAGAGCTCATTTGCGATACGGAGATAGAGTGGGATGTCAAGGGCGTTGTGGTGAGTGATGAACGGACGTGCTGTAGCACCGCCAGGGATGCTCTGGAGGATAGGAGTCTCCACCTCAAGGCAGCCTGCCTCGTTGAAATACTCACGCATTGTAGCCACGATCTGGCTTCTCTTGATGAATGTATCGCGTACCTGAGGGTTTACGATCAGGTCTACATATCTCTGTCTGTACTTGAGTTCAGGATCCGAGAATGCGTCGAACACCTCGCCGTCCTTCTCCTTCACGATAGGAAGGACACGGAGAGACTTGCTGAGGAGTGTGAGCTCCTTCACGTGTACAGAAAGCTGTCCTGTCTTTGTGATGAATGCGAATCCCTTTACTCCTACGATGTCACCGATGTCAAGAAGCTTCTTCCATACTGTATTGTACATGGTCTTGTCTTCGCCCGGGCAGATCTCGTCACGGTTTACATAGATCTGGATACGTCCGGTCTCGTCCTGGAGCTCTCCGAATGAAGCTGCACCCATGATACGTCTTGACATGATTCGACCTGCAATGACAACATCCTGGAAATTGCCTTTCTCAGCATCGTACTCTGCCTTGATCTGCTCTGCAGATGCGTTGATAGGGAAGAGTGGAGCCGGGTATGGCTCGATTCCAAGTTCTCTGAGCTTTGCGAGCGATTCTCTTCTGAAAAGCTCCTGCTCGTTGAGGTCCATAATGCTCATATATCTGTATGTTTTTTCAGTTAATAATCGTTTGATGCGATTTTTTCAAAATCGTACAAATTTACAATAAATAATTATAAGTTCTGCCGGGAATGAAAAAAAATCCATATCTTTGTGTGCTATGGCAGTGGAAAAGATATGGAAAATGCGTGAAGGCGCTGATGCCGAGAACATCAGGCAGCTTTCTTCTGAACTGGGAGTCGATCCGGTACTTGCGGAACTTCTGGTCCAGAGGAATGTGCGTACCTTCGAGCAGGCCCGTTCATTCTTCCGTCCCAACCTTGCAGACCTCCACGATCCGTTCCTTATGAAGGACATGGACATGGCTGTGGAGAGAGTGCGTCAGGCAGTCGTATCAGGGGAAAAGATCCTCGTTTACGGCGACTACGATGAGGACGGAACGACTGCCGTTTCCCTTGTGTATTCATTCCTCCGTCGCCTTACAAGGCAGATCGATTTCTACATCCCCGAGCGTTATGACGAGGGATATGGAGTGTCATACAAGGGCATCGACTGGGCGACAGAAAACGGATTCACCCTGATCATCACCCTTGACTGCGGCATCAAGGCCAACGAAAAGGTCGAGTATGCCCGCGAACGCGGCATCGACATGATCATCTGTGATCACCATCTTCCTGAAAACGAGCTTCCAAAGGCTGTTGCAGTACTTGACCCCAAGAGGGAAGACTGCCATTATCCTTTCGACGATCTCTCGGGATGTGGAGTGGGTTTCAAGCTCGTACAGGCATATTCGCAGAGATACGACATTCCGTTCGATACCTTGATTCCGCTTCTGGACCTTCTCGTGGTCAGCATCGCATCTGACCTCGTGTCTGTAACGGATGAAAACCGAATCCTTGCACATTTCGGTCTCAAGCAGCTCAATGTCAACCCTCGAGAGGGACTTCTCGCCATGATCCAGCTCTCCGGACTCGAACCGAACCACCTCACTATCGACGACATCGTCTTCAAGATCGGTCCGCGAATCAATGCGGCCGGCCGAATGGAGTCGGGACGAATGGCTGTGGAACTCCTTACAGCCCAGGATTCTGCAGAGGCCGTGCGCATCGGTACCGAGATCAATGAGCATAACAACGAAAGAAAGAACATCGACCGTCGCATCACTCAGGAAGCGCTCGACATGGTGCGCTCAGGCAACTGCCTTTCAAGCGAGAATGCGACCATCGTATATAATCCACAGTGGCATAAGGGTGTGGTAGGAATCGTGGCTTCACGCCTCGTGGAGGCATTCTACAAGCCTACAATCGTCTTTACCATGTCGCAGGAAGGCCTTGTGACAGGCTCTGCCCGAAGCGTACATGGATTCGATCTTTATGATGCCATCGAAAGCTGCTCTGACCTCCTTGAGAATTTCGGAGGCCATCTCTATGCAGCCGGACTTACACTCAAGGAAGAGAATCTTCCTGCATTCTGTGAAAGGATCGAAAAAGCGATTTCAGGTACCATCATACCTGCAATGCAGACTCCTGTCGTGGATATCGATGCAAAGCTTAACTTCTCGCAGATCACCCCTAAGTTCCTCCGTATCCTGAAGCAGTTCCAGCCATTCGGACCTGGAAACAATGCTCCTGTGTTCCTCACTGAAAACGTGTACGACAACGGAATGGGACGCAAGGTAGGTGCAGAAGGCGGCCACCTCAAGCTCGAACTTATCCAGGAATCGCATCCGTACCACCATATCTCGGCCATCGCCTTCAATATGGCGGATTTCTTCGACCATATCAAGGCAGGTAACCCGATCGATGTATGTTATTCGATTGTTGAGAACTACTATCGCGGTACTGCAAACACCCAGCTTCGTGTAAAGGACCTCCGTGGTCGCGAAGAGCTGGTGTAGGGATCAGATACTCTCCTTTATAATTTCCGCAATTTCCTCGATTGATTTTCCGTCCGTGTCTATGACGATATGGGCTGTCCTTTCGTATGTCTCCGCACGCAGTGCCATAAGTCCCTCGATACGAGCCCTCAATGCAGATTCTTCGTTTGCATTATGCCTCTCGGAATGACATCCTTCCTGCAGCATAGGACGTCCTGCAGCCTCACCTCCGGAAAGATGCTTCACCAACGTCTCTACTGATGCCTTTAAATAAACACAAAGCGTCTGCTCCCTGACGATTTCAGCACACTCCGGCGTCATCACTGTTCCTCCTCCCAGCGCCAATACTCCTGCCTCACAATGGCCCTTGTGAGTGAGAGCAGATTGCCTGAGGTGCACGACAATATCATGCAAGGCTTCTGCCTCCATCTGTCGGAAAGCCGCTTCACCGTCTGTGGCGAATATCTCCGGAATCGAACGCCCGGCCCTATCCTCAATGACGGAATCCAGGTCCATAAAAGGACAGCAGAGCAGTCTCGAGAGTTCCCTCCCGACGCTGCTCTTGCCGCATCCCATGAATCCTGTCAATGATATTATCATCAGAATAATGTCAACTGTGTATCCTCATCAAGCTCGATATCGATAGGATCCTCGACATCGCTGTTGTCAATCTCGCCTGCAAGGTTCTCAGCCTCAGACTCCTCAGGCTTGACGTCATCCTCCGGCTTATGCAGAGGCTCTACGAAATGAACGTCCTTCACATCCAGAGCGCTGACCTTCTTTCCCTTTGCCTGAAGACCCTTCTTTGCAATGAACTCCTCCGCATCCACGGTCTCCGGATCGCGGTTGACGTTCTTTCCTCCGAAGATGATCTCAAACTGAGGATGGAGATCGTCGCTGAGCTCTACAAGGTAAGAACCCTTTGAATCCGATATGAAGCTTACGGAAGTGTTGTCGCTTACATCGAACGCAAACCTCTTGACGTAGAACGAAGCCACGGACTTGTCATAGTAAAGGGCAGTATATACCTTGTTGGTGTCAAGTTTCTCTATCTTGAGGAGCTCGCCCTGATATCTGTTGCTCAGGTCGAATGAAGTCGTGTAATATGTACCGTCCTTGAAGATGGCAAGGATATGGTCTCCTGTGTTGAACTGTCCGAGGTGGAGTCCACGTCCGTCCTCATTGAGTCGCTGGATGTCCTCGTCGAACCAGATGTCCTTACCTCCGATGGTAGAGATACCCTTCGACTTGAGCTGGATCTTCTGGATAGGGTTCTTCGAAACGAGGTTACCCCTTGAAGCACGGCCCTTGATGAGGAGCTGTGAGAAGTCGTACTCGTCGATCAGCTTCTTGAGCTTTGCCCTCTGTCTGAAGTAGATCTTGACAGTCTCGGCCTCACCGTTGTGGTTGACGGTCAGCCAGAGGATCTGCGAACCTGCAGTGCCCTGGGTGATGTCATATTCCTTGTCGCGTGTGACGCTTGTAACTGCGAATCTCTTCGCGTAGCTTACGGCAGTCTTGCCTTCGCGATAGATCACGTTGTAGATGGTTCTCTGGTCATTTCTGTCGAAGAGACCCACATACATGATATCCTTTCCGAAGAATGCCTTTTCCGAAACCTTGGTCACTCGGTACTTACCGTCCTTGTGGATCACGATGATCTCAGAAAGGTCCGAGCAGTCGCAGATGAACTCCGCATTGTCCTCCTTCTTGAGTGCGATTCCAACGAATCCCTCGGCCTTGTTGGCGTAAAGCTTCGCGTTGTTGCTTACGACCCTTGTGGTCTCGATGTTCTCGAACTCCACAAGCTCCGTAAGTCTCGGATATGCCTTTCCGTACTTCTTCTTGAGGTTCTTGAAGTAGTTGATGGTATAGTCGTTGAGGTGGTCGAGATGGTTCTGAACCTCTTCCATCTCTGCCTCGATGCCCCTGAGCTTCTCATCGACTGCCTTTGTGTCGAACTTGGAAATCTTCCTCACAGGCTTCTCCACAAGCTTGTGGATGTCTTCCATGAGGATAGGACGCTTCAGGTATTTCTGATACTCGAGCATCTTCTCATAAACTTCCTGCAGCTGAGCCTCCCATGTCTTGGCATCGCCCTCGAGGATCTTGTAGACCTTGTTCTCGAAGAAGATCTTCTCAAGGGAGTTGTAGTGCCAGTCGTTCTCGAGCTCTCCCATCCTGATGGTGAGTTCCTGTCCGAGGAGGTCCTTGGTGTGCTCCGTGCTGTAGCGGAGCATGTCGTTTACGCTGAGGACCTGCGGCTTGTTGTCGAGGATCACGCATGTGTTCGGCGTGATGGACACTTCGCAGGCTGTAAATGCGTAAAGCGCATCGATGGTCTTGTCCGGAGACACATCGTTAGGAAGATGGATTATGATGTTGACCTTGTCTGTTGTAAGGTCGTCGATCTTCTTGATCTTGATCTTTCCTGTCTCCTTCGCCTTGAGGATGGTCTCGATCACTACAGGAGTGGTCTTGCTGTATGGAACCTCAGTGATGGCGAGGGTGTTCTTGTCGATCTTCTCGATCTTTGCGCGGATCTTGATCTTGCCGCCCTTGCGCTTGCTGCTGTACTTTGAGCAGTCTGCAGCACCTCCTGTAAGGAAGTCAGGGTAGATCTCGAAGTCCTTGCCCTGAAGGATGGCGATGGACGCATCGATGAGTTCATTGAAGTTGTGCGGAAGGATCTTGGATGCAAATCCGGCTCCGATACCCTCTGTACCCTGTGCAAGCAGGATAGGGAACTTTACCGGAAGCTCGATAGGCTCCTGGTTTCTTCCGTCGTACGAGGTCATCCAGTTGGTGGTCTTAGGGTTGAAGACAACCTCCTTTCCGAACTTGCTCAGACGTGCCTCGATGTATCGTGGGGCCGCATTGGAGTCTCCGGTAAGGATGTTACCCCAGTTACCCTGGCAGTCCACGAGATAGTTTCTCTGGCCGAGCCATACGAGGGCGCCGAGGATTGACTGGTCACCGTGAGGATGGAACTGCATAGCCTGTCCGACAATATTCGCTACCTTGGTGTAGCTACCGTCGTCCATTCTCCACATCGCATGAAGCACACGCCTCTGAACCGGCTTGAGACCGTCGATCAGATGCGGTACCGCTCTGTAGAGCACTGTATATGAGGAGTAGTCGATATACCACTCCCTGAACATGCTGGAAAGTCTGTACTTCTTTCCGCCCGAGGTCATAAGCCTTTCGAACTTGCCCGTCGGGGTCGCATCTTCTGCCAGTTCCTGCTCTTCGTTGTTGATATCGTTGATTTCCTCTTCTGGAAGATCCATTTCTTCAAAACTCATGTTGTCCGTATGTGTGTGTTAACGGTTTTACCGCATTTTAATATTCGTATCCGAATTTCCTCAATTCCTTCTTGCTCTCTCTCCAGTCCGGATCCACCTTTACATAAAGGCTGAGGAATACCTTCTTCTGGAAGAAGTCTTCCATCTCGATTCTGGCCTGTGTGCCTACCTTCTTGAGTGACTGTCCGCCCTTGCCGATGATGATTCCCTTCTGGGTATCACGCATCACATAGATGACGGCGCTGATGTCGTATCTCTCTGCACCTTCCTTGAACTCTTCCACCACGACCTCGCAGCTGTACGGAATCTCCTCCTTGTAGTTGAGGAAGATCTTCTCCCTTACGATTTCCGATGCAAAGAATCTGAGGTTCTTGTCGGTGAACACATCCTTGTCATACCATGCCGGAGCGACAGGAAGGTTCGACACGATTGCGTCGAAGATATTGTCAAGGTTGAACTTCTCCTGCGCCGAAGCAGGGAAGATGATTGCGTTCGGAAGCTGCTCCTTCCACCATCCCATAAGTTCAAGGACCTGGTCCTGGCGGCTGATGTCGATCTTGTTGATGACGAGCACTACAGGACAGTCGATCTTCTTGAGCTTGGAGATGTACTCCTCGTTCTTGTCGCTCTTCTCGATGGTGTCGGTCACATAAAGGATGATGTCCGCATCACCGATGGCAGTATCCACAAAGTTCATCATGCTCTGCTGAAGTCTGTAGTTCGGCTTCAGGATGCCCGGAGTGTCCGAATACACGATCTGGTAGTCATCGCCGTTGACGATGCCCATGATCCTGTGACGGGTGGTCTGGGCCTTTGCGGTCACGATGGACAGTTTTTCGCCCACAAGGGCATTCATAAGAGTAGATTTGCCAACATTCGGATTACCGATGATGTTGACAAATCCTGCTCTGTGTCTTTTGGTCTGTTCGCCTGTCATTATGAACTATACCATTAAATGTATGCACCCATTCTGAGGAGGTTGATCTCACCCTCAGTAAGGAAACGCCATTCACCTCTCTTGAGACCCTTCTTTGTGAGGCCTGCAAAGTATACACGGTCGAGAGCCTTCACCTCGTATCCGAGAGATTCGAAGATTCTTCTCACGATACGGTTCTTTCCTGAATGGATCTCGATGCCGAGCTTGCGGTGATCGTCCTCCTCGATGTACTCGAGCTCGTCAGCGGCGATCATGCCGTCAGAGAGTTCAACTCCGCTGAGGATCTGGTCGTAGTCCTCTCTCTTGAGCTTGCCGTCGAGAGATACCTGATAGATCTTCTTCTTGTCGTATGATGGATGTGTAAGCTTCTCAGCGATCTCGCCGTCGTTTGTGAACATGAGGACACCTGTAGTGTTCTTGTCAAGACGGCCTACAGGGAATACTCTTGCGCCACAGCCCTTGAGGAGGTCCATCACTGTCTTGTCAGCGTGTGGATCGCTCGCTGTAGTCACATATCCCTTAGGCTTGTTCATCACGATGTATACCTTCTCCTCACCCTTGAGACGCTCACCGTTGAATCTGATGTCGTCAGTGTAGATGTTCACCTTTGTTCCGAGCTCGGTAACAACCTCGCCGTTTACTGTCACTACACCTGCAAGGATGAAGTTGTCAGCCTCTCGGCGTGAGCATACTCCTGAGTTTGCGATGTATTTGTTGAGGCGGATCTCCTCCTTGATAGGAGCCTTTACCATGTCGTTGTCAGAGAAAGTCTGGTCTGCGACCTGAGGCCTTCTGCTGATCATCTTGTTGATTCCGCTCTCCTCCTCGTTACGGAAGTAATTGAGTTCCTTCTTGTTGAAGCTCTTTCTGCCGGTGTTTCTGAAGCCACCGTTGCCGGCAGGTCTTCTCGATCTGTCGCCATAGCTTCTTCTCTCGCCGTTGCTGCTGAAGCTTCTTCTTTCTGAATTCTCACCGAATGATCTTCTCTCACCGCCGAAAGACTTTCTCTCGCCGTTGTTGCCGAAACTTCTTCTTTCGCCGTTGTTCTCAGAGTAAGATCTGCGTGGTCTGTCATTGCCGAAGCTTCTTCTTTCGCCGTTGAAACTTCTTCTTTCACCGTTGCTGCTGAAGCTTCTTCTTTCAGAGTTCTCACCGAACGACCTTCTCTCGCCGCCGAAGCTTCTGTCGCTGCTGCTGTAGCTTCTTCTCTCGCCGTTGCTGTCGCCGAATGATCTGCGTGGTCTGTCACCGCCGCTGATGCGCGGTCTACGTGGTCTGTCACCACCTGTTGTGCCATTGTTTCTGTTGCCGTACTCTCTACGACCTTCTGTTCTGCGGCCATTGCCGCCTCTTCTGTTGTCTTCCATTTCTTTATGCCTTCCCGGCCATTAATGATGTTGTTAAATATACTTTTGGCTCACGCCAATTATCCTTTCCGACAAATGTCGGACCTATTTCAAGTTGAATATGTAGGTTATCGTTCCCTCCTGCAGTGCCGGAGCGTCTGCGCTCATGTTGAAGTGCGCTCCAAGTGCCGCCTTTCTTGCCGCCTGCCAGAGGGTCTGGTCCGTCACTGTGGTTCCTTCCACTCCTGCGACTGCCTTCTGTACCTCTCCGTAGTTGTCGACCCAGATCTGTACGACGACCTTTCCTGATGCCTGTACGTTGTATGAAGGACGTGGGAGTGTTCCGTTAATGCTTCTTCCCGCAAGTTTCGCATTAGGCTCGCCGGATGTCTCTCCGGTCCTGGTGTTGCCCTGGGCATGTCCTGCCTTGAGTGCGTCGCTCACCTCACGTGCGGTCTGTGCCGCCAGGGTGTCCTTCTGTGTCTTGTTGTCGGCAGTGCGGAACAGCGCCCTTTTGTCGATCTCCTTCTTTGGCTCCGGATCCTTGACCTCCACATCTCCGAAGTCGTCCACCTTGGCTTCAGGAGCCTCATTTGTCTTTGTTCCCACGTGCTGGGCCTCGGACTGCTGGACAAGGTTTATCGGCTGTGTCGGGTCGGGATTGACAGCCTGCGGTCTGGTTCCGTTCCAGATCTGCGTTGGCTTTTCGATCTGCGGCTCATCGAACTCGATGAGTATCATTTCCTTTTCAGGCGGAGGCGGGTCGAGGTATGTGAAGCCTGTCGTGAAGAGGCAGGTCGCTATACCCATGTGCAGAACGGCAGTAAGGGCGACTCCTGTCGTCCTTGACTTCCTTTCCTGTATTTCCCTTTCCCTGAGATACTTCATGTCTGGTCTATTCCGGCGATGTCGCCATGATCACTTTGTAGTGGTTTCTCTTGGCTATGTTCATTACCGCTACGACTTCCTTCACGGGAACCGTCTCGTCTGCATAGATTGAGAATGTAGGGTCCTCCTCTGTCTGAAGAAGATTGATGAGCTCATCTTCAATCAGGTCGAACCTTATCGGAGTCTCGTCTCCGTTGATGTGGTACGAGAATGTCTCTGTGTCATGCCAGTGCTTGATCGAAACGCTTACCGTTGCCTTCGCCGACACCTGGCCTGTGCTCTTCGGAAGCAGGAGCTTCAGAGCGTTCGGGTTGATGAGGGTCGAAGTCACCAGGAAGAAGATCAGAAGCAGGAACACGATGTCAGTCATCGACGACATCGAGAATCCCGAATCCACTCTGGTTGTTCTTTTGATTGCCATGTCAGTCTCCTTTATTTCTCAGCAGGTTCATGGAGCATGTCGATGAACTCGATCGTAGTGCTCTCCATCTTGAACACGAGATTTGAAATCTGTGATGTGAGGAAGTTGTATCCGAAGTATGCGATGATACCTACAAAAAGTCCGCCGACTGTAGTTACCATTGCCTCATAGATACCTCCCGAAAGAAGAGTGATGTCAATGTTGTTTCCTGCAGTGGACATTCTGAAGAATGCCTGGATCATACCGGATACGGTACCAAGGAATCCGATCATTGGTGCGCCACCGGCTATTGTTGCAAGCATAGGGAGGTTCTTCTCGAGTCTTGCCACTTCCACGTTGCCCATGTTCTCCACTGCTGTCTGGATGTCCTGGAGAGGACGTCCGATTCTTTCGATACCCTTCTCGACGAGTCTTGCCACCGGCGAGTCGTACTTCTGGCAAAGCTCGATTGCCGACTTGATCTTGCCGTCATGGATGAAATCGTGGATATCGTTCATGAAGTTCTTGTCTATCTTTCCTGCCTTGCGTATCATCCACCACTTGTTTCCGAAGATGTAGATGGCGATGATTGAAAGAATGAGAAGCACGATCATGAGCCATCCGCCGGCAAATGCCATGTCGATAAGGTTCAAGGTCTTCTCCTGTGCCACTGCATGTACTCCTGTCTCCAGGATTTCAGCGTCTCCTACCTGTAAAAGATTGAAAATCATAGTTATAACTTACTTTGAATAAAAAGTTTAAGCGTACTTTCGCATATTCGTGCAAAAGTACGCAAAAAAAGGCTGATTACGAAATTTATCTTTTGTAAATATAACCGATCTTTTCAGTGGCCCACTTGATGAAGTGCTTCATGTTAGGGGCGTCTGTGTGACCGCCGTCGTGCTGGCGCCATGCGAGGTCTCCTTCGAGCACGTCAGTGTTGTATGGAGGCATAGGCTCGTTGCGGTAGTCGTTGGAGAGTCCGAGGTCGGTTCCGCCGAGGAGCTTGAACGCCTCACCCGCTGCGATGGTAGCCTGCCAGCTGCCGTACTGGTCGAGCCAGAGGGCGTCTCCCTGCTCAGGAATACCGTAGCTGATGAATACGAGACGTGGAGCACAGAGGGCTATAAGCTGGTGAGAATCAACAGGAAGCATATCTGCATTCCATGCGCCTGTCTTGGACTCGATTGCAGCATACTTGAGGTAGTTTCCTGCCATCCAGTGGTACTCGCCTGAGCCTGTGAGGTTCTCAAGTCCCTCGCCGAAGATACGACGGTGAAGAGCTGCTCCGCCCTTTCCTGATGAACCGATGAGACCCATTGCGAAACGCTCCTCGAATGCGAGGGTCACGAGTGCTGCCTTTCCGTATCTTGATACACCTTCGATACCGACATGCTTGGCATCTACGTCAGGGTCGGTCTCGAGGTAGTCAAGTCCTCTTGCCGCACCCCATGCCCATGCGCGGAGTGAACCCCAGTCATCCGGTTTACGAGGCTGGCCCTTGTTTACGAGGCCGATGATTCCGCGGGTAAGACCTGCTCCGTTGTCAGCCTGGATGCTGCTTGGATCGATCATTGCGTAACCCCATCCTGCTGCGATGAGCTGCTCTGTCGAAGGTGCGTCCTGACCAGGCTGGCGCTGGGCCATGCGGCTGAACGCTGCAAACGGATTTGCAGGCTCGAATGGCTGCCAAGCCGGATATTTCTTCATGAGTTCCGCTGTGCGCGGGTCGCTTGCGAGGAGGCTGCGGAGTGTCTCGTTGATCACTGCCATGTCCTCTGCTCCAGGAGTCACAGGGTTAGGAAGGTTTGCCGCTCCGAACATCATGAGAAGCGGAACCGGACCCTTTGCGTCTGCAGGAGTCACGACCACCATCTTGATGTCTACATTGATCGAAGGACATGCCGAATTGTCTACGTGGCCCACGAGCTGCTTTGCCTTCACCCTCATCATGCCTACAGTCTCGATCTCCTGAGCCTTGACTGTCCATGTCACTGAAGGGATGTTTTCCGGAAGACGGCCGTAGACTTCGCTTTCGAATGCTTCGACGATTTCAGGTCTGCGGACCTCGTACCACTGCTTTGCATTCTTGACGCGCTTTCCGTCA
Organism: Candidatus Cryptobacteroides sp.; assembly: GCA_045646785.1. Taxonomy (GTDB): domain Bacteria; phylum Bacteroidota; class Bacteroidia; order Bacteroidales; family UBA932; genus Cryptobacteroides. Next base: position 32,790 of record JAZRLI010000018.1, on the reverse strand, counting down.
TTTGTCTTCATCAACTCAGGGATGACCGGATAAGGGTTCGCCTTGCTCTCGTCGTAGTTGGCTGCGTACGGGCTGCTCTGGTCTGCGTCAAAGCCACGTCTGATGGATTTGATACCGAGCTGGTCAAGCATGTTCTGGTGGTCCTGCTCGGTTGTAAAGACTACCGGCTCCTGTGCATAAGCCGCTGACCCAAAGAGACATACGGCGCACAAAAGAAGAAACTTTTTCATGGTTATCATTGTCTTGAGTGTTAAATTTTCATAAAGGTAGTAAATCTTTTCAATAAATCGTTCAATACTCCGCTCCAGTGAAGAAAAGGGCGTGTCCCGGCACGGATGAACCTGCGTCTGACCTGTTGCCGGATGCGATGAGTTCCTCAATCCAGGAAGGGTCCTTCTTGCCTCTTCCAACCTCGATCAGGGAGCCTACGATTGCTCTTACCATGTTGCGGAGGAAGCGGTTTGCGCGGATGCGGAAGACGATGTAACTGCCCTCTTCGTACGGGTATCCCATCATGTCGGCATGGGTCGGGCGGTATGTGCTCCACGATGCTTCGGTGACCGTGCAGATGGATGTCGCATTGTTGCCTCCGACCTTCTCGAAACAGCTGAAGTCGTGCTCGCCGAGGAGGTATGCCGCAGCCTCGTTCATCTTTTCGATATCGAGGGGGTAACGCATTCTGTATGAATATTTTTCATTGAATGGATCCTTGCAGAAATGGATGAAGTAATGGTACTCCCTCATCTTGGCGTCGAACCTCGCATGGAACTCTGCCGGAGCAGGGGAAACCTCATGTACCGCTATCTCCCTGCAAAGGATGGCATTTAATTTGTAGCAGACATGGGCCGCTTCGATGCTGACTTCGTCAGGGACTTCGAAGTGGGCGATATAATTGATTGCGTTCACCTCAGAATCGGTACGACCTGCCCCTGTGACCTGGATCGGAGTGCCAAGCAAGGTGGTCAGTGCCTTTTCGAGTTCGCCTTGGACCGTGCGGGCATTGTTCTGAATCTGCCAGCCGCAGAAGGCGCTTCCGTCATATGAGAGTCTGATTGTGTAACGCATAATTGTCGTGTTATTAAGGAAAATTGAGTAACTTTGTAAGTTCCAAAATGCAAAAATATCAAAAATCATATTTATGGAGAGCATAAACATCAAAGAATTAAACGACCGAATCCAGAGGGAAAGCTCGTTTGTGGATATTCTGACAATGGAGATGAACAAGGTCATCGTCGGCCAGAAACATCTCGTGGAGAATCTTCTGATCGGTCTTCTTGCTAATGGACACATCCTTCTCGAAGGTGTTCCGGGATTGGCAAAGACTTTGGCAATCAACACTTTGTCTCAGGCTGTAGATTCTAAGTTCAGCCGTATACAGTTTACTCCAGACCTTCTTCCAGCCGACGTGATAGGTACACTCATCTATTCCCAGAAGAGCGAGCAGTTCCAGATCAAGAAGGGACCGATCTTCGCAAACTTCGTACTTGCGGATGAGATCAACCGTTCACCGGCAAAGGTTCAGTCCGCCCTTCTCGAGGCCATGCAGGAGCGTCAGGTGACAATCGGTGACGAGACATTCAAGCTTCCGGAGCCGTTCCTCGTGATGGCGACCCAGAACCCTATAGAACAGGAGGGTACATATCCGCTTCCGGAGGCTCAGCTCGACCGATTCATGCTCAAGGTTGTCGTCACCTATCCGAAGAAGGAGGAGGAGCGCATGATCATCCGTATGAACAACGCAGGCACATTCCCTAAGGCGACCCCTGTACTCAAGCCGGAGGACATCGTAAGGGCTCGCGAGGTCGTGAAGGATGTGTACATGGATGAGAAGATCGAAAGATACATCGTGGATATCGTTTACGCTACCCGTACTCCGAATGACTATGGTCTCGGCAAGCTTGCCAACATGATCTCATACGGAGCATCTCCGCGTGCCAGCATCTCTCTCGCAGCGGCTGCAAAGGCCTATGCGTTCATCAAGAGAAGAGGATATGTCATCCCTGAAGACGTGCGCGCTGTATGTTACGAGGTTCTCCGCCATCGTATCGGACTTACATACGAGGCTGAGGCAGAGAACATGACCACAGACCAGATCATTTCTGAAATCATCAACGCGGTAGAGGTTCCATAGCAGGGTTGCCGGTTGCGCCGGCAATGACTGTTTGTGAAGCAGTGACAGGTTATGAATGAGAATTTGTCAGCAAACGACCTTCTGAAGAAGGTAAGGAAGATAGAGATCAAGACCAGGGCTCTGTCGCACCAGATATTCGCCGGTGAGTACCATTCGGCCTTCAAGGGCCGTGGTATGGCATTCAGCGAGGTGCGCGAGTACCAGTATGGCGACGACGTGCGAAACATGGACTGGAATGTGACCGCACGTCTGCGTACGCCGTATGTAAAGGTCTTTGAGGAGGAGAGGGAACTTACCGTCGTGCTTCTTGTCGATGTCAGCCGTTCGCGTCTTTTCGGAACGGTGGGTACGAGCAGGAAGGACATGCTTGCCGAGATTGCGGCTGTCCTGTCGTTCTCGGCCATCATCAATAACGACAAGGTGGGAGCCCTGTTCTTCAGCGACAAGGTCGAGAAGTTCATACCGCCGAAGAAGGGACGCAGCCATCTGCTCCATATAATAAAGGAGATCATCGAATTCGAGCCGACAACCGACGGAACCGACATTTCGGAGGCATTGCGCTATCTTACCAATGCCATCAAGAAGAAGTGCACGGCCTTCCTTCTTTCGGACATGATCGATGTGAACAAGGATGGCAGCCCGCGCTATGAGGAGGCCCTCAAGGTGGCGGTGAACAGACATGACCTTTCGGTGATCGAAGTGTACGATCCGCGCGAGAGGAGTATTCCGGACATAGGTCTTGTACATGTCAAGGACTCGGAGTCCGGACAGTCTGCGTGGGTGAACACTTCAGACAGGAAGATGAGGGCGGCGTATGAGGAATGGTTCCGCAATGTGGAGCAGACCTCGTCACGTCTTTTCATGAAATATAATGTAGACAAGGTAAGCATAGCGCTTGATGACGATTATGTCAAGGGGCTCATGACCTTGTTCAAAAACAGATAGTTTATATGCGTAAGGCATTGATATATTTGGCTTTGCTTTTGGGTTCCATGACATTGCATGCCCAGGAGGCGGATTCGCTTTCTGTGCAGGATGCCGTGCAGGATACCGTTCAGGTGCCGGTGGGCAAGGCGATCAGGATGAACGGTTCCTTTCTGCAGCCGCTGCAGAAGAGGGATTCCGTGCTGATTGCCGACCAGCTCCTGTATGGATTTGAGCTCAAGCAGGTTGAGGAGGGTACCCGATTCGCGCTTCCTCAGTGGAAGAACGATGAAAAGGGAGGAATGCAGGCCATCAGCCCCTGGGTCGTGGATACCGTCAAGGTGAAGCGTCAGAAGAAGGGCATGCCGCGTCTCCTCGACATCAGGAGCAGCCTTCTCATCACATCGTTCGATGAGGGTGAATATGAACTTCCGGCCATCATGGTGGGACGTCTTTCCAAGGATGGCATCCTCGATACCCTGGTGTTCGACCCTATCCGTGTCGAGGTTAAGACCATGCCGGTGGATACGGCTACCTTCGTTCCGCATGACATCAAGGGTCAGGTCAGGTATCCTCTGACCGTGGAGGAGGTCATTCCATGGCTCGTGGCGTTCTGGATCGTTGCAGTCCTTGTCATCGTGACCGTATGTCTCGTGATGATGCGCAAGAGAAAGGACGATCCTGCATATGTGCGTCAGGATCCGGCTCATATCGTGGCCCTCAGGAAGCTTGATACGTTCCGCGGCAACAAGATGTGGGCTCCGGAGAAGCAGAAGGCATTCTATTCAGGAGTGACCGATGCGCTCAGGGAATACATCTCGTCCCGTTACGGAATATCAGCGCTTGAGATGACCACAGCCGAGATATTCGCCGACATGAAGAACTCAGACGTTCCGAAGGAACTTCTTGCCGAGGTCAAGGAACTCTTCGAGAGGGCGGATTTCGTGAAGTTCGCAAAGTATGTCGCTTCGGATGATGACAATGCGTCCGTGCTTCCGCTTGCTGTAAGGTTCGTTACAGAGACTTACCAGACGGAAGTGGAGGAAGAAAACAATGGAGGGAATGAGTGATGTTCTTCGAGTATCCTGAACTTTTGTGGCTTCTTGTGATACCGGCCCTGCTGGTGTTGCATTACATATATCTTGAGCTTGCGGAAAGACATCCGCACATGCGAGTGTCCACAGCCGTCCCATGGATGCTGAAAGGAAGTCCGTTCATGTCGGTTCTCAGGCATGTACCTTTCTTCCTCAGGATCTTTGCACTTTCTATGATCATTGTGGCCATCGCGCGTCCGAGGTCCTCGCAGGATATGGAAAGGATCGATACCGAGGGTATCGACATCATCCTCGCCATGGACGTATCGACATCCATGCTCGCCAGGGACCTTACCCCCGACCGTATCAATGCTTCCAAGGATATCGCCATCGAATTCATAGCACAGAGACCTACCGACAGGATGGGAATCGTGGTGTTTGCCGGTGAGAGCTTCACACAGTGTCCTCTCACTACGGACCGCGCTACCCTCATAAACCTGATGAAGGAGGTCCAGACCGACATCATCGAGGACGGTACCGCAATCGGAAACGGACTTGCCACTGCAGTTGCCAGAATGAAGGATTCAGATGCGAAGAGCAGGGTGGTGATCCTTCTTACCGACGGTGTGAACAACAGGGGAGAGATTTCTCCTCAGATGGCTGCGGAGATCGCAAAGACCTATGGAGTGCGTGTATATACCATCGGTGTAGGAAAGGAGGGAATGGCTCCTTATCCGGTGATGACTCCGTGGGGTGTGGAAATCCAGAATGTGCAGGTCGAGATTGACGAGGCCTTGCTTTCGGAGATTGCCGAATATACAGGTGGACGCTATTTCAGAGCGACCGACAATACGAAGCTTGCCGAGATCTACAGCGAGATCAACAAGATGGAGAAGGCCCGTACTACAGTGGACAGTTTCCCTGTATATATGGAACTTTTCGGTAAATATGCATTGCTGGCGCTCCTTGCCCTTATGCTTGAACGTTTGCTTAACTGGTTTGTAATAAGGAGGTTGCCATGTTAAATTTTGCACAAGCCCAATATCTTCTTCTTCTCCTTCTGATCCCGGTGTTCTTCATTGTGCAGGCTGTGATCCTGAAGTTGAGGAGGAGACGACTCAGAAAGTTTGGAGATGAGGCTCTCGTCTCCCGTCTCATGCCTTCTTATTCAAATGGTAAGGTATGGGTACGTATCGTACTGTTCTCCATAGGTTTCTTCTTCTTCGTGATCGGTCTTTCGCGACCTCAGATCGGAGCAAAGCTGAAGGAACATGAGACCAAGGGTGCGGAGATCATGATTGTTCTCGATGTGTCGAACTCGATGCTTGCCGAGGACTATTCGCCTAACAGGCTTGAACGCGCAAAGCTCGCCATCTCACGTATTGTGGACAAGCTTCGTGACGACCGCATCGGACTCATCCTGTTTGCAGGAGATTCCTTCGTGCAGCTGCCGATCACAACGGACTATGTGTCTGCGAAGATGTTCCTCAATTCGATTTCGACGGATTCGGTGCCGGTTCAGGGAACTGCGATCGGAGATGCAATCAACACTGCAATGCGCAGTTTCAGCGTGCAGAGCGAGAAGAGCCGTGCCATCATCGTCATTACGGATGGTGAGAACCATGAGGATGATCCGATCGCTGCGGCTGAACAGGCGGCGGAGCTTGGAGTAAGGGTATATACCATCGGAGTCGGTTCGCCTGAAGGCAAGCCTATTCCTATGGACGGAGAACTTCTCAAGGACAAGAACGGTGAGATTGTAGTTACAAGACTTGATGAGAAGGTGCTTCAGGATGTCGCCCAGGCAGGTAACGGAGTATATGTCCGTGCAGGAAACACGGAGTTCGGACTTAATCCGATCATCGACAACATCAGGAAGCTCGAGGATGAGAGATACAGTTCGGTGGTATTTGAGGAGTATGATGAGCAGTTCATGTACTTCCTTGGCATAGCATTGTTCTTCTTTGTCCTTGAGATGCTGATAGGCGACAGAAGATCGAAGAAGCATTTGTTCAACAGATGATTTTGATGTCAGTATGAAGAGATTGATATATATGATTGTGCTCGTTCTGTCTGTGCTGCATGCGGTTCCCGCTGCGGCCCAGGTGGACAGGAGTGATGTGAGAAAGGGTAACAGGGACTTCAGAAAGGAGAACTGGCGCGAGGCGGAAATCGATTACAGGAAGGCTCTCGTGAAGGATTCGCTTTCTGTGGCGGCGGCATACAACCTTGCCAACACCCTATATCGTGAGAATGACGTCGAGCAGGCCCAGAAGGTTATGGAGACTGTCAAGGATGTTGCTCCTGCAAGTGCATATTCTGCAGATTACTATTACAACCTCGGTGATGTGGCGATTGCTCGTCAGGACTGGCAGGGTGCGGTCAATGCGTTTAGGGAATCTCTGTTGAGGAATCCTGGCGACATCGATGCTAAGGAGAACTATATCTACGCAAAGAAGAAGCTGGAGGATCAGCAGAACCAGAACCAGCAGAACCAGAACCAGCAGGACCAGAACCAGGATCAGGATCAGAACCAGGACCAGAACCAGAACCAGAACGACGATCAGCAGGATCAGAATGATGACAAGAATGATCAGCAGGATCAGAACCAGGATCAGAACCAGAATCAGAACGACCAGCAGCAGGGCCAGCAGCCAAAGATAAGCCCTCAGGCCGCTCAGCAGATGCTTCAGGCGATCCAGGCGAAGGAAAAGGAGACTCAGGACAAGGTGAACAAGCAGAAGGCTGAGGCTCTCAAGGGAAGACAGAAGGATAAGAATTGGTAAAAGAGGAAAAGATTATATGAGAAAACTGTTGTTGACAGCAATTGCAGCATTGTCTGCCTTCATGGCATTCGCGCAGACCTCCATCAGAGTGGAGGCTCCGAAGGTCGTGGCGGCTGACGAGCAGTTCAATGTGACATTCATCATTGAGGGAGGGGACAAGCCTACCGATTTCCAGTGGTCCTCAGGCAGCGACTTCCAGATACTCTGGGGCCCTCAGTCAGGCCATTCGACCAGCATACAGATGATAAACGGAAAGACCACCCGTTCCGAGCAGTATACATATACATATGTGCTCAGGCCTACGGGATCGGGCAAGTTCAATATCCCTGCGGCAAGCGCCAGGATCAAGGGCAACGAGATCTATTCGGAGTCCGTATCGGTGCAGGTGGCAGCGGCGGGTGCGGCTTCATCCCAGTCTTCACCGTCTTCATCCCAGTCGCAGCAGCAGGCACGTCCATCAGGACAGTCGCAGGCAAGCGCAGCCGGCATCCAGGACAATGACATATTCCTGAAGCTGGAACTCAGCCGTTCGAAGGTGGTGGTCGGCGAGCCTATCATCGCTACGCTTAAACTCAACCAGAGAGTGAATATCGGCGGTTTCGAGAACGTCACATTCCCTACGTTCAATGGTTTCTGGAGCCAGGAGATAGAGGCTCCAACGAATATTGAATTCGAGAGGGAAGTGCTTGATGGACAGATATATAACTCTGCGCTTTTGAGAAAGTTCGTGATCATCCCGCAGCATGAGGGTCAGGTCAAGATCGATCCTGCCGAGATGGTCTGCCTCATCAACATAAGGGTTTCGCCGGGCGGAATGAGCATATTCGACGGATTCTTCGACGATTACAGGACTGTCCGCAAGAAGGTCTCTACAGGAGAGGTTACGGTAAATGTATCTCCTCTTCCTGACGGTGCCCCTGCATCGTTCGGAGGCGGTGTCGGATCATTCAACATTTCTGCAGCTCTCAGCAGAGACAGCCTCAAGACCCATGAGGCGGCATCCCTGCTTGTGACAATTTCAGGCCGTGGCAACGTGTCCTTGCTCGAGGCTCCTAAGGTGAAGTTCCCGCTTGACATGGAAGTCTATGATACAAAGATTTCCGAGAAGGTTGACAAGGGCGGACTTTCGGGCAGCAAGTACTATGAATTCCCGTTCATTCCGAGAAGCCATGGCGAGTTCGTCATCGAGCCGATCAAATATTCATACTATGATGTGGACCAGGGCAGATATGTGACCCTGGAGACAGAGCCTATTACGGTCAATGTCGCCCGCGGCAATGAGACAGATGCGGGTGGAGTGGTGATCTCTGGCCCTTCGCAGAAGGATGTGAGAACCCTCGGAAACGACATCAGGTTCATCAATACAAAGAATCCGGACCTGATGGAGAAGGGCAAGTTCATGGTCGGTTCGGCATTGTTCTGGATCATGGGTCTCCTTCTTGCGGTACTCGCTCTCGTTGCATGGCTGGTTTTCCGTCATGTTGCGGCAAGAAGGGCGGACGTGGTCGGAACCAGGAACAGAAAGGCCACCAAGATGGCCCTCAAGCGCCTCCACCTTGCAGGTACATTCCTCAAGCAGAACCTTTACACTGCATTCTATGAGGAGCTCCACAAGGCCCTCCTCGGCTTCATCTCAGACAAGCTCAACATCCCTGTGGCGGAACTTTCCAAGGAGAGGATCTCGGAATCCCTTGCTGCAGAAGGAGTGGATGCAGGATATGTTGAGAAGTTCATCGGCATCCTCGACGCATGTGAGTTCGCACGATACGCTCCGGATGCTGGTCATGAGGCCATGGCTGCACATTATGCAGAGGCCGTAGAGGTCATTTCATCTATAGATTCCAATATGAAAGGTAAGAAGAACGTGAACAGGACGACTGTCGCCATCCTTATGTTCCTCATGCTCATGCCGGGTATCGCACAGGCCCAGAGCGAGTCCTATGTGGATTCGTTGTGGAATTCTGCGAATGCGGCCTATGCCGAGGGCAGATGGGCTGATGCAGTTGACGGCTATGAGATGATATCATCGATGGGACTTGAGTCCGCATCCCTTTACTGCAATACCGGCGACGCATACTTCAAGGACGGAAATGTCCCTAAGGCTATAGTATATTATGAGAGAGCCCTCAAGCTTGATCCTTCATATGACGATGCAAGATACAACCTCGAACTGATGAACGCAGCCATCCAGGACAGGATCGATCCTGTCCCTGAGTTCATCCTCAAGGTATGGGCACGCGACATATGCTATATCATGGACTCGAATGCATGGGCAGTGCTCTTCCTCGTGTTCCTTGCCCTTACCTTTGCGATGGTGCTGCTTTTTGTTCTTGCACCTACAGCCGGAGGAAGAAGGACAGGATTCTTCGTGGGAATAGTGATGCTCGTCCTTGCCGTCATGTCGGTAAGCTTCTCCGTATGGCAGAAGAAGGACTACATGATTGCTGACGAGGCCGTTGTCATGAGACCTGTGACATCGGTGAAGAGTTCGCCTGCAGCCGAGTCGTCTACCGACCTTTTCATTCTCCATGAGGGAACGAAGGTGAAGATCATCGACTCTGTGGGCCGATGGAACAACATTGAACTTGCAGACGGCCGCCAGGGCTGGCTTCCGTCAGAAGACATAGAGATTATTTAACACAAAAACCTTTAACCATGAAACGATTTATGACAGCTGTTCTCTGCGTGTGTGCGCTGGGAGCGGCTGCCGTTGCTTCAGCTGCGGCAAAGAAAACCCTGCCAGACTGGCATGATCCGAATGTGGTACAGGAGAACCGTCTTCCGATGACTGCTTCATTCGAGACAGACGGTCTCAAGATGAGCCTTAACGGAACATGGGACTTCTGCTGGTATGAAACCATCGATTCCCGTTCAAGTGACTTCTTCAAGGTTGATTTCGATGCTTCCGGATGGGATGTCATGCCTGTGCCGGGACTTTGGGAAATGAACGGATACGGCGATCCGGTCTATGTCAATGTAGGATATGCATGGAGCGGCCATTACACCAGTACGCCTCCATTCCCTGCAGAGTGGCATAACTATGCAGGACAGTACAGAAGGACATTCGTGCTGGATGAGGACTGGAACGGCAAGGATATCTTCCTTCATATCGGTTCCGCAACATCCAACGTGCGTGTCTGGGTGAACGGCAAGGAAGTCGGCTACAGCGAGGACAGCAAGCTCGAGGCCCGCTTTGACATCACCAAATATGTTAAGACAGGCGAGAACCTCATCGCCCTTGAGATCTTCCGCTGGTGTGACGGAACATACATGGAAGACCAGGACTTCTGGAGATTCACAGGCATCTCACGTGATGTATATGTATATTCCCGTGAGAAGAACAGGCTTGAGAACATCAATGTGGTAGGCTCGGCTTCAGGAGAGGCTTCCCTTTATGCAGAGGTAAGCAGGAACATCAAGTCCGTTCAGTTTACCATCTTTGACCCATACGGAAAGGAAGTTGCATCAGAAATGGTTGCGGTTTCTTCAAAGGAGCGTTCGGAGAGGGGACTCCCTGTAGTTCGTACGGCTATCCAGGTGCCTGCAGTGAAGCAGTGGACAGCTGAGACACCTTGGCTCTATACGCTCGATGTAGCCGTCTTTGACAAGAACGGCCAGACCGAGGCTACTTCCATCCAGATCGGCTTCAGGGATGTTGAGATAAGGAACGGCCAGCTTCTCGTGAACGGCCAGCCTGTACTTATCAAGGGTGCCAACAGACATGAGATGAACCCTTATAAGGGATATATAGTGACCGAGGCTGACATGATTCAGGATATCCTTATCATGAAGAAGCTGAACATCAATGCAGTACGTACCTGCCACTATCCTGACGACCCTCTATGGTACTCGCTTTGCGACCGTTATGGACTTTATGTCGTGGATGAGGCTAATGTTGAGTCCCATGGCATGATGTATGGTCCGGGAGTGCTTGCGAAGAATCCAGACTTTGAGGCAGCGCATGTGGATAGGGCTGTCAGACTGGTTCAGAGGGATTTCAACCACCCTTCGGTAATCATCTGGAGTCTTGGAAACGAGGGTGGTGACGGTCCGAACTATGCAGCATCATATGATGCAGTGAAGGCCCTTGACGCTTCTCGTCCTGTTCAGTATGAGCCTGCTATCTGGAACGGCAAGACAGACATCTTCTGTCCTATGTACTATGATTACAGGGACTGCGAAAGATATTCTTCATCGAATCCGGAGAGACCTCTGATCCAGTGCGAGTATGCTCATGCGATGGGTAACTCGATGGGTGGTCTCAAGGAGTATTGGGACCTCGTCCGCAAGTATCCTTCATATCAGGGAGGATTCATCTGGGACTTCGTAGATCAGGCTCTCGTATGGCCGTCTGCTGAACCAGGAACCGACCATGTGTTCGTATACGGAGGTGACTTCAACGACTACGATCCTTCAGACAATTCATTCTGCTGCAACGGCATCATCGCCGCTGACCGCAGCTATCATCCTCATGCATATGAGGTTGCATATCAGTACCGTTCGATCCATACTTCAGCCGAGGATCTTCTCGCAGGTGTGGTCAATGTATACAACGAGTACTTCTTCATCGACCTTTCAAGATACATGATGGAGTGGGATGTCGAGGTGAACGGTGTGAAGATCCTTACAGGAGTGGTTCCGACCCTCGACGTGGCTCCGCAGAGTACCGCAAAGGTGCAGCTTGGCTACAATGTTGCCGATATCCTTGAGGCAGCCGGTGTCGAGGACCTTTCTGCCGATGACATCTATCTCAATGTCCGCTATGTCCTCAAGCGTGCTGACGGCATCCTCCCTGCAGGTTCTGAGGTTGCATACGACCAGATGTGCATCAACGAGGCGGCTCTTGCCTCCCTCGAGAATGAGTCAGGACTTCCAAGCTATGGCGAGAACGGCACTCAGCATGTGTTCTACGGCTCGATGGGCTTCGACGGCTCGGCCAATGTTCGCTATGCGCCATGGAAAGCGGTGTTCGATTCTGCTACAGGTGCCCTCGTGGATTATCAGCTCGGCGAGAAGGATCTCATCGACGAACCTCTCATGCCTTGCCTTTCAAGGGCTGTCACTGAAAATGACCTCGGTGCAAAGCAGGACAGAAGGCTTGAAATGTGGAGAAAGGCTGAGTTCAAGGTCGCTTCATTCGATGTGGTCAAGACAGACAGCTGTTATGTAGTCGAAGTTGCATATGCTACCATCGCAGAGGCTGCGGACATAAAGGTGTCTTATGAAGTCTATGCCGATGGTTCCCTTGTGGTTACACAGACCCTCAGTGATGCAGGAAAGCTTGCCGAGGCTCCTATGCTCCCTCGTTTCGGAGTGAACTTCGCGATGAACGGGGCATATTCGAACTTCGAGTTCTTCGGCATGGGTCCTCACGAGAACTACAGCGACAGGGTATCTTCGGCTCTCATGGGACATTATGTGCAGAGGGTTGAGGACCAGTATCATTTCGGTTATGTACGTCCTCAGGAGTCTGGTACGAAGACCCAGATCAAGTGGATGCGCGTGATGGATGACAACGGTGCGGGCTTCGAGATCCGTTCGGATGTCAAGTTCTCCGCTTCCGCACTTCCGTTCAGCTGGAAGGAGATGGATGTAAGGATGCTTGACGACAATCAGGCACATTCTCTCGAGCTCAAGGCTAAGGTGTTCGAGAATGAACGTTCGCTCGGCAAGACATGGGTCAATGTGGACCTTGCCCAGATGGGACTTGCATGCGTGAATTCATGGGGTGCATGGCCTCTTGAGGAGTACAGGGTTAACGCGCAGCCGTATGTGTTCAGATTCGTCCTTGCACCGGTAAACAACTAGACCGTATGAAGATATATATAATGAGACATGGCGAGACTGCCTGGAATGCGGCCAACCGTATTCTGGGCAGTACTGACATGCCGCTTAACGAGAAGGGCAGGGAGCAGGCCCGACAGGCTGCCGAGGAACTGAAGGACATCCGTTTCGATGTCATCTATACTTCATGCCTTAGCCGTTCGATGGAGACCGGACTTGCGGTCGGGGCTTTGCAGGACGGTTGTCCTGTGATCCATATGCCTTGTCTCAATGAGCATGATTTCGGCGATTTCGAGGGGCAGGACAGGTGTTCGGAGGTGTATCAGGAGGAGAAGAGGAAATGCTTCAAGAGGTATCCCGGTGGGGAGTCCTTCCTTGATGTTGCAGCCAGGGTGTACCCGTTCATAAAGGGTATCCTGAACGATCCTCAGATGCAGGACAAGACCATCCTCATCACTTCCCACGGCGGCATCTGCCGTGTGATCACCAGTTTCTTCCGCGACATGGAAAACGAAGAGTTCGTAGCCTTCGCCATGAAGAACTGCGGATATGAACTTGTCTATTCTGACTGTCAGGACTAGTTTCAGATCATCCTTTAAGAAACAGCAATTCCCTGAATGTGGCTCGCTTCGCAGAAGCATGGTTATATGCTTCGCTCGCGCACATCCAGGGAATTGCTGTTTTTGTGAAGGTGATCTTTATTGATTAGACAAAGGGAAAGCTGCGGCAATTTCGCATTTTATATAATGAATTTAAAATATTATGAGAACTGCAACTTTCCCGTATATTCTGTTAAGTATATAAAAATATGGCACAAGACCTCCTGCTCCACCTCTTGGCCTCCTACAACCAACTGATAGACAGGTAGTCTTGCGCCAAAGACGCCAGACTACCTATCGCCCTATCAGTTTTCTAATTGTAGGAGTTTAGAGGTGGAACGATAGGGATAAATTATTTTTTTGTGTCAATTGAATTCTCGAAAGCAAAGTTAGAAATAATCACAATAAAATGTATATATTGCAGTAAATTTATTTGACTATGAAATATGTATTTCAAACGCTAATAGCAGTTTTGATCTTTATCGTATCGGGGTGCACAGACAATCCTGTTCAGAGAAAACTTTTTGATGTTGAATCGCTTATCAGAGAATATCCTGATAGTGCCCTAGTCATATTGGATTCAATGGATCGCAATTCTCTCAAGACGGAGAAGTCAAAGGCGCACCATGCCTTGTTGTATGCAATGGCTCTTGATAAAAATTATATTGATGTAGCTGATGATTCCATTGCTAATGTTGCTGTCAATTATTTTTCTAAGCGCGGCCCTAAAAAATACTATGCTCGATCTTTGTATTATCTAGGATTGGCCTATTATTACCAAGGGGAGTATAGCAAAGCTATAACAGAGTTTACTAACTCTGAGTCTATAGCACTAACTAGTGATAGTCTGTATCTGGGATTTGCCAAAGTCGCACAGGCGGATACTTACGGAAAGTCATATAACTATAAGGAGGAAGAGAGGAATTTAAAAGAAGCATATGATATATTTTGTTCTTTAGCAGAGTCATATTACTCGCAAGCAGTTTCCATAAGATTGGCTCAGGTCTACTCAAACACGGATCGTGTGCAAGAGGCAGATGATATCTTGACGGAATTGCTCAATACGGCTGATGTTGATTGTGATTTGAGGTCATCTGCATTGACAACCTTAGCATACATGAATGTGGTGAAGGTTAATCCTGACTTTGTGAGAGCAGAAAAGTTTTTCAGGCAAAACAACGATGAATATGCAAATGCCAATATGACCATTAAACGTTATTGGGCATGGGCATACTCTTTATATTCCATAGGACGAAAAGAGGAAGCTCAGGAGCTAATTGATCAACTGGTTTCAATGGATTCTTCTGTTGCTGTATATTGGCAATATCTGATAGCAAAGTCAAATGAAGATTTTCGTTTGTCTCTGACTTATCTGGAAGATAGTATAAAGTCTAATAACAGTGAGTTTATGGATATTATCAATCAATCCATTGCTACATCCCACAGGGAATATTATGAGATTATAGCTGAAAAGTCAAAATATGAAGTGCAAAAAGCTAGATTGATGATCTTGATAACTGCAATGATTATAGTCTTTTTGTTCACACTCATAATTGTTCTCGTCACAATGTATACTAAAAGGCAAGCATATCTAAAGGAAAAGTATCTATTACATGTAAGTGAAATCAAACACCAGTTGGAGGAATCTACAAGAGAAGATTACCCTCTCTTGAAGAAAAAATATCTGTCTCTTTACAGGGCAAAGTTTGAGATGGTGGGGGCTTTATATGAACACCTTATGCATTCTAAGGATTTGACCAATGCTGAGGAGTCCCTATACAAAAAGGTTGATGCTATTGTTATTGATTTTACTCAAGGGTATCGTGATAGCGAGAAATTTGAGGCAATGCTTGATAAGGATCTTGACAATATCATGTCAAACCTGCACTCTGAAGTGCCAGGACTCAAGAAAATTGATTATGAAATATTCAGTCTTTTTGTAATAGGATTTGATGTAACAACAATTTCTCATATGCTTAATACAAGCATGAATACCATATATATCCGAAAATCTAGAATCAAACGTCATATAGAGGAAATGGATCCGTGTCATAAAAAGCAATTCCTTGAGGTTTTAGGCTGATTGTCCCCTTTCAATACATATTTATAAAACGTTGATATTTCGGTGATTATCAAAAGTGAAAGATTTAAAATCTTTCACTTTTTGTATTATGGTGATAATTAATTATTTAAAAGGGGCGAGAAGGCGCTTTTTGAAAGATGGAAAATTCTCGTTTTTCATTGTTGTGATAAATGTGGCGAATATATTTGTCATGAATTTAAAATAACTAACTATGAGAACTTTTCTAAATTTCTTGGCAGTTATATTACTGCCTTTTGTTGCGCCTGTTTTGAGCAGTCAGGCTTGGCATGGTATCTGATATTGGGCTGTTTTTATAACTATCATAGTAAACATTTAAACTAATTATCATCATGAAAAAAATTGCATTGATTTTCTTTGTATTGGTGCTGTCCTCGCTTGGAGCAAGGGCGCAGGAGAAAAATGTATGGTCTGTGGAATTGGGTAGCTGGGGTGACTCGGTCATGGCATCTGCCGGTTATGACTACAATTGCTTTCCAGGTTTCTATCTGGGTGCAGGAGTGGGTTTGACTTGGAACTTTTCGTACCCTGTTTCCTATCCGGCTGGTGGTTCCATTGGCAAGACTTACGGTTCCAGACTGCTTGTGCCGGTTTATGCGGATATGAAGTATTATTTTGTTCAGAAGAAGGTGAGTCCGTTCGTTGATCTTAAGGGTGGATTTCTGTCGGATTATACCCATAAGGATGTAGGCTTTTTTGTCCGCCCTGCAATCGGTCTGGAAATGAAGAAGATCGGTGTCAATTTAGGCTTTGAATACAATAATCTGAAAGGCTCACCGATGGATCAAGGTGACAATATGATGAGAGGATACGTTGGAGTTTCATATAGATTCTGATATTCCATAAGATACGGCAATCCCCCGATTGTGGCTCGCTTTGCAGAGCATGGATTCATGCTTCGCTCGCGCACAGTCGGGGGATTGCTGTTGCTGTATGTCTAGTGGATTACTCCCACTCGATGGTTGCTGATGGCTTTGGTGAGAGGTCGTAGCAGACGCGGTTTACGTTTGGAACCTCTGCAAGGATACGGTCAGTGATCTTGAGGAGCACAGGCCACTCGATCTGCTCGATGCTTGCTGTCATTGCGACGTTGGTGTTATCGGCGCGGATGATCACAGGCCAGTCGTATGAGCGTGCGTTGTCGCGTACACCTACTGACTTGAAGTCAGGAACGACTGTGAAGTACTGCCATACGGTCTTGTCGAGACCTGCTTTTGCAAACTCCTCGCGAAGGATTGCGTCAGCCTCGCGGAGAGAGTGGAGACGGTCGCGTGTGATTGCTCCGAGGCAACGTACGCCGAGGCCTGGGCCTGGGAACGGCTGACGGTATACCATCTCGTGAGGGAGACCGAGCTCAACGCCGCATGCGCGGACCTCGTCCTTGAAGAGCTGCTTCAAAGGCTCTACGAGCTCAAACTGAAGGTCATCAGGAAGACCGCCTACATTGTGGTGTGACTTCACGACCTTTGCAGTCTTTGTACCGCTCTCTGCGATGTCCGGATAGATTGTACCCTGACCGAGGAAGTCGATTCCGTCAAGCTTGCGTGCCTCTTCCTCGAATACTCGGATGAACTCGCCTCCGATGATCTTTCTCTTCTGCTCAGGATCTGCAACGCCCTCGAGGAGACCGAGGAAACGGTCAGTTGCGTCAACGTAGATGAGGTTTGCGCAAAGCTGGTTTCTGAACACCTCGACTACATTCTCTGACTCGCCCTTACGCATGAGACCATGGTTCACGTGAACGCAGTAGAGCTTGTCGCCGATGGCCTTGAGGAGGAGGGCTGCAAGAACAGAGCTGTCAACTCCGCCTGAGAGCGCGAGGAGAACCTTCTTGTCACCTACCTGCTGGCGGATAAGCTCCACCTGGTCTGCAACGAAGTTCTTCATGTTCCAGTTTGTCTCAGCCTTGCATGCGTCGAATACGAACGGCTTGATGGCATCCTTGATCGCTTCCTCGTCGTTGTTGAACTGAGCGAGCTTTACTTCGCAGAGTGCCTTGTCATGACCTGCTGCCATTACAGGGAAGCCTGCCTCGTAGATTTCCGGAAGAACATCGATCGCAACTCCGTCGATTACATTGTTCGGACCACCGTTGATGATGATACCCTTTACATTTGGAAGAGCCTTGAGCTCCTCAGCTGTGATGTCGTGTGGGTGGATTTCGCTATACACGCCCAATGCACGGACTGCTCTCGCCACCACTGTGTTTTCGTGGCTGCCGAGATCAAGAATTACGATCATGTCCTGTTTCATATTTTCAATAGTTTATTTCGGTCGCAAAAATAAAAAAAGTGTTTCAAATATTTTATAAAAATATCTAATTTTGCACATCTTTTTCGGCCGGGAACACCGGTCGCGTGGCAGTGCGCTGCCAAGTGATTAATTATTAGCTGATTATGCAGGATATTAGAAACATTGCAATTATTGCACATGTCGACCACGGAAAGACTACTCTTGTCGACAGGATGATTTACCAGGCGCGTCAGGCGCGTGAGCAGGAAAAGTTGGGAGAACTTATCCTTGACAACAACGACCTCGAAAGGGAAAGAGGCATCACCATTCTCGCAAAGAATGTATCTGTGATATACAAGGGCGTGAAGATCAATGTGATCGATACCCCGGGCCATAGCGATTTCGGTGGAGAGGTCGAGCGAGTGCTCAACATGGCTGATGGCGTGATCCTGCTTGTGGACGCTTTCGAGGGCTGCATGCCTCAGACACGTTTCGTGCTCCAGAAGGCGATCGAGATGAGAAAGAAGCCTGTGCTTGTGATCAACAAGGTGGATAAGCTCAACTGCCGTCCTGACGAGGTTCAGGAAGAGGTGTTCGACCTTATGTTCTCTCTTGGAGCTACCGAGGATCAGCTTGATTTCCACACAATTTACGGAAGTGCAAAGCAGGGCTGGATGTCTCACGACTGGAAAGAGCCGACAAACGACATCACTGCCCTTCTTGATACCATCCTCGAGGTGATCCCGGCTCCTGAAAAGGTTGAGGGTACTCCTCAGATGCTCATTTCATCACTTGAATATTCTCCATATGTGGGCCGTATCGCTGTCGGAAGAGTGACACGCGGTTCGCTCCAGTCCGGAATGAATATCACACTCTGCAAGAGATACGATATCCAGCAGAAGCAGAAGATCAAGGAACTCATGGTGTTCGACGGCCTCGGAAAGGCAAAGGTCGATGAAGTTCAGTGCGGTGACATCTGCGCCGTAGTGGGTCTCGAAGGCTTCGAGATCGGTGATACCATTGCCGACTTCGAGAATCCTGAGGCACTTCCTCCTATCGAGGTGGACGAGCCGACAATGAGCATGCTTTTCTGCATCAACAACTCTCCGTTCTTCGGAAAGGAAGGCAAGTTCGTTACATCACGCCACCTCAAGGACCGTCTTGAGAAGGAGCTTGAGAAGAACCTTGCACTCCGAGTGAAGCCAGGCCCGAATGCGGATTCGTTCATTGTCTACGGACGTGGAGTCCTCCATCTTTCGGTGCTTATCGAGACCATGCGTCGCGAGGGCTTCGAGCTTCAGGTGGGTCAGCCTAAGGTACTCGACAAGATGATCGGCGGACAGCGCTGCGAGCCTATCGAGAACCTCACCATCGACCTTCCGGAGGAGTTCGTGGGCAGGGCCATCGAGATGGTGACACGCCGCAAGGGTGCGCTCATCCAGATGGAAGGCAGAGGCGACAGGACCCATCTTGAGTTCGACATCCCTTCAAGAGGTCTCATGGGACTCCGAAGCAACCTCCTTACCGCTACTCAGGGCGAGGCTGTGGTTGCACACCGTCTCAAGGGCTATGAGCCGTATAAGGGTGACATCGAACGCCGTACAAACGGTTCGCTTGTGTCTCTCGAGACAGGTCTTTCTGTAGCATATTCAATGGACAAGCTTCAGGACAGAGGCCGCTTCTTCATCGAGCCGGGCGTAGAGATCTACGAGGGCCAGGTAGTCGGCGAGCATACCCGTGAGCGTGACCTCAACATCAATATCTGCAAGACAAAGAAGCTTACCAACATGCGTGCTTCGGGAAGTGACGACAAGGTCATGCTTCCTCCTCCTATCGTGTTCTCCCTTGAGGAGGCTCTCGAGTACATCCAGGAGGACGAGCTTGTGGAGGTGACTCCGAAGTCGATGCGACTCAGGAAGATTATTCTGAACGAGATTGAGAGAAAGAGAAAAAGTTTAGATATAAATTGCTAATAACAAAAGTTTTTGCTACCTTTGCGGGCTCAAATCTATTTATGGGTCGGTATGAATGACGGATTTATAATACCTTTAAATGGTTTGACGACTGGCCAGTACGAGTTCGACTGGAAGGTCGGCAAGGAGTTCTTCGAAGGTTTTGATAACTCGGAAATACTTGATGCAGAGCTTGATGCGTATGTGAGAGTCGAGAAGTCCGGACGCTATCTTGGCATCGATTGTGAGGTGACGGGAGATGTGGTTGTGGAGTGTGACAGATGTCTGGATGACCTCAGCATGCCGGTGGATCTGGAGATCAGATTGAGTGTCAAGTATGGTGATGAGGAGTCTTCGGACGAGCATCAGGAGGGCGAGCGTGAAGTGATCTTCATTCCTGCCACGGATGCAGAGTTTGACATGAGTCAGATCATATATGACTATGTCTGCCTGGATCTTCCGATGCAGAGGGTGCATGAAGACGGGGAATGCAATCCTGAAGCAATCAAGCACCTGTCAGCGGCAGAGCCTACGGTTGCGGTGCAGGATGAGAACAATCCGTTTGCATCCTTGAAGGAACTCTTTAAATGATTATTAATAATTTAAAAAATATAGAACAATGGCACATCCAAAACACAGGGTCTCTAAGCAGAGACGTGACAAGAGAAGAACACACGACGTTGCGGTAGTTCCTACACTCGCAACTTGTTCAAACTGCGGTGCAACAATCATGTACCACAGAGTATGCCCAGAGTGCGGCTACTACAGAGGTCGTCAGATCATCGAGAAGAAGGCTGAGTAATCAGGTGCATTCAAAAGTTTAGGGCCCTGTAGTTCAACGGATAGAATGGAAGTTTCCTAAACTTTAGATAGCAGTTCGATTCTGCTCGGGGCTACGAAGGAGCCAGACTGTAAAGGTCTGGCTTCTTTCGTTTTTATACCCCTTATGTGTGGTCTATGGTCTTTGCTATTAAGCAAATAATGATTATCTTTGTATGTTTTACGTATGTTTTACAATTAACGGAAATTACAATGAAAAAGGTAATCGCAACACCGGACGCACCTAAGGCGGTAGGTCCATATTCACAGGCAATTGAAGTAAACGGAACTCTTTATATCTCAGGTCAGATCCCTGTAAATCCTGCTGACGGCAAGGTTCAGGAGGACATCGTGGCAGCGGCTCACCAGTCTCTCAAGAACATCGGTGCTATCCTCAAGGAAGCAGGAATGGATTATGATAACGTTGTAAAGACAACAGTTCTTCTTGCTGATATCGCTGATTTCAAGGCAGTTAACGAGGTGTATGCGGAGTACTTTACTGGTGACAAGCCAGCAAGGGCATGCTATCAGGCAGCTGCTCTTCCTCTTGGTGTGAAGGTGGAGATCGAGGCGATCGCTGTAAAGTAAATGAGCAGAAGATCTCTCATATTGTGCCTTTCTGTCCTGGCGGTTCTTGTCGTCGGAACAGGAGTGGCCGTAGGTTTCCTTTATTCTGGAGTCGATACCGGTAAGTCGGCGAAGTCATCCAAGGTGGTGTCTCAGGACCGTTACAAGCTTCTGACAGCGGTTCCTTCGGACGCTGTCCTTGTTGCGTGTTTCTCGAACAAGGGCATGCTTGATTCAAGGATGGCTGTCTCGATGCATTATTCGGGAAAACTCCTTCCTCTCTATGTGTATGATGCCGGAAAGCCTTCGGAAACCCCGTCCGAGCAGGCTACGGCGCTGATTGACAGCCTTGCGGGCAAGGGAATGACGGCGAGATATGCCGTTGCCGAACGTTCGATGGTCGTGGCTTCAGAGTCAGAGGCCCTCGTGCAGTCGTCGCTTCGCCACATCGACAAGCAGATGTCGGTGATGGATGCTCCGGGTTTCGCGGATGCATCGTCCCTGGTGACCGGCGGTGATGTCCTCATTGTGTCGAATGTCCATGCGTCATACCTTCTTCCTGCAGTATTCACAAAGAAATACGCTTCATATTCGGGATTCATGTCCCGTCTTTCGGATTGGACGGCATTCGACATTTCGGAGGGAGGCAAGTCCTTCTCTCTTGACGGATCTGTCGTATATGAGAGCGATGCCGCAGAGTTCATGACCGTTCTCCAGAATGCTCAGCCTTCGGTTTCGTCGCTTTCAGCAATGATTCCTTCATATACGGTGTTTGCGGCTACGCTTCCTCTCGGCAACCTTGACGGATATGTCGAGGGTTACAAGTCGTTCCTTGATTCACGTCAGTTGCTCCAGAAGAACAATGCGTCGCAGAAGTCCCTTGCCGGAAAGGCTGGAGTGGCTCCGTACGAACTGATGGCTTCCATCGGTGTCAAGGAAGTCGCTTCTGTTTCATTCATGGCAGGTGGCAAGCTCGAGACCGTAAATCTCATGAAGACCGACCGCGAGATTCCTGAAGTCCTCTTCAAGGGTATGGAAGGCTTCTCGAAGAAATCATATGTTCCGGCTGTACATTCATGGCCATACGCAGGCTTTGCCGCATCCGTGTTCGGCAACCTCTTCTCCCTTGCTGATGAGTCATGCTTCACATGGATGAACGGATGGGTTATTTCAGGAAGCATGAACGCAGTCCAGGAATATGTGGACGGCAAGGCTCTCGAATATACCCTGGGCCAGTACATGTCGGACGCTTCGCAGTCTGACCTTCTTGCGGAAAGAAAGTCTTCATTTGTTGCATACTTCTCATTCTCAGAGGATTATAAAGTGCTTGACAATGCGTTCAAGACTGCATTCCTTGAGTTTGCCGCCCCTATTTACAGGGATGAGGAATATGCTCCTTTCGTGCTCTCCGTGGCTCCTGGCAAGTCTGCTCCGTCGGTTTCTGCCAAGGTCATGAAGCTTCAGATGCAGAAGACAAAGGCTCCTGCATTCGAAAGGGATACCACAGTCGTAGTGCCTAAGGGACCTTTCCAGGTCAAGAACTCGGGTACAGGCAAGATGAACAACTTCTATCAGAACTCCCATCTTTCCCTCTGTCTCAGCGAAGACGGAAAGGATCTCTGGGGTGTACCGTTCAAGGAGCCGATCTGCGGTACTGCACAGAATGTGGACTATTATGCCAACGGCAAGCTCCAGATCGTGTTCGGAGCCGGAAGCAGGATTTACATGATCGACAGACTCGGACGCTATGTGAGCGGTTTTCCTGTCGATCTCGGAAGGCAGATTCTCATCGGTCCGGATGTCTATGACTTCAACGGTACGAAGAAATACAATGCAATGGTCCTTCATAAGGACAATACTCTTGAAATGTACAACCTCAAGGGACAGAAGCCGTCTTCATGGAAGGGAATCCATCCGGAGGAGACTGTCAAGGCTCTGCCGGAGAGGATTGTCGTGGGCGGAAACTCGTTCTGGGTGGTAAGGACATCAATCCAGACCCTCATCTATCCGTTCTATGGCGGTGAGGTACTCACGACTTTCAAGGGTGATCAGATGATACGTCCGGACAGCACCGTGAAGGTGGTGGACGGCACAACGGTTGAAGTTACCTGCTACGACGGCAAGGTAAGGACCGTAAAATTGAAATGATAACGTACTTTAAATTAGATAAAATGGAATTAAAATCAGTAAACAAGGTCTTTGAGGCAGCATTCAAGAAGAATTGGGTGCGCCCGGCCATCTCCAACTATCAGGGAGAGACTCTCTGCTTCAGGGATCTCGCCAGAAGAATGGAGAAACTGCACATCATGTTTGAGGAGTGCGGTCTCGAGAAAGGCAACAAGGTGGCAATCTGCTCAAGAAACCAGGCAAACTGGGCTGTGTCTTTCCTCGCGACAATGACATACGGAGCAGTTCCGGTTCCGCTTCTCCATGAGTTCAAGTCAGCAAACATCCACCATCTCGTAAACCACTCTGAGGCAAAGATCCTCTTTGTCGACGAGGTTATCTGGGAAGGACTTTCTGAGAGTGAAATGCCTGAAGTACAGGCTATCATCCAGGTCAATACATTCAAGATCCTGTATGCGGCAGATCCGAAGATCTACGAGGCCAAGGAACATCTCAACGAACTTTTCGGAAAGAAGTATCCTGAGGCATTCGAGCCTGAGATGCTCAACTATTACGAGGACTCTGCAGATGAACTTGCAGTAATCAACTATACTTCAGGTACATCAGGATTCTCAAAGGGAGTAATGATCCCTTACCGTGCGATCCTTTCAAACCTCGAGTTCGGTAAAAAGGTGCTCCCGCAGCTCAACCACACTTCAAGGGTCGTGTCAATGCTTCCATGTGCCCACATGTACGGACTTATGTTCGAGGTTCTCTATGAACTTTCCGTAGGATGTCATGTACACTTCCTCTCACGTCTCCCGAGCCCTAAGATCATCATGCAGGCTCTCGCAGAGGTGAAGCCAAGCGTCGTGATCGCGGTTCCTCTCGTGATCGAGAAGATCTACAAGAGCAAGGTAAAGCCTATCCTCGAAAAGGAAGGAATCAGATTCCTCGTGAAGCTCCCTGGTCTTAACCAGATCGTCCTCAACAAGATCCGCGAGGAGCTCATCAAGGCATTCGGCGGCGAGTTCTACGAGGTCATCATCGGTGGTGCAGCTTTCAACAAGGAAGTCGAGGCGTTCTTCAAGAAGATGAACTTCCCGTTCACAGTCGGCTACGGTATGACAGAGTGTGCTCCTATCATCACTTATGATGACTGGAAGGAGGAGAAGCTCTACTCATGCGGTAAGGCTGCTCCTAACATGGAGGTGAGGATCGCATCTGCAGATCCTGTAACAATCCCTGGCGAGATCCAGGTGAAGGGTGCAAACGTGTTCCTCGGCTACTACAAGAACGAGGAGGCGACTGCGGAGGTATTCACAGAGGACGGATGGTTCCGCACCGGTGACATGGGTATCCTCGATGAGGAAGGATCTCTCTTCATCAAGGGTCGTACAAAGTGCATGATCCTCGGTCCAAGCGGCCAGAACATCTATCCTGAGGAGGTGGAGACAGTGATCAACAGCCAGCCTTACGTCGTGGATTCACTCGTAATCGAGGACAATGGCGGACTTACTGCCCTCATCTATCCTGATTTTGCTCAGGGTGTGAAGGATGGCATGAGCCAGGAAGTGTTCGTGAAGTTCATCGAGGATACTCTCCCTGAACTCAACAAGGAACTTCCTAACTATGCGAAGCTCAAGAAGATCGAGGTTATGTCCGAGGACTTCGAGCGTACGCCTAAGAAGAGTATCAAGAGATATCTTTATCAGAGATAATTATGGAAAAGTTTGACCGCAGCTACATCGAGATGGCAGGAGTATGGGCCCAGAACTCATACTGCAAGCGTCGTCAGGTCGGCGCCCTTCTCGTAAAGGACAGAATGATCATTTCAGACGGATACAACGGTACTCCGTCCGGTTTCGAGAACATATGCGAAGACGAGAACGGCATTACGAAGCCGTATGTCCTTCATGCTGAGGCCAATGCTATTTCCAAGGTTGCTCAGTCGGGCAACAGCAGCAAGGACGCTACGCTTTACGTGACTGCGTCACCTTGCATGGAATGTGCGAAGCTTATAATCCAGGCAGGAATCAAGAGGGTCGTGTACCGCGACGCCTACAGGTTGACTGACGGTATCGACCTGTTGAGAAGGGCCGGGATTGAAGTGGAGCAGGTAGAAGAGTGATATGAAGAAGTTTGATAATACGTTGATCGTCGCACTCCTGGGAGTAGTCCTGGGAGTGCTTCTTACCTTGGTCTCCGGCAATGTCCTTGAAAAGAGGAAGTTCGATGGAGACTATAACAGATGGCGCAAGCTGAACCTGATCCTTCAGGAAGTGCAGAAGAACTATGTGGACACCATCGACATGGCCGGCATGACGGATGCCGCTGTCGAGGCTGCCCTTGCGAAGCTTGACCCGCATTCTGTATATATGCCCCCAGTGGAACTTGAAGAGTCGGAAGCTGAACTTTCAGGTAACTTTGAAGGTATCGGCATCACCTTCAATGTTCCCAACGATACTGCAGTCGTCCTCAATCCGTTGACAGGCGGACCTTCCGAAAAGGCCGGCCTTCTCCAGGGTGACAGGATCGTGAAGGTGGATGAAAAGGTTGTCGCTGGCGTGAAGATGCCTCAGGACAGCATGATCCGTCTTATGAAGGGACCGAAGGGCTCCAAGGTAAAGATTACCGTCAACCGTGACGGAACTCTCATTCCATTTGAAATAATCCGTGACAAGATTCCTGTAAACTGCGTTGATGCAGCCTTCATGATCACGTCAAGGACAGGCTACATCAAGCTGTCGAAGTTCACCAGGACCACCTACAAGGAGGTGAGCGAGGCTACTGCCAGACTCCGTGAGCAGGGCATGACAAGGCTTATCTTCGACCTCAGGGACAATACAGGAGGATATTTCGATCAGGCTCTTCTTCTCTCTAACGAGTTCCTGAAGAGGGGAGAGGTCATCGTATATATGGAAGGTCTCAACCGTCCTCGTCAGGACTATGATGCCGACGGAAAGGGCTCACTCAAGGAGGTGGAGCTTTCGGTCCTCATTAATGAGGGTTCTGCGTCGTCCAGCGAGATCTTTGCCGGAGCAATCCAGGATAATGACAGGGGAGTCATAGTAGGAAGAAGGTCTTTCGGAAAGGGCCTTGTACAGGAGCCGATCAACTTCACTGACGGTTCCGGTATCCGTCTTACAGTGGCTCGCTTCCATACTCCTTCAGGAAGATGTATCCAGAAGCCTTATGATGGCGAGAATGACTATGACTACGATATCTATGACCGCTACATGAGCGGTGAGATGACATCTGCGGACAGCATGAAGGTGGATACGACTGCTCTCTACCATACGGTTGGTGGTCGTCCGGTCTATGGTGGCGGCGGAATCATTCCTGACGTGTTCGTACCGATGGATACTACCAAGGCTACAACATTCTATGTCCAGTGCAACCGCAAGGCTACTCAGATGCGTTTCGCTCAGTCTATGTTTGATAAATATCGCGGTGCATTGGCTCAGATAGACGATTTCGACCGTCTGGATTCATATCTTGACCAGATCGATCTTGCTGGCCAATTCATCAGTTATGCAGAAAGGGTTGATGGCATAAAGCTCAAGAAAGGGGAGTGGGAAGAAACTGCTCCATACATGATGCCTCAGCTGAAGGCTCTCGTAGGCCGTTTCTCGAAACTCGGAGACGAAGCGTTCTACCGCTTCTACATCCCGATCGATGACACCATACAGGCAGCTCTGGACAATTCCAGTATCGTAAAGTTCCAGTAAAGGAGCACAGACATACATGACAGAATCATCCCCCTGTGGAGAGGAAAGCATAACCATGGATTTTCAGCTTTCCGACCACAGGGGGATGATCCTGTTTCTGCCAGCACTTACTGTGCTATGAACCTGTAGATGATTTCTCCGGTCTGATTTGCCGGAGCATCAGGAGAGGCGCTGAACCTGGACAGTCTGGCAGCGCGTATCGCAAACTTGCGCAGGCACTCGTCTGATGAAGATATCTCATCCAGAACCTTTGCACCGACAACCTGTCCTGCATTGTTTACAGTAATGATGACTGTGACATCGCCTGCTCCGTAGCATCTGTATGCCGGAATAGGCAGATGGCTTGCCTTGCGTCCGTCAAGAGAATATGAAAGTACGGACGGACCGCTGTATTCCTTCTGGTTCTTATCTTCACGCTTCTGCTGATGCTGAAGTTCGACAGTCTCTTCTACTGCATTCTCCTCGATTGCGTCCTTCTGGCCGTTTTTAAGGTCGTTCGCAAGTCTTTCGGCATCTTTATACAGCTGGTCTGCATCAGTGCCTCTATCATCCCTTAATTGCGCTCTGGAGACATCTGTAGCGATGTTCCTTATCTGAGAGTTAGAACTTTGCGCTGAGGCGATAAGTTCATCAAGTTTTCTGCTGATGTCCTCCTTAAATATCTCCTCCTGCTGACGACGCTCGATTTCTTCCTGCTTCGAGAAGTCCAGGACGAAACTCTCCTCCCTGCGGATGGTAGAGTCGATCTGGTAAAGCAATAAGACAATAATCACCGTGAGATGAAATATCACGGTGATGTATAAACCTGCGCGGTCGTCTTTGTTGAAGAGACTCATTATTTCTTCTTGCTGTTAGCCAAGGATTTTTCGATCGTTGCTGAAATCACATCCACTGCAACCTTGTTGTGACCTCCCTGAGGGATGATGATGTCCGCATATCTCTTGCTAGGCTCGATGAACTGCAGATACATCGGTTTCACGGTGTTTGAATATCTCTCGATGACCCACTCGACAGTCTTGCCTCTCTCCACGATGTCGCGAGCCATGACTCTCATAAGCCTGTCGTCATCGTCAGCATCGACAAAGATCTTTATATCCATGAGCTTGCGGAGCTCCGGATCTGTGAAGATGAGGATACCTTCCACGATGATCACATCTGCCGGCTTTACATTGACTGTCTCGTCCTTTGAGCGTCCGCAGGTGAGGTATGAATAGATCGGCTGTTCAACCTCTCTTCCCTCACGAAGTTCATTCAACTGTTCTCTGAGGAGATCGAAATCAATCGAATCAGGATGGTCAAAGTTGTGAACTCTTTTCTGCGCTTCAGTCAAGTGGCTCAAGTCCTTGTAGTATGAATCCTGAGGGATTACGACTACATTTTCCTTGAGCTGTTCAGTGATGGCCTTTACGACTGTTGTCTTGCCGGATCCTGATCCGCCTGCTATACCTATTATCAGCATAATCCTAATATTCTGCGTTCTTTGGAGTACGTGGGAACGGAATCACGTCACGGATGTTGCTCATGCCGGTCACAAAGAGGAGAAGGCGCTCGAAACCGAGACCGAATCCGCTGTGAGGTGCTGAACCGAAACGACGTGTGTCGAGGTACCACTCGAGACCCTTGCGGCTCATGCCGGTCTCCTCGATACGTGCCTCGAGCTTCTCGAGAGATGACTCACGCTCTGAACCTCCGATGATCTCACCGATCTTAGGGAAGAGAACGTCCATTGCACGTACTGTCTTTCCATCCTCGTTCTGCTTCATATAGAATGCCTTGATGTCCTTCGGATAGTCAGTAAGGATCACAGGCTTCTTGAAATGCTTCTCAACAAGATATCTCTCGTGCTCGCTCTGAAGGTCTGTACCCCAGCTTACAGGATACTCCCACTCTACACCTGCAGCCTCAAGGATCTTGATACCCTCGGTGTATGCGAGACGTACGAATTCTGTGTCAGCAACGCCCTCGAGACGTGCGATGAGTTCATTGTCGAATCTGTCGTTGAGGAACTTGATGTCATCGTAGCAGTTGTCAAGTGCATACTTCACAAGATACTTGATGAACTCCTCTGCGAGGTCCCTGTTGTCCTGGATGTCATAGAATGCCATCTCAGGCTCAACCATCCAGAACTCTGCAAGGTGACGCGGAGTATTTGAGTTCTCTGCACGGAATGTAGGGCCGAATGTATAGATCTCGCCGAGTGCAAGAGCTCCAAGCTCACCCTCAAGCTGACCGCTTACGGTAAGGCTTGTCTCCTTTCCGAAGAAGTCCTTTGTATAATCCACTCCACCCTTCTTGTTACGTGGAAGGTTCTCCATGTCGAGAGTAGTCACACGGAACATCTGACCTGCTCCCTCACAGTCTGAAGCTGTGATGAGTGGTGTGTGCATGTACACGAATCCCTTCTCATGGAAGAACTGATGGATGGCGAATGCCATCTGGTTGCGGATACGATAGATCGCTCCGAATGTATTTGTCCTTGGGCGAAGGTGGGCCACTGTCCTGAGGAACTCAAAAGATGTATCCTTCTTCTGCAGCGGATAACGCATAGGGTCGCACTCGCCATATACCTCGATCTCAGTAGCCTGGATCTCAGTGGCCTGTCCACCACCCATAGATTCAACCAGCATACCCTTTACGGCTATGCAGGCACCTGTCGTTACCTTTGCAAGTACTGTCTCGTTTTCAGGAGTCTTGTCGACTACGATCTGAATATTATTAATGGTAGAACCATCATTGAGAGCGATGAAAGCCACGTTCTTGTTACCTCTCTTTGTCCTTACCCAACCTTTGGCAAGAACCTCCTTGCCTGCCTCAGCCTTGAGCAGGTCCTTCACTTTGGTTCTGATTACTTTTTCCATTATCCTTTAATGATTTTACAAACTTTGCAAAGATAATCGTTTTGTCTTTATTTGCCTAAAATTTTGCCCTTAATATCAGTGTTGTCGATACGTCCGCTGAATTTCTCAGCACCCTTACCGATAGCATATACAGGAACAGCACCACCGGTATGGTCGCCGGTTGTCCAGCCGATGAGACCCTTCTGGTTGAGCTCCTTGTTGGCAACTGCATCAAGGTTGTTGCTCTGGCCGTTCTCATTCCATGACTGCTCATATACTTCCCAATTTACTCTGTACTTGTCGCCAAGAGCGATACCGCCTGTCTCGTGGTCAGCTGTTACGATGATGAGAGTCTCCTTCGGATGCTTGAGGTAGAATTCGTATGCCTTCTTGATAGCGTTATCCATGTCGATCACGCCCATTACTGTAGGCATTACCTTGTTCGAGTGTCCGCCCCAGTCGATCTCACCGCCTTCGATAGCCATGAAGAAAGGCTTCTTGTCACCGAAGAGTTCAAGGGCGCCCTCTACCATTTCTGCAAGTGTTGCATCGCCTTCTGGTTTGTTGCCTGTAGTGTCATAGTTCTTAGGCTCAACGTCCTTGTTGTATATCTGACCGAAGACGATCTTGTCGTTGTTTGCGATAGCCTCTGCAAGTTCCTCCTTACCCCAGCATACATTGTAGCCGTTCTCCTCGAGGAAACCGGTGATGTTTGGCTCTGGCTTCCATCTGCTGCCCGCCATGCTCATCATACCTGCACCTGCGAAATATTCAAATCCGCTCTCAGGGATCTCCTTGAGAATATCATAGTTTGCGTGTCTGCTTCTGTTATGTCCGTAGAAAGATGCAGGAGTTGCATGGTTTACAGGTACGTTGGAGATTACCGCCACCTTGTATCCATACTCCTTCTTGAGTACTGCTGCAACGCTCTCGAGAGGTTTCTCCTGAGGGTCAACACCGAGCCAGCTGTTGTTTGTCTTCTCACCGCATGCGATTGCTGTACCTGCAGCTGATGAGTCAGTCACATAACTGTCAGCAGAATGGTTTGTTGCTGTACCGAATACAGGGAAGGTAGTGAAGAGAAGCTGCTCTCCTCCGAGCTTTCCAGCCTTGTATGAAAGGTATGACTCAGTAACGTCAACATGAGAAGTTCCCATACCGTCACCGATGAAAAGGAATACATACTTTGCAGGCTTTTCAGCGTATGCAGAAGTAGAGATGAGAATGAGGGCAAAGAGTGCACTCATTACTGAAAATAATTTTGTGCGTTTCATTGTATTTTTAGTGTTATTGTATGAATTTTCCGTCCACAAATTTATTTTATTTTCCTTTATTGTCGAATCTCGATAACGACAAAAAAAGCAGTTCAGGAACCTGAACTGCTTTTTCAAAATATTTTGAACTGTTTTTATTAGTTCTCAGCTGGTTTTCTTGCTGTGTACATGATCTTGAGCGCAGAGCACTTACGAAGCTCCTGCTTAACATCAGTCACGATACCCATACGTGTGTTCTCGTCAGCCTTGATGGCAACTGTCATGAATGACCTGTCTGCCTCTGAGAGTGCGTCACGCTCTGCAGCGATGAAGTCACGGATCTCGTCAACAGTCTTGAATGAATCATTCAACTGGATACGTGAGTCGTTACCGTACTGGCTCTGGAGTGAGCGGATAGGAGCACCGATATTGATATACGATGTAAGGTCCTTACGCTCGAGCTTAGCGATTTCTGAAGCCTCAGGGAGTCTAACGACTACCTTGCTCTCTGTCTCACGCATTGTGGTTGTCACCATGAAGAAGAACAACAGCATGAACACGATGTCGGAAAGTGATCCAGAAGGTGGATTAGGCACTGTCCTTTTTTCTTTCTGTTTGAATTTTGACATATTGTTATTCTCCTTTAGTTCTTAGAAACATCCTTAGGCTCAGCCTCAGAGATGTTCTGAGGAACAGCCTTTCTCACAACCTCCTGCTCCTCCTCGCTGCACTTGCTGTAGAGCTTTGCGAAGTTCGCCATAGCGAAGTCGTCACGAAGTTCGTTTACAGCCTTCACGAGCTCATTCTGAACAGCCATGTATGCCTGATAGCTGGTACCACGGTCATTCTGGAGTGAGATAACGCCCTTTGAAACCTGGCAAGTACCGAAGTTCTCGATCTCGATTTCCTCCTTCTCTGGAAGGGTAGGGTCGTTGTTAGGGTTTGTGAGGAATTCCTTGATCTTATCCTTAAGTTGGCTGACATCCATAGGCTCAGAACCAGCAAGAAGTCTGTCGGCAGAGTTGATTTTCACAACGATGATGTTGCGGCGATTTACCTTCTGGTCCTCTACTTTCTGATTTGGGTCAGGCATAGGAGGCAGACGACGCTGCAGACCCTTGTCCTGATCCATGGTAGTAGTCATCAAGAAGAAGCAGAGCAGGATGAACGCCATATCCGCCGTTGAACTTGAATTGATTTCTGGTGTTTTTTTAGCCATGGCGTAAATTATTTACGTGTCGCGCCGACAATCCATCCCACAACAAGTGAAACGATTGCAGCTCCGAAAGTGAGATAAGTAAGATTAAGAATTGTGTCTGTCAGTTTGAGAGTGCCGTCTGACACAGGCTCACCAAGGTAGCCTACTGCAGGAGTTCCCGGAGCAAGTACGTACGCTACTGCTGCAATCGCGCCAACTACAACAAGTCCTGCGAAGATCTTAAGGAGACTCTTAGGATTGTTGATTCCGCCGATTACCAATACACCAAGCAGAACTGCGAAGAGTGCAATCGCTGCAAAAGCGTATGTGCAGTAGAGCAACATGTCAACCGGAGCATTCCCGTTAGTCTCGAAACCTACAACGAAGCCGTAGAGACTGAACGCGACGCCCACGATGAACAGCGCTACCAGAACCCATTTGATTATTTTTTCGTATTTCATTTTATTGAAAGGTCAAATTATTTCTGATACTTAACCAGGATATCCATGAGAGTGATTGAAGCGTCCTCCATATCGATAGTGAGGGCCTCTACCTGTGAAAGGATATAGTTGAAGAAAATCTGAAGGATAACGGCTACGATCAAACCACCTACAGTAGTGATGAGGGCCACCTTCATACCACCTGCTACGACAGCTGGAGACATATCACCTGCAACCATGATCGCGTCGAACGCCTGGATCATACCGATAACTGTTCCCAAGAATCCGAGTGATGG
>JAZRLI010000017.1:0-15805 GCA_045646785.1 Candidatus Cryptobacteroides sp. | reverse complement strand
AAATGTAAATAAGCTACCGCAGTTCTTACATTTATACCTCTGGTGACCGCATTGTTTTCCCCATTTAATAACATCCAGAAAGCCACAGTATGGACATCTTTCACGACGACTTTTTGCCATAAAAAATAACTTTGATGAAATCTGTTTCATCAAAGTTATTGTATCTAACTGTATTTTAGATTGTTACAGAGGTTTTACCAACTACTTTTGGCAATTATACCGCTTATATTAAAATCTCCTAGAACTTAAAGCTGTCCTTAAGAGCTGTAGTCTTGTTGAATACGAAGTGGTCAGGAGTGCTGTCGTAGTCCTTGAAGAAGTAACCTACACGCTCGAACTGCACTGCAATGCCAGAGTTATCCTCAAGAAGGGCTGGCTCTGCATAACCCTTGCTGACAACGAGCGACTCAGGATTGAGGTAGTTCTTGTAATCCTCACCCTCAGGAATCTGACCCATCTGAGCCTCAGTGAAGAGCTTGTCGTAAAGACGGAGTTCAACCTCCTTGGCATGCTCGGTAGACACCCAGTGGATAGTACCCTTGACTGAACGCCACTCGCCTGCTCCCGGCTTCGATGTAGGGTCGTAAGTACACTTGATCTCGACGATGTTGCCCTCAGCGTCCTTGACAACCTCCTGGCACTTGATGATGTATGTGTACTTGAGACGAACCTCTCCGTCCGGCTTGAGACGGAAGTACTTCTTAGGTGGTTCCTCCATGAAGTCATTTCTCTCGATATATACCTCGCCGGTGAAAGGAACCTTGCGTGAAGGTCCTTCAGGATCTGCAGGATTGAGAGGAGCATCGAACCACTCGACCTTGCCTGGCTCCCAGTTTGTGATGGTAAGCTTCACAGGGTCCTGAACCACCATGTAACGGTTTGAACGCTCATTGAGGTCCTGACGTACACACCACTCCATCAACTGAAGGTCGATGAGCTGCTCACGCTTTGCGACTCCCACCTTCTCTGCGAACATGCGCATTGACTCAGGTGTGTAGCCACGACGGCGGATACCGCAGATGGTCGGCATACGAGGGTCATCCCATCCGCTCACGAAGTTGTTCTTCACGAGTTCAAGGAGCTTGCGCTTCGACATAACGGTATATGTAAGGTTGAGTCTTGCGAACTCATACTGATGCGATGGGAAGATGCCGAGCTTCTCGATGAACCAGTCGTAGAGAGGACGGTGTACGTCGAACTCGAGGGTACAGATAGAGTGTGTGATGTTCTCGATACTGTCTGACTGGCCATGTGCATAGTCGTACATCGGATAGATGCACCACTTGTCACCTGTGCGGTGGTGGTGAGCATGGATGATACGGTAAAGGAGAGGGTCGCGGAAGAGCATGTTAGGATGTGCCATGTCGATCTTTGCACGGAGCACCTTCTCGCCTTCTGCATACTTGCCGTCACGCATACCGCGGAAAAGCTCAAGGTTCTCCTCTACGCTTCTGTTACGGTATGGGCTCTCTGTTCCAGGAACCTGAACTGTACCACGTCCTGCACGGATCTCCTCCTGTGTCTGGTCGTCCACATATGCGAGGCCCTTCTTGATGAGCTCCTCGGCCCACTCGTAGAGCTGGTCGAAATAGTCCGAAGCATAACGCTCGTTCTCCCACTCGAAACCGAGCCACTTGATGTCTTCCTTGATGGAGTCAACGTACTCTGTATCCTCCTTCACAGGGTTTGTATCGTCAAAACGGAGATTTGTCTTTCCACCGTATTTCTTTGCGAGTCCGAAGTTGATGCAGATACTCTTCGCATGACCGATGTGAAGATATCCGTTCGGTTCAGGCGGAAAGCGGGTCATGATGGTTTCATGCTTTCCACTTGCGAGATCGGCCTCGATGATTTCCTCCAAAAAGTTGAGATTCTTGGTCTCGTTTACTTCCTTGTTTACCTCTTCCATATCTATTGGTAATAATGAATTTGCAAATAATCGGGCAAATATACAGAAAATTTTTCATTATCTTTGGAGATAAATCAACACTAATTGCCACTAAACCGAAGTAATATGAAAAAATACACTCATGCATGGCTGGCCTTCATGGCTATCAAACGATTGGAAAAAGTTACAATTGCAGACGCGCAGAAAGCAGATGATGCCAAATCATTGGTAAAGTGGTTCAAAAGCTATAGAGACTATGTGATTGACGGCGCATGGTATCCGGACATGATCTTCAAGGACATGGCAACCAGCCATATCATCAAATACATCCCTGATCCCGAATCCACAGACTCAAATTTCAAGAAACTGCCTTCAACCATCATCATGTATGGCCAGGGCAAGGACAATCCTCTATACGGACAGCCTTTCAGAATCGAAGGCGGAAACCTTGCAGACAGATGCGAGGCCATATCACATGATATTGTTGACAATCTCAAGATGCTGCGCACTGAAGAGAAGGGATGTCCTATCAGCCCGACCAACAACCATATAGCCATGAGGTTCTTCATCTTGAGC
The DNA here is from genome assembly GCA_045646785.1 of Candidatus Cryptobacteroides sp. GTDB lineage: Bacteria > Bacteroidota > Bacteroidia > Bacteroidales > UBA932 > Cryptobacteroides. The sequence goes on along the minus strand of JAZRLI010000017.1, from coordinate 13,341 downwards.
CACTATATTGCAGACTGCCACATGCCTCTCCACTGCGACGCGCGCTCATTCTCAAGCGGAGACGACCTACACGGATATATCGAGAAGCAGTGGGACAATCTTGTAAAGAAATCATACGACATTGACACTGCAAGCAACAGATTCTTCTACGATCCTGAGGGATATCCTCTTAAAAAGAAGCCGTCCCAGATAATGCTTGACATTGAGGATGAGATCGTCACCAGAGAATACAACCATAGTTGGGGAACAAAGAATTCGAACACATGGGACTACATGAGTGCGATTTCCCAATATTCATACCTGAAGTCTTACCAGATGATACCGGAAGGATATGACGACAGCAATCTTGACATAAGCACATTCAAGACACTGGAGGGAGGCATCAACTTTGACCGCTACACATTCGAGATTCTTTCGGATTCAGTTGATTCCATCGCTCGAGTATGGCTCCACATCTGGTCTCGCTACCGCAGCTGGATAAAATAGTCTGGCATGATCAGAAAAGCGACATATGAGGACATACCTGTGCTGATGGAAATTTTCCGGAATGCACGGGGCATCATGCGCGCAAGCGGGAACATGAATCAGTGGAACGACTCTTATCCGTCTGAGGAGATTGTAAGGAGGGATATCGGAAACGGGCACTGCATGGTTCTGTGCGAAGATGGAGACGGCCAGGGCAAGGTCATCGCCACCATGGCATTCATACCAGGTCCGGACCCGACATACGCAGTCATATACGACGGCGGATGGACTTACGACTCCCCTTACCACGTCATACACAGGATAGCAGTAGCGGAACCCGGACATGATGCGGCAAGGAAGCTCTTCGACTGGGGGTTCACACAGACCAGGTGCATACGCATCGACACACATAAGGACAATGTCATCATGCACCACATCCTCCGGAAATACGGATTCACACATTGCGGGGTCATTCTTCTAGCCAACGGAGCCCCCAGGGAAGCATATCAGAAAAATTTATAACTTTGTGTCCTCAAACACGAAAATCAAGACACCATGATAAAGTCAATGACAGGATACGGCAAGGCAGAGGCCTTGCTTGACACAGGAAAGATCACAGTGGAAGTTCGTTCACTGAACGGTAAGACTGCAGATATAAGCATCAAGACTTCGATGCTCCCTAAGGACAAGGAAATGGCTGTGCGTCAGAAGATTGCAGCAGAACTCACCCGTGGAAACATCGATTTCTTCGTTACATTTGAGCCTAACGCTGCCGATAGTGCGAAGAAGATCAACATGGAGCTTGCAATGGAATACTACCAGCAACTTTTCGAACTTGGAAATAAGATCCAGGAAAAGAACGAAAGCCGCATAGGAGCAGAGACTCTCTGGACTCAGGGACCTAATGACCTTCTCGCCCTCATCATGAGAATGCCTGAGGTAATGGATGCCAAGAAGCAGGACGTCATTACTGACGAGAACTGGCCGGTAGTAGAGACCTGCATCAACGAGGCTCTCGCAAACATCAACGCTTTCCGTGCACACGAGGGAGAGGTTCTCTATCATGACGTGACCTCAAAAGTCGAGAGCATTATGGAATACTCTAAGCAGATCGAACAGTACGAGTCTGAGCGCACCGAGGCAATCAGGGAAAAGATCCTGAACCGCTTTGCAGAGATCAAGGCAGAGCCTGACCAGAGTCGTCTTGAGCAGGAAATGATCTTCTACATCGAGAAACTCGACATCAACGAGGAGAAGGTACGTCTCCGCCAGCACTGCAGATATTTCCTTGACACAATCGCAAACGAGCAGAATCCGGGCAAGAAACTCGGATTCATAGCGCAGGAGATGGGACGTGAAATCAACACTACCGGATCAAAGGCAAATCACACCGAGATCCAGAAGATAGTAGTCAAGATGAAGGATGACCTTGAGAAGATCAAGGAACAGAGTCTGAATATCCTATAATACAGGGATCGCGTAGGTAAGTCCAAGCGAGATGCGCTGCATGTCAGGAAGTGAAGCATTCAGGTCAAGCGCCCTGTCGTGAAGTTCATTTCCCTTGTAGAGATAATGCAGATATACCTTCAGACCTCTTGCAGTAGTGAACGGAAACCATTCCACACTAGCCTGGGCATTCCACGAAGTAAGGTAATGCCCTTTTTTGTATACTCCATTGTCCTTGTAGACGCTTGAAGTCTCGTAGGCACCCTTGACGTATGCACGCCACTTCGGTGTGAACTGATACTCGAAATCTGCAATCAAAGTAAGGTATTCAGTATTCTGTGCTGTAGGTCCGGCAAGACTTGTGATACGCTGACCCTTGTCGACATCTGCACGCGAATAAAGAACATCAAGATATGCGAGGACCGGACCCTTCTCATAGATGTTTCCGCCCATGAGATAGTACATGTACTTGCCCTGAGCAACCTGCGAAGCAGTAGCGGAATACATCAGACGCACCGACTTGTCGGCAAACCATCCGTTCCAGTTTACTGTTCCCATGAACGGGATCTTTGCCGACTCAATGCCTTCAGGAAGTCCATACGCATAGAGTTCCCTGTCTGACTCGGCCCTGTTGTTTACCACCTGGAAGGTAAGCATCTGTTCTGGAGAGAAATGATATGTGGCCATTGCACCTGTCTGATAGATCTCCATGGAGTTCACAAAGTCCGTGAATTCCCTGACCAGCAGAACGTTGACATAGTTCTCATAGCCTGCATGCTCGACAAAGAGCTTACCTGCCGCAAATTCCCATTTATCATTTGGAGTCCATGCGATCTTTGCAAGCTCGATCGACTTCGAGATACCGTCAAGAGTGAAAGGATCTGCCTTCTTATGGTAGGCTGACCTGACATGATATGAGAGGTTGTCGCCGAGATTTCCCTTGAATTCAAGACGAAGCCTCTTCAGCTGAAATGCCATCTGATCAAACTCATCTTCAGTGAAATTTGCATTCATGGCTGTTTCCAACTCAATGTTGATCTTTGGCTTCAGGGTCTCCTGAGAATAGGCCGTGAATGAAAGCAGAACGAGTGCCAAAATTAGAAGTTTTTTCATGTTCGTATCATTTTATATACGGCAAATATAAGAATTTTATTTCATTCCAACATATTGTAGTATTTCACGCACAAGCCTGTCATAGTCCGTAAGACTGTCTGCCACCTTACGGAGAAAGGCATTGTACCTGCAATAGCTCTCTCCCCTACCATATGACCTAAGTTCAGCCATCACGATATCCTTGGCAACATCCAATGCCGTCTCCACACGCAGATGCGACTTTCCCGTTATCTTTGAAACTGTGTCAACAGACAGTCCGTCGAGGATACACATCGCATATACGGCACTCTGCAATAAACTCAGATGGGCAACTATACGGCAATGGAGCCCCCAAGCCTGCTTGGTCACATAATCATTCTGGTCATCGACATGAGGAGAGACATTCACAAATACGTCGTTCTGCACTCCGAACAGACTCAGGATACGCTTTCTTGCCAGTCTGGTCCTGCAGTAACGACAGGTCATCTTCAGGAGCCACTCCCCCATTGTAAAGCTGTCATCATAATCCAGGACTTCATGCCAAAGGGTCACAAACACCTTTTCCGTCACATACTCGCTGTCAGCATGGTCGCACATGATCCTGAACGAAGTCCTGGAGACCAGGTCCAGATATCTTCTTACCAGTTCCTCATAAGCTTCAACATTTCCATAAGCCACATCCTTGATCAGGATCATGTCACCCCTTTCAGCCATCCTGGCATATCGTTCAGAAGTCTCCATAACAAAAAAATCATCCTGCTGGAGGATGATTCAAAAACAGTTCCGTAACAACGTCGTCCGTTATTTCCTGTTGCAGGCTGAAGCTCCTGTAACTCCTACGGACACATTGCATTCGCCGGAATATATGACTCTGGATGCGCCTGACACATGTCCTGAAATGCTGTCTTCTGCCTCAAGCCACAATCTGCTCGCTCCGGAAACCGAAACCTTTGCCTCGTCTGACTTCAGGCAGCCATCATCAGATCCCACACGTGATGCACCTGACACATTGTAGGAAACCTCTTCAGCTTCTCCTGTGATATTGACAGAAGATGCTCCGGAAACAAACACATCCATATCCACAGCGGAAACCTCTGCTGTAAATGTCGAAGCACCACTCACATCAAGAGACAGGTCAATGACATCCACAACCGCATCCGAAACGAACTTGCTTGCTCCTGTCACGTTCAGGATGGCCAAGGAAGAACTTGCAGGTATCTCTACCCTTACCGGAGAGGCAACCTTTGCAAAACGAAGCAGTTTCTTTTCCTTAAGGGACACGGTCACAGTACCTTCCTCGCACTTGAACTCCACATTTTCAATATCCTGCGAGTCCGCATATACGGTCACCACCTCTGCTTCGGATGAATATGTTACGGTAAGCGCACCGGAAACATTAAGCGCCTTGTAATCTGAAGTAATCTCAAAAGTCTTGTTCACCTCCTCGGCAGAAAGTGTTGCAAAAGACAATATGAAGCTTGCGGCAGAAAATAAAAAGCATCTCATTTTTCTCATGATATCAATGATTTAAACTTGTTCAACTTATCTGTATGTAACTTTCTGGATCATCTGACCCGGATCTCCGATATGGAAAGAAAGTGTATGCGTACTGCGGGCAGCGTCGATCGGGAGGGTTACGACAAAATCCTTCCTGTTTTCAGACACCTGCATCTTCCATGGTTCATCCCATTCCTTGATGATGTTCTCACATCTGACAGGAGTACATCCATCAACACTCACGCCAAACGAGTTGCTACGTCCTTCATATATCGGCCACATCGGCACCACACTCACACAAAGTGTAATTTCACTTGCATCCTCAGGAAGAGCATCTGCATCAAAGACAATATCCACACGGTCCGCATCGGAACTTACCGGATCTTGGACCTCATCAAGAGGCTGACCCATCTGAATGACCTTCCAATCTGTTCCGATTCCTTCGATGATCCTGAAAGGAGATGACACCTTGGAACCGAAGAGTTCGATCTTGTTCTCAAATTCCGGATAGGTCAGAAAGTCCGGTAGGCGGTAACGGTCTGTAGGTTCAGTTACAAACTCCGGCATCATCTGGTAAGCTGCACAGAATCCCGGAGGTACCTCAGACATCATCTGATCCCACTTTCCACCTTCAATGGCATGATACTCATCGATAAGGACATTGATGCTGTCATTTGCCGCACGCGAAGCGTCCGCAAATTCAACAGAACCGGTCTCATGGTTTCTCTGTGCCATCAGGAACTTAAGGTTCATCTGATACGAAGACTTCACCGAATATCCGAGCATCTCAAAGAAAGCGACCGACATGGCATCAGGCATATCGCTCATCAAAGCCTCGCACTCATCAGAAATAGCCTTGTATTCTGCAAGACGCTTCTGGGCAGAACCGTCTTCAAACGAATAGTCCGAATCATGCAGGTCGTTATTGGATGGGATTGGATCCCATTCGCGTTCATATCCCATGTACTCCGGTTTTCTATCCCATGCAAGACGATAATACTCATCCAGAACAGTCTGGAAACTGTCACGATACTTCTCACCAAATACGGAAGCAAGCCACTCTGCCTGATATTCATTGGCATTTTCATAGGAGAATTCATCGAAATCCCATGCCATGTCCATAAACATCTGTACACCAATCTCCATCGGCTTTATGTCGCCGGCATTCAGGAGCCAGTACCTGTCTGCACCGGCATCGTAAGCCTTCTTAAGTTCAGAATACATGAGGACAGGTGCAGTCGTATTGACCCAGAGATAATCATGAGGTGTACCGAGATAACTCATATGGTAATAGACTCCGTTTCCTCCTAAGCGCTGACTTTCAGACTCATTGCAAACACGCTTCATGTATCCGTAATTGTCGTCGGTCCATACCAGGGTCACGTCATTCGGCACAACCAGGCCGGCATCGTAGATATCAAGCGTCTCCTTATATGGAACGAATATCTGCCTGATCTGTTCTGCAGGCATTCCCTTGTGCTCTTCAAGGATCTGGCGCTGTACATCAAACACCTTCTCAAGGGTACGCGCCCTTACTGTCGGATCTTCAGAGCCTTTCATGGCCTCATCATGGAGTCCTCTCATACCCATCGTATAGATGTTGTCATACTGGGATGTAGTGCGGATGCGGTCATCCAGCTTCTTTATGATAACCTCACTGTTGGTAAGGAAGTTCCATTCGCCATCCCTTTCGGAATCCCACTCGGAAGGGGCTGCATTGTTGAAAAGAAGAGGCTCGCAGTGGCTTGTGGTAATCATTATGCCCCACTTGTCAGCCATGACCTGACTTTCAGGATGGCTGTAGAATGCACCAGTGCAGGTGTGCATGGCTGGGGCAAGCATGTTTGCCTTGAGCCTGAGGAGAAGTTCGCAGACCTTGTCATAGGTCTTCGGTCCGATATCGCCAAGTTCCTTTTCGAAATTGCGTTCAGACCATGTCTTCATTCCCCAATCCTCATCATTGATGAATACTCCACGATATTTGATTGACGGTCCGTACGAAACATAGTCCTCTCCGTACTCAGGAGTCGGATCGGGTTTGACAGGAACATCTGCCCACCAATACCAAGGGTTTACACCGATTGCCTCAGATATATGGAAGACTCCATATGCAAGACCTCGGGGATCCGATCCTGTCACCTCGATCCTGTCCTTATATGTCTTTACTGCAAAAGCCTCCCACTTGCCTGAAATATCGCTTCCATCGTTCAGCAACGACGACTTGCCTACGGTTCCCAACACGACCGACGGTCCGTCGACAGTCCCCGTAACCACAGGAGGACGTACACCTGATACCCTCTCGATGTCATCTGCAAGAGTAACTGCCATCTGGGCGACAAGAGGTGCATCATCTGCGTCATAGACAATGGACACCTTGCTGAGATCGACCTTGATATTTGAACATGCGGAAATCATTAAGGCTACCGCAACAAGCACTGACAGGGATAAAAATCTTTTCATCATTCACGTATTTTTCTCAAAGTTACAAAAAACATATCAATTTTCAGTACCTTGTATTGCAAGGTATTCTAAAATTTATATATCTTTGCACTACCAAAGTACTGCCGGACAGACTGGCATGACATATGATATCCGGATCAACGACAATTTAATAAGACAGAATATATGAAGAAGACAATCAATGTAGCCATCGGTGGATGCAGTTTCACCATTGACGAAGACGCTTACAGCGTACTTGAAACATACCTTGAGGGATTCAAGGGAGCATTGGGAACAAACAGTTCAAGTTCCGACGTCATGGAAGAACTCGAAGGAAGAATCGCTGACCTTCTCAAGAACAAGCTCGCCGGAAGAGAGGTAGTGAACGTCGAGATGGCGCAGGAAGTGATTGACCAGCTGGGCTATCCTAACGGATACAAGGCCCCTGAGAATTGTGGCGGAAACACCGAAGGACGTTCTGCAGACTGCGACAAACCGGTAAGGAAACTCTTCAGGGATCCTGACGGAAAGAAGATTGCCGGAGTATGCTCAGGAATCGCCACTTTCCTTGGAGTTGATGTAACTCTGATAAGAATCATATTCCTTGTTGCCGTTATCGCCTGTGCTGCAGGATTCTGGATCTATATCGTGATCTGGATTGCAGCTCCTGAGGCAAATACAGCAGTTGAGAAATGCGAACTCAGGGGTATTCCTGCAAATGCTGAGAACATCAGAAGATTCACTCAGGGAAAATAGGCATGGAAATCAACACCGGTATAATTGAAAACAACAGGACGCAGATGAGACGAGGGGTGCTGGAATACAGCATCCTTCTTATCTTGGCAAGTGGCGACGAATATGCCTCATCCATAATCCAGAAGATGAAGGATGTGAACATTATCGTGGCCGAGGGTACCATATACCCCCTGCTGATCCGTCTGAAGAAACTCGGTCTTCTCACCTATCGGTGGGAAGAATCGACACAGGGACCTCCAAGGAAGTACTATATGATCACTGACTTCGGCAGGGAGCAGCTGGCGGGCCTTGACGCAGCATGGGATGAACTCGCCCAGGGCATTGACATTATTAGAAACGGATCTAAAGCATAACCAGAAATGAAGATAACTGAAAACATAAGCCTTGCGGGATACGCATTTACAATCGAAAAAGATGCATATGCCGAATTGGGCACATATCTGAACGACATAAGGGAGGCATTCAGGAACGATGCGAACGCAGAGGAAATAACAGCAGACATCGAGGCACGCATCGCCGAACTCCTCCGAGAGAAATGCATCAGCGGAATGGTAGTGGATACCAGGATGGTGGAGGATATAAAGAAAAGGATCGGAACGCCTCAGGAACTTGCCCAGGATGATGTTGAGGACACAGAGAACACACCAGGACAGGAGCAGGCACAGCCACAGGAAACCAAGAAAAGCTGGAAGTCAAAAAGACTTTTCAGGAACATGGACGAAAAGATGCTGGGAGGAGTCTGTTCGGGTTTGGGAACATATTTCGGGATCGACAAGGCACTGTTCAGAATCCTGTTCCTAGTCTTCTCAGCCATTCCGTTCATAGGTGGTCATGTAATACTTGGACCGGCTGTAATTCTCCCTATTCCACTGGTGTATATCATCCTCTGGATTGCCATGCCTGCAGCACGTACTGACGAGCAGAGACGAGAAATGAAGGGAAAGCCGACAAACCTTGAAAGTTACAAGACCAGCGACTTCGACTTCAAGACTGAAGCCAAGGATGCTGCGGAATCCCCTGCAGGAAAGGCATTCAAACGTGTCGGTGGAATATTTCTTGGACTTCTCCTGCTCATTTCGGGATTGGGCGGAATGATCGGAACCGTAGTCATTCCTTCCGCGCCATCGATCATCAGATATGAGATCCGTGACGAACTGTACATGCATCCTGAGGAACAGTTTGTGGTTGACCTGATCAACAACGACACATTCTGGATATTTGTAATGATTATCGTCGGCTTGCTGAGCATCTGGTTCATCTACAACGGAATCATGCTTCTCTTCAACCTCAAGGCACCGTCTTGGAAACCAGGGCTTGTCATATTCATTTCCTGGGTAATCAGCATATTCATATTTGCGGGCTATGTAGCCAAACTTGCTACTGAAGCCTTGGGAACATCACTTATCATCATATGAGAAAAATGAATCCTAGCGTCTTGCGCACCTCACTGATTTCCATTCTGGGAATCCTCTCGATAAACGCCTCAGCCCAGACGATCAAGGGAAAGGTATATGATGAAAACGACCTGCCTTTGGCATACGCCAATGTAATGCTCCAGAAGGCAGACTCGACATACATCAGCGGAGTCATGACGGACACTCTTGGAATGTTCGTACTTGAATCAGACCCGCAGGCTGCAATGATCCAGGTTTCATTCATAGGATATGAGTCCTACCATGCGCCGATTTCCGGCAGCGATTTCGGTCTTATCCGCATGATTCCGGACACGGAACTGCTGGAGCGGTCCGTTGTCAAGGGATACCTCCCGAAGACAGTAATCAAGGGGGATGCATTTGTCACACCTATCGAAAACAGCGTCCTTGCGGAAGCAGGTTCGGCGAACGATGTCCTGAGCAAGCTTCCCGGAGTAATCGCCAAGGACGGTGGCTATGAGGTCATCGGAAAGGGTTCCCCTATCATATACATCAACGGAAGGCTGTTGAGGGACAACTCCGAACTGGCACAGCTAAGTTCCAGGGAAATCAGATCCGTCGAAGTAGTACAGAACCCTGGAGCGAGGTATGATGCAACTGTGAAGGCGGTAATCAGGATACAGACAGTCAAGAGGGTCGGAGACGGATTCGGATTCGACCTCATGTCAAGCTGGGGACAGTCCGACTACACAAGCTTCAGCGAGACCGTGAACATGAACTACAGACACAACGGACTGGACTTCTTCGCATCCGCATCATATTTCGATACAGAAGGCTTCCAGAATACGACTCTGGACCAGACGTTGATGACTGCGCATACCCTTCATACCGAGCAGGATGCATTCATATTCTACAGAAACAAGGTGCTCACTCCGACATTGGGAATGAACTGGCAGATCAGTCCTTTTCACTCGGTCGGCATCCGATACAGGCCGAGCATGGGACTGATGACAGACACAAGCCACGAGAGCGATACATTTGCCTATCTGGATGGAGAAAAGGATGACGAGACCAACACTGTTTCCAATGGTCAATCGGACTTTGCTCCTACCCATGAGGTCAACATGTACTACAACGGTACTGCCGGCAAGCTGGGCATCGACTTCAACGCCGACTTCCATGACAGCAGGACGAATGAAGACAAGACCTACAATGAGACAGGTCTCAATCAGGAAAAACGTATCCTGAATACATCCAGCAACACCCACAACAGGCTCTATGCTTCTAAGCTGACTCTCACCTACCCCATTTCAAGGGGTTTGCTGACAGCCGGCAGCGAGTATTCGAACACAGTAAGAGACGACGAGTACATAAGCAACGAATCTTATGTTCCAAGCGCATATACCACCATCAGAGAAAACGAGTTCAGCGCATTTGCGGAATACATGTTACCGCTGAAATTCGGAAGCCTTTCGGCTGGAGTAAGATATGAGCACATAGGTTTCGGATACTATGAGAATGAAGTCAGGAAGGATGACCAGAGCAGGACATACGACAACTTCTATCCGAACGCGTCGTTTGCGGCCGTTGCAGGACCGTTCCAGTTCCTTCTTAGTTACTCGGCAAAGACCACAAGGCCTCACTACAGTTATCTGACCAACTCCCTCTTCTATATAGACCGCTACAGCATGCAGCAGGGTAATCCTCTCCTCAGGCCGGAGATGAACCATGACGTTTCGCTTGCCGTCGTATGGAAATTCATCCAAGCAGGAGTAAGTTATCAGGTGGTCAGGAACGCAATCCTCCACAACGCGACTTCGCTGCCTGGGAATGACAGCGCCATCCTGATCTATTATGACAACTTTGACAGGAAGATCCCTACCATGCAGGCCATGATTTCAGTAACTCCGACCATAGGCATCTGGTACCCAAGACTTACGGTAGCCTTGGTGAAGCAATGGTTGACAGTCGATTCCATGGGCGAAAGCGTCAGCCTCAACAAACCTCTTCCTGTAATCCAGTTCGGCAACAGTCTCAGGCTTCCGAAAGGATTCATACTTAACGTGGACTACAACTTTCAGGGCAAAGGCGACCACAGGGTCTATCATATGACCAAGTCCTCTAACGAGCTGAACGCATCCCTCAGGAAATCATTCCTGAAGAATGCGCTCACGATAGACATCTATGCCAATGACCTTCTTGGCGACAAGGACCAGACCATGAAAATGTTCAGCAAGGAGTATTCTCTTGAACAGTGGAGCAAGCAGTCGATGAGAACCTATGGCATCACGGTCAGATACAGTTTCAACACCACCCAGAGCAAGTACAAGGGAACCGGTGCAGGAACCTCACAGAAAGACAGAATGAAATAGTCTAATATATCCAAGGGATCAGCCTGGCACTCTGGGTATAGAAATAATTGAACTTCGGAGATGAAGGGTTTTCCGGATTGTATGGTTCCACATATTCAGACAACGAGCCCTCATAATCAGTGACATCCACGAACCTGAAGTTCTCATATTTTAACTCAGGAATCACCGCTTCCTTTGTCACAGGCCTGATATCCTGAAGATTCATGTCAGACAGCATATCCGACGGTTCATACACCGAATATTGTCCCCACCAGTCATACAGCTGGACCTGATACCTACGGAAGGCCTCCTCTCCCCCTTCGAGAGGCCTTCCGTTCTCGTCTGCAGGATAGGTCATCTCGAAATAAAGCATGCCGTCTATGTCGACGAAGGCATATCTTCCATCAACTACCGGTTCGATTACCCTGGTGTAGATGCTTCCCTTACATATCTTCAGAACATCGTTTTCTCCTCCATAGATGAACGCAAAGACCGTATCGTTGAAGAAGTATTCAGTTTCAGAAAGCTGGAGGACATGGTAGCCTGTGTGGATATGGACATTCAGCTGGATGGATTCACCCGTATCATCATCCTTTATCGTAATCGAAGTATCTCCGAGCTTCTTCGGAAGAAGTGTAACGCTTGCAGGAACTGCATTGAAATCGAAAGGAGGTGTCTTGACATCACTTTTACTCAATGAGTAGCCCAGACAATCCGGGTCGGAAACCGTAATCGTATAGTTCTTTCCCTTGCCTCCATAACATTCCAGGACGTATGGTTCATCATACTGCAAGGAGATTATGATGTCCTCACCATTCTTGTCGATGACCGTGTTGGTCATGGAGTCATTGACAAAGAATTCCTGGCCATCGTAATACGGATGGTACTCACATCCGCTCAATATCATCAAGGCTGCAACGGCAGCATATATAAGCTTCTTCATGATCATCTGTTCTTTTCAATGAATTCGGGGGTTATCCAATCCGTTTCCTGACGGCTTACACCGGCAAATGCTCCAAAGCCGTTCCTGATGTTGGTATAACAGAAGTTTGACGGTGCGATTCCAGCGAAGAAATCCGCATTCTCATCCTTAAGTTCCTGCGCCACGACATATTTATAGAATTCCTCGCTGAAAGTATAGAGGAGGATCTTGTTATGGCTTAGGACCCTTTCCGAGGAAACCACCTCGCCGTTCTCGTCGTGGTATTCATTGACATATTCTCTTTCAAAGAACGAATCATAGGCAGGCGACATTCCTGACGTATAGGCATCTACAGTCATGGACAGGGTCGCTTCCTTGCCGGCGATGGCATCGTCATCCCAGACTGCGAGATCTTCGTAATAGTAGGAATCCACCGACCATCCGTTGAACCTCACATTCATTCCGTCCTTTGACCATGGAGCCATGTCATAGTCATCCCTGATCTGCGAGCCGCCGTACTTATAGATATTTGTATAAGACTCTCCATTGATGTTCGTACCTTTCCTCTCGTTCAGGACCTGCAGACCGTACGCACAATCCACATGTCCATCATCCATGAATGTCACATGAATCATATAGTATTCCCTTTCACCGACCTCATGAACCCTGTAATCCACCTTCCTTGCAGGGAAAGGCTGAGGAATGCTGGTCGATGCGGAAATCGACACAAAGCCTTCTGAAGAGACCTCAACCGTCATCTCTTCTCCCGGCACAGGCTTATGGTCTGCGATATACATATCTTCCGGATACTTATCGGAAACACAGAATCCTGTATTCCTGACCACAGGCACCTCGGTGCCGTTGACCATGAGCGTTATGACCGGCTTGAACTCTGGCCTGAGCGCAGAATTAGAGTATGAATATGCCGGCTGGACATCAAAGACGATCACGTCTTCCACTCCCGGAAATGACTCCAGGAATATCATCGGCTCATCTTCAA
>JAZRLI010000016.1:0-5853 GCA_045646785.1 Candidatus Cryptobacteroides sp. | reverse complement strand
ACCGCTTTTCTGTAAATACTCATATTCTATTACTCGTTTACAATAACCTTAATACCATCCTTAAGACGGATCTGACCACCTGTCACGACCTTTGCGCCGTCTGAAAGTCCCTCAAGAACCTCATACTCTGTGCCCATGCGGGTACCGAGAACGACCTTCTGGTATGTAACTGTGTTGTCCTCGTTGAGAACATATACGAATCTCTCGCCTGAACCCTGCTGCTTGACTACTGCAACGTCTGGGATGACCACGTTGTTGTTTGAGCCGAAGTCAACGGTCACGCGCGCGAACATACCTGGACGGAGGGTGTTGTAGTTGTTGGCTACCACCACCTCTGTGATGAAGGTACGTGTAGTTGCGTCGATTGTAGGGTAGATCTTCTCAACCTTTCCGCTGAAAGTCACGTCAGGAACCGCATCAGCCTTTACCTCGACTGACTGACCCTTCTTCACCTTTGTGTAGTCAGACTCAGAGATGCCTACGAGAAGCTTCACAGGCTTGATCTGCTCTACTGTATAGATAGGGGCGCTCATTGCGTACATGTCGCCAGCGTCATAGTTTCTTGCTGTAACCACGCCGTTGATAGGGCTGCGGAGGATTGTGTTCTCCTCAAGGTTGTCCACCTGTGTCTGAGCAACGTTGTATGCGAGTTCGACTGCATCGTAGTCTGACTGTGAGATGGCACCGTTCTCCTTGAGGGTCTTGAGGCGCTGAAGCTCTACAGCCTGGTTCTGAAGCTGGAGCTGAGCCTGAAGAAGAGAAGTCTTGTCCATTTCGGCAAGGATCTGTCCCTTTGTCACGAAGTCACCGATCTCTACATTGATCTTTGCTATACGGCCTGACATCTGCGGAGCGATGTTGTTCTTCACATATGCCTGAACTGTCGATGTATAGGTAGCAAGCTGAGGAACCTCTCTCACTGAAACCTGCTCTACTGCAACGGTTGGATCCTCCTCAACGACGGCAACTGCCTGCTGAGCATTTTTGCTTACGCTGTTGCCGCAAGATACTGCCAATGTAAGGGCAAGCGCAGCAGCGATTGATCTGAAAATAGTCTTCATATTTCTTAATTGTTTTATATCGTATTAGTTGATGAAGTCCTGACCGAGAGTCTGCTCGAGCGAAGCCTTTGCGGTAAGGAAGTTCATGATGGCCTGCGACTCGGCAAGGCGTGACTGGGTAAGGGCGAGCTGAGCGTCGTTGAGCTCGATGAGAGTGCTGCGGCCTACCTTGTAAGATGCTTCGGTGATGTCATAACCCTTCTGAGCGGCTGTCACAGCGTCCTGAGCTGCATAATAGCTCTTCATGCTTGTCTCCATTGAAGCGAGGCTCTGACGGATTGCGATCTGGAGCTGACGCTCTGTGTTGGTCACCTGGAGCTTGACCTGCTCATACTGGTTCTTCGCCTGACGGATCTGGTTGTAACGCTTTCCACCTGCGAAGATCGGAATGTTGAGGCTGAAGCCGACTACCGAATATGGAGTCCAACGATACTCGCTGAACTTGAAGTCGTTTGTCATCGCGTTGAGACTGTAGTTGAACACTACTGAAAGCGATGGGATGTTTGCGTACTGCTGAAGCTTGATTGTCTCTGCAAGCATCTCTGCCTGGAGGGCAAGCTGCTTCATTGTAGTATTTCTGTCGAGAGACACCTCATCATGCTGGTGGATGTCATAGAACATGTGCTCTGCATAGTCTGCAAGCTTTCCTGCCACATCGAGGTTCATGTCGAGGTCCACGCCGAGGACAGCCTTGAGCTGCCACAATGCGAGGATGATCGAACTCTCTGCATTATAGACGTTAGGAACTGCATTGGCAACGGTTGTCTTCGCACGGAGGAGGTCCACCTCTGAAGCCTTCTGTGCATCATACTTCTTCTGGGTCTCTTCAAGGTTCTGGATCGCGTTGTCATACACCTGCTTGTATACGTCGAACGCTTCCTTTGCCATGAGGGCAGAATAATATGCATTCTTTACCTGTGTCACCATGTCGAGACGTGACGAACGTGCCTTCTCTACCGCAAGCTCCACGTCGAGACCTGAAATCTTGAGGCTCTTCCAAAGCTGGGCGTTCACAAGAGGCATCGAAGCCGATACACCTGCGCTGAAGTTGTTCCAACGACCAACCTCGAATCCGCCGCCGTTGGATGAAGATGAACCTTCACTTCCTGTCGAACCTTCAGGAATCTCTGTCTCACCTCCGGCCTCACCGCCTGGAGCACCACCACCGAGGGCACCCATGTCGAAGTCCATGTACATCACCTGCTTCTTGATGGTTCTCTGGAATGATCCGGATGCATCGATCGAAGGGAAAAGGGATGCATATGAACCCTTCTTTGCATAGCCGGTCCTTTCGATCTCCATGTCAGCCACCTTGACCGACACATTCTCGCTCAAACCGATTTCGAGCGCCTGTTCCAAAGTGATCACGACAGGTTCTTCCGCAGATTCCGCAGACTCAAGAATCTCCTGAACCTCGGCATTCTGCTCCGGTGCGTCTGTCCTATACTGCGCTGAAGCAGAGAAGGACGCTGCAAGTACACCTGCAATGATCGCTGTAATTACCACTGAATTTTTCATCATTTTTTATATACACTTTATACACGATTTTCAAGCCGCAAAATTACAACAAAATTCAAGCCATTTGAACTATTATTTTGGTCTGATATTATATAGTTTTGGTCCATATTGCTAATTTATGTAACTTTGTACCTACAATCCGAACATATAGGAGATATGCAGCAGAAACAGACAAAGCCGGCAGTCATTTTCGGTGCCAAAAACATTACCCGTGTAGGCTACATCGACGACTATATCTTCGCCTGCGAGATCAAGGGTGAGGAGCATATCAAATATGACCCTCCAAGAAGGCCGAAATACCATCTTGTGATCATCGTTCTCGAAGGTAACATCGAGATCATCATCAATGGTAAAAGGTTCAGGTTCAGCAAGAACACATACATTAACCTCCCCACATGGTCGGATATCTACGAGATCCGCTACGACAAGGATTTCCATGCAATGGCGACTGCAACGGACAAGAGTGTGGCAGAAGATATCTTCCGAAACAGGAACCCATTTCCATCAACATTCAGGTTCGCGCTTGGCCATAACCTCGGAGGTCAGATAATCGACAAGAAGGACGTCCAGACATTAAAGAAGGACATCAACAACATGATCGAATCGCTTTCCAACAAGGAACACAGGTTCGCCGAAGAGATCAACTATGCTTATTTCTACATACTGCTGACCGATATGGCAGACATGATATGGAAGAAGTACGGCATGGGAATGGGAATGCCATCGCACAATACCGACATGAGGAGGTCGGACAGCATCATCAAGGGGTTCGCAGACCTTCTGGCCGAACATATACGCACCGAAACCAGCGTGGAATTCTACGCTGAAAAGCTCTGCATATCAAAGCAATACCTTTCCCTGATCGTCAAGGAGAAGACTCAGGAAAGCGTAGGAAAGATCATATCCATAATGAGGGTGGAAGAGGCCTCAAGGCTTCTCAGAGACCCGGACCTGACGCTGCAGCAGGTAGCGGAGGAACTGTCCTTTGCAGACCAGTCCTCATTCGGAAAATTCTTCAAGAAACATTCTGGAATGACTCCGATGAAATATCGTCAGAGCCTCAGGAAGACCCTGCTTACAAAACGCTAGACTACAGCCGTCACGTCCAGCCACTCCCATTCTCCTCCCCATATCTGGAGGAAGCGCATGAAGTCGGCATTGGAAAGGACTACGCTTGCGGTATTGTCGCATGGGTGGAAACTTACCCTTTCGGCCTCCTGAAGGTCTTTGTCAAGGAAGAGCTTGACCCTGTGGCCGTTAGGAAAATGCTCCTTTGTAAGTTCCTGTATTTCAGGATCATGCATAAGTCCGAGCGGAGATACGGAACCTGGGAGAAGACCCAGGCATCTCTCCATTCTTTCAGCTGACGCAAATGAAAGCTTTCCCTGCTTGAGCATATGCTCGAGCGAGTGGATCGCCATCTCCTTATGACATTCGAATACGACCAGATAATGGCGGTTACCCTTATGGTTGCGGAAGAAGAGGTTCTTGCAATGGACGGAATCTATGTCCTTCCAGTACTCAAGGGCCAGTTCGATGGTTGGAAGAGGCGGATGGACATGGAGTTCATAATCAAGGGAATGCTCCTGCAGGAAGCGAAGCACCTCGTCTATTCTTGGATTGCCTGTCATTTGCTTATGCTTTTTGCGTAGTGGGTAGGAGCGGCCTTCTTCTTCTCGGGATGGACGATCATCGCCGGCTGCTTCTTGATATGGCTGTACACCAGGAAGCCGATGCCCAGAAGGACGAATGGTATGCTGAGCCACTGTCCCATGTTGAGTACCATGTCCTGCTCGAATCCCACCTGAGGCTCCTTGATGAACTCGATGAGGAAACGCATTCCGAAACATCCGATGAAGAATGTTCCGATGAAGAATCCACGGTTGAGCTTAGGGAGTCGATACTTGTACATGAGTATCTGGAACACACCCAGCAGGAAATAGCTCAAGGCCTCATACAGCTGGGTCGGATGCTTGGCTTCGGTCTCTCCGTTGAGTTCGAAGATGAATCCCCAAGGAAGAGTGGTTACATCACCGTAAATCTCTGAGTTGCAAAGGTTTCCAAGACGAATGAATGTAGCCGCGAAGCAGACGGCAATGGCAAGATGGTCAAGGATCCACACGAAATCGAAGTCGTATTTCCTTCCGTAATGCCTAGCGAACCACCACATCGCGATGAAGAGCGCTATCGTGCCTCCGTGGCTTGCCAGACCGCCTTTCCAAGGCATGAATATCTCCTTGAATCCCTGCCAGCTGCCGAGATAGTAGTCCGGCTGATAGAAGAGACAGTGACCGAGGCGGGCACCTACGATGGTTCCGATGAGAAGGGTATAGAGAAGCGGATCAAGAAGGCTTTCAGGCACACCTTCCCTTCTGAAGAATCCTCTGAATATGTACCATCCGAGGATGAATCCAGAGATGAAAAGTATCGAATACCATCTGATGGAAAGCGGCCCGAGACTGAATATCTCCGGGTTCATGTTCCAATGTATAGCCAATGTCTCAAACATGTTCATATCATTTAATCCCTGCAAATATAACAATTCGGCAGGGAATAGCAAAAATGTCCATGGCCCCTCGGGGCTGTCGCCACAGGCGACCGGGGGTAAACGAGAAGAGGACGGCCCTAAGGTCGTCCTCTCCGTAGATATATGAGCGAATTACGCTCTGATAGCTGCGATACCTGGAAGCTCCTTGCCCTCGAGGTACTCGAGCATAGCGCCACCACCAGTTGAAACGTAGCTTACCTTGTTTGCATAACCCATCTGAGTTACAGCAGCAACTGAGTCACCACCACCAACGAGGGTGAATGCGCCGTTCTCAGTAGCCTTTGCAAGGATCTCAGCGATGCGGTTTGTACCCTTTGCGAATGCAGGGATCTCAAACACGCCTACAGAACCGATCCAGAGGATAGTCTTGGAGTTCATGAGAACCTCCTCCCATGCTGCGAGAGTGCTAGGAGCTGCGTCCATACCCTCCCAACCGTCTGGAATCTCAGTGTTGAGGCAGATCTTAGTGTTAGCGTCGTTAGAGAAATCGTCAGCGATCACAACCTCCTTAGAGAGATAGATCTTAACGCCCTTCTCCTCAGCCTTCTTGAGTGTATCGAGTGCGAGCTGCATCTGATCGTCCTCGCAGAGTGAACGACCGATCTTACCGCCCTGAGCCTTCTTGAATGTGTAAACCATACCACCACCGATGATCATGTTGTCAACAGCGTCGAAGAGCTTCTCGATGATAGTGATCTTTGAAGATACCTTTGCACCACCTACGAT
>JAZRLI010000015.1:0-68901 GCA_045646785.1 Candidatus Cryptobacteroides sp. | reverse complement strand
CGCGAAGCTCACGGATTGCACCTGTCTTCTCGAATTTTCTCTTGAACTTCTTAAGAGCCTTCTCAATGCTCTCACCATCCTTTACTGGAACTATAATCATCTCTAAATCACCTCCTTTTCATTATAGGGCTGCAAAGATAGACATAAAAATTTAAATTCCAAGCCTAAATTGCTGATTTAATGAGATTTTTAAAGGTTTCCATTCCGCTGGTAGCCACATCCTTGATATGCGTGATACGGGAGTCGTGGACAGCCACATCCTTAGGGTCTATAATATATATAGGAGTACCCGTGCGGGCATATCTGTAAAGTCCTGCAGCAGGATACACCTGGAGGGATGTTCCCACTATGAGGATGATGTCTGCAGCCTCGACAGCGTCAATGGCCGCATCGATCTTTGGAACCGCCTCTCCGAACCACACGATATGAGGTCTGAGCTGCGCTCCGTTAGGGGCCTTATCCCCCACCTCGATGGCATCGAAGCCGATATCGAAGACCGTCTCCTCCGAAAAGCCGTCCATCTCATTGCAGCAGTTCTCCGGACGCACCTTGGTCAGTTCGCCGTGCAGATGCACGATCCTTGTGCTGCCGGCCCTCTCATGAAGGTTGTCCACATTCTGAGTGACCACGGTCACATCGTATTCATCCTCAAGGGAAGCGATTGCATAATGAGCCGCATTCGGACGCACGGTCGCAAGCTGAGCCCTGCGGGCATTGTAGAAGTCCAGGACCACCTTCATGTCCCTGTACCATCCCTCGATCGAAGCCACATCCTCGACCTTATGGTTTTCCCATAGTCCGTCACTGTCGCGGAATGTAGTGATTCCACTTTCCGCACTGACACCTGCTCCTGTCAGAACGGCGATCTTCTTCCTTGCCATTACTGTATCTCGAAATAATATTTGCTTACCCAATATTCGAAGAGAGGGTCAAGAATGACCGGCTCATCCTTTTCGTTGAACGTGATGATCTCCTTCTTCCTCAACGCATCCTTCACCCTGCGGACATTCGCCGATGAATTAAGACGATATCTCTCGATGACATCGGAAGCACTGAACTTCACCACTCCGTCCAGAACCGCCCTGAGAAGGCTCAGCTGATGGTCGGTAAGGTCATTGACCAGTACCTTGAAGCGAGGCTCATGGACAGCGATGAGGGCATTCAGGGCATCCACAAGGATGGCCTCGTTGATGAATCCCTTGGACATCGAATCACAGATCGAGAAGAACTGGTTCATATACCACATCTCGCAGCGGAAAAGCTTGCATGCACCGAGGGCGAGATCCCTTTCAATGACCTTTCCGTTGAGACGGAAACCTCTTACGACGTGCTCGATGGCATCCTTGTCATCGATCGGCGACAGGGGCAGATGGTTCACCTGACGGTAGAAATATTTCTTTTCCGCGAATATATATTTCATTGCATTGACCATCGAACCGCAGAACACATAGGCGGCCTTGTTCCTGGCTGTACGGTCCCTTTCAGCGAACACACGCTCCATGACCTTGAATATATCCTCGAAGTCATGGGCCTGCATGACATTCTGGAACTCCTTGAACACCACATACATAGGACGCCCCATTTCCTCGGAGATCCTGTATGGGAGAGATGCCATCATGTAGATGTCATTGTCATCGGCATCCCAGTTCATGCATACGATATCCTCCTTGGAGGCGAACTGAGCCGCATCAAAGACGAAATGCGTTCCCGGAAGATGCCTTGCAATCGCAGCCGCATAATCCGACGGAGTCGCATAGGCAGCCCTGATCACGGCACCGCCGAGTTTCTTGAGGAACTCGCGCTTCGTCCTTACGTTGAACACATCCACATAAGCCACGACAAACGGCTTGCCAGATGCCCTCATGTTGTACAGACTCTGCTGGACAACTGAGGTCTTTCCACCCTTGGGCACCTCGTAAAGGCATACGTTCTCCCCCGCCTCCAAAAGATTTGAAAGCACGGTACATTCCGTCTTCCTGCCGACGAAGTTCCTGCCGGTCACATGATTGTCATACACGAAAT
The DNA here is from genome assembly GCA_045646785.1 of Candidatus Cryptobacteroides sp. GTDB lineage: Bacteria > Bacteroidota > Bacteroidia > Bacteroidales > UBA932 > Cryptobacteroides. The sequence continues at coordinate 66,879 of JAZRLI010000015.1, read as the reverse complement.
ATGTATCCATAAAATCCTTCTGTTACAAGTCACAAAAATAACACATATCTATATATTGTGGAAGAAAACATGCAACAAAAATGTTAATTGCACAAAATCGGATAATTTTGATTAAGTTTGTGGGTTAAGAGAAACAATTGTCGAATGGCTGAGAACAATACAAACAAACCTAAGTGGTACGGCAGGCTTTTGAAGGCCTCTGCATGGTGCCTCGGAATATTCACGCTGCTTGTCGTGGCTATTGAAATACTGTTGTCCACACCTCTGGTGACGGATGCCGTCAACAAGATAGCCGCCAGATACATTGACGGAGACATCAGCTTCGGCAAAGTGTCCGTGTCCGTGGTGAGGAGATTCCCGGCAGTGACAGCCACCCTCGAGGATTTCTGCATCACATATCCAAGCGACAGGTTCGACGAGGAAGAAAAGGCCGGTCCGCAGGGAGACCTGCTCTATCGAGGAACCGGAGAAACCGCCGACACCCTCGCCTCGTTCTCGAGATTTTCAGCCAGCATAAATGTCATCCCTCTGATGTTCGGAAAGATAGCAGTTCCTGCCGTATCCCTTCACCGTCCAAAGATCTATGCCCATTCATACAGCAACGGCAGGACCAATTGGAACATCTTCAAGTTTGGAGAAGATACGGAAGAAAAGGAGGACACGACCTCGACCGCAATACCTGAACTCAGCATCGGCAGCATCGCGCTCACAGACGACCCATACATCGTATACACCGACAGCAAGGACACGATCTTTGCATTGATCGAACTCAAGAAAGCTGGATTCGACGGCAGATACAACACCCGCAAGACATCAAGAAACCGCATCGGACTGTCCGTGGACAGCATGTTCGTGGCAGGACGAGTTGCAGCCGACACCCTCGCGCTCGGTCTTGACAGGCTCATGATCCATGAACACCACGACCACATGGACATAGATCTCAGTGCAAAGACCATCGTGGCGACCCACACATTCGGACGAATGAGCGTACCGATCGACATGGGCGGAACCCTGCATTTCCCTAAGGACACCGTCTTTGCAGTCGGCGTACACAACTTCCATGCAGAGATCGCAGCCGTACCTATCGATGTGGAAGCCGACATCCGTCTCCTCGACGACAGGGCGGAAATCGACGGCAACCTGTCTGTGACGGAGTGCGATGTAAACGACATCCTCAACAAGTTCGTAAAGAACTTCATTCCGGAGGCGGCAAAGATAAAGACAGATGCGGTCATCGGAATCGAGGCTTCATGCAAGGGAGATTACATATATGAGACCGGCCAGCTCCCTGTATTCAGCGTCGACCTCATCGTGCCTAAGTCGACCGTCCGTCATACGGATCTGGGCGAAGAAGTCGTAATGTCCCTCGACGCATACGTGGCCAACACCAGACAGGGCAAGCTCAACGTCAATGTCAACGAAGTCGCGATCAGCACCACCGGACTGCAGCTCAACGGCTATGGTTCATTCAACGACATGATGTCAAGCGACCCTTCACTCAGCGTAGACGGCAGCATCAGCGCATCGCTCGACTCCCTTCTCCGCTTCATTCCTGACACGCTGAACATGACGGCATCGGGAAGCATTTCGGGAGAAATCAGCGGCTCTGCGAAGATGTCTGAACTGAGCCTCTACACTTTCTCGAACTCATCGCTTACAGGAAACATCACCAGCGACAACATAAACATAAGCATGCCTGACGACAGTCTCAATGTCGTTATCGAAAAGTTCCTGCTCGACCTCAAGCCGGAGAGCACGACATCTCGCCGCGACACCAACCAGACATTCAGGCTCATGGCGCTGACAGGAAGCGTGGACAGGGTCGAAGCACAGTACAAAGGTGGACTTGAACTCAACGGAGAGGGCATCTCGGTTTCAGCGAAGAGTTCGGCTCCATCATCCGACCCGGATGCCATCAACAGAGTAGGCGGCCGCTTCGGTGCCAAGAAACTTGCGCTCACCGACGGCTCAGGAACAAACCTGGATCTGAACGACACCCGGAACAGTTTCCAGATGATGCCTAAGAGGGACAACAGGAAGGTCCCCGTACTGTCAGTCAGCAGCACCAACAAGAGAATCACGCTTGCGACAGACGTGAACCGAGCCATCCTTACAGATGCTTCAATCGAGGCCGGAGCGACAATGCGTACGATGGAACGCAGGGAGAGGAACCGTCCTTCACGCGATTCCCTTGCAAGAAGAAGACAGTCGAACCTGCCGTCATGGATGCAGGAAGAAGACTTCAGGGATCAAGACATCGACATCAGGCTTGACCAGAGCCTTGCCAAGTATTTCAGGGAGTGGGACATGCACGGAGGCATCAATGTCAGGACCGGCATCATCATGACTCCATACTTCCCTCTGCGAAACATCCTTCGCGGAATGGAGATCAGTTTCACCAACGACAGGATAGCCCTCGACAGCATGAAGGTGATGTCCGGCAAATCCGCCATTGCGGCAAAGGGTGAACTTACCGGACTCAGGAGGGCACTTACAGCAAGGGCCGGCAGGTCATCAGTCCTGAAGCTCGACCTGGACATTTCCACAGACGGAATGGATGCAAACGAGATCCTCTCGGCATACAGGTCCGGAAGCAACTTCAACCCGGAGACTGCCAAGGAACAGATGGCCGGAGCATCGAACGCCGACTTCCTCCAGATGGTGATAAACGACACCGTATCATCGGAAGAACCTACGAAGCTGCTTGTATTGCCTGGCAATGTCAACGCAGACATTTCGCTGAAGGGTGAGGACATCATCTATACCGACCTGGAGATTTCAGACCTGAACGCCAACCTTCTCATGAAGGAAAGATGCGTGCAGATCACCAATACCATGGCAACATCCAACATCGGAAACCTCAGCTTCGAAGGATTCTATGCCACAAGGACAAAGAAGGACATCAGCGCCGGATTCAACTTCGAATTCAAGGACATAACAGCAGACAAGGCAATCGACCTCATGCCTGCAGTAGACTCTATCATGCCTTTGCTAAAATCGTTTGCCGGCAAGCTGAACTGCGAATTTGCAGCCACAGCAAGCCTTGACACCAACATGAACATCCTCACTCCTACGATAAACGGCATCATGAGGATCTCAGGAGACGACCTCACCATAACCGAGAACGAGCTTTTCACTTCCCTGGCGAGGAAGCTCAGATTCTCCAATAGGAAGACCGGCCGCATCAACCACATGACGGTAGAAGGCGTCATCCAGGACAATGTGATAGAGGTATTCCCGTTCGTGCTCAGTCTTGACAGGTACACACTTGCCTTGAGCGGAAAGCAGAACCTTGACATGTCATACAGATACCATGCTTCCCTGATCAGGTCTCCATTCCTGTTCAAGATCGGAGTGGATGTATTCGGACCGGATTTCGACAACATGAAGTTCAAGCTCTGCAGGCCTAAATACAAGAATGAAAAGGTACCGGTATTCACGGCCGTGATAGACGAAACGAAGATAAACCTCGCCCAGTCCATCAGGAACATATTCGAGAAAGGCGTGGATGCGGCGATCCAAGACAACGAACGTAAGGAAGCGATTGCCGACCTCCGTCAGGAAATAGGATATGTCAATGCAGTAGACCTTGAAAGCGAGGAGCTCAGTGAAGAGGAGCAGAGGGAACTCGAAGCCGCTACTGCCGCTGCTGAGGCTGAAGAACAGGGAAACATCGACACAGAAAACCCGGAAAACAACGCAAACACTGAAAACACAGTAAATACAGAAAACATACAGGACAATGAATAGTCAGGAATATATCGAGGTAGCGATCAGGATCGCTCCATTCTCAGAAGAGAACGCAGAAATCGTAACAGCAGAGATCAGCGAACTTCCGTTTGAATCATTCAGCAGCGAAGACCCTGACCTCAAATGCTACATCCAGAAGGAACTCTATGACGCAGCGGCACTTAAGGTCGTGCTCAGCGGCCTGGAAGGCTATGGATTCGACATCGACTGGTCGGCAAACCTCATCCCTGCGACCAACTGGAACGCAGTATGGGAAAGCCAGTTCGAGCCTATCATCGTGGACGGAAAATGCACAATCAAGGCATCATTCCACGAAGGTCTCAAGAAGACCAGGTTCAACATCACCATCGACCCTAAGATGGCATTCGGAACAGGCCACCATCAGACAACATACATGATGTGCCGTGCCCTTCTCAACAACGAGGAATCAGTACGCGACAAGGTCGTACTCGACATGGGATGCGGAACTGCTGTACTTGCCATACTCGCAGCAAAGATGAAGGCATCGAAGGTATATGGAATCGACATTGATGCAATCGCAGCAATCTCGGCGTATGACAACGCCCGTCTCAACAAGGTGGGAACACGCATCGAGACATGCTGCGGCGACGCTTCCCTCCTCCAGCGAAACACCTACGACGTCATCCTCGCCAACATCAACCGCAACATCCTCCTCCAGGACATACCGACCTACTCCCTCTGCCTCAGAAAGGACGGTCTCCTCTTTGTCAGCGGGTTCTATATGGAGGACATGCCTATGATCATCGGAATGGCCCAGAACTCAGGCCTCGCCTATGTCAGCCACGACTCGATTGACAATTGGTGCTGCATCAAATTTGCAAAACTATAAATAACTGATTACCAACCATTCACAAAGTCATCCTTGGTCAGATTTTCGCATGACACAAAAGCGGGAGTCTATGCTATTTCTTGTGTCCGGGTCCCTCCGGGAACCAGCCTTTGCGGACGCGTTCACGCTGATGGACAACCTCCAGTATGCTCCAGAATGACGAGAAAGCAACAACTCCAAGGATCGTCGACCAGATAAGGTGGGCTACCATTAAGGAAGCAATTGCGAAAACTACTCCTGCAACTGCAAATATGATCCAGCTCTTTACGCCGATGTAATATTCCGCCTTGATCACAAGCGGATGGAACAATCCGATTATCAGAAATGTGGAAAGTCCCACGAGAAGTCCTGTAAAGTTCATGATTTGATTCAATGTCAGATTCCGACTCCGATATGGAGTCCGATGTTGTTTGTTGCGATTGTAGGGCCGAGGAACAGATGAAGATTCTTGTAGAACCTGACCCTGACGCCAGGCTGCCACCCTCCGATAAACCGTACATCACCGGGACGTTCCTCAATGATTTCCCAGACTCTATCGTTTTCAGTAATTTCGTGAATTATGCCTGTGACCTCCGTCACGAATGCAGCACCCGCATACAGATCACTGTAAAGCGAAAAAACCTTACGTTTGCCCAGATGCCAGTATCTGCGGAAGTTCAGACCTGCAGTGATGGTATGTATATTTGCCGGGGCCGCATCGACATACATTGTATATGGACCTGCAAACAAGGCGAATGTACGCTTCTGATCGACCCTGACTCCGCCGCTGAGCATATGACCGACGGTAAAAATGCCGGCGTACGCCCTCAATGTGAATTCAGGCTTCCATTCCTTGATTCCCTCTTTCGAGAACGCATATTTCCATTCATTCGCCCATCTCTCATTGTCTTCAGCCACTGTTCCTTGAGCAAATACATTACCTGCTGCGAGGACAGCAATTACAATTATCAAGATTCGTTTCATAGCAGTAAAGTATTAAGGCTTACAGCATTATAGATGCATAAATGACAGTAAACGTTGCAAGGGCTTGGTGCTTATTTTTCCGAGTATGAAAATTCATGCACCAATGATATATCTGCTGCCCGGAATGTACGACAACAGCTTGCATGTCAGATAGCAGCAGACATAGCTTATGAAAGTAGCAACCGGTATTGCCACCCATACAGGGATGATCGGCTCAGCAGGATTGCCATTCACAAAAAATCCCGTGACAGGTATGACAAAGAATATATGGATAAGATACATGCCGAAGGAGAGCCTGCTTACATCAGAGACAAGCCTTGGAGCCTCCTCCCTCTGGATGCATGTGAACATTGTAAATGCTCCAAACGAAGCAAGAAGCACATTCGGCGTGCAGAACTCCCATGCATATTCGATCAAAGGAAGAGAAAGCGCAGTATCTGCTGACGTCATGCTGAGGTGGGACCACGCCGTATAGGCACTTCCAAGCATGAAGCATGCAGCACCGACAACGAGACGCTTTCTCCTGTCCCATTTCATATGGAAACGGATATAATGCGCCATCACAAGGTATCCAAGATATCCCGAGCAGTACCAAAGCATATGGAAACTGTTCCACCAGCACTCACCCCAGATATATGCATTCGGAGTAAGCTTATGGATGAACGGCATCAGAGTCGACAATGCGAAAAGTCCCAGAAAGACAAGTTCCTCCCTTGCAGACGCCTTCTCAAGCCATGGAGACACAATCGGTATGATAAGGTAGAGAGAGATCAGAGGATACATGAACCACATATGCCCCGCCATATCCGGGAAGTTCAAAGGCAGACGCATCAGATATCTTCCCGCATCACTCCAGCCGAAATATCCGAACAGGACAGGCACGACAGAGTATATCAGAAGGAAGATCAATGTCGGAGGGCCAATGCGGAGAAACCTGTTCCTATAGAACTGGAGCATCGTTGTCCCAGGCTTCATCGGAACAAGAAGGAACGCCGATGCTATCATGAACAGCGGGACACAGGTCCTTGCGATTCCACCATTCCAGAACGCAATCCAGAATCTGTTGGCATCATCAGCAATCCTGACCATATTCTCCCCTGCTTCATAATCCATTATATAGAAATTTTCCGTAACATGCACCATCATCACCATGAAACAGGCAACAGCACGCAGATAATCAATGAATACGACTCGTCCTTTCATATAGTTCATCATTTAGATCGTCAACATCCGTAAATATATGAAATTCCCGGCATTTCTCCTGCAAGGCAATGCCACAAGTTGCTAATGTATCTGAAAATCATTATATTTGGGTATCTTTTAAATGGGGATTCAGTTATGAAAAACTACTTTATCAGAACAATTGTATTTATGGTGGGATTCGCAATCACCTACCTGGTACTGGATCTTATTACCGGAGATTTGCAATCTTTACGTGAATACATAAGACAGACTGTTATTGTTGGCGTTCTAGTAGGCATTGGTTGGTACCTTAATGACAACGGACGGAATTTGTGGAAGAAGATTGGCGGCTTGTTCAAACGCAAGGAAACTGACGAGTAAATTGGCATTTAACTATGAAACTAAGTACAGAACAAAAGAAAATTGCAAAATCTGTTATACTTTACGCAATAGGTGTGACAGTTACCATACATATATTCAGGCTCCTATTTGGTAAACCTTTTAGTTGGAGCGATATTCTTATCTCAACAGGTGGAACACTTACGGGCAGTATTATAGTAGGTTTATTACTGATACTTGGCTCTTCTGTTCCATCTAAGAAGGACAACTGAAGTAACCAATTTATCAACAAGACCTACATCTCGCCAAAAAGTCGCGAAAATAAAAGAAGAAGAGTTGATAACTCTATGATTTACATATTGTTAACAACTCTTCTAAGTGCGGACTGATTACAGATTATCGAACATTCTATGAGGGATATTTGAAGTGTGTAGAATTCTACGAGTGGGTAAATGCAAATAAACATTGACAATATGTAGAGTTTTATTTACATTTGCAATTGAATCAAATATCATATACTATGGGACTAAAATTTAAGCTCTTACCTCACTGGTGCCAAATTGTAGGCTACACCTACATCTTAGGATTATTGTTATGCTTTGCTTACGCATTGGTGTACACGATGGGTATCTTCCCTGAGGATTGCGGAATCATTAACGGAATAAACGCATTTCATAAACACGCGTTGACCCATTGGAACTTTGTGGGAGCATTGAACTTTGTTATGATATTCCTTGCTATATTTTCAAAGGAGAAGGTTGAGGACGAGATGACGAGTTCCATAAGGCTTAATGCTTTACTGTACCTCGTATTCTTTATATTTGGAATTCATATTCTTCTGTATTTACCTGAAGGAGCTATTCGAGATTTTATCATCAATATCAAAGAGTTCTTTATGGAGGACTTCGGTATACTGCTGCTCACATACGCATTACTATTTAAGATAATGATATGGATAAATATGTGGAGGATGAGAAATGAAGAATAGTATAAAGGTCGAAAGAGCACGTCTGGATATGACACAGCAAGATTTAGCTGATGCACTGGAGGTCAGCAGACAGACTGTCAATGCCATTGAGAAAGGGAAATTCAATCCTTCAACCATCCTTGCCTTAAAGATTTCAAGTATATTCCAAAAGAGTGTGAATGAAATATTTACCTTGGAAGAGTCAGACTGACATTTTGAGCGAAGCGAAGGCGCTTCAGCGCCGCGGCATCCGCGTCAGCGAGACTTTCGCAGAAAGTTGAAGCAGCGGGGCCGCCCGACCCGACCATAGGGAGTGGTCGGTATGCCCCTAATAGGGGCTGTCAGCGCAGCTGACTGGGGTTAAGACGGATTCCCTTCGCCCGCACGATTTTCGGCTGTGCCGAAAACAAAAATGACCCAGCTTTCTAGCTGAGTCATTTTTAAGTGCGGGCGAAGGGAATCGAACCCATACGCCTCACGGCACCAGATCCTAAGTCTGGCTTGTCTACCAATTTCAACACGCCCGCGACAGTATTTCGACCTTTCCGTCGGGAAAGGAATGCAAATGTACTACATTTTATCGGATTTACAAATTTAGCCTATCAGATATTTGCTCTTTGGAATGAACGAAATCATACGGGCTATAATTGCACAAAGCGCATATGTAATCAGAGCTGAGGCAATCATGGTCACAGGAGTAGATTCCGTCCATGAACTTACCCATGCGAATACAGGACTGAGGATAAACATATGCATGAGATATATTCCATAACTCAGACGTGACACCGGAAGCACCAGTTTCCTATAGATCCACCCGTCACAGGTGATTTTACGAAAGACCAGGAAATATGCCACTGTCTGCAACATTATTCCAACCGTACAGAATCCCCTCTGAGCCTCCATGGCAAAGGCTTCCGCATAAGAGGCTGACACCGGATAAGCTTCCGCATCCGGAATCATACACCAGAAACCTCCTGCCGCCACAGCATATCCTACAATCCAGAAAGGCAGCGCATAGGCAAGAGTCTTCTTCCATGACACTTCACCGACATGGGTCTTCAGATAATGTCCTAGAACTACATATCCTATGAAACCGCTGACATAATAGAAGGTACCGAATGTATTCCACTGGCATTCTCCCCAGAGATACTTGCTTCCTGTAACCTGCTGAGCCATAGGATGAAGCAAAGGAAGAACAGTCGTGAATGCCCATATCCACAGAAAAATCTTCTCATCCTTTGCAGATATCTTCTCAAGCCAAGGGGAAATGACCGGCATCAGCAGATATATTCCGAGAAGCATGTACACGAACCACATGTGACCGGATGATGTCATCACGAAATTGAACAGCAGAGTCGTGAGATTTCCCATTGCATCAACGCCTCCGGTACCCGGAACAGGAATTACCGCATACAGGACTGACCATACAAGGAACGGTACAAGGACACGCGTCAGACGTTTCCTGAAGAAAGTCCCGAACTCAGTCATGACCGGAACAAGAAGATAACTTGAGGCCATCACGAAAAGGGGGACTGCTGCTCTTAGAGGTGTATTGAGCAAAGTAACCCAGAGGGCATCCGATTTCGATGCAATATACAATCCGGTTGGCCCTCCATAATAGAACGGCTCTATACAATGGACCAGAATCACCATGAAACATGCTGAAACTCTAAGCCAGTCCAAAAAAACTATTCTTTTGTTTTCCATATCATCAGAAGCATAATCCGAGGCGGATGCTGAAGCTCATTGCAAGGTTCTTGTTTTCGCTGCCGAACCAATGCCAGAGTTCGAAACCATGGTGGTAGTTGGTTTCAGCAGGGGTTCCGACTGCATAACCTGCTCCTAACCAGAAGTCCGCAAGGAAGCGCTTCCAGAGATGCTGATAACCTACTGTTCCAAGCAATGTTCCCATGTTCGCCAGAGTCCTTTCACCGTCGGCTCTCCTTGTATAGTGATAACGTGAATACATAAGTTCGGGACGCAGATAGAATCCCTTGAGTGAAATGTCGTTCTTGTCAAACATGAAGAACTTATGTCCATACCTTACCGTAAATCCCATCGGATCATTGTCGTATTTGTCATAACCTGCGCTGATGAGGCTGGTACAGATCTCCCCGCTCTGCTTCTTCTTGGGAAAGGCCCTTTCATATGAAATCTTTGTACTGCCGCTGAACCAGGACAGGAAGGTGAGCTTGACTGAATTCAGATAGTCTTTCTGAACTTTGGGGTATACCCCTTCAGCGGCCGTGGCAGTCATAGTTGAATTGCAGATAAGCGCCATAAGCACCACCGACAGGAATATTTTTCTCATAGGTATAGGTAAGTAAGACATAAAAAAAGAGGAAAAACCTTGCGGCTTTTCCTCATTAGTAGCGGGAGGAGGACTCGAACCTCCGGCCTCCGGGTTATGAGCCCGACGAGCTACCAACTGCTCTATCCCGCGATATTGGACTGCAAATATACGCAGATTTTTTTAATCCGCAAATTTTATTTCAAAAATTCCAACATTGATGCCACATCTTCCTTCGCGAAAGACTTCTGTTCGCCGGAAGAAAGGTTCTTTATGTTCACGATTCCCTCTGCCATTTCATTTCCTCCTACGATGGACAGGAACGGAATCGCCTTCTTGTCAGCATAGTCAAACTGCTTCTTCAGCTTTGTCTGCTCCGGGTAGATCTCACAAGCGACACCTGCCTCGCGGAGCGACTTCACGACAGGGATAAGGTACTTGAGTTCCTCAACTCCCATGTTGGCAACAAGAAGTCTGGTTGTCGACGTAACCTCTGAAGGGAACTTGTCAAGGCCTTTGAGGACGTCATAGATACGGTCAGCACCGAACGAGATGCCCACTCCTGACATGTTCGGAAGTCCGAAGATGCCGGTAAGGTTGTCGTAACGGCCACCGCCGCAGATGCTTCCGATGGCAAAGTCCTTTGCCTTCACCTCGAAGATGGCACCTGTATAGTAGTTGAGTCCGCGCGCAAGCGAAAGGTCGATCTCGACCTCATGACGGATGCCCGCAGCATCGATGTATCCGAAGAGTTCCTCGAGTTCGTCAAGACCCTTGAGACCTGTCTCAGAAACAAGTCCTGATGCAGACTTTCCGCTCATGAGGTCTCTCATGACTGCAATCTTCTCCGATGTAGTTCCTGTGAGGTTAAGGATAGGACGGATTACCTCGATTGCATTGTGAGAAAGTCCTTTCTCTGCCATCTCGGCTTCAACTGCGTCAAGTCCGATCTTGTCGATCTTATCAATCGCGACTGTGATATCCACCACCTTTTCAGGGAATCCGCAGATCTCCGCCATACCTGTCAGAACCTTGCGGTTGTTGATCTTGATGCACACGTTCACATCGAAGAGGGTGAACACCCTGTCGACGATCTGCACGAGTTCAAGCTCGTTGAGCTGCGAGGTCGAACCGATCACATCCACGTCACACTGATAGAACTCTCTGTAACGGCCCTTCTGAGGACGGTCAGCACGCCATACCGGCTGGATCTGGAATCTCTTGAAAGGGAATGTAATGTCGTTCTGATGCTGTACGACGAAACGTGCGAAAGGAACGGTAAGGTCATAGCGGAGTCCCTTCTCGCATACCTTGAGCGAGAGGGCCTTGCTGTTGTAGCCGTCCTCCGTACCCTCAACACGGTACTCGTCATAGTTGATCTTCGAGAATGCATCGCCGGAATTCAGGATACGGAAAAGGAGCTTGTCGCCTTCCTCGCCATACTTGCCAAGGAGTGTGCTGAGGTTCTCCATGGAAGGAGTCTCGATAGGAGCATATCCGTATGTCTTGAATACCGAACGGATGGTATCGAATATATAGTTGCGACCGGCCATTTCAGCAGGTCCGAAATCTCTTGTTCCCTTTGGAATCGATGGTTTCTGTGCCATTTTTCTATGATATTTATTACAACCCACAAATATAGTAAATTATTCCTCAGGTGCGAACATCGGATCCCATGCAGGAAGCTGCACCGGAGTCTGATCGAGCATCTCGAGGATGTCTGCCGGAACATATTTCTTTTCCACCACAAGGCGGAACATGTACTCGTTGAACCACTCGTCAGTCATGATGAGGCAGCCCTTGTATCCCGAAGCGGCACCCCAGCTGTTCTCCACCATCCACTTTGTCGGCTCCCCAGTTTCCTCACACACATCCACTGCGATAAGGGTCATGGCGTGCGACGAACCGCTTGCATGGGTCATCACCCTTTCCTTCTTGTCCATACCGAAGGTCACGCCCATGAGGGACTCGTAATCGAAGTTTGCGATGTCAAGGACACCCTTCTGCCTGTCGATGAACTTTGCGACGTCACATGAGAAGTACATCGCTGTATTGTCCTTGATGGATGCGATGGCCATCTCCTTGATACGCTCTACCGGAAGGTTCACATAGACCCAGTTATGACCGTCGTAAACGTGTCTGTCATAGTCGATTTCATATACCTTTCCATACTCGCGGCATGGGTCGTTCATGACCATGATATAGTTGTTCTCAAGATCTTCGCCGATGAACTCGTCATAGAATGACTTCGGAGTGTAGGTCTTGCGGCTCACGATGTTGCCCGCTGCGTCGCATCTTGTCCACTCGAACTCCTTGACCGGCTCTCCGAGGCAGATAACGAGCATTCGATAGATCTCGGAAAGCTGCTGGACCTTCATATCCTGGAGCTTCCTGTCGAGGTCCTTCATCCTCTTCTCCACTTCCTTCTTAGGCTTCTTTGCTATCTCTGCATAGCCATCCTCATAAGCCTTGCGGAGGGCAAGTCCGTCCTCGCGGAGCTTGAGCTTGAGAAGAGTTGCCATCTGCGATGTGTTGTTTGCCTGATATGTCTCCGGCATTGCCTCAGACGGTACAAGACCGTACTTTGTGATAAGGTTTGATACACCTGTGAACTGACCCCCGTCGCTGAGCGGATTGGTGAAGAGCCAGTCCACCTTCCTGTCATCGAAAGGAAGTTCCTTTGTATCGATCACACCCTGGAGGAAAAGGTTCGACTTCTCGAGCTGGTCATAGAAGAAGAGATATGCCTGAGAAAACTCCATGCCCGGAAGGTCATACTTGTCGATCATCTTGGCCCTGAGGACATTGAGACCCGTAAACAGCCAGCATCTTCCTGATGACTTCTGGTCTGTGATGCCCTTTGTCTTCACTCTGTCGGAGAAATGAGTATCGATCATTGCTGCGTTCTCGGCATTGATTGCCAGGGTTCCGATAGGGGTCACTGCAAGAGCGTTTCTGATGGCCTTGTCGGAAGCGGTGCCCTGATATCCCTTGCTGATCTCAGCAAGCATTTCCGCTGAGATTCCTCCCTCGGGAGAGCCGGCAGGCTGCTGTGCATAAGCAGAAAATCCTGCACACAATGTGGCAAGAGCCACTGTAATGATAAGCTTTCTCATATCTTGAATCCGTTTTAATTTCAAAAAAACACAGGAGCCGGCCCCAAAGAGCCAGCTCCCGCTGCATCTGTAAGGTGTACAAAGTTACTAATTATTACTAAAATCCGTACACACTCCTGGAAACTTTACCATCTTCGGTCACATCGACCTCGATCTCCTTTCCGTCGAAGCGGATATCGAAGCGGTAGAAGTTGCCGTCCGGCTTCTCGATATAGTCTGCATCGTCGTCCGCAAACTGTCCCGACGCAAATTCCGAAGCCTTGAGATAATCCTTGATGTTCTGAGGGACAGACACGATGAACACATCGGTCACGGTCTGAACCCAATTTCCATCCATGTCGTACCATGCCTGACGGTCTGTCCCGTTAGGTCGGGTACCGGTCTCGAATGAAACCTCCCAGATTGTTCCCTTGTATTCCCATTCGACGTCCCACGCATCCGGATACATCCTGGCAAATTCAGCCCTGACATCCTTTACAGGTTTTCCATCCTCGTATTTTTCGCATGACGCCACTGCTCCAAGCAGCATCACAGCTGATATAATCATCATTATTCTTTTCATGGCTCTATGTTTTAAATGTGATCAGTCATCTATACCGACAAGTGCAAAATTTCTGTTGAACCTCAGTTCGAGACCGTTCGAGAGCCTAACCTCATACGACCTGCGTCCCACCTCATATTCCTGGACAGTCACATCCTTGTAATGTGCCTTGACATAGTCTGTTATCTGGATTGGAAGCAGTCCGTCCGGTACTACCTGACGCTTGAACTCGACCTTCTCGAGTGAACCGTTGTTTTCAAACTGGATCCTTACGCCGCTGACAAGCACCACCGTATAGTCCGGAAGGATGATGTCGTCATCCACGGTAGCATATGAAATGGCATCTGCCGCATAATATTCAGTAATGAATGCCTGAGCGGCAACTGGAAGCTGTGCGAATGTAACAGGTCTGTCGTCAGCCTTGGCTGCGATGACCATAAGCATTGAGAACGCTAATGAAGCAATGATCTTTTTCATAATTGTATCGTTTAAATTTGTTAATGCAAATATCAGATACAATTCTGAAAAGAAACTGAAATTATTTTGAAATTTTCAAATTTACAGAAAAATTGTGACGATTTTTCAGGAAACCATAGGTTATGCGGAATCCATTCCTCTCGCAGACTGAATACGCGAGGGCAAGTCCCAGGCCGGTAGTGCCTTCCTTTCGTCCGCCTGGCTGATAGAAACGTTGGAATATCCTGTCTTCAGCAAGGGCCTCATCGCCCGGATTGCTGATGCTGAATCCATCATCCGTCACGGTCACGGCAATGTCCGAGCCCGCAGGAGAATGGACATAGGCATTCTTCACGAGATTGCCTATAAGCACGGAAGCCATCTGCTCATTCATCACCACAACAGGCTCACCGTTGCGCGAAACCGTAGATGTGACGTCCTTATGGGCATAGATTTCATCATGAAGGGATACGGCATCTGTCAGCATATCAGCAAGATTCAACGACGACTTTTCAGGGAATCTGTCGTTCTCGATCTTCGCAAGAAGGAGCATGGTCTTGTTAAGACGGACAAGATGCTGAAGACTTCGGTGCATCCTGACAAGTTCCTCCGCCAGGTCTTCGCTCAGGTCTGGCCTGTCCAACATCATCTCCACCCTATTTATGCATACCGCAAGCGGGGTCTGAAGTTCATGGGAGGCATTTCCGATGAATATCCTTCGTTCCTCGTATTCATGCTCGAACCTGTCGACAGCCTCACGTACAGAATCCGCAAGTTTGCGGAACTCCAGCACCTGCGTGTCGCAGGGCACAGGCTCCGAAGCATGGCCCGGAACATAGGCATCTATCCATTTGAGGATGGCCATGAGCGGCTTCATGTTATGTCTTACCACCAGTACACCGATGGCAAGAAGGGTCACCAACAGGAACACGAACAGCACTCCGGTCCACCAGAGCACATGTTCCTCTAGCGTATCCTGCTCAAATGTAGGCAGCGACACCGCAATCTCGTAGTTCTGTCCATCCTTGTCGACGAATATCTGCTTGCGGACGCGGGAACTTGCAAAGTCCTCATGGCTCTTCAGATATGCCTCTGCATCGCTGTACGACACAGCAGGAGTCGAGGCTGCATATTCAGGAGTGACCTTCTGTATGTAATAGGTATTGTATGCTCCGTTGAAACGTTCAGGAAGTTCGGCACCGGAAAGCATCCTGGCAATGATATTGTCCGAATATTCCTTCAGGATCATGTCGGTATCCTCATGGATCTGCTCCGACATCGTACGATATGACAGCCAGCCCCACAGCCCCAAGGTCAGTACCAAAGGGATGGCCAGAGAGAGTGTTATCCTGTAGAAGAGCTTCATATCACTAAGGTAGGACAAGTTTGTAGCCGAAGCCGTAGATGGCCTTGATCTCGATGTCCGCGCCGGCATCTGAAAGCTTCCTGCGCAGGTTCTTCATCTGGGCATACACGAACTGGAAGTCATCAGACTGGTCTATGTGGTCGCCCCAGACCGCTTCCGCAAGGACTGCCTTGTCGACCGTATGTCCCGGACGCATCATGAAATACTTGAGGATGTCGAACTCCTTCTTCAGCAGTTCCAGAGGCCTGCCGTCAACCGTCAGCACACGGGACACGTCATCCATGAACACATTTCCTGCCCTGAAGCCGAAGTCACCGTCGTTGCGGCTCCTTCGCGCCACGCTGCGGATGCGCGCAATGAGTTCTGCCATATGGAAAGGCTTTGCAAGGTAGTCATCCGCACCAAGTTCCAGTCCCCTCACCTTGTCGTCGATGGAATCCCTTGCCGAAATGATGATGACATCGGACCTGGTCCCATCCTTCTTCATCTTTTCAAGGATTTCAAATCCACTGCCTCCAGGAAGATTTATGTCCAGAAGGACACAGTCATAACTATAGCTGCCGAGCTTCATCATGGCAGAACCGTAGTCCATGGCATTCTCGACAACATAACCCTCATTCTTCAAGGCCCTGGTCATCAGTTCCTGAAGGGAAAGTTCATCCTCTATGATAAGTATCTTCATGATATGATTTTCCAAATATAATGCTTTTCTGACAATTTCGTTAGAAAAGAAACGAAACTTTTTATACCTTTGGGGTTCAACTTTACTGAAGGGCTGACAATGAAAGACAGATTATTCCTGATAGACGGACATGCGCTTGTATTCAAGATGTATTACGCATTCCTGAGACATCCGATGATAAACTCAAAGGGAGCGGACATGTCCATACTCTTCGGATTCACAAAATATATCCTTGAACTTATAGAACGCGAAAAGCCGACCCACCTCGCAGTGGCATTCGACCCTCCCGGAGGCACGTTCAGAAATGAAATGTACTCTGAATACAAGGCGAACAGAAGCGAGACGCCGCAGCTTATCATAGACTCGCTCGAACCGCTGTGCGAACTTTGCAAGGCCATGGGATTTCCTGTGCTGATGATGAAGGGATTCGAGGCGGACGACGTGATCGGTTCAATGGCAAAGAGAGCCGAGAAGGAAGGATTCGAGGTCTACATGGTGACACCGGACAAGGATTACGGCCAGCTCATAAGCCCGAACATCATCCAGTACAAGCCGGGCAAGGCGGGAAGCGACAACGAACTCATCGACACTGAGAAGGTCTGCAGCAAATACGGCATCGCAAGGCCCGAACAGGTCATCGAGATCCTGACCATCTGCGGAGACTCGTCCGACAACGTGCCAGGAGTGAAGGGAGTGGGTGAAGTCGGAGCCGGCAAGCTCATTGCCAGATACGGCACTGTCGAGAACATCTATGCCCATATCGACGAACTCACCCCGAAGCAGAGGGAGGCTTTCGTCAATTCAGAGGGACATATCAGGCTCAGCCATGAACTCGTGACCATCAAGACCGACATCGAAATCCCTGTGGACTGTGCAGAGATGAAGCTTAGCGGAGCATACTCCCCTGAAGTGGCCGACCTTTTCGAGAAATATGAATTCGGATCGCTCAGGAAATTCATAGGAAACGTACAGTCATCTGTCCAGAAGGAGGAAAGGAAGCTCGTGTTCGGAGAGATTTCTCCAAAGGAGGCGGTTGCAGCCGCAACTGCAGGGGGCAGATGCGCCATATTGACCGAAGGAGCGGAAAACGGAATGTCCGCACAGCTGGGAAATGTGACCGTTTCCGTCATGCACGAGGGCAAATGCCTTGTTTCCGAAAGCAGTGCAGAGGAATTCAGGACTCTGATAGAGAACCCCGCGATCACGAAATACGGCTACGACCTCAAGGCACAGAGGAACATCCTTCTGCGCAACGGACTGACCCTTGCGGGCAGGTATATGGACATAGAACTCATGCATTATCTGGTCAATCCGGAGAAGAGCCACAAGATCGAGATCCTCGCGAAGTCATACCTCGACATCAACATCGAAGACAGCATGCCACAGCAGGAGGATAAGCCGCTCTCATTGTTCGATGAGCCGGAGGAAGATGAGAAGAAGAGCAGGTTCCCTGAAGTTGCGGCGACCATCATGCTCGGAGAGAAGATCTGGGCGGAGATGGAGAGCCTTGAACTGACCGGCCTGTATGACACCATGGAAGAGCCTCTGCTCAAGGTCCTTTCGGACATGGAGACAGAAGGAGTCAGAATCGACACAGTGCAGCTTCGCAGATATGCGGCTGCCCTTGCATCCGAACTGAACGAGATCCAGGAGAAGGTACGAGAGATGGCAGGAGAGCCCGATCTCAACATCATGTCTCCGAAGCAGATCGGAGTGCTTCTTTTCGAGAAACTTAACCTCGACCCGAAGGCAAAGCCCAAGTCAGGATCGCGCACAAGCTACTCTACAGACGAGGATACGCTCAACAACCTGGCCGACAAGCACCCGATAATCAACGAGATACTTGAATACAGAGGAGTAAGGAAACTGCTCTCCACATACATAGAACCGTTCCCGAACTACATATCTCCGGTAACAGGAAAGATACATACGACATTCAACCAGGCCCTCACAGCCACAGGAAGACTCAGTTCGTCAAAGCCGAACCTCCAGAACATCCCTATCCGTACAGAACGTGGCAGGGAGATACGCAAGGCCTTTGTGCCGAGCCGTCCTGACGGAGTCATCGTATCTGCCGACTATTCGCAGATCGAACTCCGCATCATGGCCCACCTGAGTTGTGACTCGCACCTCATCGAAGCGTTCCGCAACGGAAACGATGTTCATGCGGCTACAGCGTCAAAGATATTCGGAGTTCCTATCGAGGAAGTGACCGCAGACCAGCGAAGAATCGCAAAGACTGCGAACTTCGGCATCATGTACGGCATCTCTTCGTTCGGCCTTGCGCAGCGCCTGCACATTTCAAGAGCAGAGGCAAAGAAGATCATCGAGGACTATTTCGCAAGCTTCCCAGCCATATCTTCGTTCATCGAAGACACTCTGACTTCAGCAAGGGAAACCGGCTATGTGGAAACCATATTCGGCAGACGCAGATACCTTCCTGACATCAATTCAGGCAACGGAACCGTAAGGGCTCTGGCAGAAAGGACGGCCGTCAACGCCCCTATCCAGGGCACATCGGCCGACATCATCAAGCTTGCAATGATAAATGTAAGCAGACGCCTCGAGAAGGAGGGTCTCAAGAGCCGTATGGTCCTTCAGATCCACGACGAACTCATGTTCGATGCCGTAGCAGAGGAGGTCGAAATCCTTGAGAAGATAGTAAGGGAGGAGATGGAAAACGTGACAAGCCTCTCTGTACCTTTAACAGTAGAATGCAACCATGGAAACAACTGGCTCGAAGCTCACTAATCTCTCGGACATGGAACTTGTCCAGCTGGCCCTGGAACAGAACCAGGCAGCCTTCATCGTGCTTTATACCCGTTACAACACAGGTGTGAAGAGCCACATTTCGCGCTACGTCAACCAGAAGGAAGATGTGGAAGACATCTGCCTGGAAAGTTTCCAGAAGGCATTCAGCCAGATAGGCAACTTCAATCCGGAGTACAAGTTCTCAACATGGATCTACAGGATAGCACGCAACACCGCGTTCGACCACCTCAGCAAGCACGATAGGGAGAAGAACAACATGCCGACTACATCCATCAGCGAGGACTTCGCCGAACTGAAGGAGCTCCCGGCGGCGATGCACAACCCCGAGGAGGACATCATCAACCAGCAGGAGTACGACAAATGGCTCAACAACATCGAGAAGCTGAAGGACGACTACAGGATGGTGGCGAAGATGAACCTCATTGACAATTTCGGATACAAGGAGATTGCGGACGCATTGGACATGCCTCTCAATACGGTAAAGACCAAGATACGCAGGGCAAAGGCCCAGTTACTCAAGATGATGGACTATTCAGACGAATTACTATAGATATGACATACGACGAATTCAAAGCAATAATCGAGGATAAGTTCCCTGAGGTTACAGCGGAGCAGATGGAGCAGTTCAGACAGATGGACGCGCTTTACCGCGACTGGAACTCGAAGATCAACGTGGTATCCCGCAAGGACATCGACGAACTTTACAGGCACCATGTGCTGCATTCGCTCGGCATAGCCGCATACATCAGGGCCGAGATGCCTGACGTATATGAAAGGCTTCGAGGCGAAGGCCCGTACAGCATCGCCGAACCGATGAAGATCATGGACCTCGGAACAGGCGGCGGCTTCCCTGGCATTCCACTGGCGGTAATCTTCCCTCATGCACAGTTCACCCTCTGCGATTCGATCGGAAAGAAGATCATCGTAGCGAGTGAAGTGGCGAAGGGTCTCGGACTTAAGAACGTAAAGACAATCAACGCACGTGCAGAATCCCTTCCGGAAACATTTGACTACATCGTGTCAAGAGCAGTGACCGCATTGGACAATTTCATGCCTTGGGTCAAGGGTAAATACAACGAAGGAATCCTCTACCTGAAGGGCGGAGACCTGACCGAAGAAATTGAAAAAGCACGTCTTCGCAAGGGTTCGGTACACATCTGGCCTATCTCAAAATGGACTTCTGACCCATTCTTTGAGACTAAGCAGGTCATTTTCATCGAAAAATGACAAAATATTTTGTAAATAAAATCAAAAAGACTACCTTTGCACTCCCAAATTATATAGGAAAATATAAAAATATCTAGATATGAAAAGAACATTCCAACCATCACAGCGCAAGCGTCGTAACAAGCATGGCTTCCGCGAGCGCATGTCGACTCCTAACGGACGTCGTGTATTGGCAGCTCGCCGTCGTCGCGGCCGCAAGAAATTGACTGTATCATCTGAGGACAGATGGTAAAAATAGAAACCCGGCCTTAAGGTCGGGTTTTTTGTTTGATGAACATCATGGAACAGGACGAAAGATACATGAGGGATGCCCTGCGTGAGGCGCAGATGGCCGCAGCGGAGGATGAGGTGCCTATCGGTGCCGTCATCGTATGCCGCGGACGCATCATCGGAAAGGGTCACAACATGACTGAAAGACTCAATGACCCAACTGCACATGCCGAGATGATCGCCATAACTGCAGCCACAGAAGCCATGGGCGGAAAGTACCTCAACGACTGTACGCTGTATGTGACCGTGGAGCCATGTCCGATGTGTGCAGGAGCGCTCGCATGGTCGCAGATAGGACGCGTAGTCTATGGAGCATCCGACCCGAAGAGGGGCTTCTCCATGTTCACTCCTTCACTCATGCATCCCAAGACGGAAGTAGTGTCGGGAGTGCTGGCCGACGACTGCGGCGGACTCGTAAGCGAATTCTTCAGGAACAAACGCAAATAACCATGGAGTGGCTTGAAGGACTCGGACTGCTCGGTCTGTTCATCGGAACATTTCTGGCGGCGACCATATTCCCGTTCAGTTCCGATGTGCTGTACATGGCCATACTCGCGGCCACAGGCAATCCGATCGGATGTCTACTGGTAGGCACCCTCGGCAACTGGCTCGGAAGCGTACTCACCTACTGGATAGGATGGC
Source organism: Candidatus Cryptobacteroides sp. (assembly GCA_045646785.1). Taxonomy (GTDB): domain Bacteria; phylum Bacteroidota; class Bacteroidia; order Bacteroidales; family UBA932; genus Cryptobacteroides. The sequence continues at coordinate 45,466 of JAZRLI010000015.1, read as the reverse complement.
TGGGCAGATGGGAGTGGATAGAGAAATGGTTCAAGGTCAAGCCGGAGACTCTGCAGAAGCAGAAGGAGAAGATCGACCGATGGGGCGTATGGCTTGCACTGACTGCCTGGATCCCGTTCATCGGAGACGTGATTGCGATAGCCCTCGGCTTTTACAAGACCCGTCCCGGATGGACAATGGTCCTGCTTCTGATCGGCAAATTCGCCCGTTTCTTCGTCTGGAATCTGATTTACGGACTCATATAACAAAAAACGGAATGCCTTTTGGCATTCCGTTTTAAGTTGAGATACCAGGATTCGAACCTGGACAGACAGAACCAAAATCTGTAGTGCTACCATTACACAATATCTCAGTACCAGTTGCAAAGATACAACTATTTTGCGATATTACAATCCAAGCTTCTTGAAGAAGTCGTTACCCTTGTCATCTACGAGGTTGAATGCAGGGAAGTCCTCAACGCGGATCTTCCAGATAGCCTCCATTCCAAGTTCAGGGTACTCTACGCACTCGATGCTCTTGATGTTGTTCTGAGCGAGGATGGCTGCAGGACCACCGATCGAACCGAGGTAGAATCCGCCGTACTTCTGGCAGGCGTCAGTCACGCACTGTGCACGGTTACCCTTTGCGAGCATGATCATGCTGCCGCCGTGGCTCTGGAAGAGGTCAACGTATGAGTCCATACGGCCTGCTGTTGTAGGTCCCATAGAACCACATGCCATTCCGGCAGGAGTCTTTGCAGGACCAGCATAGTAGATAGGATGATCCTTGAGATACTGTGGCATCTCCTCACCTCTGTCGAGACGCTCCTTGATCTTAGCGTGAGCGATGTCGCGGCCTACGATGATGGTACCGTTGAGGCTGAGACGTGTAGAAACAGGATACTTAGAGAGTTCCTTGAGGATTTCTGACATAGGCTGGTCAAGGTTGATCTTTACTGCCTCGCCCTCGCCTGCCTGGCGGAGTTCCTCAGGGATGAGTCTTGCAGGATTGTCATCGAGCTTCTCGATCCAGATACCGTCCTTGTTGATCTTTGCCTTGATGTTACGGTCAGCAGAGCAGCTTACACCGAGTCCTACAGGGCAGCTTGCACCGTGGCGTGGGAGACGGATGATACGGACGTCATGAGCGAAGTACTTGCCGCCGAACTGAGCGCCAAGGCCGATCTTGTGAGCCTCCTCGAGAACGAGCTTCTCAAGCTCTACATCACGGAATGCGCGTCCTGTCTCGTCACCTGTTGTAGGAAGGTTGTCATAGTACTTGCATGAAGCGAGCTTAACTGTGAGAAGGTTTCTCTCAGCAGATGTACCACCGATGACGAATGCGATATGGTATGGAGGGCATGCTGCAGTTCCTAGAGTCTTCATCTTCGCTACGAGGAACGGAACGAGGGTCTGTGGATTAAGGATTGCCTTTGTCTCCTGATAGAGGTAAGTCTTGTTTGCTGAACCACCACCCTTTGTAACGCAAAGGAAATGATACTCAGCGCCGTGAGTAGCCTCGATATCGATCTGTGCAGGAAGGTTGCACTTTGTATTCACCTCGTCATACATGTTGAGAGGGGCGTTCTGAGAGTAACGGAGGTTCTCCTCAGTATAAGTCTTGTAAACTCCGAGAGAAAGTGCCTCTTCGTCATCACAGCCAGTCCATACTCTCTGACCCTTCTCGCCATGAATGATGGCAGTACCTGTATCCTGGCAGAAAGGAAGCTTACCCTTGCATGCCACCTCAGCGTTGCGGAGGAATGTAAGTGCTACATACTTGTCGTTCTCAGAAGCCTCAGGATCGTGAAGAATCTTGGCTACCATCTCATTGTGCTCCGGACGAAGCATGAATGAAACATCACGGAAAGCAGTGTTTGAAAGCACTGTAAGAGCCTCCTTCTGAATCTTGAGAATCTCATTTCCTTCGAATTCGCCAGTACTTACATACTGCTCTGAACCTGGAATCTTGTAGTATTCAGTCTTGTCCTCGCCAAGCTGAAACATTGGTGCATATTTAAACATTGGTATAAAGATTAAATTTAATTTTCCTTTTTTGTCACCATTTCGATGACATCGTACAAATATAGCAAATATAAGTGAGATATTGACTATCGCTTGGACTTGAAATGCAGGATTACTTCCGCCCAGATACGAACAGAGGAACACACTGCCGCTCCGATTGTCCCTGCCGCGAATGACACTGACGAAAAATCGATCAATGGATTGTCAATATGAGATGAAGCGGATCTGATCAATAGAAATCCTAATTCAAACAACAGAAACAGCAACAAAGTATCACGCAATGCGATAGCCCACCTATTTGTCTTCAGCTTATACTTAAGCCTGAACATTCTGACTTTAAAGGAATGTTCAGGTAATGATATAGTACCCCAGTCACAATTGTATATCACACAATCATACTTCTGCAACAAAGGGCCAAGTGCCCTGTTCAATTCGTCATATTGACTGCCTGCATATCCTATATATATGGCATTCGGAAGAAAACTGTATTCCACACATTCATCCGCAACATCATCAGATGGAGCTTCCGGTCCATTCAACGGAGGGAACGCTTCACTTAGAACAGCATAGATTTCATCAAGAGGATTTTGCAGAACACCCTTATCGTATGTACACTCATCAACCGGAATCACCGCATTCGCATCCTTACACTCCAGCATCTTCTTGACTTCTTTCCTTCTGATGACAGCTATCGTGTATCCCATAAAACACAAAGAATTTATTGTTTTGGCAAATTTAAGATATATTATATAAAATGCTATATTTGCCCTATGGAAAATAATGGAATTACGATTCCTGCCGGAACGAGGAAGGAGGACATCAAAGCCCGAGAGAAGATCATCAAGGACTTTTATGCGAAGTGGATCAGTGAACATCCGGACAAGAAGATATGGAATGAAGATCTTCAGGACTATATCTGTGTCAAATATCAATCCATCAACGAAACATACAACAAGGCTGCAAGAAGATACGAATCTACCCTTGCTGTATTCCGTTTGACAGAAGTAATGGAGAAGGCTGTCTTCAAAGAGGAGAAACCGACAAAACCTGGCGACAAGAACCAGAAGCCTTACTCCAAACTTCTGATTCTGCTATATGACGGGATAAAACTGACTGTCGGAGTACAGAAGACCACTCAGGAAAAGGTTCAGTACTGTCTCACTGCATTAGGTTCGGTCTCAAAATAAAAAACCACCGCAACGCGGTGGCTAGACTTTGGGGCTCGGAACCGCCGGAGCGATAAGGGTTGTCATCCCTTCTACGAATTCCCCTATTGACTTTGCAAAGATATGCAGTTTTTCTCTATTTGCAAAACCTGTACTTATCAACTTCAAAAAGCTGTAACAAAATGGGTATTCCATCTTTAAATTCAGCCATTTTGTATTATGTTAGTTTAAATTTTCATTATACAAATCCTTCGCTTTCGCTCAGGATGACACCTAAATCATGCAAATATAACAAATATCCCGGACCCCGTCCACGAAAACGAGCATTTTCATGGATGGGAAATGAAATTCGGGATAGGCACATTTATGCACCATGTTCTGTTTAATGAATAAATTTATTTGTCATTAATAATGATAAGTAGTTGGAATTTCATTTATTAACACTATATTCGTGATATCAAAATGATATCATTCTAATAAATCATATAATATGGAACAGAATCTGAATTTTGAGTACAAAGGTTTCAAGGCAAACGGCTTTGTAATGTTTTTCGTATCACTGGCACTCAGTGCAGCCGGCGTATGGGGAATTGTCAATGCAATCAATGTAGACTACGGACTTACTGCAATACTCGGTACAGTTGCCATTCTTGTAGGCCTTGTTATGTTAATAGGTTTGATGGTAATCGAGCCAAATCAGGCCAGAGTGCTTGTATTCTTCGGAAAATACCGTGGCAATTTTCTTAAAGAGGGATTCTGGTGGATCAACCCTTTCATGAGCGTAAAGAAGATTTCACTTCGTGCGCGAAATCTGAATGCTGAACCGATCAAGGTTAATGACAAGATGGGTAATCCTATCATGATCGGTCTCGTGCTTGTATGGAAGGTAAAAGCCGGAGAAATATATAAGGCTGTCTTTAACATAGATGCCCCAAAACCAGCAACAACCACCCAGACACAAAACGGTCAGACTTCTGTATCCATGAAGAGCGCGAGCGAGATGCGTATGGATGCTCTTGCAAACTTCGTTGCAGTGCAGAGTGATGCTGCTCTTCGTCAGGTGGCAGGATGTTATGCATATGACAATAATTCTGCTGTCGAGGGTGAGCTGAGCCTTCGTTCAAATGCTGATGAAATCAACGATCAGCTTGAGCAGAAACTTGCAGAGCGTCTCGATATGGCAGGAATCGAAGTGATTGAGGCCCGTATCAACTACCTGGCTTATGCTCCTGAAATCGCTGCAGTGATGCTCCGTCGCCAGCAGGCTGATGCAATCATTTCTGCCCGAGAGAAGATAGTTGAGGGTGCTGTATCGATGGTCAAGATGGCTATAGACCAGCTTGCCGATAATAATGTTGTTGAGTTAGACGAGGAGCGAAAGGCTGCTATGGTCAGCAATCTTCTCGTAGTGCTTTGTTCAGACGAGTCAGCTCAGCCTGTTGTAAATACCGGAACCCTTCACCATTAATAGAGAAATATGCCTAAAGAGCAGACTAAAAGCTTCGTCTTGCGAGTGGATGCCCAGACCATGGAAGCTATCGAAAAATGGGCGGAAGATGAATTCCGCTCAACAAATGGCCAGCTTCAATGGATAATCTCTGAGGCGCTGAGAAAAAGCGGACGCCTGAAGAAATCAAAACAGTAATCTAAAAGATGATAGCCTCTATTCACAACCAAGTGATTAGAGGCTTATGTTATTCAAAATTGATGTCAGTCGAACTGTTTTAATGCTGTTAGATAAATTCCGATTTGTCTGTGTAAATATACGAAACATTTCACAGAAAACAATCAGCAAGAAAAAAGCATCTCGTGTGAGATGCTTAACTTTTGCCCCTTATGCTGGCGGGGACTTCGCACTACCCATTACATCGTCCGTCCACGACTTACTGATTTGGGGACCGTAACCGACACAGTCAAGATATTACCACACAAAGCAGCAAATATAAACTTCTATAAAACCGGATTAGTTTTTCCACCAGTTCCTACGATGATGGTACACTTTGCCTTTTCCTTCAGGACGGCTGTCCTTCTTATAGAATGGAATCTGGTAGCCGACACCGAACTCGACGAATTCAGCGATATGAAGGTGGGTCTTGCAGCTGGCCTGGAGATAGAGATTGTCGAAGAGACGGTATCTCAGACCGAAACGGATATAGTGGCTGGCTTCTTCGCTACCTGCTCCGTAAGGTGAATTATACAACAGAGGGCGCTTGGTAGCTACCTTGCCGGCCTTTGTCATATCCTGGTGATAATTATAATAGATATTTCGTGACGGATTGTAGAAGTACACACCCCAGTCAACCACAGCGGTAACATCACCGAATTTGAACTCATTGTTGAGAGAAATGCCCGCACGTATCTTCTGTACTGTAGTATAGTCTATATCCTTTTCGTCCCCACAAGTCAGACAGTCATAGAAGAGGTCCTTGATATCATCCTCGTCCGTATCCTCTGCAAAATCTCCGTCGCAATACAGATTGCGGGAGGTATTCTTTGTCACGGCGTCATTGTAAAACACATCCAGTCCGAGACCGACTGCATACCAGTTGTTTACATGGTAAACAGTTCCTGCATGAAACGATGAAATAAGGAACTTGTGTGGGTCGGCTATATCAGACTGCTGAGAACCTGCAGAACCGGTTATATTCAAAGCCCAACCATATGGCTGATCAGGGAAGTGAACAGGCTTCTTCTTAACCTCGGAATTGAAGGTCGCTGTAACTCCTACTGAGCCATAGAGTGCATTCAAACCGATATTAGGCATATTTGTACGTCCGTTGCTCATATGGATAAATCCGAACTCGGCACCGGCATCCAGATACTTCGTGATCGGCACACTGAGCTGAAGTCCTGCATTCAGATACACGTTAAGCGTACATCCAAAGATCGTATTTACGGTAGGCTCGTAATAATGGTCGGGGTTCTGGTCTTCCTGGGTATACCAGTGTTCAGTCACCGCAGCAAGGCCACCAGCCACCTTCAGCCTCATCTGGAAGTAATCGGTACTGATGGCATTGAGAAGTATATACGGATATAAGGAAAATGAATGCCCCAGCATCTCATGTCCCAAGTCCAGCCATGTCAAACCCACTCCAACTGTAGCATTATTAAGATACTGCTGCCATGGACGCTGCTGCTGCGATGGAAGTTCTAAACCGAAGTGCATACCAGCAGGATAGGCTCCTCCAAATTTGTCCCAATGCCTGCCGCTGTCAAGATAGGTACCCCTGAAAGGATAGGCCTTTATTGAAAACTTCGTCTTATCGTGATTATTTTCAGATACATTCTGCGCATAGGCAGCTCCAGCGAATGCCAGAAATAATGAAAGTATAAGTAAAAAATAACGTCGCATCATCCTAAAAAATTACAACACGACGTATAAGATGCAGGAATGCCTGCAAACGTTGCAGGCATTCTCAAATTTTAACATTATTTTAATCATTTGTTGTTCTCCATCAGGAAGACTTTCATGAAATCATTAAGGTCTCCATCAAGAACCCCCTGTGTATCAGAGGTTTCATGTCCAGTACGAAGATCCTTGACCATCTTGTAAGGATGCAGGACATAACTGCGGATCTGCGATCCCCATTCAATCTTCTTCTTCTGGCCTTCAAGTTCCGCCTGCTTCTCCTGACGCTTCTTGAGTTCGATGTCATAAAGGCGGGACTTGAGGATACGGAGGGCATTCTGTCTGTTGTCCAGCTGCGAACGTGTCTCTGTGTTCTCCACGACGATTCCCGAAGGAATGTGCCTTACTCGGACACCGGTCTCGACCTTGTTGACATTCTGGCCACCGGCACCGCTTGAACGGTAGGTATCCCATTCAAGGTCACCCGGATTAATCTCGATCTCAATGGAATCATCCACAAGCGGGTACACGAACACGGACGAGAATGTGGTCTGGCGCTTGCCTTGGGCATTGAAGGGAGAAATGCGCACAAGCCTGTGGACTCCGCTTTCGGCCTTGAGGTATCCGAAGGCATAGTCACCCTCGACCTGCATGGTCACCGACTTGATTCCGGCATCCTCGCCTTCGAGTTCGTCAGTGACTGTCACCTTATATCCGTTACGCTCAGCCCAGCGCACATACATACGCATGAGCATTGCAGACCAGTCGTTTGCCTCTGTTCCGCCGGCTCCGGAGTTGATTGTCAGCACGGCACCGAGGTTATCTCCTTCTTCTCCCAACATGTTGCGAAGTTCCAAGGCCTCCACTTCCGAGAGTGCATCTGCGAATGCCTGGTCGATATCATCGTCGCCAAGTTCAATGAGGACATTGAGGTCCTCGACCGCCGACTGCGCCTTGTCGAATCCGTTCACCCAGAACTTCACTCCCGATAGTTCTTTCAGAAACTTCTCAGCCGCCTTGGGGTCATCCCAGAAATCCGGCGCAAGAGTCTTCTCCGTCTTCGCCGCCACTTCTTCACGCTTCTGTTCGACGCCGATGCACCTGCCCAGCGTCTCCACCCTCTGCTGAAGTTCCTTTATCTGTTCGTTTGTTATCATCTTTTGTATTTATCGATTTACAAAATGTTGTCACACATTACACAAGGTCTATTCCAGCCTCATGACACCTTTTCTTCATATCTTCCGGCCATAGACTGCTCTGTATCTCTCCTATATGTGCCTTTCTAAGAAGGAACATGCATAGTCTTGACTGTCCTATACCACCACCGATAGTCAATGGCAGTCTGCCTTCAAGAAGCATCCTATGATAAGCCAGAACTGCCTTTTCAGGCTCTTGACGGATATCAAGCTGACGCTTCAAGGCTTCTGCATCCACCCTTATACCCATGCTGGACACTTCAAAAGCACTCTGAAGAACAGGATTCCATAAAAGAAGATCACCATTCAAGCCTTCATATCCTTCTTCATTGACTGATGACCAATCATCGTAGTCTGATGCACGGCCGTCATGAGACTTTCCGTCAGAAAGCCGGCAACCTATTCCGATGACAAAGACCGCCTTATGCTCCCTGGTCACAGCATTCTCCCTTTCTTTTGGACTCATGCCCGGATACATCTGAAGAAGCTGTTCGGCATGGATAAAGAATATATCCTCCGGAAGCATAGGCTCTATATTCGGAAATTCAACATATAATTTGTTTTCCGTTACCTTTATTGCTTCATAGATTCTGCGGACGGTCTTCTTAAGGAACTCCAGATTCCTCTGTTCCTCGCCTATGACCTTCTCCCAATCCCATTGATCAACATATATGGAATGTGTGTTATCCAGCTCTTCCTCAGGTCTTAGGGCATTCATATCTGTATATATACCCCTGCCCTGAGGTATATCCATCTGAGCCAGCTTCATCCTCTTCCATTTTGCAAGGGAATGCACTACCTCCGCCTTGCGCCCACCCATATCCTTCACAGGAAACGAGACCGGATTCTCGACTCCGTTAAGGTCGTCATTGAGACCGGTACCGCTGAGCACGACCATCGGAGCCGTCACCCTGAGCAGGGCCAGCTGGGCGGAAAGATTGTCCTGGAACATGTCCTTGACCGCCTTGATCGCCTTCTCGGTGTTCTCCACACTGCCTAGTATGTTGTAATATCCTTCCGGAATGACCAATGCCATAGTATATCATATATTTCGTACAAAAATAGGAAAAAATCAGTATATTTGTAAGATATAAAACCATTCAGATGATAGGAATCTTCGACTCAGGTACAGGCGGTCTGTCAGTGTTCAGGGAGGTACGCAAACTTCTTCCTGAAGAAAGGTACATATACTATTCAGACAACGCCAACTGCCCGTACGGAGAAAAATCGAAGGAATACATCACCGAAAGGGCCAGGGCCATCAGCTCATTCCTGATCGGGCAGGGCGCTGACATCATAGTCGTAGCATGCAACACCGCGACCGCTGCAGCGATCAGCACCCTCAGGGAAGAATTCCCGATCAACTTCATTGGAATGGAGCCGGCAGTCAAGCCGGCAGCACAGAAGACCCGCACAGGAGTGGTCGGAGTCCTCGCGACAGACGGAACGCTCAAGGCATCCAAGTACATCGACACAAGGGAGAAATGGGCACAGGACGTAAAGATCGTCGAGCACATCGGACAGGGATTCGTGGAACTTGTAGAAAACGGCATCCTGACCGGTCCTGAAGCTGAAAACGTCGTTGAAAGGAGCGTACGTCCCCTCATCGAGGCAGGTGCCGACACCATCGTACTCGGATGTACCCACTACCCTTTCCTCGCCGACACAATAATGAAGGTCGCAGGCCGTCCCATCACCCTGATCGACCCTGCTCCGGCAGTCGCAAGACATCTGCTTGAGGTCATGGAGCAGAACGGACTCGTCCGCAAGGACGGATTCAGCATGTCGCTGAACTCATCCGGCGACAGCACCACACTTGAATACACATACAACAATCTGATTTAAGAATATGAAAAGACTTATCATGATGACATCCATGGCAGTTGCAATAGGATGCTCGGCAGACATCACTCCAGAGGACGTGAAGGTCGCTGACTACAAGGACGGAAAGGAATGTGCAGTAAGCCTTACCTTTGACGACTCAATGAAGGAACATTACACCATCGTGGTACCTGAACTTGAAAAGAGAGGCTTCAGAGGCACATTCTGGATGGTAGGAGCATGGATGCCAGCAGTTGCAGAGGCAGACACGACCCACTTCACATGGGCTGAGGCAAAGGAAATGTCCGACAGAGGTCACGAGATGTCGAACCACACATGGAGCCATCCATACATGACAATGCTCTCTGACGAGGACCTGCTCAATGAAATCAAGAAGAACGACGAGGCTATCCTCGCAAACATCGGAAAGCCTTCGACAACATTCTGCTTCCCATACAACGCATTCAACGAGAAGGTCATCGCTGTCGCGATGGAAGGAAGGGTCGGAGCTCGTCTAAAGGAATTCTGGCTCGGCGGTCAGAACTCGCCGAAGGAGTACCTCCACAAGCAGGTGGAAGATGCCCTCGCATCAGGCTCATGGATCGCAGGAATGACCCACGGAATCAACTACGGTTACGACTGCTATTCTGACCCTACCGAATTCACTGACTTCCTCGACCACCTCAAGTCCCTCGAGAGCCGCATCTGGATCGGAACATTCCGCGATGTAGCAGCCTATACTGCAGTAGCAAAGGACGTAACCCTTACAGTTGAACCTGCGGAGAAGGGAGTCACAGTAACTCCAGCCACAACCCTCGACAATGCCCTCTACGAGACCGCTCTCACAATGACCGTCAACACAGACGGCAAGAAGATCCAGGCCGAACAGGACGGCAAGTCCCTCGAGGTAACCTACCGCGACAGCAACGCTTACGTGACATTCTGCCCATTTGGCGGCCCTGTCACCATCAGATAATCAGCCAATCACACAACACTTTATAAAAAACCGCGTGCTGCCAAATCACCATTGACAGCACGCAGTTTTTTTGCAGAACACCAGTTTTCAACAGCAGACAAAACTCCCGTCAGTGCACGAGCGGAGCATAAACCTTATGCTCTGCGGAGCGAGCCACTGACGGGAGTTTTGTATGTCAAGTAACGTCTAGTACTGCTGTCCTACAACCTCAAAGTAAGGCTTACCCTCAACAATTGTAACCTTGTAGATTGTATCGTCAACCTTGTAGTACTCGTTTCCATCTGCGAGGATCACCATATCGAAGTCCTCTGGGAGAGTCTCAACGAGAGCACCTGCAGGAGGAACTATCACATTGTACTCACCTCTTGCATCCTTTGCATAGAACACGCCGTCCTGGTAGAAATACTCCGAATCAGCGGCAGCATAGCTTTGGATGAGTCCCAGTTCGTTGGCAAGAGCGTATGAAGTCTGGGCAAGCTGCTGGTTCTGTGCTATTGTTGCATTCTGAGCTGCTATTACCGCATTGTTCTGTGCTATGATAGCGTTCTGCTCAGCGATGTACGCGTTGTTCTCGTTGATCTGACTGTAAGTGTTCGCAACTGTGTTGTAGTATGAGAGCCTTACAGCTGTCCATGCGATGTCAGATATGATGTTTGCTGCAAGTGACAATCCGTATGGAGGTCTGCAGACTACATAGTATCCGTTGTATGGACGGTACCAGATGTCATTGTAGCAATAGTAGGTAATTCCACGATAGACATGTCTGTGTACATGTGTAGGGAGTACTCTGACTCTGTATCCGTAGTAGTGGTTGTCATGTGACCACCAGTATGAAGGACGGTCCCAACGCATGAAGTCTCTTTCACGTGGATGTTTCCTTGGAGGATCCTTCCTGTGGTCAGGTCTGATCTGAACTGGCTTTCCTGGGCCGTCTCCAGGTCTCACTCCATGATCCTTGCCTGGTTTGTCGCCTGGTCTTCCAGGTCCATCATCAGGACGGACGCTTGGTCTGTTTCCTGAGTTGTTGCCCTGAGGTCTGTTTGGAGCAGGTCTGGTCACCTGTACAGGCTTGTTCTGGTCACCTGGCTTGAAATCTGCACCCTTCTGGCCGGCTGGCTTGTCAGCGCTTCCTGTCGAAGGTCTTGTGGCAGGTCTGGTAGCAGTTCCTGTCGATGGCTTAGTCGATGATCCGGTCGATGGCTTGGTAGTCGGTCTCGTTGCAGATACAGATCTCTCAACTGTTGTGCTTGGCTTGACGTTGGTGTTCATCGACGGCTTGTCTGCCGGCTTTCTTACAGGATTTGAAGGTTTGGCAACTGTAGATTTCTTATTGTTATCGCTTGACGACGGTCTGGTCTGTGAACCTGAAGTCGTTCTTCTTGTCTGTGAAGACTGTGATGAAGACCTTGTCTGTGAAGACTGAGATGACGATCTCGTCTGTGAGGACGATGATCTTGTCTGTGAAGACGATGATCTTGTCTGTGAAGACTGTGAGGATCTTCTTGTCTGCGCACCCGCATCAGACATAAACGCTGCCAACGCAAGAACTGCAAGCATTGACGCCATTGTTTTTCTGAGTGATCCCATGATATGATAGTTTTAAGTTAATAGATGTGGTAGCGTTGTGACATCTCACGGAAAGAAGCCTCATCCTTTCTCCAGTAATCCACTATATCTGCCACTTTGTACCTCTTGCTGAATTCCTTCCTCACATAATCCGTGCCACAAACTTTGTCGAACAATCCGTAACCTGTTATTATCTCGAATGCCTTCTTGTCAGGATAAAGTTCCGCAACTGCCTGCATGACATAGAATTGCGTCTCCGTAACACGAGCATTTTCATAGTCTGTAAAAAAATATTGAAGGCCTTTCACCAACTCGCCTTTTCTGCTTCCGGCAATCGGTTTATACCATATCGTACGGAAGGAAATACCCGGAAGACCATAACTTTTGAGTCGTGCCTTGAGCTTGTCGGGGTCAAGCCAGGTGGCTCCGAAGAGCTGGAACGGAAGGGTATATCCGATGCCGATGTCCATGAATCCGTAAAGTTCTCCACAGATTCCGGCAGCCGAATAATACATCGGAGTCTCCTTGAACGGAATGTTAGGTGACGGAAGAACCCATGGCAGTCCTGTATCTTCATAGAGCATATCCCTTTCCCATCCTTCCATCGGAACGACGGTCAACTTGCATCTGACCGGATCCTGATTGCCGAGCTGTCCCCTGTTGAGTCCTTCCTCGTTGATCATAACTGCAAGTTCACCTACCGTAAGTCCATAGATGTACGGTATCCTGTACTGGCTCACAAACGAATTGAACTGCTGCTCGACATAACATCCTTCGATCTTGTTTCCGCCAAGAGGATTCGGACGGTCAAGAACCATCACCTCGATTCCCTTGGCAGCGCATGCCTCCATCACGAGACCCAATGTGCTTATGAATGTGTATGAACGCGCACCTACGTCCTGGATGTCATATACGATCACATCCACGCCTTCGAGCATCTGAGGGGTAGGCTTGCGTGTCGATCCGTAGAGGGAATAGACCGGGAGACCAGTCGCCGCATCCTTGGTGTCAGCGACCTTGTCTCCGGCATATACGTCTCCCCTCACTCCATGTTCCGGGCCGTAAAGGGCTACCAGTTCGACTCCAGGGGCATTGTAGAGGATGTCCACGGTAGAGTTAAGGTACCTGTCCACTCCGCTGGGATTGGTGACAAGACCCACCTTCTTACCGATGAGTCCTTCGAATCCACGTTCCTGAAGAACTTCGATTCCAGGTTTCACAACCTGCCTTGCAGATGCATCGGCAGCAACCAGGCCCACAAGGGCAACCAACAGGGCGAACAGTCTCTTCATATTCAAACTACTGAATTGATTCATTAAAGGTTTACGATCTTACCTGCAAAGAGAATGTCTGAATTCTCTCTGTCTGCGATGAAGAACACGTATGGACGGACTACGGTCATGACCTTGACATCAATCTCAGGACGAACCGAAGTCATCCTTACCATCACTGAAGTCACAGCCGCAGCCTCTGTACCGGTCTCGGCCACATCGATATAGCATTTCTGCTTCACCTGGCTGACTGCAAGCGGACCCATCTCCGAGATGCCCTTGAAATTTGCATTCGAGAACGCCTCCTTCACTCCCATATTCTGGAGGACATCGTTAAGTACCATCTCTGTCTCAAGCTTGATCTTCGGCATCCTGAACTTGACCTCGACCGGAGCAAGCATGCTCATGGCCTCGTTGTAGAGGTTCTCGTTCACGTAAGGAATAAGGTCGCCTACGTTCATTCCCTCCGGAGGGAGCACTATGAACATAGAATAATTGCTGCCGAGATATGGAAGCTCGATCATCTGGCACCCCTGATACTCCGCATAGCTGTATCTTCCCTTCCTGTACATCATGTCCACTTCCTTATCTCCCGAAAGACCATAGAAATCGGCCTTTGAAGTCTGTGCAGGGTCGAATTTCTCCTCCCATGGAGCATTGAAGTACAATGCATTGATCAGAACCATCACGTCGCCAGGAGTGAGGTCGTCGATGATCTTATTGATCTTTCCGTTTGTATTCTCCGAACACCACATGTTGATTGCACGCACGGTAGCCGGATCGGAGAACCTGAGGCACTCGACCAGAGCGTCATAATCAGTCTCAAGAAGGTCCACATAACGGTTGCGGACACTGAAATTGTCATCAACCCATAGTGAATTCGCAGACTTCACCACTACAGAATCACCTCCGTCAAGCACCTGATTGCTGAAGAGGCATCCGTTGAGAGCATTGTCGAGCTCCACCTTTGTCTGACCCATAGCACCCTCTGCAAGCATTGAAAGAGCAACTCCGGCGCTATATGGAGAGGTAACGATATTTTCTGCAGGAGCGGTATCCTTGTTCACTTCCTTGAAAAACGACAGTGCAAATCCTGTCTTTGAGCCCTCCTGAGGAGGTACATCCTGCTGTCCGCATGCACACAGACCGCACGCAGCCGCTACCGAAGCGGCGTAAAGCATCATCTTCTTCATGACCATAATGATTAAAGTTTATTTCTTTCCATACTCGGGATCGACCTTCAGAAGGAGGGTCACCAACACTGTAACAAGACAGCAGACCATCACGAAACCGAAGAACCACACATAGCCTACAGCCTCCTGCAGATAACCTGCGACCATACCCGGAAGCATCATGCTTAGTGCCATGAATGCAGTACATAGCGAATAATGTGCCGTTTTGTATTCTCCGTCTGCAAAGTATATGAGATAAAGCATGTAAGCAGTAAATCCGAAGCCGTATCCGAACTGGTCCAGAGCAACACATGTGCTGATCAGAACAAGGTTCTGAGGTTGGAATGCGGCAAGGAAAACGAATGACAGGCAAGGAAGGGTAAGACTCAGGGCCATAGGCCAGAGAGACTTCTTGAGCCCCCATCTTGACGCAGCGATTCCTCCGAGGATACCTCCTACGGTAAGCGCCGCCACTCCGATCGTACCATAGACGACACCAACGGTCTCGGTAGAAAGTCCGAGTCCTCCGGCAGATGTAGGGTCCAGGAGGAACGGATTCATCATCTTTACAAGAAAGGCTTCCGGAAGACGATAGAGCAGCATGAAAGCCATTGCGACCCACACATGCTTCTTCTTGAAGAATGTGAAGAATGTCCACACGAACTCTCCCAATATCCTCTTCACGCCGCCCTTGGCAAATCCTGTACGAGAATTGTCTGAGGCCGGACGCGGCAGGCGGAATGTATGCCAGAGCGTCACGGCTGCAAACAGTATTGCACTGACTGCAAGGGTAATGGACCATGCCTGAGGTATGTCACCGAGCTTTCTTTCAAGCAGACCTGCGATCACCACGAGGACTCCCTGTCCGAAGATGGATGAAAGTCGATAGAATGTGCTTCTGATGCCCACGAAGAGCGACTGATCACCCGGATTCAGCGCAAGCATGTAGAATCCGTCGGCCGCTATGTCATGGGTTGCTGAAGCGAATGCAGTGATCCAGAAGAGTACCAGGGTGGCCTTGAACATGGACACGCCAGTCGCTCCGGAAGCTATCACCTCAGGAGACGGATGAGGCAGGGAGAAGGCAAGGGCCACAAATGCCGCCGACATCAGGACCTGCATCGCCATGATCCACCATCTCTTCGTCTTTATGATATCCACGAAGGGGCTCCAGAGAGGCTTGATCACCCACGGAAGATAGAGAAGGCTCGTATACAGGGCCATCTCACCCTTTGACATGCCCATATTCGTGAACATGATTACGGAAATATTGTTCACGATGAAATATGGAATACCTTCCGCAAAGTACAGGGTCGGTATCCACCACCATGGATTTATGTTGGCTTTAGTTTTCATTCAGTCATCTGTTATTCCGCATTGTTGCGGAGGGTTGTTCCCGGGTAGTAATGTTTAAGTATCTCAATATAGCCGTATCCCTTCGACGCCATCACTGCCGCTCCTATCTGGCACAGGCCCACGCCATGGCCCCATCCCTTACCTTCAAGGATTACAGAATCGCCCTCGAACCTTACGTCAAAGGCGGAACTCTTGAGATGGCTCTCCGACAATATCCTTCTGATTTCCAATTCCTTGCCCACTGTCAAAGCAGATCTGTCACCGACAATCCTCAACTTCATTATCCTTTCTGAAAGGCCTCTTTCCAAAGGTTCGATTGACTGGATCCTTCCCAGGTCGATGCCGCTGCGTCGTCTTATCAGGTCAGAAAGTGCATCCCTGTCATAGACTTCCGTCCAGCGGTAGAAGTCCACGGTTTCCTGATCGTAGTTGTTCAGCACCTGGCCGAGGATAGCCTTGTCTGTGGTGTTGCAGAAGCATTCGCCTTCAGAATCGTGGTCCGGGGTATCTGGAATGGCCTTGAGATATGGCATATCCTTATCTTCCCAGCATGTTGAGAACTCTTCCATCACGCCTCCGCAGCATTTCGAGAAGCGTGCGTCACAAAGTTCATCGCCATAGTACAGAGTCTGTCCCCATGTAGAATCTATCACCTTCCTGACGGTTTCGCCGGTCGCACGGGTAAGTCCCTGATATCTCTGACAATGGTCGTCGGCACATACGTCGAAGTGGATGTGGTCGTCATGGTCATACCATTTCACATACTCATGTTCAGCAGATTCATCCCCCTTCTTTTCTGCACACAGCATCGAATCAAGGTGGGAAATCAGCGAAGGTACGCCGTATATTTCCTGCGGAACATCAGCATGATGCTCCTTATGAGCAGAGGCGATCTGCGCCATCACCCATGAACGGGATATTACCGCATGGGCCTTCAGGAACTCTTCGGATGCGGATGCACTCATCTCTGAGGAGATCACGCTGAGGAGGTAGTCCTCAACTCCGACCACATTCACTGCAGTCAGCCTGTCCTTTTCGACTATGATCTTAAGTGCGCCGGCAAACTTCTGGTTCTCCTTCCTTTCCCAATGGAAATTGACTCCGATCGTAACTCCATGGAGTACGAACGAAGGCTCGGCAAACCTTGTGGAAGGCACCGGAGCTTCGAAGTAGAGTTCATCGTAAAGCGCTCCGTCATATTCGATCTTTCCTTCCCTGAAGACTGCCTTGCGGAAGCCTGCACCGTCGGAAAGCACTTCGAATCCGATTTCCTTTCCCGACATAATGCCCACCTGAAGCAAAGGCTGGGTACGGGTAAGACGCCAGATTATGCCTTCTTCCGCTTCCTTGGGTATGGAAACCTCTGCAATCATCTCCTGGAGAAGTTCCGGAGTTATCTTTTCGAACTCAGCTTCGACGGGGACTATGAAGAAACCACCCATGTCGGCACAGCCGGGACTCATGGTAAGATGGTCGGGACCGTCGCTGAAATAATGGTGCGAGCGGTGGCGGCTGCGGAATACGACGATAGAACGGTACTCCCCTTCCGCACGGTATGTGAACAGGTTGAACTGTGGTTCGGTCTCGCCTTCACCCATCGGTGCGCAGTCAAGCAGTCGGTAGAACATCTTGGCAGCAGACTTTGCAGTCTCGGATCTTATGACGAATATGCCTGTCGTGAACCTGTCGTAACGGTAGAGGCTTGCGTCCTGAGACTCACAGACCTTCTCGAGGGAGGACACGGATGCATCCACATCATTGCAGAGCGGAATGAGCCCCTTCGGTGCGGCCTGGAAATGGTGATGGTCCGGAGCAGAAGCACCGCTCTTCGGGCCATTGTAGAAGAATGTGAACCCGTCGTACTTGCGCGCGAGGTCCAGCATGTCGATATATCTATGCCAGATCGACTGGTCGGTATGCTTTACTGCAGCAATGACCAGATGGTCCGGAAATATCGGGTATGGGTTTACAAGGATATGGTATTTCTTGTTCTTTCGTCCTTCGAACTTGAGCATGGTCTGCTCTGAAGGACGGTTGTCACGGCAAAGGAAGCACTTTCTCTTCTCAATGGCTGCCTTGTCCAGCTTTGCAGCGGAAGATATTATCCTGGCAGGGTTGAACTGGAGCTTCACAGTAAGTCCTCCTGCGTCCAGTTCACGGACCTTGACATTCTTCAGGGCCCTGTAGTTGTCACAAGCCAGAGGCCATTGCGACAGCTGGTCTCCTACGAACTTGTATAATATCTCGTTATTTTTCATTATTCATTCTTATGCGGGCTTCGAGCTCCCATGTACGGATCCTGTCCTTGTAGAGATTGTTTGCATTGACCTTCTCCACTTCAAGCGCAGCATCGGAATTTCCTTCCCATCTGCGGCAGCAGTAAAGCACATCGTAAATTCGTCCGATCCTGAACTCACGGCTTATCCTAAGGCCTAGGGCATAATCTTCGCCGTAACTTGTATTCGGAAGGTTGATGGTACGGAGGAGCGGAGTCCAGAAGGCTCTCGGCGCACCCAGACCATTGATTCTCAAGGCATTGTTACGGCCATTGTCTTCAGTCCACTCCCTATGGTCGATGATTCCCGGAGGTATCGGGTTCATCTGGAAGTCGGTCATCTGATAGGTTCCCACGACCATGGCGCATTTCTGCTCACGGAAGGCATCCACTATCTTCACGAGCGTGTCCGGACCGCTGTAAACGTCGTCGCTGTCGAGCTGGACCGCATACTCGCCACAGAGTTCATGATGGACTGCCAGGTTCCAGCATCCTCCGATGCCGAGGTCGTTCCTTTCAGGAATGACATGTACTAGCCTTCCGTCCCTTAGGGCGAGATCTGCGAGAAGTTCTGTCGTGCCGTCGGATGAATGGTTGTCCACGACGATGACATTGAACGGGAACGGACATTCCTGGCTCAGGGCACTTTCCACTGCATCCTTGACGGTCCTTATCCTGTTGAACACAGGTATCACGACTGTCGCCGTGACAGGGAAATCTCCCTTCAGGCCACATGATTCCGGATCCTTGAAGACCGGCTCGAGAAAGGCACCGATCCTCTTGAGATGGGCTGTGCAGACCTTCTCCATCTCTATCTGGACCGCCCTGTTTCGAGGGTCCACATAGTCAAACTGCTTCTCGCCCGACTTACGCAGGTCGGTCTCCACATCGGTATAGAGATATTCATTGACATGTACGATCCTATCCATCCTGAGGCGAAGGTCGTACAGTGCTGCAAATTCATAATCGACATCCATTTCCGCAACCGCCTTCCTGAACGAATCGGCACGGAAGACCTGCACGGTTCCGAAATCGAAGTCGTTCCTGAGGGCTCCCTTCTGGCAGTCGATGAGAGGGTGCCTCTTTCTGACCAGCTTGCCTTCCGCATCAGTCACGAGACGGTAATGGTCAGCATAAAGCATGTCTGCATCGGTATCATCCGCGATGCCTGCAATGCGTTCGCATGCGAACATGCCCATCTCAAGCTGGTGGGTGCCGGTATAAAGAAGGATGTACTTCCCGGTGGCAGAGGCCGCGATTTCACGCAAGGTCTGCGTCCTGTTGAACGGAAGTCCGGAAAAGGATTGTATGAGTGACATCATTGTAGATTTTTCCTAAAGAAGAGCAAGCAGAGGCTTGCGGATCATGGTGAATTCCGATTCGAAATTCGGGGTAAAGACCCCTTTGCCAAGGTTGGCGTCTATGTCTGCGAGTTCCCACCAGCGGCCCTCATCCACTTCATCCATGTCTGGATGGAGTTCATATGTACCGACCACCGCAAAGACATTGACCAGTTCCTTCTCGATCTCTGACTCGAACTGGTATGTCTCGATATGGATAGGGTTGAATTCGGTAAATCCGAGTTCTTCGCTTGCCTCCCTGTAGACAGCCTCGAGGATTCCTTCGCCATATGAGACATGTCCGCCGACTGCTGTATCCCATTTTCCTGGCTGGATGTCCTTGTTCATTGAACGCTTCTGAAGATAGATTCTGCTGAAGCGGTCGATTATATGGATATGGATCACGGGATGGAGAGGCTTCGCACCGCTATGGCAGTATGAACGGGTTGCACGGCCGGTCACAAGACCGCTTGGTTCCACGACCGGGAACCATTCGCTGGCCTGGGCCTGCTCCACCGCCACCTCAGCAGTAGGTGCGGGAACTATCGGAGCCAGATCGTATGGATATATGAGTTCCATCCGCTTAGAATACTATCTCGACACAATATGCAGACTGGTCGCCTACCTTGCCCTCAACGAAGACATGGAGGCCATCCTCCTGCTCCACCCTTGCCTTGTAGATGCTCACCACATCACCGGACTTCGTCTCATGGTTAAAGTTGATGGTGAACTCCTTCACCGGTCTGGCAGATGCGATCGCATAATCCACCGCATCCATCGCCCACTGCATGTACATGGCGTTGTTCGCATGTGCATTCATGTCCACGTCGGAATAAGCCACCGCATGGTCCATCACATGTTCGGCCTCGACATCCTTAGGCATCTGGACCTTGTCAGCCGGTGTCTCGATCACATGTTCTGTGCAGACGGTACCTTCCTCCATAAGTTTCGGGTCACGGACGAGCCTGCGGGTCTCGAGGTTGAGCACGAGCCATGATGTGGTAGCCTTTACTCTTTCCTTTCCCTCGTTGTCGGTGATTACGAAATCCCTGAGGAAGAAAAGGCGGTTAAGACCCTTGTGCCATGTATTGAGGGTGACTTCCTCACGCCAGCGTGGGGCATCAGGAAACTCCACATGCACTCGTGAGAGGATCCAGGCTGTGTTTGTCGCGATGAGGTCATCGTATCCGAAGCCAAGATGAACGGCATGGTTACCGGCCGCCTCCTGTGCATAGTTCATGAACGAAGTCGGCTTCAGACGCCACGATGCATCGGCATCATAGCAAGGTATGGTGATTTTCCGTGTGTATTTCAGCATGTTTATCGGTTAAGTATTTCCAACTCTTCAGGAGTGTAAAGGAACTGGTCGATCCATTCAGGGCAGAGACGTCCTACTGCCATGTAGGCTATTACGGCAAGGACTAATACGGCGAAGATCACCAAAAGGACCTTTGCCCAGTTCTTTGATTTCTTCCTGCGTGGTCTGTGATTTTCTACCGGCTCTACCAGGAATTCCGGTTCCGGGAGTGGCTCTGACTCTGGAACCACTTCTGGTTCAGGTTCTGGAACCACCTCGGGTTCAGGTTCAGGCTCTGGGGCTGGTTCCGGCACAACCTCTGGTTCAGGTTCCACTTCGGGAACTGGGTCGGGTTCTACTTCGGAAACTGGCTCCGGCTCCATCTCGGGAACTGGTTCCGGCTCGGGTTCAGGAACGACTTCAGGAACTGGTTCTGGGGTTGGTTCTGGAACTGCCGGTGCAACAGGCTCAAGCATGGTCTTGAGACCGGCCACTGCTGCGCTCACCTCCTCTGGAGTCTCCTGATGGGTCTTGAGCGAGATAGGTTCAAGACCGAAACCTTCAGGATAGATGTCGAGATCCTCGTCAGCAATGAAGAAGATGTTGTTTTCCTTTGTTGCCCTGAGTCGGCCAAGGCCTGGGAACACCACGACCTTCTTCGCCATGAGCACCGACTTCAGTTCCGAAATGAAATCCTTGATTATCTTCTCCGCAACATCATAGGCAACTTCATTTGACTTGGCATAGAAGTCAATCAATGCCTCGCCTTCGTCCGGACGCGACCTGAAGTACAGTTTCCTGTAAGGCGGATTTATGGTATAGCCCTTATCTGAGAAATATGCCGGCACAATCTCAGCCACGAAACAGCCGAGACCAGGCAACACCACCTTGTCATCATCAAGGATCAGCTCCTTGACCATTTTCGATAAAAGATCTATATCCATAAATTAAGTTTTATATCTTGCAAATATAATAAAATTTGGCCATCAGTATAGTTTATTGACGCGTTATACATCGTTAATAGGTCCCAAAAACACGAAATTCCATCAAAAATGCAATTTTTTGCAATTTTTTCTCAAAAAAGTTTGGAGGTAAAGAAAAAATGTCTACCTTTGCAATCCCAAACGAAAAGAAAACGTTTGAGAAAACAAATTCCCGAATAGCTCAGTTGGTTAGAGCATCTGACTGTTAATCAGAGGGTCCTTGGTTCAAGTCCAAGTTCGGGAGCCAAAAGCACTGAAGAAATTCAGTGCTTTTTTCGTTTATACAAATCACAGAATTCCCCATACCATGATCAAGAAAACATACTTGCTGATCAGCATCGCCATATTGTCATTATTCAGCGCATGCGAGAGACCGTCTGCAACAAGTGAGAAAGAAGGAGCAGGCACATGCGTGCCGATAAGCACCCCAGACGAGTTCATCATCCTGTCATGGTATGAACTCATTGACATCCACGCAGAATCCATGCTTGAAGAATTCATGGATCCGAGTGCGGAGTGGAGAATGAGGAAACTGGCGGAGGCTGGCTTCAATGCATACTTCGACTATCGTCTCAAGTCCCTTGAGGAGGCGGAGGCCCTGCTGGACCTGGGCGACAAGGTAGGAATGAAGATAATCGTGGAATGTCCGGAACTCCATGAGGCCTCGACGACAGAGATGGCGGTCAAGGCGATGTCTGCGCATCCTTCGCTTTACGCGTACAACGTCTGGGACGAGCCTGAAGTAGCCGAATACCCGGAAGTCATCAGAAGGATCAAGGAAATCTACAAATATGACAAAGTTCGTCCATGCAGCGTCAACCTGTTCCCAAATTACGGATGGGACGACTGGGTAGAGGATAAATACCTGCAGACAGTAAGGCATTTCCTCAAGACTGTTCCCGTGTCCTTCCTTTCGTTTGATTTCTATCCGATAGTCCTTGAAAACGGAGAAAGGAAGATGAGAGAAGGATGGTACCATAATCTTGAAGACATACGCACAGCTGCCGAGGAAGCCAATATCCCTATCTGGAGCTTCGCACTTGCCAAGCCTCTTAGTCCGCACCCGGTCCCAACGCTCGGAGACCTGCGTCTGCAGCATTTCAGCAATCTCGTGTATGGTGCAGTGGCATTCCAGTATTTCACAACCTGGAGCATTGTCCGCGAAGATGAAGTCAGCGATATCTATCCATACATCAAGCAGGTAAACGAGGAACTTAAGATGATGGAAGACATATTCCTCGGTGCCGACTTCAGTGACATCAGACATACCGGAACCGATATTCCAAGAGGAACCAGAAGACTGGAATCTTTCCCTGCAGGCATCTCAAGAATTGAGACAGGAGATGAGGGAACAGTCGTGTCGTTCTTCACAAACAACGGAAAGCAATACGTCGCCTTTGTGAACAGAAGCTGCACATCAAAGACGACGCTTGAAATCAAATTTGACTCAGACGCCGCTCATGTAGCCAAGGACGGAACGGAGAGTCCCGTGGAGGCATCATACATCATCGACGAGGGAGACATAAGAATATTTACTTGGAAATAATGCTAAAGTGTGACTCCTGATTTAAATATTGCTATTTCACTGTAACCGGACTTCTCGTTATTGGTCGGCTCACCTGAAGCTAGCCTCAACACAAAGTCGATGAAGCTTTTATCCACCTGCTCTGCCGGGATGCCGTCAACAATGGCACCTGCATTGAAATCAATCCACGACGGTTTCCTGGAAGCGAGTGTGCTGTTAGTTGAAATCTTGGCTGTCGGCACGAATGTTCCGAATGGAGTTCCCCTTCCCGTAGTAAAAAGGACCACTTGACATCCTGCTGCAGCCAATGCTGTCGATGCCACCAGATCGTTTCCCGGAGCACTGAGCAGATTAAGTCCCTTGGCATTAAGCCTTTCTCCATATTGAAGGACGTCACGCACAATGGAGGTTCCTGATTTCTGGGTACATCCCAAAGACTTTTCCTCAAGAGTCGATATTCCACCCGCCTTGTTTCCTGGAGAAGGATTCTCATAGACCGACTGATCATTCTTCATGAAATAGTCTTTGAAATCATTTATGAGATGGACAGTCTTGTCAAAAGTTGCTTCATCCTGACAACGGGACATAAGAATGGTTTCAGCGCCGAACATTTCAGGAACTTCGGTCAGGACCGTGGTTCCTCCTTGAGAGACGATCCAGTCTGAAAAACGTCCAAGCAGCGGATTTGCAGTTATTCCCGAGAATCCATCCGAACCACCACACTTCAGGCCCACCTTGAGTTCACTGACAGGTATATCCTCACGTCTGTCATCCTTTGCAGCTTCCGCAATCTCACGAAGAAGTCCCAAAGCATATTCAACCTCATCACCCTCAACCTTCTGGGATTCCATGAACTTCACTCTAGTCTCGTCAACCTTTCCGACCAGTTCCCGGAATGCACTCAACTGATTGTTCTCGCATCCAAGCGCCACGACAAGGACACCTGCCGCATTAGGGTGATGTACCATATCTGCCAGGATCCGTCTTGTGTTTTCATGGTCATCACCGAGCTGGGAACAGCCGTAATTATGAGGAAAGGCAATCACTTTCTCAATGGCAGGATAAGCTGAAAGTTCCTTTTCAAATATCTTCTGGATATTCTGAACCACTCCATTGACACATCCCACCGTAGGAATGATCCAAAGTTCATTCCTTATGCCAGCGCGCCCATCCTGTCTTCTGTAGCCCATAAATGATGCAGGAACTGCTGCCGTCGGGATTTCAGAAAGTTCGGGTTCATAGGTATATTCCAGAAGTCCTTCAAGATTGGTCTTCAGATTTGTGTGATCTATCACATCTCCCTGTCTCACCGGCTCGGCAAGATGGCCGATCGGGAAACCATACTTCACCACGTCGGCCCCCTCCTCAAGGTCCACCAGAGCCACCTTATGGCCCGCAGGAACCTGACTCAAGGTACGGATGGCAACTCCATCGATATCAAAGTCCTTTCCGGCTTCAATATCATGTATGGCTACAGCTACATTATCCGCAGCATTTATCTTTACGAAATCCATAATTATCCGATTACGGTTTTAACTGCCGCACGCATGCCTTCGTTCTGGATGATTTCAAGATCGGCAGCAACCAGATCCGTCAGGCCAGGGACGTCATTGAGATCCTCTCCCCATATGAAATCAGCAGCAAGAACTCCTTCAGCAACCTTGCGTACATCACCGCTCGCCCAGAGTTCCTTGAGAAGGCTCATGATGGCTGCATCGTCGTTCGGAACGATTTCAACATCACCCCTCTTGCCACCCTTGTAATAGGTTATGATTGCAGCAAGACCAAGGACGAGTCCCTTAGGAAGCTCACCCTTGCGTTCAAGATATGTCTTCAAGCCTGGAAGGTCACGGGTCTTGTACTTTGGAAAAGAGTTCAGCATGATGCTGGTCACAAAATGCTTCACAAACGGATTTACGAAGCGCTCGACTACAGAAGCGGCGTATTCCTGCAATTCCGACTTCGGAAGATTGAGAGTCTCAAGAAGTTCCTCATACATCACCTTATGGACAAACTTGCCGACCTCAGGATCCTCAACACACTCCCTGACGGTATCAAGTCCGGAAAGGTAGCCAACCGGAGACAGCACCGTATGCGGGCCATTGAGAAGAGTCACCTTCCTCTCATGATATGGAGCTTCACTTGGGACAAAAAGGACATTCAGACCAGCCTTGTCTGCAGGGAATTCCGCAGCCACAGATTCCGGAGCCTCGATAACCCATAGATGGAAGATTTCGCCTTTCACAACAAGGTTGTCACTATAGCCTATACGTTCATGGATCTGGCCGATATTGTCCTTCGGATATCCTGGCACGATACGGTCCACCAGCGTGCAATACACTCCACAAGCCTGCTCGAACCAACATTTGAAACCATCACCAAGATTCCAGAGTTCCATGTACTGATATATGCATTTCTTAAGTTCCTTTCCATTAAGGAAGATAAGTTCACACGGAAGAATGATGAAGCCCTTGGAAAGATCGCCGTTGAAGTGCTGATATCTTCGATAAAGGAGCTGAGTAAGTTTTCCCGGATAAGAAGATGCCGGCTTATCCTCCAGTCTGCAGGCCGGATCGAAGGCGATTCCCGCCTCTGTGGTATTTGAAATCACAAAACGTATGTTCGGATCTTCAGCAAGAGCCAGAAATTCATCATTCTGGGAATATGGGTTAAGTCCATAGTTGATGACATCAACCAAGTCCATGGAATCCACCGATTGTCCCTTGTCAATTCCCTGAAGATTCACATGATACAGACCACCCTGCTCATTAAGCACATCGACCATACCTCTTTCGATAGGCTGCACAACCACGACTCCGGCATTGAAGTCAGTAGTCTTGTTTGTATTCCATATTATCCAGTCCACAAATGCACGAAGGAAATTGCCTTCACCGAACTGAATGACCTTTGTCGGATACTGATTGACTTTTGCAGTTGTTCTATTCAATTTTTCCATACTCTTTCGTTCAAAATTTCACCAATATACGGAAAATGCTGCCAGGCGATTCCGCCCAGCGATTCATTGCAGATTCGGATTCTTCAGGATCCACAGTCATGCTCACAAGCCTGCCGACAGGGCAGTTTCCATTCTGCATATATCTGATGACGGCACGGAAGTCCTCCGGCATCGCATTACGGGACCCTCTTATGTCAAGTTCTTTCTGAACAAAATATTTTGTCTGGAAGGACACTTCGGAATTTGCATAGCCGATACATACCACTCTGCCGGTGAAAGCCACCTCATCCACCGCCATCCTATATGTATGTGGGTTGCCTACGGCCTCTATCACCACATCCGGTCCTGTTCCGGAAGTAATCTCCTGCAGTCTCGCATGGACATCCTCTGTCATGGTATTCACCACATGTGAAGCACCAAGCTGTCTGGCCAAAGCAAGCTTTTCATCATCTATGTCAGCCGCTATCACAGTGGCACCACGAAGAGCCGAACGCACCACAGCACCAAGTCCGACCATGCCGCAACCGATTACCATGACAGTATCCACATCTGTCACAGCACCCCTTGAAACTGCATGGAAGCCAACACTCATCGGTTCTACAAGAGCGCAGGTGAGCGTATCAAGGCCTGGAGCCGGTATTATCTTTGTCCAAGGAAGCGCCATCCTGGCCCTCATGGCACCATTCCTCTGCACACCCAATGTCTCATTGAACTGGCATGCATTGACTCTTCCGTTTCTACATGACGGGCATTTGCCACAATTTGTATATGGATTGACAGTTACGACCATCCCTGGCTTGATGATATCCGGAACAGCCTCACCGACCGTTTCCACGACGGCACCTATTTCATGTCCCGGAATCACAGGGAGCTTCACCATTGGATTGCGTCCAAGATAAGTATTGAGATCCGAACCGCAGAAACCGACATACTCCATACGCACGAGGACTTCGTCCGGAGCCAGCACCGGCTCCTCCATATCTACGATTCCAATATCCTTTATTCCATTTATGTTTATCGCTTTCATACTTATTTGATCTTATATCCCTTCCATCCGTAATATGCGCAGAAAATGAAACAGATCAGCGGAACTATGTACGCCACCTGATATATCTGCGGATTGTGATGCATGATGTATGCAGTCAGCTGCGGCAGGCAGGCATTTCCGACAATGGCCATGACAAGGAACGCAGAACCGCTCTTGGTCTGGCTGCCGAGACCGGTGATGGCCAGCGAGAACTGTGTCGGATACATGATGGACATGAAGAACGAAACACCAAGCATCGCATAAAGTCCTGTCATACCTCCAAAGCACATTATCACTCCGCAAAGCAGGACATTGACCACAGCATAGACGGCAAGCATGTTCTGAGGCTTGAATCTTATCATCAGTGCAGTACCGATCCACCTTCCGAGGAGGAACGCAAGCATATACAGGCCAAAGAATGTCGTAGCGGTACTTTCCGGCAAACCGGCATAATTGCAGCAATAAACGAGGAAAAGACTGTTTACAGCAGTCTGGCCACCATTGTAGAAGAACTGAGCAATGACACCCCATCTGAGATGGGACTTCTTCAGCACGCTGAAATCAATCAGCTTTGCATCGTCTGCGTCATTATCTTCCTCTTCCTTGATCTTAGGCAACTTGACAAATATGAAGGAAATGGCTATGATTATCAGGATTGCCGCCAGGATCAGATACGGAAGTTTCATCGCATCGGTCTCCATCTGGATATATCCTTCCCAGCCACCTTCGAATCCAGCAGGCAGGGTTTCCCTTGTGTATGTATTGCCGCTGAGGACAAGCTTGCTGAGGAACATGGCTGCCACGAACGCGCCCAAGCCGTTGAAAGACTGAGCCAGATTGAGTCTGCGAGGAGCTGAAGCCTCATCACCCAATGCAGTTACATATGGGTTTGCCGCAGTCTCAAGAAAGCACATGCCGGCAGCGATTATAAAGAAAATGCACAGATAAGCCCAGTATTCCTTTATGATTGCAGCCGGGAAGAAAAGAAGTCCACCCAAGGCGGCCAGCAAGAGTCCGAATATGATTCCCGACTTATACGAGAACCTCTTCATGAACATTGCAATCGGAATAGGACAGATGAAATATGCCAGCCAATATGCGGTTTCAGTGAATGAAGCCTCAAATGTATTGAGTTCGCATGTCTTCATCAGCTGCCTGATCATAGTAGGCAGAAGGTTGCTGCTTATAGCCCATAAAAAGAAGAGGCAGAAGACAAGGATTAAGGGTAACAATTGTTTACGTTTCATTATTCTGACATGTTTTTAATGTATGGTAAATCCACGATATTCTTGAGTCCATAGAATCGGCAGGCATTTTCGCCAAGGAAAAGAGACTTCTGTTCATCAGTCAGTTCAGTACTCTTCAATATGAAGTCATATGACATCCTGTACGTAATTGCAGTTATCGTACGCGGATAGTCACTTCCCCACATCAGCTTATCCATGCCCACAGCATCTGCAGCCTCACAGATGGCACGTACAGCCCCCTTGAACGGATAGAACTCGCTGTTGTAAAGCCATGTTATTCCACCTGACTCCACATATACATTTCTGTTTTCCGCAAGCTTTATCTGCTCCATCCAGCCTTCTCTCGTAGGCATTCCAAAATGGCCGATGGCAATCTTAAGGTCCGGACATTCCTGTATGACAGTCTTCATTTCACCGACCTGAGCATCTCCATCTGCAAGAGTTATGGACAGAAAGACACCTTCCTTTTCCATTATCTTGAACATTTCAATCATCTGAGGAGAATCCAGCATCACCCGCATATCGTCGAGGATCAGACGGTGACCAGGGATAGCAATGCCTTTGAACCCCTTGGATATAAGTGACTGAGCCTGACCGGAAAGGTCATCGACAAAATAATCGCACATTCCGCAGGTAATGAAGCGGTCAGGATAACGCTCCGCCACCTGAAGAAGATAATCATTCTGGCAGCCATCTATAAGTTCCTGCACCACGACAGCAGCTGCAACCTGTGCATAATTCATATTCGACAGGAAGACTTCAGCAGAGTTCACGCCATCTATCATGAACGGCGGAATCATCTGCACTTCCTCACCAAGAAATATGGAACGGCCATTCTTGAGCGAACGGATAGGCAGGCCATTCCAGGACGTATCCTGACTGAGCCAAAGATGGCTATGGGTGTCAATTATCTTCATCGCATCAACTGTTTTTCCATCTGACTCTCATCTGATCGCCGATGATATCACGTACTTTTGCCACAAGCTCCATATCGACAGGCTCATTGACATATGAGATGTTCTTGAGGACATTCACTGGATTTGCGCTGCTGAAAAGCGTCGTGGCAATTCGAGGATTCAGGCTTGTAGAATACTGGACAGCCAGTTTTTCAATCGGATATCCTTTCTCATTGCAATATTCAGCAGCCCTTGCACAAGCCTCTTTCAGAGACTCAGGTGCAGGGTGCCAGTCAGGGGTACCCCTCTGGGAGAGAAGTCCCATCGACAACGGTGATGCATTGATGATGCCCACTCCCTTTTCCTCAAAGAAGTCCATATAGTCCAGGAGAAGGTCATCATTCAGGCAATAATGACAGAAATTCAGGATTGTCTCAACAGTGCCTTCCGGTGTATTTTCCACAAGCCATTTAAGATTTTCCGGCTGAAGGTCAGTGATTCCCACATGACCTACGACTCCCTTGTCCCTAAGTTCCACAAGTGCCGGCAATGTCTCCTCGGCCACTTTCTGAAGCTCTGTGAACTCGACATCGTGGACATTGATAAGGTCGATGTAATCGACATTCAGCCTTTCCATGCTCTCATAGACGCTTGCCTGGGCACGTTCTGCCGAATAATCCCATGTATTCACACCATCCTTTCCATAGCGTCCGACTTTTGTCGACAGATAGTATCTGTCGCGCGGAATATCCTTCAAAGCCTTTCCAAGTACGGTTTCAGCCTTAAGATGTCCATAATACGGTGACACATCAATGAAATTGATTCCGTTATCGACAGCAGTAAAGACAGCCTCTATCGCTTCCGTCTCCTTTATGCTGTGAAATACACCGCCAAGGGATGACGCTCCAAATCCAAGATTTGACACGGTCATTCCAGTCTTTCCTAATTTGTTATATATCATGGTTATCAGTATTAGTATTACATTACCAGCCTTTCCTTACATTGTCGGCCATCATGCCGACGAGACGCTCGCGGGCCTCAACGCTCGCCCACGCGATATGAGGAGTCAGGCGCATACGCTCCGGATGCTTCATCTTCATGTATGGATGGTCCTCAGGAATCGGTTCCTGCACGAACACATCGATTCCAGCACCTGCAATCACTCCATTGTCCACGGCCTCGGCGAGATCTGCCTCGACTATGATGGCTCCCCTGCCCATGTTCACCACGAACGCGGTCGGCTTCATCATAGCGAACTCACTGGCTCCCAACAGGTTGAGAGTCCTCTCATTCAACGGCGCATGAACCGAGACGATGTCAGACTGACGGAGGAGATCCTCAAGAGACACGCACGGATAGTCCTTGCAATGACCTGTGCCCGATGTCGAGAAATAGCACACCTTCATGCCGAAGGCATCGGCTATGCGGGCCACCTTCCTTCCGATGTTGCCCATGCCGATGATTCCGATTGTCTTGCCGGCGAGTTCCCACCAGTTCCAGTTCGGATCCGTGAACATTCCGCTGCGGGAATAACCGCCCGACTTGACGCTTTCATCGAAATACGGTGCCCCTCCTGCGAGCGAGAGAATGTGCATGAATGTGGTCTGTGCAACGGAATCGGTCGAATATCCGGCCACATTCCTGACCGGTATGCCCTTCGAAGCGGCATATTCCACATCGATGTTGTTCACACCCGTCGCCGCCACGCATACGAGTTTCAATGATGGAGCAGAGTCGATCAGTTCCTTGTTCACCACGACCTTGTTGATCATGAGCACGTCGGCATCCTTTACCCTTTCACGGGCTTCCTCAGGAGTGGAGGTGCCATAACTCACGAACTCTCCGAATTCCATAAACGGCTCGAATGACACGTCGCCCATTGTAGCCGCATCCAAAAAGACTATCTTCATACTCATCACTTTACTGTTGTGTCCGTAAAGTTAATAAATTCTCCGGAGAAAACAGGATATCCCATAACAGAAAAAGCTCAGCCGAAGCTGAGCTTTATTATGTGCGGATGATAGGACTCGAACCTACATGCCGTGAAGCACTCGCACCTGAAACGAGCGTGTCTACCATTTCACCACATCCGCGTCAAAAGTGGATGCAAAGATACAAAATGTTTTTGAAAATCCGAGCAAATTTTATTCCAGATTTCTCAAATCTCAATCTCATACCTGTAGGCTCCTTCCCATCCGCTTATCGTCAGTCTGACCTCCGTCAGGGCATAATCCATGACTACGGTCACATCATCCAGATCGGGAGAATTCCAGTCATAACCGCTCGATACGATATAATGTCCCAGGGCGAACGCCTTGTACCCTCCTTGTCCGTCTTCCAGTTCCATCATGAGGGACGCATCCATCTGACGAGGGAGGACAAACTCATACACGCCATCTCCTGAACCATCTTCAAGAAGGACTTCGAACCTGCCTGGAAGAGGCGCGCCCTTATCGTCATATCCGGCGACATTGCCCTTTACATACACATCAGACGGCAATCTTACATCGTCCTCCGTCTTAAGGGTCACTACACAATGGTTCTTTCTCAGGAACACGGATTCCCTTACCGTCTCTCCTTCCGCACGCACGTCGGAATCGTGCATGTACACTTGCGGGCATGCGCTGCCGAGAGGTATCAGCAGGCCGTATTCCGATGCCATGCCTCCGGTTCCGGCCCAGGCACGGACATGAAGGTCTGCCCTGGGAACAGGGGCAGAATACCTATTCCCGGACATGATGACATCGACTGTATCTGAAAGAGCATACCCGCTGCCGGATGTCACCATCAGTTCAACAGACCTCATGCTGACCGTGTCTGACCCGGCAAACTCCAGTTCAAGGACACATGGGCACAAGCCCCTGTCCTCCTTTACGGAGCAGGCCGGAATCAGCACGAAAGCAACTGAAACAAACAGGGACGCTAGATGATTTCTTCTATGTTTTCCGGTCCTTCCCATTCCTCAACCTTTATCGTGAATGAAGCGGCATACCTATCCATATCCTGTTCCGGGCTTGTCGCACCCGGACGTACGATCTTGAGCGAAACATGATATCTCGTATTCTGTTTCAGCACAGGCAGAGACACCGGGTAGTAATACAGATCATCTCCAAGCTGAGCCTCCACCACAAGTCGTGTAGGTCTCGGGCTCCATTCAGTAGAGAACGTATCCTCCACATGCGGGTTGGGATAGCAGTAGAAATGATGCTTGTCTGTATATTCATCCGGATTGTCAAGTTCCGTATTTCCGAGGCTGTCAAAGACAAGTGCATCGACACCGGCATCGGATGTCCTGAATACCTTGTTGTACCATGTAGTCGGTGCAGCCTTGCCATCTGCAAGGTACTTCTTGTCTGCCGCCACATTGGTAAGGTAGGCATTCTTGAGGACGAAGTCCATTCCATCATAGACATCAGACTCAAAATCGACCTTGATCTCCTCAAGCACCACCTTGGCAACCACTCTTCGCACATTGACAGTGACGCTGTTGACAGCTGAAGTTATGGTGCAAGCCGCATGTCCTTCCATCACAAGGTTGCCGACCGAATTGTCTGACAGATATGAAGTTGCGGCAAGGAACTCGGTATATGAAGTCTTCGAGCTCATGTCCGGAGCATTGGCCAGGACCACGATATCCTTATCGCCAGTCGTACACTTGAGAGTCACGCTTTCGGCCGAAGGATCCGGGGTGTCATAAGCCTCCAGCTTTCCGCTCGACCTGTCATACACAAACACCTGATAGTCCGAAACCGACTTTTCCTCGTCGCCTCCGGCTCCGGTGACCTTTGTAGTTTCCGAAGAAGACATCACCACTTCCAACGACACCTTCTCTCTCTCATCAGGACGCTGTTCCAATGCATCCTTTCCTTCACACGCAGACAGCAAAGCTACTGCTGCCATCACATAAAAAATCTTCTTTTTCATACTTTTTTTGTTTTTAATCAGGTTCATTTATTTTAATGAATTCATGCATTTCCGGGTCCAGGTTGGCTCTGAACTGCATCGACGGATCATATATCAGACAAAGGTCGAAATACTTCCGCGCTTCATCCATCTGCCCAAGTCGGGCAAGGACAAGAGCCTTCATGTAACACACCTTGGCATCACCGTCATCCAATCCGTCAAGTATGTCCAGGGCGGAATGGTTGTAATCCGCAGCCACGAATGCCACAGCCGAATTGAGGTCCCTGTATGGTCTCAGGTTCTCCACCGCCTTCCGATAGTCCATATCCCTCAACGCATCCAGTCCAGCCATATATGCGGTATCAAGTTCCGTCGTATGTATCGTATCCTTCTGCATTCCCACCCTGTGAAGATGGAAGTCGAAGCTCACGCTTCTCAGCCTTGGATATATCTTCTCCCTCAGATAGCGGTATTCGGGAAGTCGGGAAAGTTTCCTGTCCACCTCGTCAGGGTGGGAAAGGTCTTCCGACAGCTTCAATATCCTTTTCCGGGCGGCCGGCGTCATAAGGGTATCATGTTCGACCATCACCCTGAGCTGATCCCAGTTTTCAGGTACGGACGAGGCCTTCACGCTGTCCTTCCATTCAGTCGGGATGTAATCTCCGATATATCCGATCACGGATTCAGAACGGGAAGCAGCAAGACGGGCATTCAGTCCATACGATCCTTCCGGAGAGCATGAAGCCCTGACTATCAATGAATCCAGCACATATTCGCTTCGGGACACCACATCATCGATACATCGCACGACCCGTCGCAGTTCAGATGCGTTATCCGACAAGGACGTGTCGATCACATGGCTGCCGGAAGCGAAATCTATCAGGGCCTTGGTATTGTCATATACATACCTCTCAAGTATCCTCATCCTGTATTTCGGAGCGAAGTCGGCAAGGGTTGACAGCGAACTGATGTAGTAGGTCAGGTTCTCCGGAAACGGCAGTTCATGGATGCATGTTCCGTCTTCATACATTTCACCATTCAGACCGACGACAACCTTCCTCAGCCCCGGACGGGACTTGAAGGTATGGGTATAGCGGTAGATGAAGTCTCCTGCAGACGATGTCAGGACGGTATCCAGCCTTATGCCCTCGCGAACAATCGGATCCTTTACATACCTTTCGTACATGAGCCCTATCCTTGACTTCCTCCTCTCATTGAAACGCACCCTCAGATGCCTCGTATAGTGCCGCAGGGCATCAGCCTGGGTCACTCCGAAAAGATTCTCGGCCACAGGATCGGGTACCAGGGAGGTGTCGTTCTTCATGGCATAGGTCTCGGGATAATGCCTCTGGATGAATATCTCCAGCTGTCCGACACGGACCAGGTCTGTGGTATCGGTTATGATCGACGCAAGGAAGTCCCTGTAGCGCTGATACCCTCTCAACTGTCCCTTGCGATAGCCCTCACCGGTTATGTACAGAGGCTCAAGACCCAGGGTATCCTCCTGAATCATCATGCGCGGCATCAGTTTCAGCTGCCAGTCCGAATCCAGCATCTCAGAAGGGACGGTGACATCGAAGCCTATGGACACATATCCAGCACGTTCGGCAACGTTACGGAACCTGGCGACCACGGTTGACGCCGAAATCACGTCGGTCGCAACCATTTCTCCCGTTTCGCTGTCTCTGATTGCGTTCATGATTATGGGGCCATCTGTCAGGTCGCTTCGGATGCTGTCTATCTTCACCTCCGGTTCCTCTATCTCCTCAGGCTCGTCTTCCGGCACAGATATATCCATCCTGATTTCTCCCGACACTATCCGTCGCATCACCTTGGCCGAAGAGCAGGACAAGGCCAGGAAGACTATGACAATCAATGCAATACCCTTCTCAGAACACATAGGCAAGAGATATCATTACATCGTCCGGAAGCATGAAGAACTTTCTGCCCGAATCCGTGGTCAGGCCGCATACCGGACATGAATACTGCCGGTACCAGGCCAAGCCGCTCCATAGTCCCATACCGAATTCGATATTGAAATGAGATGACAGCATATGGGTATATCCCGCATATAGTCCGGCTCCGAAGCGGTCTCCTTCCTCGGTCTTGCGGGACACTATGCCTCCCACGTTGTATTCCTGATAGCGAAGCTTTCCGGCAAACCACCAGCCCGACCATGTATGCCACGGCCACACGCGCATTCCGACCGCATAGGACTGCTGACGGCTCTGAAACTGCCTTTCCGGGTCGCCCTTACGGAATGTGAACGGATTGTATCTGACTCCCGCTGTAAGGCTCCATCGACGGGACACCGCATAGGATGCATCCAGATTCATCGTTCCAAGCCGGGCATATCCCAACAGGTCTGTTGAAACACTGAAGGTCTGAGCTTCGGAAGTACGGGAGGAAAGCACCATTAAGGCAAACGCAATGATCCATACATACTTCTTCATACTACATGTATCTGTTGAATATCAGTTCGATATGGTCTGCCTTGTCAGGGCTATATGCCATCAGGGCACGTTTCAGGGCATCACGAGAGGTCACGGATGGTTCAAGAAGAGAGAATATCTCCCAATTCTCTATGCCTTTCTCCTCGATATAGCGCAGGATCTGCGGATAGAACCAGAACGATGTTCCGAAGGAAGGATATGTACCACCGTATCTGTCATGCCACATCCATGACGACAGATGATATGCCCACATTTCTCCGACCTCGCAATAACCGGCATTCACTCCGTTTCCATCTCCGTATGTCATTCCTCCAGTCGATATATATGAGCCGAGCACATACAGAAGGTAGTTGTTCCAGTAGTCGGTACCGACCTTCCTGAAATGGCTTGCGTGGGCCAGTTCATGGCAGACTTCCGAATAGATGGAACTGTAGTCGTCCTTGCCTTTCACTCCGATCGTCACATCCGGCACGAAGACCTTCACCAGAGGTGCAAAATCACCGAGAAACGACGACACCAGGTCCATATCAAGGATTGCCCCATGGTGGAGCATCATCGTGCTGCTGGACTGAAGCTTATGGAAGAGCCAGATCCTAAGGCCCGAAGGCGGAGGGAGCAGGTTGAGGTCTTCCGGAGAACAACGTTCATAGTAGTCGTAGGCAGCATTGTTCACTACGCTCCTCTTGAAGAGCTTTACTTCCGAATCCTCAGTCACCTTAAGGTTCACTCCTTCCGGATCGGCCTTGCCCAATGTCGATACGGATGCAGGCACGAGAATCATGTTGAATCCTATGGAGAATCCCTTGACATTGTCGAAGACGATCCTGTACCGAAGTTCGGACGAGAAGACCTTGTCCATCTTGTAGTAGCCGTCTTCATCGGTATAGGCATGAGCGAACTTCACGAACGTATTGCAGGACACGCGCACTCCCTTCACACCGAACTCCTCACCATTGTCAAATTCAGGGTCCACAATGGTGATCCTTCCAGAAGGATATACCTTTTCAGCCTTAGTTTCCGGCACAAGTAAGGATTCGTTGCCGGTAATCACATATGCTTGACGCTCAACAGCTTCCCAGTCCACACCGTCAATCGCACGGGTATCCGGATCGTTCTCCGAAATATGGCATTCATCTATGATCTCATATTCCATTTCAGGAAAGTCGAATCCATGGGGAACGACGGCATACTGCCATGTTATCATGTCGTCCGGCACCTCCGGATCGTGATACCAGTCACCTTCTTCCACTATCTCATAATCCAGGGGATGGTCGGTCAGCCTCAGTCCCAAAGCCTTGAGAACTTCGAGTTCCTCCTCGCTCTTCGGAAGGAAGCGCACATACAGGTCTGTGGTCTTTACAGGCACCCTGTCAGCCTTCGTCGGATACAGGGACTGAACTGCCCGTGTAATGTTTTCGGTCTTGTAAGGATTCTCCAGACGAGCACCCAAGACGATCTTCTCATGGGAAAGATTCCTGCCGGACTGGCTGCCCGGAACATCGTCAGGATCGATCCCGCTACCGCTGCATGACACCAACACAAGAGCCATGAGCATCAGTCTGATTTTACCTCTCATAACATTGTTCATTTATTACGGAGGCAAAGTTCCATACAATTATCCGCATACCGAAAAAGTATGCGGATAACGAAAAAAATCGCCATCCCAGACATCTGGAATGGCGATTAATGCTCTGAAATTACTTTGATTTTTATAAAAAATCAAAGTAATTTCCTAGTAGTATGATACTGTCTTCTGTTCTACTGCAGAAAGAATGCTGTTGGCAACGCGGCTTACACCGAAGCGGAAGAACTCCTTGTTGAGCCACTCCTTGCCGAGTACAGATGAAACGATCGAGTAGTAGCAGAGAGCGTCAGCTGCAGATGAGATTCCGCCTGCAGGCTTGAAGCCGATCTTCTTTCCTGTCATTGCATGGTACTTCGCGATGCACTCGCACATCACGTAAGCGGCAACAGGGGTAGCGTTCACGTCAACCTTTCCTGTTGAAGTCTTGATGAAGTCCGCGCCTGCCTCCATTGCAAGGAAAGAGGCCTGAGCGATGTTCTCCGGAGTCCTGAGAAGACCTGTCTCGAGGATGACCTTGAGGTGTACCTTACGGCCCTGCTTCTCTGCCACAGCGTCGATGCAACGACGGATCTGGCGGATCTCCTCGGCTGCCTGCTCATAATCTCCTGCAAGGAACGAATTGAGTGCAAGTACGATATCCACCTCGTCAGCACCCTGCTCCACAGCCATCTCGCACTCCTTGAGCTTTACCTCGAGGAAGCTCTGCGATGAAGGGAAGCATGCAGACACTACAGTAATGTTGAAGTCGCACTTTCTTGCCTCATCGACTGTCTTTGCAAAGTTCGAATAGACACATACTGATGCAGGAAGCGGCCACTCCGGATAAAGGCCATTGAATGCATTGACCTTGTTAACGAGCTTTGTGACCGATGCTGGAGTGTCATCTGTCTTGAGTGTTGTAAGATCCATCATTGAGAAACAATCCTTGTAAACCTGCTCTGAAGCAATGCTTTCAAGATTTGCAGCAATGATTTCCAATGCTCTGGCAATAGCCTCCTGGTCTGGAGTATAGCCGTATTTAGTCAAAAAGTCCATATGAATATATCTTTTTTAAAATTTCAATTTAGAATCTACTATTATGGTCACGGGACCGTCATTCAGAAGGGACACCTTCATGTCCGCACCGAATATTCCCCTGCCTACCGGACGACCAAGTTCCGCCTCAAGCGCAGCAAGGAACTTCTCATACAAAGGTATTGCCACATCCGGCTTTGCCGCCTTTATGTAGGAAGGCCTGTTTCCCTTCACCGTCGATGCATAGAGCGTGAACTGGCTGATTGCCAGGATCTCGCCATCGACATCCTTTACCGAAAGGTTCATTACACCTGCCTCATCGTCAAAGATGCGCATCGCGGCAATCTTCCTCGCCGACCACTGTATGTCCTCATCCGTGTCTTCATCGATGAACGCCGCAAGCAGCAGCAATCCCTTTCCGATCGAAGACTCATATCCCTCCTCGGGAACAGCCACCGATGCATGGGTGACTCTCTGTACCACTGTCCTCATTATCCTCTGATCTGTATGGCAAATCCTTCCTCAACGAGAGGACGCACCATTTCCGTCATCTCTTCCACCGTATATTTTCCGAGAGTCTTGTCAGGGGTTTCCCTGTCGATGGTATATACCATCACTTCCCTCGGCCTTAGTTCCCTCACTATGTCCATCCACCTTCCCAAGGCTTCCGGAGCCGCAGTATCGAAGTCCGGAGACTTTAGGAACATCGTCTGGAGGATGAACCTGCCGTCAAACTTCTTCAGGTTCCTGACCACTGCGTCAAGGCTGTAAGTGCCGACCGGCTTGTTTATCTTTCCTATAAGTGCATCCGACGAAGCATCGATCTTCAGTATCGGATTGTCCACACGCATCAAAGCCTGTGCAACCTCTTCCCTGCCGATGAGCGTAGCATTCGAAAGAACCGAAACCTTTGCATGCGGGAAGTACTTGTCCCTCAATCGGAGGGTCAGGTCTATCACCTTCGGAAAGTCGGGGTGCATGGTCGGCTCGCCATTGCCGGAAAACGTGATCGAATCCACTCCGGTGCCATCTTCCGCCGCCTTCGCCATCTTCTCTTCCAGAGCCGCTTCTATTTCCGGATATTCGGGAAAACTTCTGTCCTCTACCCCATCCTTGTTCCAGCCGCACTCGCAGTATATGCAATCAAAGTTACATAATTTTCCCTTGGAAGGCAACAGGTTCACCCCCAAGGAAGAACCAAGCCTGCGGCTGAATATAGGCCCGAACACTATTTCGTCAAAATGCAGCATCAGGCAATCCTTTCCGAACGGCTTTCCTTTGTAAGTCCGCCATTCTCATCAAGTTTACCGATAAATACCAGTCCCGGCTTCTTTCCGGGAGCGATGGTACCCATCACATCATCCTTTGAAAGGAATCTTGCTCCGTTCGAACATGCCCATGTAAGAAGTTCGTTCATAGGAACTTCAGGGAAGTTCTCGTGGAGGCAGGTAAGTTCCTTCACCATGTCAAGGTCGTCGTTGCTTGACAGGGAGTCGGTTCCCACCATTATGTCGAGTCCGTTCTCCCTCATCATAGGAATCGGAGGCAATGCATTATGAATGAATATGTTCGATAACGGACAGACTGCCCAGAACACATTGTTCATGGCCTTCTTTGCCGCATCGATATCGTCCTGGCTGAGGCAGACATTGTGGACAAGAAGGATGCGCTCGTCGTACGGAGCAGCCTTTACCGCAGCAAGTCTGTCAAGGAAATACTTCAGAGACGACTCTCCAGTTACAGGAGGCGTGCTCATGCCTGACCTCTTCCTGTTCTCATACATCGCTCCTGAACCTGTCCTGAGAAGGTCCTCCTCTTCCTGGCTCTCCTGCGAATGGTATGAAACATATCCTCTTGCAAGTCCGGCAGCAGCCGATTCACTCAGAAGCTTCGGGCTCATGGTGTAGCATGAATGAGGAGTCGGAGCAGCATCGATTCCCGCCTTGTCAGCGATTTCGTTCAGCTCGGTGACATCCTTCATCACTCCTTCGCACATCTCCGGTTCGCTGCCGAAGACCTCAAGGAATGTCCTGGTGTACATAGGATGACCAACCTTGACCTCAAACGAAGAATCGTCATTGCTGATGTCAGCCATTGCAGACACACCGTCCTTCCACATCTTGTCCATCCAATCCTTCACGAGAGCTGTCTTGACCTCTCTTCCGGCCCAGTCACGGAGTTCGTTGATCTGATCGATGAATCCTGCCATTCCTGTTCCCTTACGGAACTTTCCGTGAAGGTGGGACA
This sequence comes from Candidatus Cryptobacteroides sp., assembly GCA_045646785.1. Lineage (GTDB taxonomy): Bacteria > Bacteroidota > Bacteroidia > Bacteroidales > UBA932 > Cryptobacteroides. Next base: position 4,842 of record JAZRLI010000015.1, on the reverse strand, counting down.
GTTCCACATGGCAGTGGGCATTCACAAAGCCAGGCACCAGGGCACCGTCAAGGAAATGCTCCTCTGACGCGACGTCATCGCATGCACCGACACCTGTCACAGTGCCGTCCTCCTCATATTCAACATAGCCGTTTCTGATCGGCTCTTCAGCATCCAGGGTATATACATAGGATGCCGCTATCCTCTTTGTCATTATAACTGTCTGTTTATCTTGATTGGCTCCACGCTTTCATCGACCTTGTTGTCGATGTTACGTATGGTCTTCGGTCTGAATTCCCTTATCGGTTTCGGTTCCTGCATAAGTACAGGTTCCGGTTCTGGCTCCTGCACTGGCTCCGGAACCACCGTCGAATCCACGACCTCAAGCGTATCCGGTTCCACTGACCTTATGACCATCCTCACTCCGTCATAGACGGTATCCGCCAGTTCGACAGGACTCATCCTGTATATCCTCGTGATGCTGTCCATCTCAAAGGCAAGGCTGTCATGATAGTGGACATAAGGTTCATCCTTGAAATACGGGAACATCTCATCAAAATCAAGGTCGGGGCGGAACTTCTCCGCTTCCTTCCTCAGCATCTCAAGACGTTCCATCTCCTCCTTCTTCAACTCCAGGGCCTTGAGTCTTCCCTCGAGGATTTCACCGGTCACCTTCAGGATCTTGGCAAATCTTTCGGGATCATCCATGTAGACGTCGATGGACTTGCGATAGTCGTCGGAATCGTATCCGTATTTTTCCAGGATAGGTTCATAGACCAGGGAAGTATCCGCAATCAGCCTCACGTTCGGCGTATTGAGGATCCACTGGTCCGTCATCATCATCTCAGCATATATCTCAGCCAGTTCATCACGCGGTATCACCCTTACCCTGCCTCTGCCACATGAGGACAGGAACAGGACAAGGACTGCCGATACGGCCACGACATATCTGAAACTTCTCTTCATGATTATCTCAAAGTCGCTCCGAATTCGTTCTGGAATGTAGAAAGGAGCTTGCTCATGATTCTCTCTACATCATTGTCTGTCAGAGTCTTATCAAGATCCTGGAGAACGAAGCTGAGTGCATACTGCTTCTTGCCTTCTGCGATCTTGTCGCCTCTGTACACATCGAAGAGTCCTACCTGCTTGAGGAGCTTCTTTCCTACGCGGAACGCGCTCTTCCTGAGGTCTGCGTATGATACAGACTCATCGAGAAGGAGGGCAAGGTCTCTTCTTACCTCAGGGAACTTAGGAAGTTCCTTGTACTTGATCTTGTTTCTCTTCACAAGCGCAAAGAGTGCAGGCCAGTTGATCTCAGCCGCGAATACAGGCTGCTTGATGCCGAACTGCTTGAGTCTTGCAGGAGAAACCGTACCCATCACTGCAAGTGGCTGACGGGTGCCCGGGAGGCTGTATGAAAGTCCCTCAGAGAAAAGGTCTGCTGGTGCAGCCTCTGTCTCAAGAGAGTAGATATCGCATCCGAAACGCTTCAGAAGGAGTTCAAGGTAACCCTTGAGCTGGAAGTAGCTTCCCTTGCCTGGGTCTGTTCTCCATGTCTTCTCCGGCTGACCGCTCATGAAGAGTGCGAAGCATGTGTGCTCCTCGTATGACTCGAGTGTCTTTCCGTCCATCTCTGGATTGAACGAATAAACCGAACCGTACTCGAATGTCTTGATGTTTGTAACCTGACGGTTGATGTTGTATGCGATCACCTCAAGACCGTTGAGGATGAGGGTCTGTCTCATCACATTGAGGTCAGAGCTGAGTGGATTCATGATCCTTACGCACTTCTCCTCCGGATATGTCTTGAGTTTTGAATAGTATTCTGACTTTGTGAGCGAGTTGTTCATTGTCTCAACGAAGCCGTTTGCAGCGAGGAAGTCAGAAATCGCCTTTCTGACCTGCTCTGGCTCAGGCTTCTGAGGAGCATTCACAGACATGCGCATAGCCTGTGGAAGCTCGATGTTGTTGTATCCGTAGACACGGAGAATCTCCTCTACGACGTCGCACTCACGATATACGTCGATCATGTATGAAGGCACAGCCACGGTCGCGCCACCCTCGTGTCTTTCGATGAACTCATATGCAAGGGCCTCGAGAAGCGACTCGATAACATCATGACCGATCTTCTTTCCGATGAACGACTCGATGCGGTTGTAGTCAAGCTCAACCACCTTCTTCTCGATCTTCTCAGGATAGAACTCCTGAACCTTTCCTACGATCTGACCGCCTGCGATCTCCTGGATAAGGAGGGCTGCACGTCTTGCCGCATAGTCCACTACCAGCGGGTCTGCACCACGCTCATAACGGAACGATGCATCTGTCTTGAGTCCATGTCTCTTCGAGCTCTTTCTTACAGATACAGGGTTGAAGTATGCGCTCTCGAGGAACACGTCCACAGTCGACTCGGTAACGCCTGATTCTTCGCCACCGAATACACCTGCAAGGCACATAGCCTTCTCTGTATTCGCGATCATGAGGTCAGCGGCCGAAAGTGTCCTCTCTACTCCGTCGAGGGTAACGAACTTCTCGCCTTCCTCAGCACGGCGTACGATCACCTTGCCGCCTGCGATCTTCGCTGCATCGAACGCATGAAGAGGCTGTCCGATCTCATGGAGAACGAAGTTGGTGATGTCAACGACGTTGTTGATAGGTCTGAGACCGATCGAAAGGAGCTTCTTCTGGAGCCACTCTGGCGAAGCGGCAACCTTTACGCCCTTGATTGTAGTACCTGTATAACGAGGCGAACCGTCTGCTGCAGTAACCTCTACAGGGATAGCCTCGCCCTCACCCTCAGCGAATGCCGAAACGTCAGGAACATTAAACTTGCAAGGGATATTGTTGTGCTTGAGATATGCATAGAGGTCGCGCGCCACTCCAATGTGTGAAGCAGCGTCCACACGGTTTGCTGTAAGTCCGATTTCAATGACCGCATCTGTAGCGAGACCGAGGTAGTCCTTTGCAGGAGTACCTACTACAGCCTCAGGATCGAGGACCATGATACCGTCGTGTGACTCGCCGATACCGAGCTCATCCTCTGCGCAGATCATACCGAAAGACTCCACACCGCGGATCTTTGACTTCTTGATCTTGAAATCCTCTCCGAGGACTGTACCCACTGTAGCGAGAAGGACCTTCTGGCCTGCCGCAACGTTAGGAGCACCGCACACTACCTGGAGGAGTTCAGCCTCTCCTGTGTTAAGCTTGGTGACATGGAGATGGTCTGAGTCAGGGTGCTCCACGCACTCCACAACCTCAGCAACGATAACTCCAGCAAGTCCGCCAGGAATCTCCTCGACCTGCTCTACTCCATCTACCTCGAGTCCGATGGAGGTAAGCGACTCGGCTACCTCCTCTGGAGAAAGTTCACACTCAAGGTAATCCTTGAGCCAATTGTACGAAATCTTCATATATGCTTTTACTTTTGATTATTCTATATCTTCCTTCGAGAAGAGAGATGAAACGAACTCTCTCTTGTCAAATACCTTAAGGTCATCAATGCCCTCACCGATACCGATGAACTTGATAGGAACCTTGAACTGGTCTACGATTCCTACGACTACTCCACCCTTTGCGGTACCGTCAAGTTTTGTGACTGCAAGGGCAGTGATATCCGTTGCGCGAGAGAACTCCTTCGCCTGCTGGAATGCATTCTGGCCTGTAGAACCGTCAAGCACGAGGAGAACCTCATGCGGTGCATCTGGAACGACCTTTCTCATCACGTTGCGGATCTTTGTCAGCTCATTCATGAGGTCGATCCTGTTATGGAGACGGCCTGCTGTATCCACGAGCACAACATCTGCATCCTTCGCCACTGCCGATGACACTGTATCATATGCAACAGATGCAGGATCCGAACCCATAGCCTGCTTCACGATATCCACGCCTGCCCTTTCAGACCAGATAGTAAGCTGGTCAACGGCCGCAGCACGGAATGTATCCGCAGCACCGAGCACAACTTTCTTGCCCTGTGCCTTGAGGCTGCTTGCGATCTTTCCGATTGTAGTGGTCTTTCCCACTCCATTGACACCTACTACCATGATCACGTAAGGCTTGCGGGAAAAATCGAAAGGCACCACCTTGTCATCTGAAGTCTCGCCATCGCGGACATTGAGCAGGGAGGCTATCTCGTCGCGGAGCATGTCCACAAGTTCGTTCATTGAAACATACTTGTCAGCGCGGACTCTCTCCTCGAGGTTTTCGATTACCCTCATGGTTGTATCCACGCCCATATCTGTTGCCAGCAGGGCTTCCTCGATCGCATCCAGCACGTCGTCATCGACCTCAGTCCTACCCACGATTGCCCTGGAAAGCCTGTCAAAGAAGCTTCTGTTGGTTTTCTTGAATCCTTTGTCAAATATACCCATATAACCAGATGTTTAACTCGCAAATTTAATCATTTAACGCGTATAAAAAAAGTGGCACAGCGGAAAATAAACCTGCTGTGCCACTTTTAAGTGTTCTTAAAGAAAAATTATTTCTTTGCGAAGAAGTCCTTAGTCTTGTCTTCCTCTACGAGCTCCTCTGTGAAAACATAAGCTCCAGTCTTAGGAGACTTGTCCATGCGGATACACTTTACCATCTTCTTGAGTGTACCAGCCTTGAAGGTTGCGACTGCTTTCTTTGCCATATATCAATTCCTCCAAAAATTATTTAATCTCGCGATGAAGAGTTACCTTCTTAAGGAACGGATTGTACTTCTTACGCTCCAGACGCTGAGTAGTGTTCTTCTTGTTCTTAGTAGTGATGTATCTTGAGATACCTGGTACACCGCTCTCTCTCTGCTCAGTGCACTCAAGGATGACCTGCACCCTGTTACCTTTTGCTTTCTTTGCCATAATTCGTAAAATTAAACAAGGTTAA
>JAZRLI010000014.1:0-22582 GCA_045646785.1 Candidatus Cryptobacteroides sp. | reverse complement strand
TACACAATCTCTGCACCACGCTCCTTGAGGTAGTTAGTGTACTTTGCGACCGCTTCCTTCATCTGAGCATCAGACAAAACGGGAGTTGCAATGAAAACGGTTTCGTACTGTTTAAGCATTTTGTTTGTAATTTATTGTTTTATAATAATTTGCGCCCATTTCAGAGGACTCAATCCACCAAAATGGGCTGCAAATATAGGAATAAATGTTTAATATTCAAACTATTTCACAGGAATATTCTCAAGAACAGCCTGAAGGAACTCCCAGCATTTTGCAACAGAAGGGATGTTCGCACGCGGAAGTTTGACACTTGAAAAATTGAATTTATTGCACAGAGTTCACTGGGAACTCTTTTTTGTCAAATAAGCGTCTTCCTGCTTTGTCATTCTGTTTCTTCTTAAGCATAGTCTTTCTTTTGCAAAGCTAGCGACTGTGCTTCCACGACACAATACGTCATCGCGGAGACGCTTACACATCATCCATTCTTATTCAATCCATGATTTTCTTCTGCACTATCTGTTAGAATACCTTTCTTTTTCAACCATCGGACAATTGGTGGCGTAACTTTGGGCGCAAAAATTCCGGCTAAAAGTCCTGCAATTATAATAACTATAATGTCTTTCCAATCCATGATAAAATATACTTAGAATAGTGATACTATCCATTTGGAAACTTTTCCCACTACTCCTGTTGAACCAGTTATCGCACCTACGCCAGCTGCCCATGCAACAGACCCCCAATTCAATTTTCCACCAACTACAACGGAGCCAACACCACCCGTGACGCCACCGAGTACCGCTCCAACGATATCCTGCACTACAATAGTCGCAACTACGCCTTTGGTCTCAGGTGTATCCCAATATTCCAAAGAACTTTTAGAGATATTCAAAACGACCCCACTGATTGCACCCTTAGGGAATTCCTCTAAGTCATTCTTAAAATGTCCTTCCGCGTCAATCATAGACAAAAAATCTGTATTCGAATAATGCTTCTCCCACTGATTTGTCAACGAAGTGAATTTCAATTCGAATGAGTCATTCGAAAGTTTACCAAGCACATTATCTTCACACAAATTTATTAATTCAATAAGAGATTGCTTTTCAAATAAATCAATTTCTCCCCTATTAAATGAAGCATTAATGGAATTGATTATGTCCTCTGTTGTATAATAATAAATGTCTTCATCCACATTAGATCTTGTTACGGGAGAAAAACTAATATTCTCTTTATCGTAAAGATGTTTATATACTGGCAAAAGTTCTTGTATCAAGCACTTATCGGAATCTGGTAATAATAATTCTTCTGCATACTTTGACTGAGTGTTCATCAAATAATTGAGAACATCTTCTTTTGTTTTGCATTGTTTGTCAATAACTATATTCTTATCAACATGCGCAAGCATTGCATTATGAACGTCTCCATACTGAGAGAAAAAGTCAAGAGATGCAATTGCATTTTCCTCTGCAATGATAGGCTCAACTTGGTTACAACTCCATAGAGTAATGGAAATAATAACCATAAATAAAAATGATGGATAAACATTTTTCATAAGGTCTGTATTAATTAGAAAAAATAAAACAAATATATACCGTATAATTTGTTTGTAGAGACTCCTTGGGGATAATTCCTTGTTTAATATCCCCATACAATAACAGGCGGTAAAAAGTTATCATCCATATTGCAAACGTTTTATATCCTTGTGCAAGATAAGAAGAAAAGATGACAATTCCTATTGTTCGGAAATAAAGTACCTATGTTTGTAATCTATTGAAAGACGCTCTCAGGGGCTTGTCGATCCCTGCCACTTTGCAGACCCCCGAGAAGTTTTTCATATAAATGTTAAGCTACTAATATTTTTGCTAAATTAATTTGGCATCAATTATTATCAAAAACACAGTAGCTACGAGTACACAAAGAAAGGAATTTTCCTTCAAAGGTTAATAGATTTCTGTCGGATTAGATGTGCATTTAAAGAGCTGGACAGTAACGATTTTATCTGAACAGTCAGTTCTGAAGAAGTTTACTCAGGGCCCAAGTCCTGCTGCCTTGTACAAGTTCCTCAGCAATACCTACCCAGGTGCAGAGTATTATTCTGTCTATGAGGCAGGTTTTTGCGGATTTTGGATACACTGGGAACTACACAACCTAGGCATTCACAACATTGTGGTCAACCCCGCGGACGTGCCTACCATGGGAGGAGAGAGATTGAGAAAAACAGATGCTGTGGATAGTGGGAAGTTGGCTAGAAGCTTAAGGTCTGGAGAATTGAGGGGAATATATGTTCCTGACTCTATACAGGCCTCACGAATGCATTGCACGGCTCCGCCAGCTTCAGGACAGACACACAGATAGTACCGAAACAGAGGATGAGGGAGATCATATCCGCCACGAAGAACAGCAGAAGTTCCATGGAAAAACTGAAGGAAAAGGAGAAAAATATGTAGAAAACACAGCAGGCCGGGTTTATATACCACAGATATGCATCATCAATATGGGGCTAAAAATCTCTGAAAATGAGACAGATAGCCCCTTTTTTCACCCTGGGAAGTGTCAAACTTGAGAATATAGGAATAAATGTTTAATATTCAAACTATTTCACAGGAATATTCTCAAGAACAGCCTGAAGGAACTCCCAGCATTTTGCAACAGAAGGGATATTCGCACGCTCGTCAGGAGAGTGAGGGCTCATGAGGGTAGGACCGCATGAAACCATATCCCAGTGCGGATATGCACCGCTGAGGATACCACACTCGAGTCCTGCGTGGATAGCCATCACAGCCGGCTCCTTGCCATAGAGGTCGTTATAAACCTTCTTCATTGTGGCGAGGATAGCCGAATCAGGATTTGGAGCCCAGCCTGAGTAACCGCCGGCAAATGAAGTCTCGATGCCTGCAAGAGCGAAGATTGCCTCGAACTTCTGAGCAAGAGCCGCCTTTGCTGTGTCCACAGAACTTCTCATGAGAGTCTTCACTGAGAACTCGCCACCTTCGATCTTCACCATCGCAAGGTTGTTTGAAGTCTCGACGAGACCTGCCATCTCGCTGCTCATGCGCTCAACTCCGTCAGGACATGCGATGATGGCACGTACAAAACGGATCGCATCAGCCTCCGGAACATACTTGCACTCATCACCGCCGCAGCACTCGCCTTCAGCACACTCGTAAGGCTTGAAGATGAACTCGCAGTCAGGATCTGTACCTGCATACTCTGCCTTCACCTCGGCAGCAACGCGCTCGAATACTGTCTTTGCAGCCTCAACCTTCTCCGCAGGAACATATACTGTAGCAAATGCCTCGCGTGGGATGGCGTTACGGAGTGTACCGCCCTCGAGGTCGAGGAGCTTCACGTCAGCCTCTGTCATGAGTGCATAAAGCACGCGTGCAGCCACCTTGTTTGCATTACCTCGGTAAAGGATGATGTCCATACCTGAGTGTCCGCCCTTGAAGCCCTTCACTGCGAGCGACCAGCACTCCCAGCCTGCCTGAGGCTCTGCAGGAACATATGCAGCTGATGCTGAAGCATCAAGACCACCGGCACAACCCACATAAAGTTCGCCTTCTGTCTCAGAGTCAAGGTTGATGAGGATATCTCCCTGAAGCACGCCTGGCTTGAGGGCCATCGCACCTGTCATGCCTGTCTCCTCGTCGATAGTACAGAGAAGCTCGACCGGGCCATGCTTGAGGTCAGTAGATTCGAGTACCGCCATAGCCATTGCGAGTCCGAGTCCGTTGTCGGCACCGAGGGTAGTTCCCTTAGCCTTCACCCATTCTCCGTCAATCCATGTCTGGATAGGGTCCTTCTCAAAATCATGTACGGTATCGTTGTTCTTCTGTGGAACCATGTCGATATGGCCCTGGAGGATCACTCCCTTCATGTTCTCGCATCCTGGAGTGGCAGGCTTGCGGATGATGATGTTGCCTACCTCATCCTTGATGGTCTCAAGTCCATGCTCCTTTCCCCAGTTGTACATATACTCGACAGCAAGTTCCTCGTGCTTTGACGGACGCGGAATCTGTGTCAATGCGTAAAAGTTCTTCCACACGATCTGTGGATCAAGTTCTTTGATAGTCATAACGTATTATCAGTTTAATGTTTATTGCAATGTTGAATTTACAGGCATTGTACCGAGGACTCCAAGCTGGTACACAGGCACTCGGCTCTGGATAAGGAGTTCCTGTCCGTCCTTCACCTTGATGGTGCATGTAGCCGGGATGAGGTACTTCATTGTCTGATGCTTTGACGATTCAGCAGGAACCGTTACCGGAACCGACTCCTGAGGAACGATCTCCATCACTACAGGCTTGCCTGAAAGATTGTCCGAAGGAACGAGACCTGCCGCATCAGAGATTCTGAAAGCGACATACATCTGGCTCTCGCGGTCAGCCACCGGCACGACATCGAAGCTCTTGTTCTGGGTCATGTATTCAGAATATCCCACGAAAAGCGACATATACTCCTCCTCGAGGCGGGTAAGCTCGGCAATCGCCGCTCCCATGGCCTCACCGCTGTATGTGGCGTCTGTATCTCCCGTCACGATCTGAAGCTTCTGCTCACGGAGCCTGATGATCATCTGGGCAGCTTCAGCAGCTCTCTGCTCGAGGGTCTTCTCGACCACCATGTTCTGCTGTACGGAAACCTTGCTGTACTCCGCATCCCTTCTTTCGCCTCTGTAGAGGGTGGTAGCCTCGGATGTAAGGTTCGACGACACGCCCCTTGTAGAGAAGTCGCCGTTACCTGCTGCAGGAGTGCTCCAGGTCTGAGCTGCAGGATCATTTCCGTTTGCAAATGCAATAAGTCCGGCAGAAGTCAGCTTGAGGGACGTAAGGTCCGGAGCATTCTTCTTGAGCTGGAGGGAATATCTCTTTGTAAGGTCCGCCTCCACGAAAGGAGTAAGGCTGAGTCTTGTAACCTGCCATTTCACTTCATCCTTCTGTCTTACCTTGATTCCGAGATACTTCTCCGCGAACCTTGCATAAGGACCCGCATAGAAGCTCTCCCTCACCGCCTCGACATCAAGTACTATGGTAGTCGAAGGAAGCGAATAGGTTATGTATCCCTCCGGATCAGATGATTTCTGTGCCGAAGCTGTAAAAGGCAGAACAAATAAAACTGCCAACAAAAGCATTCTGAGTATCGTTTTCATATCTTATAAGTTTATCATTCAGTCCATCGCGCACCGCAAACACTCGATTACCGCACGCGTAAATCATTCATTATAAAACACATACACCTAAAAAACCGCGAATAACCAGAGAGGACGGCGCATGTCCTCCCATACGGAAAAAGCAAATATACCAATTTTCCTTATGAATTCCGATATTTTGCCTCTAAATTAAATTTATTATCTTTGCATGATTATGTGCCCGTGCGCACGAAATACAAGCTATAAATCAAGTAATATCAATAATTAATCAAAACACAGAAACTATGTTTAAAGGACATCCAAAAGGTCTATTGGCAGCGGCTCTCAGCAACATGGGTGAGCGTTTCGGTTACTACATCATGAACGCGGTACTCGTACTGTTCCTCTGCTCTAAATTCGGTCTTGGCGAAGGTACTGCCGGCACCATCTATTCATTCTTCTACGCAGGCATCTACCTCCTCAGCCTTGTCGGAGGTCTCATCGCTGACCGCACACAGAACTACAAGGGTACAATCAAGTCTGGTCTCATCGTAATGGCCACAGGATACGTACTCCTTTCGATTCCTATCCTTGCAACTTCAGGCAACATCAGCTGGCTTCTCCCGCTGACATGTTTCGCACTCTTCCTCATCGCCTTCGGTAACGGTCTCTTCAAGGGCAACCTCCAGGCAATCGTAGGACAGATGTATGACAACTTCGAGGCTGAAGCGGCAAAGCAGGGTCCTAAGGCCCTCGCTGAGGCAAAGGACAAGCGTGACTCAGGATTCCAGATCTTCTACGTATTCATCAACGTAGGTGGCCTCATCGCTCCTTTCGTCGCTCCTCTCCTCCGCTCATGGTGGCTCGAGACAAACGGAATGGTATATGACGCACAGCTCCCCGCACTCTGCCACGAGTTCATCAACAACGCATCGGGCATGAGCGCACAGGCCCTCGACAACCTCAAGACAATGATGGTCGCTGCAGGCGGAAGCATCTCTGACCTCTCTGCATCTTGCCAGAATTACCTCCAGATCTTCAACGAGGGTATCCACTACTCGTTCATCGCATCTGTAGCGGCAATGCTCATCTCCCTCACAATCTTCTTCTTCTCGCAGAAGATCTTCCCTAACCCTGCAAAGAAAGAGGCGGTAAAGGGTGCTGAATATACAGCTGAGGAGAAGGTTGCAATGGCAAAGGAGATCAAGCAGCGCATGTACGCTCTCTTCGCGGTACTCGGAATCGTGATCTTCTTCTGGTTCTCATTCCACCAGAACGGTATGTCACTCTCATTCTTCGCACGTGACTTCGTCGATTCATCTGCAGTAGCTCCTGAGGTATGGCAGGCAATCAACCCATTCTTCGTGATCGTCCTCACTCCTGTGATCATGGCCATCTTTGCAGCCCTTGCACGCCGTGGAAAGGAGATCTCGACTCCAAGAAAGATCGGTATCGGTATGCTCATCGCAGGTCTCGCATTCGTATTCCTCGCAGTGTTCTCAATGCTCAAGGGCTATCCTTCAGCAGAGGCTTACAAGGCTCTCCCAATCGCAGAGCAGATGGCCGACAAGGCACACTGGTGGGTACTCATCGCAACATATTTCTTCCTCACTGTAGCCGAGCTCTTCATCTCGCCTCTCGGACTCTCATTCGTATCGAAGGTGGCTCCTAAGAGCATGCTCGGTCTCTGCCAGGGACTCTGGCTCGGTGCTACAGCAATCGGAAACCTCTTCCTCTTCCTCGGACCTCTCATGTACAACGCATGGCCGATCTGGCAGTGCTGGACTGTATTCGCAGTCGTATGCTTCATCTCTATGGGAGTGATGTTCGGAATGGTGAAGTGGCTTGAGAAAGTAACAGCATAACATCAGAAATCATGTTCAAAGGACAACCAAAAGGACTTTTCGCCCTCGCGCTCGCCAATACAGGTGAGCGCTTCGGCTATTACACAATGCTGGCCATCTTCCTCCTGTTCATCCAGGCTAAGTTCGGCTTCAGCGCAGCGACTGCGACACAGATCTACTCGATCTTCCTCGCAGGTGTCTACTTCATGCCTTTCTTCGGCGGTATCCTCGCCGACAAGATCGGATACGGAAAATGTGTGACCATCGGTATCGGAGTAATGTTCCTCGGATACCTCTGTCTCGCAGTCCCTACAGCACCGGACCTCGCAGGCAAGATCCTCATGTTCGGAGCCCTCACACTCATCGCAATCGGTACAGGTCTCTTCAAGGGCAACCTCCAGGTAATGGTAGGTAACCTCTACGACGACCCTAAGTACTCTGCAAAGAGAGATGCGGCGTTCAGCCTCTTCTACATGGCAATCAACGTAGGTTCAATGTTCGCGCCTTCAATGGCAAAGGCCATGACCAACTGGTCACTCAGCAAGTACGACCTCGTGTACAACGCAAACGTACCTGCACTTGCACATCAGGTGATGAACGGCACAATCACTCCGGAGAACCTTGAGAACCTTCAGGGCATCGCTTCGACAATGCCGGGAGCTGCCGGAATGGACATGGCCGCATTTGCACCTTACTACATCGAGAGACTTTCTACAGCATACAACGGCGGTTTCGCAGTGGCATGCGTTTCACTCATCCTTTCAGTGCTCATCTACTACGGATGCCGCAACTGGTTCAAGCACGCTGACGTGAACGCCAAGCAGGCAAAGGCTGCAAACCCTGCAGCAGAGGTAGAACTCACTCCAGAGCAGACAAAGAGCCGCATCGGAGCCCTCATCTTCGTATTCGCTGTAGTGATCTTCTTCTGGATGGCATTCCACCAGAATGGTGCAACCATGACATTCTTCGCGCGTGACTATACAGCAAGCAGCGTTGAAGGCGGAATGAGGATCGGATTCAACATCTGGTGCCTCGCTCTCATCGCAGCGTCCGTATATACACTTTTCGGAGTGTTCCAGTCAGACAGCAAGAAGGCAAAGATGACAAATGGAGCAATCACTGCAGTCCTCTGGGCAGCCGCAGCGGCACTCTACATGAGAATGCCTGGCACAGTGAACATCCAGCCATCAGACTTCCAGCAGTTCAACCCGTTCTATGTAGTGGCACTCACACCGGTATCCCTCGCCATCTTCAGCGCACTTGCAAGCAAGGGCAAGGAGCCATCTGCACCACGTAAGATCGGTCTCGGAATGTTCGTGGCAGGAGCAGGCTTCCTCATCCTTACACTCGGTTCCCTCGGACTCGCTTCTCCAAAGGAACTCAGCGGTACAGTAAGCCCGGACCTCGTATCTCCTACATGGCTCATCTCTACATACCTCGTGCTCACATTCGCAGAGCTCCTCCTTTCACCTATGGGTATCTCATTCGTATCGAAGGTTGCTCCTCCTAAGTACAAGGGTATGATGATGGGGGGATGGTTCGCAGCAACCGCAATCGGAAACTACCTCGTATCTGTTCCAGGTCTCCTCTGGATGAGAATGCCTCTCTGGGGCATCTGGGTGGTGCTCATCGCCATCTGCGCTATCGCAGGCATCTTCATGTTCGCCAACATGAAGCGTATCGAGTCAGCTACAAAATAAGGGATTTACCCCATAAATAAATGGCAGGTTACAGATGTGTGACCTGCCATTTTTATTATATTTGCATGTTATATGGACCAGTCATTGAAAGAGACCCTGACCGGGTGGGCTCACGAATACAACGACCCGAAGTATTTCCAGGAAGATCCGATAATCTTCCCAACCAAGTTTGCCGGCATGCTCCGCAACGGAGAGGCGTCGCTGGCCGACGTGGAGATATCCGCCCTCCTGTCCTCCCACCTTGCATGGGGAAGGCGTTCGATGATTGTCAGGGACTGCGACAGGATGCTGGAAGAAATGTACTGGAGACCGTACGACTATGTCATGAACGGAGAGTACAGGGACGAGGATGCGAGCATGCACAGGACCATAAAATGGAAGGACTTCGCCGGCATCTGCAGACGCCTGAAAGAAATCTACAGCACCAGGGACAGCATCGAAGGGCTTACGGATACTGAGATCCGATGTCTGATCTTCGGGCAAAAGGAAGACCGCAAGGCGCCGAACAAGAAGATCAGCATGATGCGACGCTGGCTCACACGCGACGACGGCAAGGTGGACCTTGGAGTATGGAAGAACTCGGACAAGAAGGACCTGATACTCCCCCTCGATGTCCATGTATATGACCAGGCCACAGCCCTTGGACTTACATCACGCAGACAGAAGGACATAGTGACAGCACGCGAGATCACCGATACATTCCGCGAGATATGGCCGGACGACCCATGCCTCGGAGATTTCGCCCTGTTCGGATACGGAGTGACACACAAATAAGATATATGCCTAGACTTTACATCATATCAGGATGCAACGGAGCTGGAAAGACAACGGCCTCATATTCGATGCTGCCGGAAATGCTTGAATGCAGCGAGTTCGTGAATTCAGACGAGTTTGCGAAAAGCCTTTCGCCATTCAAGCCGGAGAACGCATCGATCCAGGCCAGCCGCTACATGCTCTTGAAGATCAGATATCTCCTCAAGAAAAAGAGCGACTTTGCCGTTGAAACGACATTGGCTACCCGCACACTCATGAAGACTATCCGAATGGCCCAGAACGCGGGATATTCGGTTACCCTCCTGTACTTCTGGCTCAACTCACCGGAACTGGCGATCGAACGTGTCAAGGCCAGGGTCGAGGCCGGAGGACACAACATCCCTGAAGAGACCATCAGAAGAAGATACTATGTCGGAATAGACTATTTCTTCTACCATTATGCACCTGTAAGTGACAGGTGGATCCTCGCAGACAACTCCCAGACGCCGTTCCGTGTCATCGCGGAAGGCACGAGAGGCGGTGTCACAAACGTCAAGGACGGACAGACATACGCGACAGTCCTCCAGCTGGCAAGGGACCACAGAAGACACGCGGAGGAAAACGGTGAAATACCATCTTTGTAGACAGACATGAACACAGAACAATATTATCTCGACCTGTTCAAGGTCACACGCACACAGCTTGAAAAGACTACGGACACGGCGCTCTCCCACGGCGGAGACTTCTGCGACCTGTACTTCGAGCACACAACATTCTTCAACCTCCTGCTTAAGGACGGAGTCGTATCTTCGGGAGGATTCCATACCGACTACGGAGTGGGAATCAGAGTCCTGAAAGGCGAAAAGACCGGATATGCATATTCAGAGAACACGGAAATGCCGGACATGCTCAAGGCTGCAGAGGCGGCATCGTCGATCGCGCTTGGAACCACAGGCAGCCGTACATATGCTCCAGTAGAAGACCGCAGGCTTGACCTCTATCCAATGGAAAGGAACTGGAGGGAATATGGTGCAGACACATTCCTCCCATTCCTCAACGGGCTTGAGAAGGAGATTTTCAGCAGGGACAGCAGGATCGTCAAGGTTGTCGTACGACTTTCGGACTCGGTCACTGATGTGATGATGTACAATTCCCTCGGCGAACTTACATGCGACACAAGGCCTATAGGAAGCGTGAGCGTTTCCGCCGTATTCGAACAGGACGGAAAGACCGAGAACAGAAATGCGGCGAGAAGCTTCAGGATGGGAGCGGAACTTGCTGGTCCGGAACTCATGAAGGAACTCGCGGACGAGGTTGTCAAGGGCATAGACGCACGCTTCGAGGCACGCAGGCCAAAGGGTGGGCAGATGAGCGTGGTGATGGGTGCGGGAGCATCCGGAATCCTTCTCCACGAGGCCATGGGCCATGCGTTCGAGGCCGACTTCAACAGAAAGGGGCAGTCAATATTCTCCGACAAGATGGGACAGCAGATCTGTCCGAAGGGCGTAAATGTGGTAGATGACGGCACGGTGGCATTCAACAGAGGTTCGGGAAACTATGACGACGAGGGCGTTGCTGGAGAAAAGACCTATATGGTCAAGGACGGCATCCTGACCTCATATCTCCACGACAGGATAAGCGCAAGCTGGTACGGAGTCCAACCGACAGGAAACGGTAGAAGGGAGAATTTCAGATACAATCCTATCCCGCGTATGCGCGCAACATATATGGAAAGCGGGAACGCTGATCCGCAGGGCATCATCGCTGACGTGAAGCAGGGAATTTATGTCGATGAGTTCTCTAACGGACAGGTGAAGATCGGCGAAGGTGACTTCACATTCTTCGTAAAGAGCGGATACCTCATCGAGGACGGCCGCCTCACAATGCCGGTCAAGGACATCAACATCATAGGAAATGGTCCTCAGGCCCTGGCAGACATACTTGCAGTCGGAAACGACCTCAAGATCGACAACGGCACATGGACTTGCGGCAAGGAACAGAGCGTAGCGGTATCTTGCGGAATGCCGACAGTCCTCGTGAAGAACCTGACAGTAGGAGGCGAATGATCATAATCCATTGAACGATGATTACTGAAAACGAAATAAGGATAGCAAAGGACTGCATTGCATTCGCAGTCGCAAACGGAGCGGACGCCGCCAGGGTATCTCTCAACAAGAGTGTCATGGACGGCTACACGCTGCTGAACGGAGAACTGGACAAGGTCACCCATTCCGCAGACCGCTCGATATACCTTTACATATATGTTGATGGTCGATATGGCACTTTCTCTACCAACAGACTAGAGAAGAACGAGCTGGAGGACTTCATCCTCAAGGCCATAGAGATGGCGAGGATGCTCGGAGAGGACACATGCAGATGCCTTCCGGATCCGGAAAGGACCGAGAAGGGAGCAATGACCGGACGCGAACTCGACCTTTATGACGAAGGCTATGCAGACAGCGACGCACGAAAGAGGCTTGAAAAGGCACGCAGCATGAGCCTGTACGGCAAGACCTCCCCATGCGAGGAATACAGCCTGATATCGGAGGAATGCGAGTACAGCGAGTCCGTTGACGACAATTACATGACTGATTCCCAGGGATTTGAGGGAAGACACACCGAGACCATGTACTACTGTTTTGCAGAAGCGACCATCAAGGCGGCAGACGGAAGCAAGTACAGCGGATTCTGGTGGGAAGCTGCACAGAAGGAGGCCAGTCTTGACTGTTCGTCATGCTCGGCGAAGGCGCTCGACAAGGCAGTAAGGCAGATCGGACCAAAGAAGCGCAGGTCGGGTTCATACAGGATGGTCGTGGACAACGGAGTGGCATCAAGGCTCCTGTCCCCTATCGCTTCAGCACTCAACGCATCTGCAATCCAGCAGAAGGTTTCATTCCTTGACGGAACGGTCGGAACAAAGGTATTCCCTGAGGGGATGACCCTCATGGACCTTGCAAGGACTCCGGGCAAGAGCGGTTCACGTCTGTTCGACACCGAGGGTGTTGCAACCACCGACAGTGCCATCATCGACAAGGGCGTGGTCCAGAAATACTTTGTAAGTACATATATGTCGAAGAAGATGGAAATTCCTCCTACAATCGAGGACCTCAGCAGGCCTGTGCTGATGCCGTATTTGAAGGACGAGGACTTGACTGCAGATGAAAAAGAAGTATCTTTGCAGTCCATTTTGCGAAAGTGCTCGAACGGAATCCTCGTGACAGGATTCAACGGAGGCAACTGCAACCCTGTGACCGGAGACTTTTCATTCGGAATAGAGGGATTTGCTTTCAGCAAGGGCAGGCTCACCCATCCGGTACGCGAGATGCTGATAACAGGCAACATCGTCACCCTCTGGAACAGCCTCATAGCTGCGGGCAACGACTATCGCCCGAGCGCCCGCTGGCAGATCGGCACACTTGCCTTCGAAAACGTATCATTCTCAGCATAAACGAAAAATAAAAAAGTAGAATACAATATGAAAATCGCACAGAACACAGTAGTAGAATTCTGCTACGACCTTGAGGTCGACGGACAGATCGTCGACAAGGCAACACAGGAAAGACCGCTTGACTATATCCACGGAACAGGAAGCCTCCTCCCTAAGCTCGAAGAGCACATCGAGGGAATGGAGCCAGGAAGCAAGTTCGACGTAACCCTCTCACCGGTAGATGGATACGGCGAGGTTGATCCAAGCAGAATCATCGACCTTCCAAAGGCGGCATTCGAGGTGAACGGCGAGATCCGTGAGGACCTCCTCGTACCCGGCAACACTATCCCTATGATGAACAGCATGGGCGGCGTCATCCCAGGCGTCGGGCTGGAAGGAACCGTGGTTTCAGTGAAGATGGACCTCAACCACCAGATGGCAGGCAAGACACTCCACTTCACAGGCGAAATCCTTACAGTACGCGAGGCTACAGAAAAGGAGCTCACTGAGGGTCTCCACGGAGAATATGTCCACACATGCGGATGCGGCGGATGCCACGGACATGACGGTGGATGCGGCAGCGACTGCGGCGGATGCGGTGACCACGACGGTGACTGCGGATGTGGCGGATGCCATTAATATACTGAAGACCAAGGCAATATGTGGTTACTGCTGGCATTTGTATCGGCTACCCTACTTGGCTTCTATGACGCTTCAAAGAAAGCAGCACTGAAAGACAATGCAGTCCTTCCAGTGCTGCTTTTGAACACTTTGGTATCGACGCTGATCTTCTCGCCGTTCATCCTTGACACACTCATAGGAAACGACTGGTTCAGCGGTACGATCGTCGATACCTCGGCCTTTGCCGGAAGCCTGGACCTTCCTGCCGATCCTGAGTGGGCAGGTGGAATATTCGCAGGCCGTCCGATGCTGAAGGCCCATCTTCTCGTGGTCCTGAAATCCATCATCGTACTGAGTTCGTGGATTGCGGGATATTTCGGAATCAAGCACATACCGATCACCATCGTCGGCCCGATCAACGCTACCAGACCCGTTCTTGTGCTGGTGGGAGCCATGCTTTTCTTCGGAGAAAGGCTCAACTGGTGCCAGTGGATCGGCGTATTCCTTTCGATCCTGTCCATCTACCTGATGAGCCGATCGAGCAAGAAGGAGAACATCGACTTCACACGCAACAAGTGGATGCTCTTCGTGGCCATCGGCACCATAATGGGAGCCGTCAGCGGCCTCTACGACAGGTTCATCATGCAGGAACTCAGCCCTATCTTTGTACAGAGCTGGTTCAACCTCTATCAGTTGATAATGATGACCGTAGTATGCATGATCGCATGGTATCCGACAAGAAAGAATACCACTCCGTTACATTGGAGCTGGGCCATCCCGCTGATCGCCATCTTCGTTGCGGCGGCGGACTTCGCATATTTCAACGCCCTCAGCAGGCCTGAGGCAATGATTTCGGTCGTATCGCTCATACGTCGCGGATCAGTCCTCATTTCATTCGCCTGCGGCGTGGTGATCTTCAAGGAACGCAACCTCAAGGCCAAGATCTTTGACCTGCTCCTCATCCTCCTCGGTATGATCTTCGTCTATTTCGGCAGCAGATAGTCTGTCATTAAGGACTTTTCGAGAAATCTTTTTACTATATTTGTAAGTTAAAGACCATGAAGACAGCCGTAGTCATACTGAACTGGAACACCGAAGGATTCCTGAAGGAATTTCTTCCGGGGCTTCTGCGTTCGTGTGAGAAGGTTGAAGGCGCTGAGGTCATCGTTGCGGACAACGCTTCAACAGACGGAAGCCTCAAGGTCATGGACGAGATGTTTCCGCAGGTAAGGACGCTCAAATTCGAGAAGAATTTCGGCTTTACAGGCGGCTACAACCGTGCATTTGCAGAAATCTGCGCAGGAGAGGATGCACCGGAATACTTCCTTCTGATCAACTCCGACATCGAGGTTCCCGAGGATTGGCTCGGCCCGCTGGTGGAATGGATGGACTCGCATCCGGAGTGCGGAGCATGCGCCCCGAAACTCCACAGCTGGCAGGAAAGGGAAAAGTTCGAATATGCCGGAGCGGCCGGAGGATACATCGACAGATACGGATACCCGTTCTGCAGAGGCAGGATCCTCGGAAGGCTGGAAGAGGACAAGGGACAGTACGACTCCCCTGCCGATGTCTTCTGGGCGACAGGCGCATGCCTTATGGTCCGCACATCGGTGTACAGGAAGCTCGGAGGACTTGACGACAGGTTCTTCGCCCACATGGAGGAGATCGACATGTGCTGGAGGATGCAGTTGGAAGGATGGAAGGTGACGGTGGTGCCGTCTTCGGTCATATATCATGTCGGAGGAGGCACATTGCCGGCCACATCGCCGTTCAAGCTCTTCCTCAACTACCGCAACAACCTGCTCATGCTGGAGAACAATCTGGCAAGGACATTCGCCCTCGGCCTATACCATGGAGGATTGGATCCTGAAAGGGCAGCTTCACGAGGAACATGCATGGCGGGATGCCGGATCATGTTCAGAAAAGTTCTGGACCTGCTTTCGGCGGCAGTCTATCTCGTTACGATGAAGACCGACTGCTTCAAGGCAGTGCTTAAGGCACACCAGGAATACAGACAGCTCATGCAGCGGCCATCGAAGGAACAGGTTGCGGAGTACGTCAGAGAGTTCGGCGACAAGGCCGAAGTCAAGGGTATTTACAGGAAATGGATAGTTCTTTCATCGCTTCTGAACGGTTCCGCTGTGGCGGAAAGCATCAGGATGAAGGATTTCTATAAATTTTAGAGATTATGAAAATCGTAATTGCAGGCGCAGGTGAAGTAGGTTCACACCTCGCAAAGATGTTGAGCAACGAATCGAATGAAATCACAGTCATCGATTCGGACAACCGCAGACTTGAGGCACTCAGGTCGCATACTGACGTGATTACAGTCGAAGGAAACCCTTCTGCCATCCAGACCCTCCACAATGCAGAGGTCTCTACGGCAGACCTGTTCATCGCCGTGAACCCTTCTGACTCGCAGGACGTTAACATCGTCAGCGCCATGCTTGCAAAAAAGATGGGCTGCAAGAAGGCCACAGCACGTATCAACAACGAGGAATACCTCTCATACGAGAACAAGTACCTGTTCACTGAAATGGGTATCGACCTGCTCTTCTACCCTGAGAAGATCGCGGCTGGAGAGATCGTGGAGCTTCTCAAGAGAAGCGCCTCGACCGACTCGCTCGACTTCGCACGCGGAAAGCTTCAGGTTGCAGTGTTCAAGCTCGAGGAAGAGTCTTCGATGATAGGCATGAACATGGCCGAGTTCAGTAATGTAGCCGCGGAGGACGGACTGAAGTTCAGAGTCGTAGCCATCTCCAGAGGCGACCAGACCATCATCCCTAAATTCGACACGAAGTTCAAGTACCATGACCTCGTCTTCATCGTTTCAAAGAGAGAAGGCGTCGACATGCTCATGAAATATCTCGGAAAGAGAAACATCGAGGTGGACAAGGTAATGATCCTTGGAGGAAGCCCGATCGCTGAAATCGTCGCAAAGCAGATTTCAAAGCAGGTGGATTCCATCAAGCTCATCGACCTCAACAAGGAGAAGTGCCTCCATCTTTCCGAAACCCTGCCAAGCAATGTGATCGTCGTAAACGGCGACGGTCGAAACTCGGATATGCTCCTCGAGGAGAACATCCGCGACTATGACGCATTCGTGGCAGTGACCAACAACTCCGAGACGAACATCCTTGCCTGCGTTGCGGCAAAGAGACTTGGAGTCGAAAGGACCATCGCCGAGGTCGAGAACATCGAGTACATCAAGCTGGCCGAGAGCATGGGTGTGGACGCAGTGATCAACAAGAAGCTCATCACTGCCGGCCGTATCTTCAAGTTCACTCTCAGCAACAAGGTCCGCTTCATCAAGTATATGAGCGGAACCAACGCCGAAGTGCTCGAGTACATCGTCGCTCCAGAGAGCGAGATCACAAAGAGGCCTCTCAAGGACATGGGATTCCCGGCAAATGCCATCATCGGAGGTATCATCCGCGGCAACGAATCGTTCATCGCCGTTGGCGACACCCATATCCAGGCATATGACCGTGTGGCGGTATTCGCCCTTCCTGAAGCAGTGAAGGAAGTAGATAAATTCTTCAGGTAAATCGTATGGCAAGCTATCTACAGATTGAAAACATATCCAAGAGCTACGGACCGAAGATCCTGTTCGAGAAGATAGGGTTCAACATCAACGAAGGCGACAAGATCGCCCTTATCGCTCCGAACGGTACCGGCAAGACCTCGCTCATGAGGATCCTTGCAGGAAAGGACAAGTCGGATTCCGGCGGAAAGATCATGTTCCTGAAGGACATCAAGATAGCCTTCCTGGAGCAGGAGTATGAATTTGACCCCGAGAAGACCATCTTCGACCAGATCATGTCTTCCAGCACCGAATTCACTGCCGGCCTTGACCAGGAAAGCCTCTGGGAATATGAGCACAGGGTCGTGAAATTCCTCACGAACTTCAATCTGCAGGATCCCGAGCAGCTGATGAAGGAACTCTCCGGAGGTGAGATCAAGCGCGTGGCTCTGACACAGATGCTCGCAAGCGAGGCCGAGTTCTTCATCATGGACGAGCCTACCAACCACCTCGACATCGATGCGATCGAGTTCCTCGAAGGATACCTCGGAAGGTCAAGATGTACCCTTCTGATGGTTACCCATGACCGCTATTTCCTCGACAGGGTATGCAATATCGTCATGGAAATGGACCATGGAGCAGTCTATACATACAAAGGCAACTACCAGAACTACCTCGAAAAGCGCGAGGAAAGGATCGCCAACTACAATGCAGAGACAGACAAGGTAAGGAACATCCTCAGGAGGGAACTTGAATGGATACGAAGCACCCCATGCGCACGTACAGGAAAGGCCCGCTACCGCATAAACGCATTCTATGACCTCAAGGACAGGGCATCCCAGGTCTATACACAGAAGCAGGTCAGCATGGAGGCCATGAAGGGCAGCACAAGGCTTGGAACCAAGATCATCAACTGTAAGAACCTCAGCTTCTACTACGGCGACAGATGCTACCTGGACGGATTCACATACAATTTCCAACGTTATGAGAAGGTCGGTATCGTAGGTCGAAACGGAGCAGGAAAATCGACTTTCCTCAACCTCATAACCGGCAATTACACCCCTGACATGGTCCAGGACATGACCGGAACCATTGAGCGTGGAGAGTCTCTGAAGATCGGATACTACCACCAGAGCGGAATGTCGTTCAATCCGGACGACACCGTTCTCGACATCGTAAACGACACATGGCTGCTGAACCGCTTCCTCTTCCCTCACGAGATGCTCAACAACAAGGTCGAGAAACTCAGCGGAGGAGAAAAGCGCCGTCTCTACCTGCTCACCATCCTGATGCAGCAGCCGAACCTGCTCATCCTTGACGAGCCTACCAATGACCTCGACATCGTGACCCTCAACATTCTTGAGGAGTATCTCCAGGAATTCAGCGGTTCGCTCATAATCGTATCCCATGACCGTCATTTCCTCGACAAGCTCGTGGACCATCTGTTCATCTTCTGCGGAGACGGACTCATCAAGGACTTCGTGGGAAGCTACAGCGAATACCGCGAGTTCATAAAGGAATATGAAGCGGATCAGCGTTCCCAGGCACGTGCAGAAGAGAAGGCAGCGAAGGAAAAGGCGGCGAAGGAGGCAGCAAAGACCGCAGGCGAAAGCCAGGCTCCGGCAAAGAAGAAGAAACTCACCTACAAGGAGCAGAAGGAACTTGAGCAGCTTGAGAAGGAACTTGAGGACCTCGCAGCGGAAAAGGCCGGACTTGAGGATAAGCTCAACAGTGGAACGATGGCATACGAAGACCTCCAGAAGGCTTCCGAGCGCATAGGACAGATAATGGAGGAGACTGATGAAAAGGAATTCCGTCTTCTTGAACTTTATGAGATGCAATAGACATAAAATCAAATAATTACATACCAATGAAAAAAGACACAAGTAAAGAACTGATGACCAACTGGCGTTGGTGGATGGTGGTACTGCTTTTCGTAGCGACTACTGTCAATTACATGGACCGTCAGGTACTTTCACTCACATGGAAGGACTTCATCGCACCTGAGTTCCATTGGACAGACAACGATTACGGTACAATTACGGCAATCTTCTCCATCGTATATGCGGTCTGCATGCTTTTCGCGGGCAAGTTCGTAGACTGGATGGGCACAAAGAAGGGATACCTTTGGGCAATCGGAGTATGGTCTGTAGGAGCATGTATCCACGCAGGATGCGGCTGGGCCACAATGAAGATCGAGGGCTTCGAATCAATCGAGGCAATGAGCACAGTGGAGGCAGGTTCAGCAGCGGCTCTTGCCATTGCATCCGTGAGCGTATGGCTCTTCCTGGCAGCACGTGCAGTCCTCGCCCTCGGTGAGGCGGGCAACTTCCCTGCAGCGATCAAGACCACAGCAGAATACTTCCCTAAGAAGGACCGCGCATTCGCGACTTCAATCTTCAACGCAGGCGCTTCTGTCGGCGCACTCATCGCCCCTGCAACAATTCCGCTCCTTGCACAGTTCTTCAAGGACAAAGGCATCGGCGGAGGATGGGAGATGGCATTCATCGTCATCGGTGCCCTCGGATTCCTCTGGATGGGATTCTGGGTATTCATGTATGACAAGCCGCACAAGTCGAAGTTCGTGAACCAGGCAGAGCTTGACTACATCCGTCAGGATGAGGACGAACCTGTGGCTGCAGAGACAGAGGAAAAGAGCACTATTCCGTTCCTCAAGTGCTTCACATACCGTCAGACATGGTCATTCATCGTCGGAAAGTTCTTTACCGACGGAGTATGGTGGTTCTATCTCTTCTGGGCTCCTGCATACTTCTCTGACCAGTTCGGATACAAGTCTTCATCAGGAATGGGTATGGCCCTGATCGTGACACTCTACGCAATCGTGACAGTCATTTCGATCTACGGAGGATACCTTCCTAAGCTCTTTGTGGAAAAGAAGGGCATGCACCCATACTCGGGACGTATGCTTGCGATGCTTATCTTCGCATTCTTCCCTCTCCTCGCACTCTTTGCACAGCCTCTTGGACAGTATTCTGCATGGTGGCCGGCAATCATCATCGGATTTGCAGGCGCGGGACATCAGGCATGGTCTGCAAACCTCTTCTCGACAATCGGAGACATGTTCCCTAAGTCTGCAATCGCTACCATCACAGGTATCGGAGGTATGGCTGGCGGTATCAGCTCATTCCTCATCAACAAGGGAGCCGGCTGGCTGTTCACATACTCCGAGGGTGCAGGATCTGCATTCGCATTCCTCGGATTCGAAGGAAAGGAGGCAGGTTACATGATTGTATTCTGCATCTGCGCAGTTGCATATCTCATCGCATGGACCATCATGAAGGCCCTTGTTCCTAAATATCAGAAGATCGAAGAATAAATCTGCGACATATAATAGCGAAGGGCTGACCAAAAGACATCCGGTCAGCCCTTTTTTCTGCCATTATGTCAGTATTTTTCAGATGGCAGATTATTTGTTATCTTTGCGACGGCCAAATCGTGCCCATGACAATAAATTTGAGATGAAAATGGAAGATATCAAGACAAATATAGAGGAAGAGGTACAGGAGACACCTGTATCCGAAGCACAGGACACACCGGAGGTGGAGACCCCGGCAAAGGCTGAGGAGGAGAAGAAGGAAGAGAAGAAGGGTTTCCTGAAGAAAGGCAGCAAGGACAAGGCTAAGATCGAAGAACTTGAGAAGAAGGTAGCGGAACTCGAGGGAAAGGTAGCAAAGGACAAGGACGACTACATCAGGCTCATGGCCGAGTTCGACAATTTCCGCAGACGCACATCGCAGGAGAAGATCGAGCTCATCAGCATGGCATCGACCGAAACCATCAAGGGCATGCTCCCGGTTCTCGACGACTGCGAGAGAGCGCTTGCAGTACTCAAGGACTCGAACGACAGCGACGCTGCAAAGGAGGGAACTGAGCTCATCTACCACAAGCTCATGGCATATCTCCAGGGCAAGGGCCTTGCAGTAATCGAGGCGAGGAACCAAGTGTTCGACACTGACCTCCATGAGGCTGTGGCACAGTTCCCTGTCCAGGACGAAGAGATGAAGGGAAAGGTGTTCGACGTCGTACAGACAGGATACACACTCAACGGAAAGGTAATCCGCTTCGCTAAGGTGGTAGTAGGAATATAACAGACTCATATAAAGTCATATGGCAAACAAGAGAGATTACTATGAGGTGCTGGGCGTCGACAAGAGCGCATCGCCTGAAGAAATAAAGAAGGCCTATAAGAAGATGGCCATCAAGTACCACCCTGACAAGAATCCGGGCGACAAGGAAGCCGAGGAGAAGTTCAAGGAGGTGGCTGAGGCTTATTCGATCCTGAGCGACGCTGACAAGAAGGCACGTTACGATCAGTTCGGACATGCCGGCGTGGAGGGTGCAGGCCCTGACTTCAGCGGTGGATTCGGCAATCTCAACGATATCCTCAACGACCTTTTCGGCGGAGCATTCGGAGGTGGATTCGGAGGCTTTGGCGGATTTGGAGGTGGATTCGGCGGACAGCGTGGCGGCCAGAGACAGCAGAGAGTCTACAGGGGACGTGACATCCGCGTACGCGTGAAGCTTACCCTTGAAGAGATCGCAAAGGGAGTTGAGAAGGAAATCAGCATCGAAAAGAGCGTTCCATGCCATGATTGTTCAGGCAAGGGTGCAAAGAACAGTTCGGACATCAAGACATGTCCTGCATGTAACGGTACAGGCCAGGTACAGAGAGTCGTCAACTCATTCCTCGGTCAGACAGTCACCTACTCTACATGCCAGCAGTGCGGCGGCGAGGGCAAGGTCATCAGCAATCCATGCCGTTCATGCGGCGGAACAGGACTCGTACGGAAGCGTGAAACAATAAAGGTCAACATACCTGCTGGAGTCGAGGCAGGCATGCAGCTCACAGTACAGGGCGAAGGCCATGCGGCAAAGAACAACGGAATAAACGGAGACCTTCTCGTCGTAATCGAGGAGCAGGAGCATCCAAACCTCAAGAGAGACGGAAACAACCTTTACTATACAAAGATCGTATCGCTTCCTGACGCGATCCTCGGTGCAGAGGTTGAAGTACCTTGCCTTGACGGTCCATATAAGATAAAGGTAGAGGCAGGTACCCAGTCAGGTACCGTGATCCGTCTGCGCGGAAAGGGTCTCCCGACCGTCAACGGATACGGAGGAACCGGTGACATGTATGTAAAGATTGCAGTCTGGATACCAAGAAAGCTCAATAAGGATGAAAAAGCAATGTTCGAATCAATGAAACAGAACGACTCGTTCAAGCCAAATCCAAGCAAGGAAGACAAGAGTTTCTTTGACAGAATCAAGGATTTGTTTGATTAATCATCTTTTTTTGAAAATTTTTTCCAGAAAAGTTTGGAGTTTTAAATTTAATTCCTACCTTTGCAATCCCAAAATCAAAGCAACCTCTCGCGCAGGGTGAAAAAAGACGTGATGTTGCCAGCAAATTTAATTTAATACAGAAATGGATCTTATTAAAGTAGTAGAGCAGGCATTTGCAAACGACAAAGTAGCCAGCTACCCAAAATTCAAGGCCGGTGACACAATCACCGTTACATACAGAATCAAGGAGGGTGACAAGGAGAGACTTCAGAAGTTCAGAGGTACAGT
>JAZRLI010000013.1:0-42703 GCA_045646785.1 Candidatus Cryptobacteroides sp. | reverse complement strand
GATAGCCTTGTAGATATCTGGCTCAGAAACTGGATCAAGGTTGATAACCTTAGCGTAGCAACCACCCTCGTAGTTGAATACACCCTCGTCATCCCAACCGTGCTCGTCGTCACCGATGAGGAGACGCTTAGGGTCAGTTGAGAGAGTAGTCTTACCAGTACCTGAAAGACCGAAGAAGATAGCTGAGCTTGTACCCTCCATGTTAGTGTTTGCAGAGCAGTGCATTGAAGCGATGCCGCGAAGTGGGTTGTAGTAGTTCATGAGTGAGAACATACCCTTCTTCATCTCACCACCATACCAAGTGTTGAGGATAACCTGCTCCTTGCTCTTGAGGTTGAATACAGTTGCAGTCTCTGAGTTGAGGCCGAGCTCCTGATAGTTGTCAACCTTTGCCTTTGATGCGTTGTAGCATACGAAATCAGGCTCACCGTAGTTTGCGAGTTCCTCTGCTGTAGGACGGATGAACATGTTAGTCACGAAGTGTGCCTGCCATGCAACTTCCATGATGAAACGTACCTTAAGACGTGTAGCCTCGTTAGTACCGCAGAATGTATCAACAACGAAGAGTCTCTTGCCAGAGAGCTGCTTTACAGCCTTAGCCTTGAGGTCGTTCCAAGCCTCTTCTGAGCATGGCTTGTTGTCATTCTTATACTCCTCTGAAGTCCACCATACTGAATCCTCGCTAGCCTCGTTCTTTACAAAGAACTTGTCCTTAGGAGAACGTCCGGTGTAGATACCAGTCATTACGTTAACTGTGTCAAGCTCAGTGTTCTGGCCTTTCTCATAGCCCTCGAGTTCTGGCTTAGTCTCTTCAGCGAAGAGTACTTCATAAGACGGGTTGTGTACGATTTCCTTTACGTCGGTAATACCGTACTTGCTCAAGTCAATTGTGCTCATAATTTTTTGTAAGAATATTTAAGGTTTTAAAACAATTTTCTGTTATCCCTAGTATGGGCGATGCAAAAATAAACTTTTTTTATGATTTGACAAACTTAAAATCAAAGATTTTCTTACTTTTGTCGCAACATCGCCGTTGGCAATTAACGAACCGAAAATGACACCGTCAGAAGTTTTGAAGAAATATTGGGGTTATGATTCTTTCCGCCCGAAACAGGAGGACATCGTCCGAACTGCTCTCGATGGAAAGGATGTGCTTGCCATACTTCCTACAGGCGGTGGAAAGTCGGTATGTTTCCAGGTTCCTGCATTGATGAGGGAGGGAATCGCAATCGTGGTTACTCCGCTCATCGCCCTGATGAAGGATCAGGTTCAGAACCTCAATGACAGAGGCATCAAGGCCCTCTGCGTGAATGCCGGAATGGGTCGCAGGGAGGTCGATCTTACCCTCAACAACGCAGCATACGGTGACTTCAAGTTCCTGTACGTCTCTCCGGAACGTCTCGGAACTCCTCTCTTCAGGACTTATCTGCAGGAGATGAAGGTCAGTTTCATCGTCGTCGACGAGGCCCATTGCATCTCTCAGTGGGGCTATGATTTCCGTCCGGACTATCTGCAGATCGGACGTATCCGCGAGATGGTGGATGCACCGGTGATCGCGCTTACCGCGACTGCGACTCCGCAGGTTGCAGACGATATCATGGAACGTCTTGGGTTTGAAGAGAAGTGCTTGATAAAGAGTGGATTCGAACGTCCGAATCTTTCATATATCGTACGTCGTTCCGAGGATAAGCTAGGACAGATGCTGAACATATGCAGCAGCGTCGCGGGCACAGGAATCGTCTATGTGAGAAGCAGAAAGAAGACCGAGGAACTGGCGGCATTCCTGTCTGCAAACGGTATATCCGCGTCGTTCTATCATGCAGGCCTTGGACCTGATTCACGAAGTGACCGACAGGCGAAATGGAAGTCGGGAGAGATAAGGGTGATGGTGTGTACGAATGCATTCGGAATGGGTATCGACAAGCCGGATGTGCGCTTTGTCATCCACTTTGACGTACCCGACAGTCCGGAGGCATATTTCCAGGAAGCGGGTCGCGGAGGCCGTGACGGAAAAAGAAGTTTTGCCGTGACCATATGGAACGCATCCGATACCAAAAGACTCAAGCAGATCGCGACGGTTTCCTTCCCATCGCTGGAATATATCGAGGACATATATCACAAGGTCCATGTCTTCTTCGACATACCCTACGACAACGGTGCCGGGCGTCAGCTGAAATTCGATATAGATGCATTCTGCCGCCATTTCAAGCTTCAGAAGCAGGCTGCCTATTACTCGATCGTTTATATCGAAAGGACTGGTCATTGGACCATGTCGGAAGACGTGGACATATCTACTAAGGTGCAGATAACCGTCAGCAGGAACGAACTCTACGATGTGGAATTCCCTGATCCTAAGATGGTGCAGCTGCTGGAGATCCTGATGAGGAAATATACGGGCGTATTTTCGTTTCCTGTGCCGGTCGACGAGGAATACGTTGCCGGACTTCTGGATGTTCCCGTTCCTATGCTCCGCCAGCTCCTGTACAAGCTTTCGCTTGAACACGTTCTCAAATACATACCGTGCGACCGTGCGACAGTACTTTTTCTCCACCACGAGCGTCTTCGCCCGAAGAATGTGAACCTCGATCCTGCAAGGTATGACCTGCTGAAGAATTCTGCCCTTGAAAGGATGCAGAAGATGATTGACTACATAAGCGAGGAGGATATCTGCCGCAGTTCATACCTGCTTGAATATTTCGGTCAGAACGACAGTGCTGACTGTGGCACGTGCGATGTGTGTCGCGCCAAAAGAAAGACCAGACCTGCCGAATCGGAAGAACTCGCAAGTCAGATGACAAGATTCATAAATGACGAGATGTCAGGAAGATACGGGCTTGATGACCTTGCCCGTCGTTTCGGTACGCCGGCGTCAGCTTCATCAGGTGAATACCTTTCAGTCCTCCGCAGGCTCATAGACGAGGGAAGCGTTCCTTCACCTCAGGTTTAGCATCATTCCAATACCAGACCGTCGTATGCCGGATGGATTCCTTCCGGGAGTTCAGCCGCCAGTTCGTTGTATGTCGGCAACTGGTGGGAGAGGTGGGTGAGCCATGAATTTCTTGCACCGACCTTCCTTGCAACTTCCACTGCCTCCTCAAGAGAATAATGGGAAATGTGCTTGCCGTATTTCACACAGTTTATGATGAAATGGTCGAGTCCTTCAAGCTTTGCGAACTCTTCCTCCGGAATATGATTCATGTCTGTGCAGTACGCGATGTTTCCGAACCTGAATCCCAGTACAGGCAACTTGTAGTGCATGCCTCTGATAGGAACGATTTCAACCGACCTTACCGGTTCGTCTTCACCGGCCATTGAATGGATGTATCCCTTACCATGCTCCCATGTCAGCACTTCGTACGGTCCGCCTGCCTTGATGGTGAATGGATTTTCGTCAATGTTGTGGACATGCCACTCAGGCGCTCCGGGATATTTCTTTTCCGCAAAGGCATATCCATATTCCATACGGAGCGAATCCTCCACATACTTTTCGCAGTAGATCTCCGAAGCCTTCTTCTCGAGATAGTTGAATGCACGGATGTCGTCAAGCCCTCCGGTGTGGTCCTTGTGGTTGTGGGTCAGTAGGATGGCATCGACATGTGACACACCTGCGCGGAGCATTTGCTGCCTGAAGTCGGGACCCGCATCTACAAGAATCCTAAGTCCTTCATAATCAACCATCACGCTGGCGCGCAGCCTCTTGTCACGGGAGTCCTTGCTACGGCATACTTCGCAGCCGCAACCTATCATCGGTACTCCCTGTGATGTACCTGTTCCAAGAAATGTCAGTTTCGCCTTTCCCATTCCTACAATGTTACATCCACGATCTTTCCAATGAGTTCAGGGTCGAATTCTCTTGAGACCCTGATGTAGTTTCCGGTATATCCCTCCATCATGCCCTTGCGGTCAGTGCTCTCGAAAAGAACCTTCTCGGCAACTCCCTTGTTGGATTCGATGAATTCCCTGTGGAGTTCCTCGCAGAGTACCTCAAGCATCTGCACCCTCTTGGTCTTCACGCAGTCCTGAACCTGGTCCTTTCTTGTCGCGGCAGGGGTTCCTGCGCGTCGCGAGTATGGGAAGATATGGATGAATGCAGGACGTACCACGTCGCGAAGGAAGGTATATGTCTCCATGAAAAGTTCATCGGTCTCGCCAGGGAAGCCTACGATGACGTCAATGCCGAAGAATACCTTCGGACCTCCAGGGACTTCGGTGCGCTCCCTGATGTACTGTATCTTTCTTGCGAATGCTGCAGTGTCATAGCGGCGTCCCATCTCGCGGAGTATGGTGTCGCAGCCCGACTGGAGCGGGATATGGTAGTGGGGGAGAAACTTGGTTCCTGTTGTGATCCAGTCGATCATTTCCTCTGTAAGGAGATTAGGCTCAATCGATGAAATGCGGTATCTCTCAATGCCTTCCACATCGTTCAGCTGACGTATGAGATCGAAGAATGTTTCGCCTGTAGATTTGCCGAAGTCTCCGGTGTTGACGCCTGTAAGTACGATTTCCTTGATGCCTTCAGCTGCGATTGCTTCTGCCTGTGGAATGATCTCGGATATCGGGATATTCCTGCTCTCGCCACGTGCATATGGTACCGTACAGTAGTGGCATTTGTAGTCGCATCCGTCCTGGACCTTCAGGAATGAACGGGTCCTTTCTCCGCTTGAATATGCCGGGAAGAATGGGCTCATGTCATTGGCGCTGAACTCATTTCCCTGGACATTTGCCAATATGGTAGGAACGATAAGGCTCTTCTCTGTCGCGCCGAACACAGCAGTGACTCCCTCGATCGACTCGATCTCGGACTTCTTCAATTGTGCATAACATCCTGTAACATAGATGAGTGCCTCGGGATTCTGTCTGTGCAGCTTCCTGATGATGTTGCGGCTCTTCTTGTCCGAATGTTCGGTCACTGTACATGTATTCACAAGGAAGACATCTGCTCCCTTGCTCCATGGCACTGCCTCGAATCCTTCCTTCAGAAGCGCCCTTTCGTATGTGGATGTTTCGGCGTAATTCAGTTTACAGCCCAACGTAATGAATGCTATGCGCATATGTTTCTATTTGTTGTGGAATAATGTTACTCTGGACCACTGTGCGACTCCGTCTACCGGCGGTCTTTTCTTTGATACCCTTACAGAGAAAGATACAAGTTCAGGATATCTTGCCTCAATGGCCTTCACGATGCGGCCGGCAACGTTTTCCAGCAGTTCAGAAGGTATGGACATCTCCTCAGCAACGATCTCGTAGATCTCGCCATAGTTCAGTGTGTCATTGAGGTTGTCGCTCTCAGCCGCAGCCGAAAGGTCCAGTTCTCCGCGGAAATCCACTGTGAAGGAATTGCCGCGTATCTTCTCCTGCTCAAGACATCCGTGGTATGCCTTGAATTCCATTCCCTCAAGTTCTATTATTCCAATCTTTTCCATTATGCAAGTATTAAGAATACACATGGTCTCTTGCCGATGACAAGTCCTTCCTTCTTCCATTCAGAGACCTTCCTGGTCTTTATGTATGAGTCCGGCATGGTGATGTTTGCCGCCACGCATACCCTTGTTGATGCCCCGCATACCGAAAGGATGTCAGCAAATAGCGAATCGTTCCTGTATGGGGTCTCGATGAGGATCTGGGTCTGCTTCAACTGCGCAGATACCTTCTCCAAGGTCTTGAGTCTGCTTCTTCTCTCGTCTGTCTTTGCAGGGATGTATCCGCAGAATGCGAATGACTGACCATTCAGTCCTGATGCCATGAGAGAGAGCATGAGCGATGACGGACCTACTGCAGGAACCACTTCGATTCCGTGCCTGTGAGCCAAGGCAACCAGCTGTGCGCCCGGATCCGCCACTGCAGGAAGTCCCGCCTCCGAGATGAGTGCAACGTCGTTTCCGTTGTCGAAGAACTTGAGATAGCCTTCGATCACAGCGGCATCCGTGTGCTCGTTGAGTTCATGGAACTCCAGCTCTCCGATCCTGCCTTTGAGGCCTGCCTTCGAGAGATATCTTCTTGCTGTCCTGACTTCCTCAACGACGAACGTCCTGAAATTCTCAAGAGACTTCAGGACCGGCATGGGAATGACCTCCGACGGGTCGTTTTCTCCCAGAGGGGAAGGAATCAGGAATAATCTGCCTTTCTTATCTGCCATAAGTTTTGTCTTTGTCTTTTTCTTCCGGAGCTTCAATCCGGAAATTGATCTTCT
Organism: Candidatus Cryptobacteroides sp.; assembly: GCA_045646785.1. Lineage (GTDB taxonomy): Bacteria > Bacteroidota > Bacteroidia > Bacteroidales > UBA932 > Cryptobacteroides. The sequence continues at coordinate 36,513 of JAZRLI010000013.1, read as the reverse complement.
TGCCCTGTATCATAGACTGTTCTTCCTGCATCTTTGCCTCCTGTCTCTTCGTCTTGCTTAAGAAGATGTTCCTGAGGAACTTTACGAATGAGTTGAACTCGGTCTGATATGTGACGCCGACTCCGTTTCTCTGTGAGTTGTCCAGATAGTTCGAGAACTGGTCTGCAGAATGCGAGAACAGATTGAGTCGGAATGCGCCGGAGCGGTTGAGTTTGATTTCTATGTCAAGGTCTCCGACCACGTCGTTCTGTGAGCCGGAAGTCGAGTACTGCTTGTTTCCGATGTTTCCGTTGACCACGACGCGGTTGTTGAACAGCTGGGTCGATACGGCTACGTCGAAGATGTCGTTTCCGCTTTCATTCGGCTGGTAGTTCAGACCGAGGTCAAGAGGAATGTCCAGTTTATGGAATATGTTGTTCAACTGGTTTGCAAGTGCTCCAGTCACATTTGAATACAGCAGTGACGAGTTGTTTACGATACCAGACTGCTCGTCAGGAAGGAAACTGTTGTAGATGATCAGTGACAGGAACTGCTTCTGAATCTTGTCCTCTGTGCTGAGCGCACTTTCCACCCTTGACTTGATCATTGGATTCAGGTCAGGTATGTCGATCGAGAATCCAAGTTCAGGGTTGCTGAGCCTGTCTGTGATGCTGATTCCGCAGTTCACGTTTCTCTTGTTTGTTACAGATGATTCATCAGAAAGAAGTCTTGCCAACGAAGCCTTTGTCCTGTAGATGGCATTGATGTCAAGGGTACTGTTCATGATGTCGCCGTTGAACTTGATCGAACTTCCGCTCTCGATTTCAAAATCTCTGCTTACCAGGCCCATTGCCACAAACTTGTAGCTACCACCCTGGAGGGTGTAGTCACCGTTGATGTTGAATACGTCGCTTCCTGCCTCGATGTCAAGAAGACCGTTTCCGTATCCGGACAGTACGTTGCCTGTAGCCTTGTCAATCTCTACGAAGGCCTGTACTTCCGGCTGGGCGTTTATGTGAAGCTTGACTCTGAAGTCGCTTGTCGCATTTTCCCTTTCTATCATCCTTACCATCATCGCCTCATAAGGGTCCACCTTCTCTACGACCTCCTCTTCCTTGAACCTGAGGAGATTGGTCATCTCCCTGCTGGCGGCACTGGTCAGTGGTATATGGAGCTGTCCGGTTTTCGCTGTTACGGCATCCACAGTCAGGAGGATCGATTTCATAGGACCAGTGATGCTGACGTTGCCGGTACCGAATATGTTTCCGTAGAATCCCTGGCCATTGTCTTCTACGATGTTGATGCCTTCGATTTCATTGACGCTGATCGAGGTGTTGAAGCTCATGTCTCGGAAGTGATCCCAGTTGATGCTTCCGTTGATTGTACCTGTTCCGGTATAGTCATCCCTGATCGCTATATTGTTGAAGTATACACCGGTGCTGTCAAGGTGGAATGAGCCGTCAGCATGATATGGGACATTGGTGTAGTCAACCTTGAGCAGAGCATCTTCGAGGTATGTGTCCTCGCTTGATATGTTCAGGTTCGAGATAGGTCCGTTGAGTGCGATGCGTCCGGAAATGCTTCCTGCCATCTCGCTGAATACATCGCTGAGCAGCGGCTGTGCATATCCGATGCTCATGCGGTTGAGGTTTGCTGTGATGTCAAGGATTTCACCGGTTGGAGTCAATGTTCCTTCCGAATGTATGCTGCTTCTTCCATCGATTTCGTTTCTGACGAGGATTCCGAAGTTCTGGTCGTCCTCGTTCCAGCGGCTCTCAAGGTTGAGTGTGCCGAGAGGCACATCCGAGAAGTAGGTGGAATCGCAGATCATGTCTATGAGTATACCTTTCTTCTTGAGTGGAGATGTCAACTGTACTGTACCTGTCGCTGCTCCGTCAATGCCGAGGTCCTTGCCGACCATCTCGTTTACCATGGCCAGGTCGAATCTGCTGAGATTGAGGCTGAGGGTGTCCGGGTTTTCCCTTGAGGCCTTTCCGTCAATGCTGATGACCTCCTCACCGGAAGTCACGGAGAATGTCTTTACATCGATAAGACCTCCTTTCAGAGAGAGTTCTGACGGCTCGATGTTCCATTCCTTTGCATTCACGAATACTGACGATGGCAGGAATTCCATGCCGACGTCAAGGATGTTGTCCTCTCGTGTCAATGTGCTTCGGAGAATGACCTCACCCATATTGGCGAGCTCGCTCGCGTTGTCATAGTCAAACCTCATTCCGATATGGTCGTCGTCTCCGTGGAGGTTCAGGTAGCTGTCCTTCAGGCTTATGGATGCGACCTTTACCTCGGAGCATCTGAGGCTGCAGTCAAGGGCGTCGTCTGCGTTGTTGAGGTCGGCGTCGATGCCCTTGATGTAGTTTCTCTCGAATGCAAGTCGGTTGGAATTGATCGATGCCGTGAACTTTCCATGCCTGTCCACATCCGCGTTGAGTACGGTTCCCTCGTCGATGTACAGACCTGGCATGACGAAGCTCAGGAGGTCCATCGAGTTGTTGAACTTGAAGTTGAGCCTGTATATGTTGCCGTTCCATCTGTATGACGCATCCTCAAACAGGGACGGGAGTTCCTTCTTGAGCGTTATGCCCTTGAGGTCTTCCACGAATGTGGTGACAGGGGCGCTTCCTGTATAGTTTCCATTGAGGAAACGTGAGTCCATTCGCACGACATATGTACTGTCGCTGCTGTATGAGACGAGATTGATGTTTCCGATCTTATGGTTGCCTTCGCTGTTCTGAAGCTCGATATCGGCGATGTCGATCTTTCCTCGCATGTCGCCTGCACTGCTCTTCGTGAAGTCCGCACTTGCCCTGAGATGTACCCTTGAGAGTCCTCTCTTGTCGATGTTGATTGCGTTGAGGTCGGCATGGCCGATGTTCGTGAAGAACTTGTATCTTGCATTCTTGGTCTTGGCAGAAAGTGCGAATGCTCCCTGGAACAGGAAGTTAAGGTTCGGGTCATGGCATACGATCCTACCGTCGAATCCGTTTGATGAGACGTTTCCGACCGCAGTGATGTCGCTGTAGTCGTAGTCGTTAGCGTTCAGCCTGTCGATCTTGAGGGTGTCGATCTTGAGTTCGGAAGGTATGTCCTCATTTCCGAGCGTTGCCTGCAGGGTGGTCTTCAGGCTTGTCGGTCCGAGAATGTCGTTGTTGATGATCTTTCCTATGTCCAGATCCTCGGTCTTTACGTTTCCTGCGATTCCGATCGGCTTTTCCTTGACCACGATGTTGTCGAGTCGGACGTTGGCGTCGGCTTCTCCGATGGCTGACCTTATGTCTGCATCCACAGCCAGGTTGTTGATCAGGCCCTTTCCTGTCGCGTTGAGAGAGAAGACAGTGCCGTCAGCAAAGCGGTCAAGTCCCAGCCTCTGCCTGTCCTTGGTCCATTGTGCAAGGAAGTCGTCAAGGCCGTATGTGGTGAGTGAGAATCCGTTGAGTCTTGCGTCAAGGGTGGTGTTGAGGATGTCAGGGATGCCGGTGATCCTTCCGTTTGCGGTTCCACGGAATCTGCCTGATGTTGAATTCACCTTGACATCGGTGAATATGAAGTCGTTGATGCATCCAGACATGCTTCCGGTGACGTCGATGTTGAGCATGTTGCCTGTGAGAGACGGAGCAAAGTATGATATCGTCCTGAAGTCGAGGTTGCTTTCAAGGATGTTTCCGTCCAGTTTTACCCGTCCGATGAAGTCCTTGAATGCAGTTGTGTTCTCGTAGCTCATCATGAAAAGCGACAGCCTTACGTCCGACCAGAGGTCGTCGATGTGCAGGTCCTCGATGATGGTCTTTCCGTTGCCGACTCTTGCGTTGCCGGTGAGGCTCTCGACCTCGTATCCGCTTTTCTCCCTGAACGACATGTCGGTAAGTTCGCCGGACATCACTCCTGCGACGAACTGCAGTTCCTTCGCTTTGAGGTTTATGTTCTTGACGTCAAGGTCAGCCCAGCTGATTCCTCCCTCGTCATACGACTTCCTGTCGGATTTGTAATCCTTCATGGCGAAGCCCATGTCGACGATTTCGACCTTCTTGATGTGGAATATCTCCTTTTCGCTCTTCTTCGGCTCCTCCTTTTTCTTCAGACGGAAGATGCGTGTGAGGTTTACCGGATTCCTGTCTCCATAGACTGTGTCCTGGCTTTCTTCAAGCACGAGGTTCATCTGAGCGTTTCTGATGAACGCCTTGTCGAGGTGGATGCCTTCATGCTTCCTGAGTCCTTCCAACGAGAATTTTGCGATGATGTATTCGGCGCGGAAGAATGTGTCTATCTGAGGACTTGCCGGATCTATCGGATCGATATAAGGATTGCGGTCGATGATGACGGCGTTCTTGAGTACGAGCGTGGTGAACGGCTTGAAGTGGATCTTCTCGAACGTGATGTCTCCATCCAGATTCTCCGAAAGGGTGTCCATCACCTTGCCGGCAACATAGGTCTGCACCTGCGGGAGCTGTATCGCTAGCGCTGCCGCAAAGAGAAAACTGGCTATTGCAACTATAGTATGCCAGAATATTTTAATCGCTCTTCTGATGACCTTTATCCTTTTTGTTGTCCAACTTGCAAAAATAGTAAAAATATCGGATAAAATCCGTATTTTTGCCGGTGCTAATGAATGCATAAAACATACCTTTTTTGAATTGACATGTCAGAAATCATTTTAGGAATAGAATCATCCTGCGACGATACTTCGGCAGCGGTAATCAAGGACGGATATCTTCTGTCAAATGTGCTTGCCAGCCAGGATGTTCACAAGGCTTACGGAGGAGTGATTCCGGAACTTGCATCGCGTGCCCATCAGGTCAATATCGTGCCAGTGGTAAGCGAGGCCATCAACCGTGCCGGCATCAGGGCTGAAGACATCACAGCCATCGCATTTACCCGCGGACCAGGACTTCTCGGTTCGCTTCTTGTCGGTACTTCATTTGCCAAGGGACTCGCGATGTCGCTTGACAAGCCGCTCGTGGAAGTCAATCATCTTCAGGGACATATACTTGCCAACTTCATAAAGCAGGAAGGTCAGGAAAACCGTCAGCCGGAGTTCCCGTACCTCTGCCTTCTGGTATCCGGAGGAAACTCGCAGATCGTTAGAGTAAACAGCCCTCTTGAATATGATATCCTCGGCCAGACCATTGACGATGCTGTGGGAGAAGCCTTTGACAAGTGTTCCAAGATGATGGGACTCGGCTATCCGGGCGGACCTATAGTCGACAGGCTTGCAAAGGAAGGCGACCCGAACAGGTTCAAGTTCTCCAAGCCGCATATCCCTGGTCTTGACTACAGCTTCAGCGGAATAAAGACTTCGCTTCTTTACTTTGTCCGTGACCAGATGGCACTCGATCCAGAGTTCATGGAAAAGAACAAGGCCGATATCTGTGCAAGTTTCCAGAAGGCGCTGATCGACATCCTCATGGACAAGCTGATCAAGGCGGCCAAGGAGACAGGCATCAGGCAGATCACGATCGGTGGTGGAGTGTCGGCAAACAGCGGCCTCCGTTCACGTATCGAGGAAGAGGGCCGAAAGAGAGGATGGACCACATTCCTTCCTGAATTCAAGTTCACTACGGACAATGCCGCAATGATTGCGATTGCAGGCTGGTTCCATTATCAGAACGGAGAGCGCTCATCGCTTGACGTGGCTCCGGTTTCACGATTGGCAGAATTCTAATACTATGAAAGAGATCGAAATTACATGTAAGCTCGGCAAGGAACTGCCGGCAGACGAGATACAGGCAGCGGCGATCAAGGCACTTGGCATGTCACCGAAGGCAAAGGCCCAGATCAGATACCGCATCATGCGTCGTTCCATCGATGCACGCAACGATATCCTTTATCGCTACAGGATCGAAGTCTACAAGCCGGACGAGGTCATGCCTGAATATGTGCTTGAAGAATATCAGGATGTGTCTGCTGCAGAGCCGATTGTAATCGTTGGAGCAGGCCCTGCAGGAATGTTCGCTGCGCTCAGGCTTCTCATGCGTGGCTACAAGCCGGTGATCCTTGAGAGAGGAAAGGACGTACATGCCCGCAAGTTCGACATGGCCAAGCTTTCCAAGGAAGGTGTGGTCAATCCAGACTCGAACTACTGTTTTGGAGAGGGTGGAGCAGGTACATTCTCTGACGGAAAGCTCTATACACGTTCATCAAAGAGAGGTGACATCCGTGAGGTTCTCCATCAGCTCGTCCGTTTCGGTGCAGATGAAAGCATACTCATCGATGCCCATCCTCATATCGGAAGCGACAGGCTTCCTGTAGTTGTCGAGAACATCCGTAAGTGCATCATCGAGCATGGCGGCGAATACCATTTCGATTCAAGGGTAACAGACATCGTCAAGAAGGGTGACGGATCATTCGATGTGGTCGTTTCTCCTGGCGGTGACACATCTTCTCCGACTGTATATTCTTCACGCAAGGTCATCCTCGCAACAGGTCATTCAGCCCGCGACATCTATGAGATGTTCGACAGGAAGGGATGGGAGATCCAGGCGAAGGGCTTCGCGCTCGGAGTACGTGTCGAGCACCCGCAGTCACTGATCAACAAGATCCAGTATCATGGTAAGTATCAGCCATATATGCCGACTGCCGAATACTCTTTCGTTACCCAGATCGAGGGCAGGGGAGTCTTCTCGTTCTGCATGTGTCCGGGTGGTATCCTCGTTCCTGCAGCTACTGCAGACGGCGAACTCGTACTTAACGGAATGTCCAACTCCGCACGAAATTCAAAGTGGGCGAACTCAGGAGTCGTGGTTCAGATCGAACCTGAGGATTTTCCTGAATATGCCCAGTATGGACCACTTGCCCTTCTTCAGTTCCAGAAGGACATCGAGCGCAAGATGTTCGAATATACAGGATCCCTCAAGGCTCCGGCCCAGAGGATGATGGACTTCTGCCGCCGCATCCCGTCGACCGGCCTTCCTCAGACATCTTATCATCCAGGTGCTGCAAACGCTCCTCTGCATGAACTCCTTCCGGAGCATGTATCGTTGAGGCTCAAGTATGCATTCCCGGAGATCGGAAACAAGAAGATGCATGGATATTATACCAATGACGCCCTGCTTCTTGGCGTTGAGTCACGCACTTCGTCTCCTGTCCGCATTCCTCGTGATCCGGAGACGTTCGAACATACCCAGATTGCAGGACTTTACCCATGCGGAGAAGGTGCAGGATATGCCGGAGGAATCGTATCTTCCGCCCTTGACGGAATCAACTGTGCAGCCAAAATCTAACCATCTGACTAATAATTTGTTACTATATGTGCGTGCTGCGAATATGGAGCACGCATATTCTTTAAACCATTGATGCTGAAATGATTATGAAGCGAGTATTTGTGTCCTTAATGGCGATGTGCCTTGCTGTAGCTGCAATTGCACAGACTCAGACCCTCAGAATTGATTACATTTTCTCAGGTACTGACAAGGCCCAGGAAATCTCCCTTGACGAAATGTCTGTCTTTGACGGATGGGCTGGCAGAAGGGTCAATCTTGACAAGACTCCTGTAAGGGGCAACGGTCAGATCGTGATGACAGACCTCAAGACAGGAAAGGTCCTTTTCAGCCAGGGTTTCTCGACTCTTTTCCAGGAGTGGCAGACCACTGAGGAGGCTACCCGCGTCCGCAAGTCATTCGAGAATGTATTCCTTTTGCCGATGCCTGTAGAACAGGCTGTCGTAAAGGTCGAACTCTATGATTTCCGTGGGGGAGTATCATCATCCCTGTCCCATGTGATTGATCCTTCAGACATCCTTATCCGTCGTCTGAATCCTACGCCTGCACCTCACAGATATCTTCTCAAGAGCGGAAGCGTAGAGGAATGCATCGATGTCGCTATCGTTGCTGAGGGCTATACGGAGGAAGAAGCTGACAAGTTCTATGCTGATGCCCAGACTGCTATGGAGGCTATACTTGCCCATGAGCCGTTCGGCCAGTACAAGGACCGTTTCAATTTCGTAGCGATTGCGCTTCCGTCAAAGGACAGCGGAGTCAGCGTACCTGGTGAAGGACTTTGGAAAGAGACCGCTCTCGGAGCTCATTTCAATACCTTCTATTCTGACAGATATCTTACAACCCTTCGTCTGCGTCAGATGCATGACAGACTTTGCGGAGTTCCATATGAGCATATCGTAATCCTTGCGAATACAGATACTTACGGTGGTGGCGGAATCTTCAATTCATATACGCTCACAACTGCCGGACACTCGGCCTTCAAGCCGGTCGTAGTCCATGAATTCGGTCACAGTTTCGCCGGACTCGCAGATGAGTACTACTATGATGACCAGTTCGTCGAGTACTACTATCCTGACTGTGAACCATGGGAACAGAACATCACAACCCTCTTTGACTTCTCTTCAAAGTGGGATGACATGCTTCCGAAGGTCATCGGCATTCCTACAAAGCCTGTTGAGGGCAACATCTGGAAGAAGTTCCATGAGGGTACATCCATGGAATCGATGATCGGCGTATATGAAGGTGCCGGTTATCAGTCGAAGGGAGTATATCGTCCGTTCCCTGACTGCCGAATGAAGACAAATGCGGCCGAAAGCTTCTGTCCTGTGTGTCAGAGAGCGATCGCCCGCATCATAGAATTCTATACTGTAGAGGAATAATCTGCAGTAATCTTCAGTATCTCCTCTCCATATTTCTGGTATTTGGCTTCTCCGAATCCCTTGATGGAGAGGAGTTCCTTTTTTGTCTTCGGGATGAAGGTGGCTATCTCCATCAATGTGCTCTGGTGCATGATCGTATATGCCGGTACATTGTCCTGCTTGAACCTTGCAGACCTCCATTCCTGCAGCCTTTCCCTGAGTTCCTCGTTCACGACTCCCTCTTCACCAGGCTGACGCTCTATCTTCCTGAGTCTGCCCGTCCTTGTCTTCTTTCGTTCTTCAAGCAGACATTCGGTACGTATCCTGTTGTATCCGTCTATGGAGAAACCCTCGCCGAGAATCATCTGCAGGGTCCTGCACGCAATGTCGAGCAATGTCAGAAGCTCGTCTGAAGCCTCCTTGACCCTCTTCTTTGTTTCCTTGTTGTCGATTTCAAGGTCAGAACATGCCTGGATGAAGGTCCTTGCCTCCTCCATCTTGGGAAGGAAATACTCAGAAGCCTTCGAGAGCCTTTCCTTGAGGAAGGTGTCATCCTCCATTCCTGCCGCCCTGATCTTGTCCAGTTGCTTCCTGAATGTCGCTGCAGTCTGTCCGTATTCGTCAAGGACGGATTCCCATTTCATCAGCCTGATGTATTCCTGGCCGTAGATGTTTTCAAGGCTGCCGGTCCAGGTCTTTCTGTACCACCCCAATGTATTGCGGAGTTCTTTAAGGTCGAATATATTCTTCAGAATATCAAACAGATAACCGTGTTCCTCGGATTCCAGCCTTTCGCTTACCTTGCCGATGTCCGGTATCCTGGTGTTGAAGTCGCTGACGTATGAATCCGAACATATTGCTGAATAGCTGATGGGCGTGTCAAGGGAAATTCCCTCCAGTGTACGACAACGGGAAAGTGCCACATATACCTGTCCGAAGGCGAAGGCTGCGCCTGCGTCAATTATGACCTTGTCGAATGTAAGTCCCTGACTCTTATGGATTGTTATGGCCCATGCCACCCTAAGCGGAAACTGCCTGAACTTTCCCAGGACGCTCGGGGTGATCTCGCCGCTTTCCTCGTCTAGTACATACTGGATGTTTTCCCATTCCACCGGCACAACGTTGATGAGGTTGCCGTCTTCATCCGAGACCTGGATGAGTCCCTCGCTTTCGATGCTCTCTACCTTGCCTATCTTTCCGTTGTAATATTCTCCTTCGGAATCGTTCCTTATGAACATTACCTGGGCACCGACCTTGAGCGAAAGCACGAAGTCTGCGGGGTAACTGTTTTCCGGGAAATCGCCCTCAGTGTATGCCTCGAAGCTGCAGAGTTCTCCCGGAAGTTCCTCGAGTTTCGAAAGATTGACTGAGTCGGCCTTGGCATTGTGGGTCGTCAGACGGATAGGTTCCTCCTCGTCGTCGTAAGCATGCACGCGTGCATTCAGGGCATCAAGCGTCCTCGCACTGATACGGTTTTCACGTACTGCGTTCAGGATCTCAAGGAATTCCTGATCCTTCTGCCTATGGACCTTCTGTAGTTCGATTGTCACATAGTCAAGTTTCTGCATGGACTTGGCGTGGAAGAAGTATGGTGAAGGATACACCTGGGACATGTACTGACGCTCGTTTTCCCTGACGACCGGAGACAACTGCTGCGCATCTCCGATCATGAGCAGCTGCACGCCTCCGAACGGCTTGTCGTTGCGGCGGTATCTGCGCATGGTCATGTCCACAGCGTCCAGGATGTCTGCCCTTACCATGGAAATCTCATCGATGATGAGAAGGTCGAGGGTGCGGATGATCTTGACCCTTTCCTTTTTCAGGCTTCTGTAACGCTCCGGTGTCTGATATTCAGTGATAAGTTCCTTGACGTCAGGAAGATATGGACAGAGAGGCAATTGGAAGAATGAGTGGATCGTAGAGCCTCCTGCATTGATTGCAGCTACTCCGGTAGGAGCGAGGACTACAAATCTCTTGGATGTGGTCTGGGTAATGTGTCTGAGGAACGTCGTCTTTCCTGTTCCTGCCTTTCCTGTCAGAAATACGGATTTTCCCGTGCAGGTGACATATCTTTCCGCCAGCTCGAATATTGCATCCTTCTCCATGTCCATATAAAACGAAAAAAGGGAAAGCTTGATACATCGCACCGCTACGACCTCCTACCCTTGCTGCGGTCAAGCCCTGGGGGAATTCAGAGGGAGCTGGTCGTGTATGACTTTCCCGAATGCAAAGGTAGTCAATTTTTGCAATTCAGCAAAAATAACTTCCTAATTTGTATTATCAGATGCTGTCGAAGATGAACGGAAGAATGTCATCCACCTTTTCGAAACTCCATATTTTCTCGCTTCCAACGAGGATTACCTTCATAGGACGTCCTCCCTTGCTCTGGTATTCTGCCATGACCTGTCGGCAGGCTCCGCATGGAGATACAGGCTTTGTGCATAATGCTCCATCCTGGGCTGCTGCAATCGCTATTGCCTTGATGGCAGTGTCGGGACGGCTTGAACTTGCATAGAAAAGTGTGGTCCTTTCAGCGCAGATTCCTGAAGGATATGCTGCGTTTTCCTGATTGGAACCCTTTACCATGGCTCCGTCTTCGTACATGATCGCTGCACCGACATTGAACTTTGAGTATGGCGCGTATGATAGTGCCGTAGCCTTGATCGCTTCCTCTGCCAACACTCTGTCTTCAGCTCCAAGCTGCTCGAGGGATTCGTATTCCAGATAGGCGATTTTTATTTCTTTGCTTGTCATAACAGATCAATTAAATTATCTTTGCAGACTCCACAAATATAATGCTTTTTGTTAAATAAGACTCAATATATGGCGGGAAATCAAAATGTCAAGGTGTGTATAGGCCTGTCTGGAGGCGTTGATTCGAGTGTTGCAGCCCTTTTGCTCAAGCAGCAGGGATACGACGTTTTTGCTCTTTTCATGCAGAACTGGCATGACGCTTCCACGACTCTTCACGGCGATTGTGAATGGGAAGAAGACAGGTTCGTAGCCGAGATGGTGGCCCGCAAGATCGGCATCCCGTTCTACTTCGTCGATCTTAGCAAGGAGTATCGTCAGAGGGTGGTGGACTATATGTTCGACGAATATGAGAAGGGTAGGACTCCGAATCCTGACGTACTCTGCAACAGGGAAATCAAGTTTGGTGCCTTCCTCAAATGTGCAGAGAAACTCGGAGCAGACTATGTGGCTACAGGACATTATTGCCGTAAGGAGACTGTAGAAGGACCTGACGGAAAGCCTGTTCATAGGATCCTTGCCGGAACTGACCCAAACAAGGACCAGAGTTACTTCCTCTGCCAGCTCTCGCAGGAGCAGCTTGCCAAGGCTATGTTCCCGATCGGAGACATCATCAAGCCGGAGGTAAGACGTCTTGCACATGAGGCTGACCTTCCTTCTGCAGACAAGAAGGATTCTCAGGGAATCTGCTTTGTCGGAAAGGTTGACCTTCCTACATTCCTCCAGCAGAAACTTAAGCCGTGCGAGGGGGACATTATTGAGGTTTATGATGCATATTATGCTGACAATGAGCATTATACATTCATAAAGGAGACCCTTTCATCCCTTATGTCTGAAGCGGGTGAGGCGAAGATGATCACCGACTATGTCTCGGAAGATAAGGTGACTCCGGTATCGCAGACAGGTTGTCCTTTCTCAGATGAGAAGATAGCGGCACTTTCGGATGAGGACTTTTTCCGACTTTCGCAGCCGATTCATTACGACATAAAGTTCGAGACCGAGACATATCGCAGCGGTCGTAAGCATATCAAGAAGACAAGGTATAAGGAGAATCCATTCGGTAAGATCGTAGGCAAGCACGACGGAGCCCAGTTCTATACCATTGGCCAGAGAAAGGGACTGAACATCGGCGGTCATAAGGATTCGATCTTCGTAATCGAGACAGATATTCCTAATAATATTATATATGTAGGTGAGGGGCATACCCACAAGGGTCTTTCACGCAGCTGCCTCAGGGTCGCTCCTGACGAAATCCATTGGATCCGTCCTGATCTGAAGATGTCGGTCGGTGAAATCCGTCGATATAGGGTGAGGATCCGTTACCGTCAGCCGCTTCAGGATGCTACGGTAGTGATGCGTGAAAACGGAATGTACATTCTCTTTGATACGCCGCAAAGAGGAATCACACCAGGACAGTTTGCTGTCTGGTACGACGGTGATGAAATGATAGGTTCGGGTGTTATTTAGCGGCCGAGATACCTGCAAGATATCCGGTAGAGAAGGCTGCCTGGAGGTTGTATCCTCCTGTGTCTGCGTCAAGATCAAGTATCTCTCCGGCAAAGTACAGCCCTGGGGTCAGTTTTGATTCCAGGGTTTTTGCTGTCACCTCTTCAAGGCTCACGCCTCCGGCAGTGATCACGCAACGCTCATATCCAACATATCCGGAAATCTCCATCCTCCAGTTCTTCAGCACCTTTACAAGGGTCTTGTGGTCTGCATTAGGATTGAGACGTGTGAATCCTGGGATGAGCGACATGGGAAGAACCTTTGTGAGAAGGATCCTGAATCTGTCCTTGTACTGTTTACCGGATGTCTTCCTGTCTTTCGAAATCTCATTCCAGAGTGTGCTGATACGTACCTGAAGGTCCTCGAGCTCTACTGCGGGCTTGAGGTCCATGACCGCTGTAACCTTCGAGCCGTTGATTATTGCATTCACGCATTTACGGCTTACCTTGAATCCGATAGGTCCTTCGATTCCACCGTCGGTGAAGTCAAGGTCTCCGAATTCAGACTGAGCCTCGTTACCGTCAACGATGATGGTGAGGCCTACATTCTTCAACTGATTACCGCACAATGTCTTTCCGGTTTCGGAGAGAGGTGTGCTTCTGTCGATATGTCCCTTTCCTCCTATCATCTCGATTCCTGTAGAAAGGTCCTTGTATCCCTCAGGAACGATTGCGGTAAGGGACGGAAAGAGAGGGCGGATGGAATGACCCATCTCCTTTGCCCAGGCGTATCCGTCTCCTGTAGAACCGGTCTTAGGGTAGGAGAGACCTCCTGTGCAGATGATGAGCTTGCTGCATGAGTATCTGCTTCCGTCCTTACATGTGAGGGAGAAGCCGTCGTTGCTGACTATTTCCTTGACTTCCTTTCCACAGATGATCTCGGCGCCGGCTTCCTGTGCGGCTCTGGCGAGGGTATCGACTACCTCGGATGCGAGATGCGATGCCGGAAACGCTCTGTCTCCACGCTCTACGACGGTCTCAAGTCCATGTCTCTCAAGGAATTCGACCATCTTTTCGGAAGTCAGGTTATAGAATGAAGGCTTGAGGAAGTTAGGCTTAGGATGTACGTGGCCCGAGAACTCGTTCCATGGCTTTACATTCGTGAAGTTGCACCTTCCCTTGCCGGTGATCATGATCTTCCTGCCGGGGCGTGGCATCTTTTCCAGGACTATGATCCTGTTGTCCAAGCCACGTGAACGGCATGTCTCAGCCGCTCCTGCAGCAGCCATGAGTCCGGCTGCACCTCCTCCTATGATTATGATGTCTCCCACTATTTCTTCAAGAGTCTTTTCTCGATGTTGGACTTGTATGACTCCTTGCTGCGAAGTCCTACTATCATCTCAGGCTGGCCTTCCATCGGGATGAAAAGCAGTGCCGGGATGGAACTGATGTTGAAGGCTCTTGCAAGGTCTTCGCATTTGTCTACATCGACCTTGTAGATCACGATCTTTCCCTTGTATTCCTTTGCGAGTTCCTCGAGGATAGGGGAAAGACGCTTGCACGGACCGCACCATGTGGCAGTGAAATCCACGATTGCAGGCTTCTCGCCAAGGTAGTCGAGACCGTCCTTGGTGATGTCGTATACTGTGGTCTTGAAGCTCTCTGAATTGAGTTCTGTGACTGTGCCTTTCTTGTTGTTGCCTCCGTATGCGTTTCCGCTTGCGAGGAGACCGACTGCAATGAAAAATGCCGCAATGGCAGTCCTTAATGTCTTCATGATCCTTTACTTTTGTTGTTCAGGTTTTCCGCAATAAATATGCTAAAAGATAAGCTTGAGGTCATAGAGGCCGTTCTCGCAGAATGATGCCTTGACCTGTACCTCACCTTCTGGCTGCTCTGCAAGTGGCTTCAGATTGTCAAGCTCCGCAGCCACGAAGTCTCCTATCCTTACAGAAGTCCTCTGCGATGCCTTGCATATCGCTTCCTCTATGAGACTCTTGTCTGGACGGGTGCAGAAGATCTCTTCTCCGTTCTTCATGACCTTGTAGAGGTTGTCCTCACCTTCCGCAACGACCGGATTGTAAAGCGGGAGCGGAAGCAGCGAACTGTGGTCTGCGCATGAAGAGAATGCGATGTTTTCCTCATCGGTGTAGATGAGAAGGCCGAAGTTGAACGCATCATAATATCTTGATGCGAATTTCGGATTGATGCACTTTCCGGCCTTGCTTACCCTTGCGAAGACGATCGGAGCCCAATGCAGGGTCCTGACGTTGTCGGGAACATAGAAATCCTTGTTCTCACTTTCACATGTGGTGTCAGGCCTGCAGTAGCATGAATCACTTCCGTATGGCTTGATGATTATGTTCATACTTAGTCCTTGTCCTGTGAAAAGAGGTCTCCGAGGCTTTCGAACGGAGTGTATCCCTTTGTTCTCGGCACATTTGAATTAGCAGTGGCAGTTGCCTTCCTTTCCTGTGCGGCAGCCTTTCTCTCAGCCTCGAACTGGGCCTTGAGAAGCGCGAACTGACGCTTGGTGTCAAGGGTGAAGTCTCCGTTGTCGATCCATGCGAAGTATGATGGCTCGCTGAAATATACCTCACGGGCTGTCTTGCCCTTGTGCTTTCCGAAACTTACTGTCGGCTCGTCCTTGTCGTTGAGGATGAGTCTGCCTGCATAGTCTACTGTCCTCTGCTTTGTAGAGAACTTTGCTAACTTGTCCACATTGTTCTCGATGCGCGGATCGCCGGCATATCTGTCCAGCTGTCCCTTGAGTACTTCGTATGTCGCAAGCGTGTCAGCTTCCGCAGCATGGGCGTTTTCAAGGTCCTTTCCGCAGTAGAAGAGGTAAGCGGCCTTGAGTGTCCTTGGCTCCATCGCATGGAAGATGTTCTGTACATCGACCATCTTCATTTCATGGAGATTTACTGGAAGTTCCTTGTTCTTCCATCTGCGTGCTCTCTCGATCTCCTCTGCAAGCATAGGGAGGTCGAACTTGGCGGAGTTGAAGCCTGCAAGGTCGCTTCCGATGAGCCATTCTCCCACTTCGTCAGCGATTTCGCTGAAGATAGGGCAGTCAGCAAGGTCCTCTGCCGAGATTCCGTGCACGGCCTGTGCTGATGGATTGATCGGTCTGAGGCAGTTGCGCTCATAGTCCCATGGCTTTACGCGCCATGTCTTCACCTTCTGCTCTCCAGAGGGCAATATCTTGACAAAGCAGAGCTCAATGATCGAGTCTGATGCGATATTGAGCCCTGTGCTTTCTATGTCAAAAAACAGTAATGGTCTTTCGAGATTCAGTTCCATAATTCCTTATGAGATCATGATAGGCATGATGATACCGCAGATCTTCTCGCTCTCTGCCTCATCCTCTGCCGGAACTACAAGAGCAGCTCTCTTGCTGTCGAGGAACTTCATCACAACTTCTCCGTAGTTCATGTTAGAGAGGATCTCGATGATGAACGGAGACTTGAATCCGATAGTGAGGTCGTCACCGTCGTACTGGCACTGCATGGTCTCATGAGCCGCAATCGAGAATCCGAGGTCCTGTGCAGAAACCATGAGCGAACCGTTCTTGAGGTCGAGCTTGATGTGGTTTGAAGCCTTGTTTGAACATACGGATACACGGCGTACTGTGTTGAGGAGCTGTGCGCGGTTGATCCTCAGGATGTTTGAGTTGTTCTGAGGGATTACGTCGCGATACTTTGGATATTTTCCTACAACAAGGCGGCAGATCACCATTGTCTGGCCGAACTTGAATGTAGCGTTCTTTGAGTCGAATGCGATCTCAACTGTCTCGGCGTCCTTGCCGATGATGGCCTTGAGGATGCCTGCAGGTTTCTTGTGAAGGATGAATGAAGCCTTCTCCGAAGCCTGTACGTCGTCTGTCGTGTAGCAGATGAGCTTGTGTGAGTCTGATGCTACGAGAGTGGTGGATGTAGTGTCGATGTCGAAGTAGATACCGTTCATTGCCGGACGGATCTCATCGTCTGCAGTTGCGTAGATTGTGCTTGCGATACCGTCAACGAGGCTCTGTGCAGGGAACTGGAGGGTTACTGCAGTCTCGTCTGTTCCTGTGATTTCAGGATAGTCCTCGGCAGGGAAGTATGGGAGTGTCGACTCTCCGCTTGCCCAGCTGCATACGAATGAGCTGTCGCTTGATGTGTTGATAGTAAGCGGCTGGTCAGGAAGCTCCTTGAGGAGGTCCATCATGTGTTTTGCAGGAACGGCGATGCGTCCTTCCTCTGCAGTGCTCTCCACAGGAACCTGTGTCTTGAGTGTGAGCTCTGAATCGGATGCAGTGATTTCCAGCGCATTACCCTTGAGGTCGAAAAGGAAGTTTTCAAGGATAGGGAGCGGTGATTTTGCAGGGATTGCCTTGGCTACTGCCATAACTCCCTTGAGCAACTCTGAACTTGAAATGATTAACTTCATAATTATGTCGTTTAATATTTATTCGGTTTCAAAAATGCGGACATAATACCGCATATTAAGTGAACAAATATAAGAAAATATTTTCAATGACAGTGGCATATTTTTTGAAAAAGTTCCACGGATATTTAAATTTGCATACTAATAAAACAATTTAACTGAATATTTTATGAAGAGAGGCATTTTGATTACATTGCTTTCCGCTCTTGCAGGAGGCTTGACTGCCTATGCTGTTGTGAGCAACGTCACTACTGATGGTATGACATCCGTTGATGCATCGCACGATGCAGGAATGTTCCGTACAGTGAATCTCCAGCAGGACAGCTGGCCTGACTTCACCTATGCTGCCGAATCGGCAGTCGATGCAGTGGTATATGTCAAGGTGACATCCACCCAGTCCGTTCAGCAGGCCCCAAGTTCAATCTTCGACTATTTCTTCGGCTTTCCGCAGGGCGGTGGCGCTCCCCAGCAGAGGGAGAGGGTCGGAAGCGGTTCCGGAGTCATCATCCGTGAAGACGGATATATAGTTACCAACAATCATGTCATCGATGAGGCTACAAAGATCGAGGTGACATTGAACAACAATCAGACCTATCCTGCCACTCTGGTGGGTACCGATCCGGCAACTGACATAGCATTGCTCAAGATCGATGCTACAGGTCTTCCGATGATCCCGTTCGGCGATTCAGACAAGCTTCGTCTCGGCGAGTGGGTGATCGCGATCGGATCTCCATATGACCTCCGCTCTACAATCACAGCAGGTATCGTCAGTGCGAAGGGACGTTCGATGCCGAACTACACAGGCGAATTCAAGGTTGAGTCGTTCATCCAGACTGACGCAGCTGTGAACCCTGGCAACAGCGGCGGAGCCCTTGTGAACAAGGAAGGTCAGCTCGTAGGTATCAACACTGCCATCTATTCGCAGACAGGATCATACTCGGGATATTCATTTGCAGTGCCTGTGAACATCGTGAAGAAGATTGCATATGACCTTATGGACTTCGGTAGCGTGAAGAGGGCTGTCCTCGGTATCACAATGAGTGCAATTGACGATAAAATTGCGGAGGAGCTGAAACTTTCTTCAAGAAACGGCGTATATATTAACGAGGTTTCAAAAAGCAGTGCTGCAGACGAGGCTGGAATCAAGGCTGGAGATGTCCTGATCGCCATTGATTCAGTGAATATTACAACCGCTTCATCAGTCCAGGAGACTGTAAGCAGATTCTCTCCTGGAGACAAGGCAGTCCTGACAGTCATCAGAGAAGGCAAGGAGAAGAAGATAGAGGTTACATTCAAGGGTTCTTCACAGGAGAACGGAACTGTAAGCGATGACGGCGCTGTGGCATTCTATGGCTCTTCGATCAAGGAGGCAGACGAGAAGACTCTCGAGAAGTTCGGACTCAAGAACGGCGTCGAGATTGTGGAATTGGGACCTGGAAAGATCATGGAGTCAGGTGCAGCTGAAGGATTCATCATCCTTTATGTCAACGATCAGCCTGTAAAGACTCCTCAGGATGTGATCGACATAGTGAAGAAGTCGAAGAGAACTGTCTTTATTGAAGGTGTAACTCCTTCCGGTAGAATAGGTTATTTCGGCTTCGCAGTATAGTGGGAGAAGAAATAAACTTAAATATTTGGAATGAGACAGCTTAAGATTACAAAATCGATTACCAACCGTGAGAGTGCATCTCTTGACAAGTATCTGCAGGAGATTGGAAGGGAGGAACTTATTACAGTCGAGGAAGAGGTAGAGCTTGCCCAGAGGATCCGCAAGGGTGACCAGGCGGCGCTTGAAAAACTTACAAGAGCAAACCTTAGATTCGTGGTGTCTGTTGCAAAGCAGTACCAGAACCAGGGACTCAGTCTCCCTGACCTTATCAACGAGGGTAACCTCGGACTTATCAAGGCAGCGGAGAAGTTTGATGAGACAAGAGGTTTCAAGTTCATCTCATATGCAGTATGGTGGATCCGTCAGTCGATTCTTCAGGCTCTTGCAGAGCAGTCGAGAATCGTGAGACTTCCTCTTAACCAGGTTGGATCACTCAATAAGATCAACAAGGCTCTTCAGAAGTTCGAGCAGGAGAATGAGCGTATGCCGTCAAGCGAGGAACTTTCTGAAATGATCGATGTACCGAAGGACAAGATCGCTGACACTCTCCGAGTTTCAGGCCGCCACGTATCTGTGGATGCACCTTACGTAGAGGGTGAGGACAACAGCCTTCTCGACGTGCTCGTGAACAACGATTCACCAAGCGCAGACCGCGGGCTCGTGAACGAGTCTCTCAACAAGGAGATCGAGAGAGCGCTTTCGACACTCGCTACCCGCGAAAGAGAAATCATCAAGTCTTTCTTCGGAATCGGTTGCCAGGAGATGACCCTCGAGGAGATCGGCGAGAGATTCGGACTTACAAGAGAGCGTGTTCGTCAGATTAAGGAGAAGGCGATCCGCAAGCTCAAGAACAACTCAAGAAGCAAACTTTTGAAAAGCTATTTAGGATAATGACTCCAGAAACATTTATCATAGCTAAAGCGTCTGAAGCAATTCAGGCGCTTTACGGCGTTGAAGTACCGGAGGCTCAGCTTCAGGTGCAGGTTACACGCAAGGAATTCGAGGGAGACTACACTCTTGTTGTCTTTCCTCTTTTGAAGGTATCAAAGACTACTCCAGAGAATACAGGAAATGCGATCGGAGAGTGGCTCAAGACCAATGTGGCTGAGATCGCTGCATACAACACAGTAAAGGGCTTCCTTAATATCTCGTTCTCAGAGGTATATTGGAACAATGTATTTGCAGAGATCGCCGCTGCAGAGGATTACGGCCAGCTTCCTCCTACTGGAAGAACCATCATGGTCGAGTACTCTTCACCAAACACAAACAAGCCGCTTCACCTCGGCCACATCCGTAACAACCTTCTTGGTTGGTCGGTTGCAAAGCTTCTTGAGGTATGTGGTCATAACGTGATGAAGGTGAACCTCGTGAACGACCGTGGTATTCACATATGCAAGTCAATGTACGCATGGAAGGTTCTCGGCAACGGCGAGACTCCGGCTTCAAGTGGCAAGAAGGGTGACCACCTCGTAGGTGACTACTATGTGGCATTCAACAACCTCTACAAGAAGGAAGTTGACGAGCTCGTTGCAGGTGGAATGACCAAGGAGGAGGCAGAAAAGAATGCCCCTTCACTCAAGGCTGCACAGGAGATGCTCTTCAAGTGGGAGAACGGTGACGCTGAGGTGGTTGAACTCTGGAAGACCATGAACGGCTGGGTTTACGAAGGCTTTGACAAGACTTACGCAGACCTCGGAATCAGCTTTGACAGAACATATTACGAGTCTCAGACATACCTCTTCGGAAAGGCCCTCGTACAGAAGGGACTCGATGCAGGCATCTTTGAGAAGCAGGAGGACGGTTCCGTATGGTGCGACCTTACAGCAGACGGTCTTGACAGAAAGCTTCTTCTCCGTGGTGACGGAACATCGGTATACATGACTCAGGACCTCGGTACCGCTGAACAGCGTTTTGCTGAGTACAGCCTTGACGAGCATATCTATGTAGTAGGAAACGAGCAGAACTACCATTTCCAGGTGCTCAAGCTCATCCTCGGCAAGCTTGGATTCGACTGGGCTGACAGCATCTACCACCTTTCATACGGTATGGTAGAGCTTCCTGAGGGTAAGATGAAGTCACGTGAGGGAACAGTAGTCGATGCTGATGACCTCATCGCAGGAATGTACAATACAGCCAAGGAGACATCCCTTGAGCTTGGAAAGATCAACAACCTTTCAGAGGAGGAGCAGGATGCTCTCTTCAAGATGATCAGCCTCGGCGCACTCAAGTACTTCATCCTCAAGGTGGATCCACGCAAGACTATGCTCTTCGACCCTAAGGAGTCCATCGACTTCAACGGAAACACAGGTCCGTTCATCCAGTATACACATGCCCGTATCAAGTCCATCCTCCGCAAGGCAGACGAGAAGGGCGTGGCACATGCTGCAGAGGCTGTGAAACCAGAGTCTGAACTCACTCCTAAGGAGGTTCGCATTATCAAGATCCTCAATACTTTCCCTGCGAAGGTTGCAGAGGCTGGTGCTGCACATTCTCCGGCAGTCATTGCAAACTATGCATATGAGCTTGCGAAGGAATTCAACCAGTACTACCACGATACTCCAATCCTCAGAGAGGAGAATCAGGCACTTCTCCAGTACCGCCTTGTACTTGTGGAGACTATCGCGAAGATCCTCAGCAAGGCAATGTCGATCCTTGGAATTACGCTCCCTGAAAGAATGTAACGAACTTATACTCAATAGAAAAACCTCAGCATCTGCTGAGGTTTTTTTGTTGTCTTACAGGTAGTCCTTGAATACTTCGTCGAATATCTCTCCGCGGGTCAGTCTGCCGTTTTCGACGCAGATGGTTTCGACCGCGCCCTTTGTGCAGAGCTTTCCGTCAGACAGTCTGTAGATGTCCTGGAGGAAGATGATCTTCGCACCCTGCCTCTGGATGTTTATGCCTACAACGAATCTGTCTCCACTTCTGAGAGGGATCTTGTATTCGATAGTGATCTTTGCCACCATGGCATCGATGCCGTCCTCGTGAAGTTTTCCGAAGTTTACTCCCAGGCTCTCAAGGAACTCATGTCTAGAATGTTCCATGTAATGCTGGTAGTTGGCGTTGTTTACGATACCCTGAAGGTCGCATTCATAGTCGCGTACCTTCATCTCATGAGTAAATGCGTATTTCTCCAAATTCATATGTTTAGACTATATAAGTCAGTCTAGAGCTGACTTTTGTTATTTGTGCTTATCTCTTGTACTCCCTCAAATAGAGTACTCAATATTAAATGCCACGTTCGCGGCAGATTGCCTCGTATGCCTGAGAGATTGCCTTGAACTTTTCTTCTGCAGCTTTCTGTACATCTTCTCCGAGGGTTGCGACCTTGTCCGGATGGTACTTGACCGCCATCTTCCTATATGCCTTCTTTACCTCGTCGTCTGTTGCGCTCGGGTCGATTTCAAGGATGCGATAGTTGCTGTCGTTGCTTGGTCGGAACTGTGCGAAGATCGAATCCACCTCGACCTTCGATATGCCGATGTATGAAGCGATGACCTCGAGAACATCGACCTCCCTTTGATGAAGGCCGTCACATGCTGCGAGTGAAACAAGATAATGGTACAGTTGAAGTCTCTGCGAATAATCCATGTATGAACGGATCTGTCCGCATACGTCATAAAGGTTGATGTCCTTTGAAACAAGTTCCTTGACTATCTCTTCAGCCTCATTTCCCGCTTGCGGGCCAAAGTTTCTCGTGAAGAATGTACGGAGTGTTGCGAGTTCCTGTGATGTGGTCTTTCCGTCAGCCTTTATGACAGCTGCCGACAGAACCAGAAGGCTCATGAGGAAACTGTTCCTCTGACCCTGGTTCATTGCCTGACCAGCCCCCTGAGCGGCCGCCTCTTCAGCAAGCCTCTCTACTCTCGATGCAAAATAATATCCCAGGATACCTCCAATCGGTCCCAACATCGCCCATCCCAGGGCTCCTGCTATCCATTTTCCTAATCCCATATTTGTATGTTTGATTCTTCAAAGATAGGTAAATTTTACAATTTCCTAAGCTTCTCTGACTTCAACGAGCGTAATCCGGAGGTGTGGAAATCCACTTCGCAATATTCGCCTCCGTCATAGATGTTGCGGATCGTGCCTAGGCCGAAGTGGTCGTGCATTACTTCGTCGCCTTCGGTGAAGCCTTGTTTCTGCCTGAAGGAGAGACCGCATTCGGCGTCCATCGAGCGGCTGAACATGGCTGCGCGGTTCCATAGGTCTTCGTCCATCTTGCCTTCGGTCACGAACAGACCTTCCTTTATCTCTCGGATGAACCTTGACGGGACCTTGTTGAACCCTCCCTGGGCTGAATAGCCTTCGGATTCTGTCAGGAACAGTTTATTCTCTGCTCTGGTTACGGCTACATACATGAGCCTTCTTTCTTCTTCCATTCCGCTTTTCTTGCGTTCCCTGACGCTCCGCTTGTTAGGCATTATACCGTCGCTCAGGCCGGATATGAACACATATGAAAATTCAAGACCCTTGCTCTGGTGGATGGTCATGACCTTTACGTGGTTCTTGCTCTTCGTGTAGTCAAGGTTGGTGTAAAGGGCCACTTCCTGGAGATATGTCGTCAGGTTTACCTCATCTTCCTTATGATCGTCTTCGTATATCTTGATCGACTGGATGAGTTCGTTGAGGTTCTCGAGACGCTCTTCCTCCTCGTCTGTACGATAGAGTTCATTGAGTCCGCTGTTGCTGAGGATGTATTCGAGGAGATTGCTTATGGACATGGTATCCGAGAGTGTGCGCGCCGAGTCGATCAGTTCTATGAACTTGCGGACCGGTTCCTTGCTGAACGACCTGCTTTCGGACAGTTTCCTGAGCGCCTCGAACAGGCTGCATCCGTTCTCTGCGGCACATTTGGATATGAGTTCGACGCTCTTGCTTCCGACCTTCCTTGACGGTACGTTTACGATTCTCTTGAATGAAAGGTCGTCGTCAAAAGCGACAAGACGAAGGTAACTGAGCGCGTCCTTGATTTCTTTCCTTTCGAAGAAACGTACTCCACCCCAGATGACATAGTTTATCTTGTTGCGCATGAACGACTGCTCGATTGCACGCGTAAGGTATGATGACCTGACGAGTACGGCAAAATCGTCGAATTTGGCACCATCGTCCTTCATGCACAGGATCTTATACGACATCCAGTCCGCTTCCTGACGCTCGTCCTTGCCGTGGTAATGGATGATTTTATCGCCTTCGACGTTGCTGGTGAACAGGTCCTTCTTGATTCGCAGGTCGTTGTTTTCGATGATCGAGTTCGCAGCATCGAGGATGGTCGATGTTGACCTGTAGTTCTGTGCCATTATGACATCGGTCTGCGGTGACCAGCCGACAAACTTCTCGAGGTAGGCTCCGCGCCATTCGTAGATGGTCTGGTCCGGGTCTCCCACGAGGAAGAGGTTGCCATGCATCTGGCTCAGGGTCTCATATATCTCCCAGTCTCGTGCATTGCAGTCCTGCACCTCGTCTACCATCACATAGTTCATCTTCCTCTGCCACCTTGCCTTCACATCCGGGAAGGTCTGGAGTATGTATAATGTAAAGTAGATCAGGTCCTCGAAGTCCAGAGACAGGTATTTCCTCTGTCTGAGAAGCGTGCTGACGAAAAGCTGTTCGGTCTTCTCCTCGCAGTT
Source organism: Candidatus Cryptobacteroides sp. (assembly GCA_045646785.1). Taxonomy (GTDB): domain Bacteria; phylum Bacteroidota; class Bacteroidia; order Bacteroidales; family UBA932; genus Cryptobacteroides. The sequence goes on along the minus strand of JAZRLI010000013.1, from coordinate 12,081 downwards.
GTTGGCAATGTATCTCTTTGTGTCACTGTCGAGTACGAGCGGTGATTCCGGAAGCAGGAATCCGGAGACATAGTCGGTGCCGCTTTGGCTCTTGATCTTATAGAACTTCTTCAGGAAGCGTTCAACGGTCGATTCCTTTCTGTCTACTCCATGTTCTTCGTGTGCTTCCTTGACAATGGCCTTCATGTCTTCCTCGTCGAGGATATGGAAGGTCTTCGGGTATCCCAGACGGAAGATCTCCTCCCTGAGGAACTTAACGCAGAAGGAGTGGATGGTACATATGAAGTCGCTTGCATGGTCGCTTCCTATGAGTCCGTTGATGCGGTTGCGCATCTCCATGGCAGCCTTGTTCGTGAACGTGAGGCACAGGATGTTGCCCGGGTCAATTCCCAGTTCATCAATCAGGTATGCGTACCTGTATGCAAGCACTCTTGTCTTTCCTGAGCCGGCTCCTGCGATGATCCTTACCTTTCCTTCGGTCGCCTTTACTGCCTCCTGCTGTCTTTCATTCAATCCTTTCAGTTCCATAAGCATAGTTTTACGGATACAAAAATATAATGTGATTGTGCCAAAACGTGGCACGGGTGTGGTATTCGGCACGAAAATGTTATATTTGTACCGAAAATGAGTTTTAACCAAATGAAGAATAAGAAACCTTATCTGAAAGACTGTCTTTCCAATGAATCGGAAGCAGTGAAATCCGGTATAGGAAAAAACATAATACCTCCTCCAGAGAAGGAGCCTCTCTGGAAACTTTATCTCGATAAGTTCAAGGACCCTATCATTATTGTCCTGCTTGTCGTGTTCTTTTTCTCAATCGTAGTCGCGGTCTATGAGATCATCTGCATGGGTAAGGGATGGTCTATCCTGATCGAACCGTCTGGAGTCCTGACAGCCCTGCTCCTTGCAACAGGCGTGGGATTCATCTTCGAACTCAAGGCCGACAGGGAATTTGACATCCTTAACAAGGTAAAGGATTCGCGTCCGGTAAAGGTGTTCAGAAAGCCGGAAGGCAGCAATGTGGGAAGGCTGGAGAGCATTCTGAAGCAGGATGTAGTGAAAGGCGATTTTGTGAAGCTGGAGAGCGGCGATGAGGTGCCTGCTGATGGAACACTGGTCGAGTCGGTATCCCTCAGGGTGGACGAGTCCAACTTTACAGGTGAACTGTATGCCGGCAAGACGACGGTCGAAGAGGATTTTGATGACGATGCTACATATCCTTCAAACTTTCTTCTTCGCGGTTCTACCGTGATTGAAGGCAATGCCGTATATGAGGTAACTGCCGTCGGAATGGAGACAGAGGAGGGCAAGGGAGTAGCCATCACCCAGGAGGGAAGCAACGAGGAAACTCCTCTAAACAAGCAGCTGGCTCAGCTGGGCAAATGGATATCTACGGCAAGCTTCATCATAGCGTCGCTTATAGTCATAGGCCGTCTGATATTCTATGCGGTCAACGGCGGATTTTCTGATGGCGCAACTTTCGTTGAGATTGCGGAGTTTGTACTTGCATCGGTTATGATTGCGGTTACTCTCATTGTCGTGGCTGTTCCGGAAGGACTGCCTATGAGCGTTACTGTAAGCCTTGCGTTGAGCATGCGCAGGATGCTGAAGGAGAATAACTTGGTACGTAAACTCCATGCCTGCGAGACAATGGGTGCCGCTACCGTAATATGTACGGACAAGACCGGAACCCTGACCAAGAACAAGATGACAGTCATTGAGACAGACATGTATGGAGGGAACGAGGAACTGGAACTTGTAAGGCAGAACATGGCGGTCAATTCCACTGCTGAAGTCTTCAGGGAAAGCGATGGGGAACTGGTTACGATCGGTAATCCGACCGAGGTTGCCCTGCTGAAATGGATGCATAAGACTGGCTTCGATTATACTGCGTACAGGGAACATGCAATTGTCAAGGAGCAGGTTCCGTTTACTCCGGAAAGCAAGTACATGCAGACTGTCGCAGTCATGAATGAGGGTGATGAGCCTGTGCGTTTTGTGAAGGGCGCACCAGAGATCCTTCTTGAGATGTGCGGTTCCATCGCTGGAGGTCAGACAAAGGAACATATACAGCAAAAGCTTGCTTCATATCAGTCGAAGGCCATGAGAACCCTCGGATTCGCCTGCCAGAGAAAGGACGAGGAACTCAGGTTCATGGGAATCGTCGGTATCGCCGATCCGATAAGGGACGACGTTAAGGAGGCAATCGAGACATGTAAGGACCGTGCTGGAGTCAAGGTCATCATCGTGACCGGAGATACCCCGGGAACGGCAATGGAGATAGGCAGGCAGATCGGACTCATCGGTTCCGATGATCAGGGACATACCATAACAGGCGTCGAGTTCGCCGCAATGAGCGATGAGGCTGCAAAGGAACTTCTTGCGTCGGGCCGTCTGAAGATAATCTCACGTGCCCGTCCTGAAGACAAGGCAAGACTTGTGACTCTCCTGCAGGAAAACGGTGAGGTTGTGGCAGTTACGGGTGACGGAACCAACGATGCACCGGCTTTGAGCAAGGCGCAGGTGGGCCTCTCGATGGGTGACGGTACATCACGTGCGAAGGAAGCCAGTGACATCACCATCATCGACAATTCATTCTCGAGCATCAACAAGGCCATCATGTGGGGCCGTTCGCTCTATCTGAACATCCAGAGGTTCATCATATTCCAGATGACCATCAACCTTTGCGCATGTCTTATCGTGCTTCTCGGCTCGTTTATCGGTCTGGATTCGCCATTGACCGTTACTCAGATGCTTTGGGTAAACCTCATCATGGATACATTCGCGGCCATGGCCCTGTCGTCACTCCCTGCTGACAGGAGGGTACTGAATGACAAGCCGAGGAACCCGAACAGCCATATCGTGAACAGATTCATGCTTGCCAGGATCATTGGCGTGGGTATCGTCTTCTTCCTTTTCCTGGCCGGATTGTGGCAGTTGCTGTGGCATAAGGACATTGCAAGCGTCGGCGACCTTGTCAGCCTTGATTCGTTGAAGCTCTTCTTTACAGGCTTTACCGACATGACCCACAACAAGCAGCATCTGGGCGGATATGAACTTGGAGTATTCTTCTCTGTGTTTGTGATGCTTCAGTTCTGGAACCTCTTCAATGCCAAGTACTTCAGGACAGGACGCAGCCTTATGATGGACATCATGGACCTTTTCCGCAATCCGCAGAAGGTAAAGGAATCATACAGCGCCGGATTCATCTGGATATCGCTTGTGATCGTACTCGGTCAGATCCTCATCGTGTCATTTGCGGGTAGGATGTTCAATGTATCGCCGCTCCATCCGACAGACTGGCTATGGATCCTTCTGATCACTTCTCCTGTGCTTGTGGTAGCGGATGTGGTAAGGACCATCAAATGTCTTGTCAGGAAATCAGACATGTAATCAACTTGTGATCAGGATTATAAGTCCGCTGATGCCGATGTAAGCATAGACGATGTATGTAAAAAGTCGGCTTGGGATGCGTTTGAATGCCCAGTTTCCGGCGATTACTCCTATTGCCAGACCTCCAAGTGCATACAGGTATGTCGTTCCGACTGTAGGGGTGACGTATCCGTTCCATGCGCGTACGGCGAGCATCGTGATATTGGTTATGACCGCATAGGTCTGGATCATTCCCATATAGTGGTTCTTGCTCGGTTCGGAAACGATGAGATACAGTACGATCGGAGGACCATGCATTCCGAAGAGGCCACCCATGACACCGCTGACTGAACCGGTGCCGAGTAACCATCCTGTAGTAGGGCGAATATGTTTCTGAAGTCTTTCCTTGAAGAAACTGAAGTAGAAGCTGAGGACGATAAGCATGATTCCCAGTATCATCCTCATTGCAGGACCTTCGATCCTGTCAAGCAGCATGATGGCTGCGGTGGAGAACAGTACGAACGCACCCACCATTGGAAGAAGCCTTTTCCATGTCACATATCTGACATATTGAACCATCACGACTGTGGCTGATGTGAGCGAAAGCAGGCCGGAAAGAGTCACGGCTTCTGCATAGGAGGGCATAAGAAAGGGGAGTGCGGTCATGATGAAGATGCCGAACCCGAATCCGATGGTCCTCTGTATGAAGCTGGCGCCTGCTGCGAGGAGGGTTATGTAAATTAGATTCTCCATATAAAAACAAAATGAGACTTCGTCGCTCACGCGAGGATGCCTCATCTAACCACATAATTAATAACACTAAAACTAATAACCGAGTGCAAAGATACGGCTTTCTCCATTGACTGCAATACTTTGGATGTTAAATAAATATTACATCTGCAGTTATGTCGGTGTGATATGCCATGTTGAGCAAAGTCGGGACATCTTCTTGGCAACAATCCAAAAAATGACTAATTTTGTATTTGTGTCGGCTTTTCCGGCATATGAAGACAAATGAAGATAGCAGTACCGACAAGAGACGGACGCGTGGATGACCACTTCGGACATTGCGCATATTATACGATATTTGATGTGATCGACGGCAAGGTTGCTGGAGTCAGCAGGATGGCATCGCCGGAAGGATGTGGCTGCAAGAGCGGAATCGCCCCTGTGCTGAAGCAGATGGGAGTGGTAGTGATGCTGGCAGGAAATATGGGTCAGGGTGCCAAGAATGTGCTTGAGGCTCAGAGGATTGAGGTGATCCGAGGCTGTAGCGGAGATGTCGAAGAACTTGTGGCAGCTTATCTTGCCGGAAATATCAAGGACAACGGCGAGGTCTGCGCACATCATGACTGTCATTAGAAATCTAAACATCCATATAACTATGAATGAAATTCCAAAGTGCCCGAAGTGTGGCAGTGAATACACTTATTTTGACGGCTCGCTGTATGTGTGCCCGGACTGTATGCATGAATTCGACTCGGTTGAGGAGGTTGCAGAGGCTGATGATGTGGCAAGAGACAGCAATGGAGCGGAACTTTTTGACGGAGATGCAGTGACAGTGATCAAGGATCTCAAGGTAAAGGGGTCATCAATGGTCATCAAGCGTGGTACAAAGGTGAGAAGCATCCGTCTTACAGAAAACCCTGAAGAGGTTGACTGTAAGATCGAAGGCAGCAGCATCGTTCTGAAGACCTGTTTCCTCAAGAAATAAAGGGTTATCTGATAGTGACCGTGGTGACCGCAGGGTCGCCGACTGAATAGCTGCATCTGAGAGCGAGGACTTCGTCCAGTTCCTTTCGGATTGCAGCTTTTAGTATGCCATCACCAATGCCATGGATGAAGCAGATCTTCCGGCCTCTATGGGCCATGTTCTCTCGGATGACCCTTCTGAACGTGTCCATCTGAAACTGCAGCTGCTGCCCCTTGGGTATGCCGCTGCCTCCCGGAATCGCCTCGATATGAAGGTCAACCGAAAGCACGCCCGACCCTTGTGGAACCGCTATCTTCTTCGGCTGCTGCGATGTCTTCCCGACCTTGACCTTACTCTGCTTCAGAGCCGAGATTTCTCTTTCGTCGTAGACGGCGAATTCCCCATAAGCAGCCTGGATGGTCAGCCCGTCCTCGAGTTCAATGCCCACACTCCTGCCCAATGACACAATCCTTCCTCGCAGGTCTGAGTCCATAAGCACGACCTTCAGACCGACCTTCAGTCCGCGATCCTTGTCCTCCTTTTTAGAGACCTCAGGTGCCTTCACGTCCGCCTTCTCCGCTGCCTGCTTGGTAACGGGGGAGTCGTCCGAAAAGGTTAACTTACCTTTCAGAGAGTTGAAGTCAGATATTTTCTGGGGTTTTGCCATTGCTTTATATTCCGAGTTTTTTGAGTCTTGTTATGATTGCGCTTTGCTTCCTTCCAAAGTGAGCTGAAAGGTCTGCGATCGATGCTCCTTCCGACCACATCTGTCTGAGCTCGGCATCTGTCTCTTCCGTCCAAGGATCATACGCATTCGGGTTCTCCTGGCGGGCTGCGTATATCGAATATACCGGCTCGCCGGTCAGTTTCTTGTAGGCCTTCAGATATTTCTTCAGACGTTTGATGTCCTTGTCGCTGAGGTATGGGAGACGACGGATGTCCATGTTGTCGGAAAGGTCGTTTATCTTGACAGCGACAGCAAGCGGATTCTTCCTCACGCGCTCGATGAAGTCGTCATAATTCTCATTCTCCGAAGTCTTCGTGACGCACCTGAGCGCATCGATAACCTCCTTCGAGAACCCTTCCGCTTCCAGCGCCTCGAATGTCCAAGGCGTATCCTCCACGACATCATGAAGCACGCCGACGATCCTCTCCTCCTCGGTCCTGCCCATCTCCATGACTCTCAAAGGATGCCCGATATAATCCTTTCCAGACTTGTCAAACTGCCCCTTATGGGCTTGGGTGGCTATTTCTATGGCTTTCTGTAGGGTGGACATGGTCTTCGATTCATTTGTTTTGCCAAAGATAGTCAGGGTTGGGGATTATACGAAGGGAAAATTGGAAATTTTCATTTGCTCTATAGTCTCCTACTCCGATTGAGAGTATATAATATATCACAGGCAGGAATATTCATGAAATAATGATTACCTTTGAAACATGTTGAGACGATTCTTCAGACTGCTTTTCGTAAAGATTCCGGTAGGTTTTGTTATTTTGAGCCTGTCGTGGGTCTTGCTATATAAGGTGGTGCCGGTGAAATGGACCCCTCTGATGCTGAAGAGGACCATCGAGAACATCGGCGAGAAAGGATACCGCAATCAACGTACATGGGTCGACCTCGACGAGATCGCACCGGTCATGGTACGTGCCGTCATCGCATCCGAAGACGGAAGGTTCATGGAACACAACGGCTTCGATTTTAAGGAGTTGCAGAAGATGCGACATGAACACAAAACCAAAGGCACGAAGATCCGCGGCTGCAGCACAATCTCCCAGCAGGTCGCAAAGAACTGCTTCACATTCTGCGGCCGAACCTGGTGGAGAAAAGGATTTGAGACCTACTACACCATTTTGATTGAACTCCTATGGAGTAAAGAGAGGATAATGGAGGTCTACCTCAACATAGCAGAGACCGGCAAAGGAGTCTTCGGCGTCGAAGCCGCCGCCATGCTGAACTTCGAGCGCCATGCATCCAAACTTACCATGCATCAGGCGGTTTCCATTGCTTGTGTGCTGCCTAATCCTTTGGTTAGGAGTCCTCGGACGGTTAGTCAGAAGAATCGGAGTAAATATAATACTACTTTGAAGAGGACTGGGGAGACGGGGTGGCCGTTTTAGGAGTACGTTGGATGGAGTTTTCTATCATAATATTATTGAATTCCTTGAGAGTCAGAATGAAAGTTTCTTAGAGGGATTATATGTTGATTGTAAGTTTGAATATTAGAGATAATGATATAGAACGATGCCATAAATGTACAACTCCATCTTCTGCTGAGATTTTAGCGTTGCGCTTAATTCACAATAGGCGAAGTGTGGGAATGTATCCCTTTGAAATTCTAATGCTTAGAGATCTTTATGTATTTTATATCCCCTTTATCTTTCATGAAGACACGAGCTACAACATATGGGATAGCCTCGTCAAGTTGTTCTAGGAATTCCCATTGCGATTTTCTCATGAAGAATGGTATGGAGTCTGCGTTAACTATACCCCTTGTTGTAGTTTTTGCATCACAATATAAATATGTCTGTCCATTCTTCAGAATCTCAAAATCATAACATGGTTCATTTCTGTCCCGGCTTGCCCAAATTACTTCATATCCACTATTTCGTGGGTACTTAATCTTAAGGTCTTTGTAGACAATCTCTTCTCCACTATCACCGGTACTTGAATCAGCAAACTCTTGATCATCAACAGTCTTTGAGAGTAAACTCAAAGCTAAGGGCAGTCTCTTAATATTTGCTATGAGCAGATGATATTCTTCATCTGTTAGCCCTGAACTTGCGAGTTCAGCTAGCGCTTCCATCTTACCACTTTGAGCAATCACTAATGCCTGCTCTCGCTGTACGTCGGTAAGCATGTCGACAATCAGAGTTGCGCGCTTAGGATAGTACCAGTGGAAATAAGCAGCAAGTCTTTCTTTTGATATGTCTGAATTATTAATCCACTCGTATAGTTTGTTAAGTGTAGAGCTTAATGATGCCGTATTGCCTTGATTTAATGAGTATTGAGAAGATAACTCGTCATCAATGTCTTGTGCTAACATTTCTAAAGTATATTCCTGGCTCATTAGCTCAAGTCTGTTAAATTCTTGGTCTAGGAGCTTGTCTTCAATCTTAATACCCTTAGCCGAGAAGAGTGAGTTATAGATATCCTTTAACTCTGTCGGTAGATTATTGTCGGCATACAATAGATTGATTGTGCAAAGGTTTCCTGATTGATTAGGGAGCAACTTGTGTTTTGAGTATATATATCTGTCGCATTCCTTGAAATATTCCGCACATTGGAGCAACCAGAATGTAGCCTCTGCTGAGGTTATTCCAAATGAATAGATATTCGCCTTTGCATCAATCTCGCTAGCAAGAATTTCATATGTGTACTTTTGGTTAGGGAAGATTGTGAAATCAATAGCATCAAACCATGCCTGGTAGTCATGTTCTGCCGGAAGGCAAGAATTATTTAACTTTTTACAATTAGCAAATAATCTTACATCAACCTTTGAGTCCTTAAATGGAAGTCGTACACTTGAGAATGGAATAAACGTCCCCTCGCCATTAACCACGATGGAATGGCTTAATATATGAAGTTTGTATTTTTCAAGATATAGGTTGTAAAACTGTTGATTAGATATCTGAGTGCCGTTAAATTTCCTCGATATTTTAGCAACATTATATGCATCTCTTAGCTTGTTACCTGCAATGTAGTCAAGCACTTGACAATATAGACCAATAGAGGAATTGAATAAAGTTCTATTTGCATCATTGGAACCTGGCTCAAGTTCAACTCCTTCACGCTCTGTAGTTGGTTTGAATTTCAAGCTGTTCAGTATGAAAGGCATACCAATCTCCTCAGTTCCAATCAGTGGTAATCCACAGAATATGCGGGAGAGATCTTTCGGGTATGGAATGATTCTGTCGTCCTCAAATCTGAAAACAGTTGATACATCATCAGTCGAAAAGTATGCATAACTTTGACTAATAGATGCACCATCAGTATTTATGGCAAAGACAATTTCTTTTTCGTTCTGACTGCTTCTTGAGATATTGAACGAATGAATCTTAGCTATAGCTCTATGATCCTCTATGTGCGCTGACATCACTTTAGGCATGAAGCATAAAGTGTATGGAAGTGTTTCATAAAGGTAATCTAAGTCAATGTCAGATGAACTTAAAGCCGGAAGTTCCGGTAACGGCTTACCTAACTTATATGAGAATGAGGTGTTGAATCCAGTTACTAGTTCTTGTTTTTGTGCTGAACTCTTCAGATACTCTTTTGCTTGTGTTATCTGTTTGATGAGTTCCTGCTTATTCATAAAGCAGGAACGGTCCAACGACAACGAAAACTTATAGGATTCTTTATCTTCGTCTATACAAAGACCTTCTATGTCCATAACTGACGATAAGATATGAGTGGATACAAGACCGGTTCCAAACTTACCTATGTTGTCAGTATGTAACTCATCATCCTGCTTGTTTGAATCAGGCGAAATTAGATTCAATGCGTCTCGTAACGAAAAGGGAGCTCCGTCATGATAGAATGTGACACGCTCATCAGTAACAACAAGTCTGATGTTAACAGACATGTTGTAGTCGCTAGCGTTCTGAAGAAGTTCCCAAAACCAACGTTTCTTAGCGGAACTGATTCGATTCTTCAATAGTGAAAGTTTTTCTATCAGTCGCTGTGCAGGAATGGATCGAAGTTGTTCGTTTTCCTCTCTGTCGATCTTATCAGCTATGCTTGACATAGTGGTACTTGCTTAGAAATATAGGTTGATGATCTTGTCGTAAGCTGTTGTGTAGCAATGGTTGTCTAAGCCAGCATTCATGTTGATCATCAACATGATTAGCATACAAGCTAAATTCATTACAAAAATTCTGAATCCGGACAGAATAATCTCCTTGCCATCGTCGTGTTTTAAAGCTAAATCCTGTTCTAGGTCTCTGATGCGATCTTCGCATTCTTTTTTTAGGTTTTGAATTTGGCACTTGTAGTTTTCTAAAAATGAATCCACGCCTAAATTCTCAATTTGATTAAGGTAAGCAACAAGCATCTCTAGACTTATAGTTGACCATTGTAATGGGTTTACATTGCATGAGAATTGACAAATAGTAATGCCGTCTATACTAATTTCATTTTTATGTCCATATTCAGATGTCTGTATGGATACTCTTCCACCATAAAGACTTATTGATTTTCTGTAATATTCGTCGAATGAATGAATTAATTCTGTTGGAGTTGAAGAATTTTCATCCGTACGTATCTCTTTGTTATTTACCAAGACATATACGTTTTCGGACTTAAAGATATGGTCTGGCATGGTTTAACTGTTTTAAAAAGATTGCTGTTTGAAGTTAAGGCATCTAATTTAAGTGTTTTTCGTGAATTATACCACTATTCTTGAGGATTAGTATTTGAACCATATTGGTTGCGAAGATACGCTTCGCATCAGATTTTCAATTTTGCAGATATAAAATCTGTGATATATGAAGAATAGTAAAAACTTAATCACCTATCTGACCTTTTGGAGAGGAGAATTCGCCGATAACTACACGGCATTTCCAAGGCTTTATAAAGCACTTGTAGAGAACAATGTCTTTTTTGAAGAAAAAGATAATTGCTTGTCGGTAACATTTTATGTCAAAAATGATATACAACAAAAATGGATCGAGGTAAATCATTACGATGATTTTGTTGAGAAATTGTTAGCCTTTACGGATAACGTTTTCGTTGAACTGAATATAGTCTCGGAAGATGATTTGCCTATAACATAGTGTAGAATACATCATGATATTAGCATTTATTGTAGCAGTGTGCATTGCCATCTTCTTCGCCATACTTTGGTCTGAGGAAAAAGACAAGCGTGAGCAAGCGGAAATGAAGATTAAGCAGCTTGTAAGGGAGAACAAGAAGCTAAAGACTAAAGGAAGACCTGCGGTAGTTGAGAAGCCAAAGAAGACAAAAGGATTTGCTATACCGAAACCTGAAAAGAAGAAGGAGGAGCCGCTTCTGGATCTGAATAAACTAGCCGCCCTGCAAGATGAGACAAAGGCTGCTCAAGATATGCTGGCGGAGATCTTTATCCAGGAGGAAGAGCAGGTGCCGGATGTTGTTCCGCAGCCAGATCTGAATCCTCTGACAGACATCTTGGTTGAGCTACTGACAAAGGAGCAATGGACACGTAATGAACTGAAGGAGTTGGTTGGACCTGATGTCATGATAGGAAATCTGTTGGAACAGATAAATGATTATGCCTATTCCATTGTCAATGATGTAGTTGTGGAAGAGGATGGAGAGAATATTTACGTGACAACCGACTATAAAGAACAACTTATATGAACAGACCGATTAAAGCAAAAGAAAGAGAAACTATCATCCAGTCGCTGAAATCTGGAGTCGTGCCTCGTGCAGGTTTGCACCATATTCAGGTAGGCCGAAGCGAAGAACTCAAGTCTTTCATTAAGGACATGGATACTATTGCAGAAGGTGGTACAGCATTCCGATTCGTCATCGGTGAGTACGGATCAGGCAAAACCTTCTTCCTGTCTTTGGTACGCAGTATTGCACTTGAGAAAGGACTTGTGACAATGCATGCAGATCTCTCCCCAAGCATGCGTCTGCACGGATCAGACGGCCAGCCGAGAATGCTCCTCTCTGAAATGGTAAACAACCTTTCTACCCGTACAAAGCCAGACGGCAACGCTCTTCAGAATATTCTGGAGAGATTCATCTCCAATGCGAGGGAAGAGGCTTCCGCCAAGGGTGCAAGCACATATGATGTCATCTCCGAGAAGCTGAATGAGCTGAACGACTACACCGGAGGTTATAACTTCATCGCTGTCATCAAGAAGTACCTTGAAGGTTATGAGTCTGGCAATCATGATCTTATGAACAGCGCGTTGAAATGGCTCAAGGCCGGGTATACGACTAAGACGGATGCCTATAGGGATTTGGATATCAGGGAGTATATTGATGATTCATCATTCTATAACACCTTGAAGCTTTATTCGGTTCTTGTCAG
>JAZRLI010000012.1:0-22483 GCA_045646785.1 Candidatus Cryptobacteroides sp. | reverse complement strand
CGCATTGTAGATGAGGTACATGGATGCACCTGCCACCATCGCGATCGGCAGCATCCAATCCCTTATTGTCTTCTTGACTTCCATACAATTGATTTTCCATACAAATATAGGCTTTGCCGTTGGAATAAGTCAATGGTTTTACAGGAAAAAATTGCTATATTCGCAGATTGAATTAACAAACAAACCTTAACACCTGTTATGAGCAACCAAAGGTACATGCAGCGTGGCGTTTCTGCATCGAAAGAAGATGTCCACAACGCTATCAAGAACATCGACAAGGGTATCTTCCCTAAGGCATTCTGTAAAATCATCCCCGACATCCTTGGCGGCGACCCTGAGTACTGCAACATCATGCATGCGGACGGCGCAGGAACCAAATCATCACTTGCGTATCTCTATTGGAAGGAGACAGGCGACCTGGGCGTATGGAAAGGCATCGCACAGGATGCACTCATCATGAACATCGACGACCTTCTTTGCGTAGGTGCGGTTGACAATATCCTCGTTTCATCTACAATCGGCCGCAACAAGATGCTTGTGCCTGGCGAAGTCATCAGCGCCATCATCAACGGTACCGACGAACTCCTCGCGGAACTTCGCGAAATGGGTGTAGGTGTGTATGCTACAGGTGGAGAGACTGCGGATGTCGGAGACCTCGTGCGTACCATCATCGTTGACTCTACAGTCACATGCCGAATGAAGCGCAGCGATGTGATCGACAACGCCAACATCCGTCCGGGAGACGTGATCGTAGGTCTTGCTTCTTTCGGTCAGGCTACATACGAAAAGGAATACAACGGCGGTATGGGCAGCAACGGACTTACCAGCGCCCGTCATGATGTGTTTGCAAAGTATCTTGCGGAGAAATATCCTGAGAGCTATGACAAGGCAGTGCCTGAGGATCTCGTCTACAGCGGCGGCCTCAAGCTTACCGACGAGGTGGAGGGTTCTCCTATCGATGCCGGCAAGCTCGTCCTTTCACCGACCCGTACATATGCACCGGTGGTTAAGAAGCTTCTCGACGCACTCCGTCCGGAGATCCACGGAATGGTTCACTGCTCAGGCGGTGCCCAGACCAAGATCCTCCACTTTGTGGGAGACGACGTACGTGTAATCAAGGACAACCTCTTCCCTGTACCTCCACTCTTCAAGACCATCCACGAGCAGAGCGGCACAGACTGGTCGGAGATGTACAAGGTATTCAATATGGGTCATCGTCTCGAGGTTTACCTCTCTCCTGAGCATGCAGAGCAGGTTATCGAGATCTCGAAGAGCTTCGGCATCGACGCACAGATCGTCGGCCGCGTAGAGGCATGTGACCACAAGGAACTCATCATCCGTTCAGAATTCGGAGAGTTCGTTTACTAAAAAGAAATCAACAAACAACAGATATGAGAGCATTATTCAGTGTATCGGATAAGACAGGCGTAGTAGAATTCGCCAGTCAGTTGGTGGAGCTTGGTTGGGAGATCATCGCAACCGGCGGTACCATGAAGCTTCTGCAGGATGCAGGACTTAAAGTGATCAATATCAGCGAGGTTACAGGTTTCCCTGAAATCTGTGACGGTCGTGTGAAGACCCTTCATCCAAAGGTACATGGCGGTCTTCTCGGACGCCGCGATCTTGACAGCCACATCGAGCAGCTCAAGGAGAACGGCATCGAGTTCATCGACATGGTATGTGTGAACCTCTATCCATTCAAGCAGACAATCGCAAAGCCTGACGTGACAATGGAGGATGCAATCGAGAACATCGACATCGGAGGTCCTTCAATGCTCCGTTCGGCAGCAAAGAACTGGAGCGCAGTGACTGTAGTCTGCAACCCTGAGAACTATGCTAAGATCATCGCGGAGATCAAGGAGACAGGCACCACTACAAAGGAGACACGTCTTCAGCTTTCAGCAGAGGCTTATACCCACACTGCAGAGTACGACATGATGATCGCCACCTATATGCGCAAGGCAGCAGGTCTCAACGAGAAGCTTTTCCTCGAGTACGACCTCAAGCAGAGCCTCCGCTACGGTGAGAACCCACACCAGAACGCGAAGTTCTATGCAACTCTCGACAAGGTTCCTTTCTCTCTCGCGACAGCAGAGCAGCTCAACGGAAAGGAACTCTCATACAACAATATCCAGGACGCTAATGCGGCTCTCAACATCGTGCGCGAGTTCGAGGCACCGTTCTGCGTAGGTCTCAAGCACATGAACCCATGTGGCGCAGCGATCGGAACAGACGTTGTGGACGCATGGACAAAGGCATACGAGGCTGACAAGGTGAGCATCTTCGGCGGTATCGTAGCTGTGAACCGTGAGGTCAACAAGGAGGTGGCTGAACTCATGAAGCCTATCTTCCTCGAGATCATCATGGCTCCTTCATTCACTGACGAGGCTCTCGAGGTACTTTGCACAAAGAAGAATCTCCGTCTCCCCAAGGTGGACATGAGCAAGGAAGAGGGTGGCCACAACATGTACGTGAGCATGAACGGCGGTATCCTCGTTCAGGAGCAGGACATCGACACAAAGACAGTTGTCGCTGACATGTGCGTTACTGAGGCAAAGCCTACTGAGGCTCAGCTTACAGACCTCGACTTCGCCTGGAGAATCGTGAAGCATGTGAAGTCAAATGCCATCGTGGTAGTAAAGGACGGAGCAACCCTCGGAGTAGGTGCAGGTCAGATGAACCGTGTGGGTTCTGCGAAGATCGCCCTCGAGCAGGCTACTGCGGCTCTTGCAGAGGCAGGAAAGGACATCAAGGCAGAAGGTCTCGTCCTCGGTTCTGACGGCTTCTTCCCATTCGACGATACAGTTACCCTTGCAGCTGAGTATGGCGTGAAGGCCATCGTACAGCCAGGCGGAAGCGTTCGCGACGAGGATTCTGTGAAGAAGTCGAACGAGTGCGGCATCACAATGCTCTGCACAGGCATGCGCCACTTCAAACATTAATAAATGGAAACAATATTGTCATTGCACGGCGTGCCTCTGTTCGTGAAACATGAGGCCGTCGTCGACAACATGGAAATACTGAATATGAAAAAGGTACTGGTAATCGGAAGCGGCGGAAGAGAGCATGCGATAGTGGATGCCTTGAGCCGTAGCCCGCAGGTAGGAAAGATCTATTGCGCACCTGGCAATGCAGGAATCGCTGCCCAGGCTGAGTGCGTGGCGATCAAGGATACTGACGTCGAGGGACTTAAGGCCTTCGCTGTTGAAAACGCAATCGACCTCGCTGTAGTAGGTCCTGAGGTTTCCCTCGCGGCTGGAGTGGTAGATGCATTCAAGGAGGCAGGTCTCCGCATCTTCGGCCCATCGAAGGCGGCTGCAACCATCGAGGCAAGCAAGGATTTCGCAAAGCAGCTCATGGCGAAGTACAATATTCCTACAGCGGCGTTCGAGACATTCGAAGACTATGACAAGGCTCTGGAATATGTAAAGAAAGGCTCTTTCCCTGTAGTGCTCAAGTATGACGGTCTTGCTGCCGGCAAGGGCGTTGTAATTCCTGAGACATTGGAAGAGGCGGACGAGACTCTCAAGGACATGCTTCTTGACGCAAGGTTCGGCAAGGGCAAGGTCGTTGTCGAGGAGTTCCTCACTGGCCCTGAGTTCTCGTTCATGTGCTTCGTGGATGGTCTTGACGTCTATCCGATGACCCTTTCACAGGACCACAAACGTGCATACGAGGGTGACAAGGGACCTAATACAGGCGGTATGGGTGCATACTCACCGGTTCCTATCATCACTGACGAGGACGTTGAATATGCCATGGAGAAGGTGATGAAGCCTACGGCTGCCGGCATGGTTGCAGAGGGCTGTCCTTTCACAGGCGTACTCTACGGCGGACTCATGAAGACTCCTTCCGGAGTGAAGGTCATCGAGTTCAACTGCCGTTTCGGCGACCCTGAAACAGAGGTTGTCCTCCCTCGTCTCGCAACAGATATCTACGACATCTTCTCTGCAGTGGCAGACAACACTGCAATGCCGCAGATCGAGTGGAAGAAGGAAGTGACAATGGGCTTTGTGATGGCTTCAAAGGGCTATCCTGGAGACTATGAGAAGGGTTATGAGATCAAGAACCTTGACAAGCTTCCTGAGGATATCCGTGTGTTCCACATGGGTACATCCGTAAAGGACGGCAAGTACTATACTGCAGGCGGTCGAGTACTTATGGTAGTCGGTTTCGGTGCCGACCTCCAGGAGGCTCACGACAAGTCCCTTGCAGCAGTTGAATCGATCGAGTGCGATAATCTTTTCTATCGCCGCGACATTGGATGGAGAGTATTGTAATGGCAAAGGTTATATCAGGAAAGGACCTTTCAGCACAGCTGAAGGACGAAATGAAGGCTCAGGTAGCCACATTCCCGGAGAAGTATGGACGCGTTCCGCATCTTGTAGTGATTCTCGTAGGTGAGGATCCGGGCAGCGTGTCTTATGTTACCGGAAAGGCTAAGGCTTCAGAATATGTAGGAATCAGGAATACCACTATCCGCAAGCCGGATACAATCTCGGAGGCTGAACTCCTCGGAATGATCGAGGAACTCAATGCCGACGACAGCGTTGACGGAATCCTCGTGCAGCTCCCTCTTCCTAAGCATATCAGCGAGGACAAGGTGATCGCTACCATTGCAAAGGAGAAGGATGTGGACGGTTTCCATCCTCTCAATGTGGCGGCTCTCTGGCAGAAGCAGGACTGCATCCTCCCATGCACCCCTAAGGGTATCATCAAGATGCTCAAGGTGGCTGGAGTGGATATCAAGGGCAAGCGTGCCGTGGTTATCGGCCGAAGCAACATCGTAGGTCTTCCTGTTGCCAAGCTTCTCCTCGACGAGAATGCGACAGTGACCATCGCCCACAGCCGTACCGTGGACCTTCCTACGGTAACACGCAATGCCGAGATCCTTGTGGTTGCAATCGGACGTCCTAAGTTCGTGACAGCAGACATGGTATCTGACGGTACTGTAGTGATCGACGTTGGAGTAAACCGCGATCCTGAGACAGGCAAGCTCTGCGGTGATGTGGACTATGCGGCCATCGAGCCGAAGGCTTCGGTGATCACACCGGTTCCTGGAGGCGTAGGTCCGATGACCATCACATGTCTGATGGAAAACACCATCGAATGTTTCATCAGAAAGATGGAAAGATAATATATGGCGGCGCTCGAAAAGAGTGCCGCTTTTCTTTTGCGTTGTTTTTAGGAAAGGTCTTTGCTTGGGTGTCATAAAAAATGCTAATTTTGTAAGGACTAAAATAGTATTCATATGAGTAGAAAGAAGAGTTCCCACGGCAGGGGACGAAATGGAAGAAAGGAAAAGAAGGTGTTTCCGCTTTTGGAGGGAAGGGTGCAGATGACCCGTGAGGGCTATGCGTTCGTGATTGTGGAAGGAGAAGATGACGACGTCTTCGTAAAGGCTTCCAAGACCCGCGGTGCTCTCCACGGAGACATCGTGCGCGTGGCTGTGACCCGTGACAAGACCGACCGTCAGCGTCGTGAAGGAGAGATCGTTGCCATACTTGAGCGTTCTCCAAAGCCGTTCATCGGCATACTTCACATTGTAGCAAATCAGGCATGGGTGCTCATGCAGAGCCGTTTCATGCCATACGATATCACCATTCCGTTTACAGAAAGCGACCGTTCGCGCTATCGTCGCCACAAGGTGTCGAGCCCAGTTGCTGAGCAGAAGGATGAGACTGGATATCTCAAGCCGGTGTCGGATGACATCTATGCTGTCCATGGCCTCTACGAACTCGATGAGGACGGATATGGACGCAAGGAACTTCAGGTACGTTCGGGAATGAAGGTGGCAGCCGTCGTGGATGACTGGCCGAGAGGTGAGATGAGTCCTCGTGGACATATCGTCGATGTGCTCGGTGAGCCGGGAGACAATGATACCGAGATGCATGCGATCCTTGCGGAATATGCGCTCCCATATCGTTTCGAGTCGGCTGTGGCAAATGCTGCAGACCAGATTTCGGAGGAAATCACAGCTGAAGACATCGCTGCCCGTCGCGATTTCAGGGATGTACTTACATTCACCATCGACCCTGCGGATGCAAAGGACTTTGACGATGCCCTGTCGTTCCGCAAGCTCGAGAACGGCAACTATGAGGTCGGAGTCCATATCGCTGACGTTACCCACTATGTGCGTCCCGGTTCAGTCGTGGATGAGGAGGCAAAAAGCAGAGGTACATCGGTCTATCTTGTGGACAGGACAGTTCCTATGCTGCCGGAGAAGCTCTGCAACAAGCTCTGTTCGCTTCGCCCTAACGAGGAGAAGCTGACATTCTCAGCCGTGTTCGAAATAACCCCGCTTGCCCGCATTGCCGGTCAGTGGTTCGGAAAGACAGTCATATATTCAGACCATAGATTTGCATATGAAGAGGCCCAGGCCATCATCGAGGCAGGCCCTAAGGCTGTACACGAGGGAGTTTCAGAGGAAATCAAGGAAGCAGTCCTTATCCTGAACAACCTCGCCTCGAAGATAAGGAAGAAGAGATTCGCAAGCGGTGCCATCAGTTTCGACCGTCCTGAGATGAAGGTTGAGGTCGACGAGAAGGGCAAGCCTGTAAACGTATATCAGAAAGTAACCAAGGAAGCGAACTGGCTCATCGAGGAGTTCATGCTCCTTGCCAACAGAAGCGTCGCCGAGTTTGTGGCGAAGGCTAAGAAGACCTTCGTCTATCGTGTCCATGATGAGCCTAACCAGGAGAAGATCGAGAGCCTGAGGAACTTCATCGGCAACTTCGGATACCGCATGGGACCGACAAACAACGGAAAGGAAATCTCGAAGGAACTCAACACCCTCTTTGCGGCGGCAAAGGACACCCCTGAGTACAATGCAATCGAACTTCTCTCGCTCAGGACTATGGCGAAGGCCCGCTACGACACTGAAAACCTTGGACACTACGGACTTGCATTCAAGTACTATACACACTTCACATCGCCTATCCGACGCTATCCGGACATGATGGTACACAGACTCCTGGAGCGTTACCTTGATGGCGGACAGTCTGCAAAGGAGGATACATATGCGAAGATGTGCAAATACGCGACCGAGCGTGAGATCGTTGCGGCTGAAGCAGAAAGGGCGAGCATCAAGTACAAGCTCGTCGAATTCATGGAAGACAAGGTGGGATATACCTTCGGTGGCCATGTGTCCGGTCTTACAGAGTGGGGAATGTACGTCGAGATCGAACCTACCATGATCGAAGGTATGGTGGCCCTCAGGGACATCAGAAGCGATTTCTTCGAATTCGACCCTGACCGATACAGGATCGTCGGAAGACGCAGCGGAGTGGTCTACAACCTCGGAGACCCTGTCCGCATCCGTGTGAAGAAGACCAACCTTGAGCAGAAGCTCCTTGACTATGAGCTCATCGAGACAGGACTCGAGGAAAGGGTATTCGACCGTATCGACTATGAACATGGAAGAGGAACCTCGTTCATCAAGGGAGCAGACGGTTCGTTCGATAACATTACGGTAGGCATCAACAAGGCTGCGCGCAAGGAGAAGGTCCGCAAGGCCATCCAGGAATCCAAGCGCAAGGCGCGCAAATCAACAAAGAAGAAATAAGGATGAAGACTCCGAAGAACATAGAGAAATACGAAGGCCACTATGATGAGGCAAAGTTCGGCGGCAAGCTTTCACGCGTCGGCCGCAAGGCCGGCTCCAAGCTGGTATATGCAGCCCTGCTTCTGTACTATGTCCTGAAAAGTCCGCAGATCTCAAGGGCGGACAAGACCAAGATATATGGTGCCCTCGGATATTTCATCCTTCCTTTGGACATCCTTCCGGACTTCATCCCGGTGGCAGGATTTGCCGATGACCTTTCGGCGGTCATCTGGGCCGTTCATATAGTATGGAAAAACATAACTCCAGAAGTGAAGGCGCAGGCGGCTGCAAAGACCCGCGAATGGTTTGGAGACTTCGACCAGAAATCTGCCGACGAGCAGATTGTAAAATAATTTACGGAAATTTTTGAAAATTTCTGTTGTGGCATAACCTTTGCAAAAACAACAGACAGAAACGTAGGTTAGTTTAGTTGTTAATAATAGGGTTATAGTTCAACAAGGGCTTCCGCAGAAATCTGCAGAAGCCCTTGTTGATTTTTTTACTATCTTCGTGGCGTAAATCAACGAAGGAATGAAGTATCTGATAGCAGTATTTGGAATCATATCATTAGGCTTGGGCATTCTCGGCATTTTTCTGCCGATTCTGCCTACGACACCTTTCCTACTTCTTTCATCCTTCCTGTTCCTGAAGAGTTCGCCTTCCCTGTACAGATGGCTGATGGAGCATCCGAGACTCGGACCATACATCAAGAACTTCATGGTGCATAAATCCCTGCCCCTGCATGTGAAGGTGGTGTCTGTGAGCATGGTATGGATCACCCTTCTTTACTGTGCCTTCTTCGTAGCAGGCCATTGGGCTCTCAGTGCATTGTTCATCCTTCTTGCTACGGCGATAACCGTGCATATCCTTTCATATAAGACATTAAAGAAATAAGACCTATGTTCAGGGAAATTGAAAGAAAATTCCTTGTGGCCGGAGACTTCAAAGCCCATGCATGTGCCCGACACCGCATTGTCCAGGGATATATGTGTGCGGATGCGAAGAGGACAGTCCGTGTCAGGATATCCGATGACAAGGGTTATATCACCGTCAAGGGCCGAAGTAAGGACGGGGGACTGTCGAGGTTCGAGTGGGAAAAGGAAATCTCCGTACACGAGGCGGAAGCGCTGCTTCCTCTCTGCGAACCCGGAGTGATCGACAAGGTAAGGTACATCGTCAATGTGGGCACTCATGTATTCGAAGTCGATGAGTTCCATGGAGACAACGAAGGACTCCTTCTCGCTGAGGTGGAACTCTCTTCGGTCGATGAGGACTTTGAACGTCCTCAGTGGCTGGGCGAGGAAGTGACTGGAGACAGAAGGTATTACAACTCATATCTGTCTGTGCATCCGTTTATTACGTGGTCCTCTGTTGTGCCTGAATAAAAAAATGCTTATTTTTGAAAGTTTTTAGAATTCAATCATTTATCACATATGGCAATCTTCAATAACGACAAGAAGTACAAGTGGGAGTTCGACAACATCGGCGGCTCCTCAAGAGTAAGAATCGCTTCCGGCGAGGACATCGCTCACCTTTACGAACTGGATCCGAAGATGTGGACAGTCCTTTCATGCCCTGTAACAGGACTTGAAATCGACGAAAAGAGTCTCAAATATATGGATACAGACGGTGATGCAAAGATCCGCGTCAATGATATCATCGCTACATCACAGTGGCTTACATCCGTCCTCAAGGATTCAGACCTCATTCTCGAGGGCAAGGACAGCATCGACATCGAGCAGTTCAATGTAGAGAACGAGGCAGGACGCAAGCTTTACAATTCAGCTAAGCAGATCATTGAGAACCTCGGCAAGGAGGGTACAGTGATCTCTATCGCTGATACTGCGGACAATGCAGCAATCTTCGCAAAGACAAGATTCAACGGTGACGGCGTCATCACTGAGGCTTCGTCTGACGATGCAGACCTCAAGGCTGTAATCGCTGCTGCAGTGGCTTCAGTAGGCGGTGTCGCTGACCGCAGCGGTGCTGCAGGTGTCAATGCCGACCTTATCGAGGCATTCTATAAGAACCTCGCAGACTATGTCGCTTGGACAGAGGCTGCAGTAGAGGCTCCGTTCGCAGACAAGACCGACGCTGTAATCGATGCATACAATGCACTCGATTCAAAGGTGAAGGACTTCTTCATGCGTTCAAAGCTCGCTGCCTTCTCTCCAGACAGCACTGCATCCCTCGATGTACAGACTGCAAGCATCCAGGCAATCAGCGCGGAGAACCTTACAGGAAAGTCTGCAGAGATCGCGTCATATCCTATCGCACGTATCACAGGAAAGGCGGAGATCGTGCTTTCTGAGCCTGTAAACCCGGCATGGGCCGCTCAGTTCGAGCTCGTGAAGTCAGTGGCTTTCGCTGACATGAAGGTCCTTACAGAGGCTGACTGGGCTGCGGTTGGAGCAAAGTTCGCAGCATATACAGCATGGAAGGGAGCTAAGGCAGGTGCATGCGTGGAGGCTCTCGGACTTGAGACCATAAAGGGCTTCATCGCAAAGGACAACAAGGCTGCCCTTCTTGACCTCGTGGCTCAGGATGCAGCTCTTGCAGAGGAATCTGCAAACATGGACATGGTGGACAAGTTCCTCCACATCTTCCGCGATTTCTATCGCCTCATCAGAAACTTCGTGACATTCAACGATTTCTATACAAAGGACAAGAATGTATCAGCAATCTTCCAGTCGGGTCGTCTCATCATCGACCAGAGAGAGTGCCGCTTCTGTATGAAGGTCGCTGACATGGGCAAGCACAATGCTTCAGCGGCTGCCAGCGGAATGTTCCTCGTATATTGCGACTGCACCACAAAGTCAAAGCCGGGCAAGCTTTCGATCGTTGCGGCTGTGACTGTAGGTGAGATCGGCGACCTCGTTGTAGGCAAGAATGCAGTTTACTATGACAATACAGGTGAGGAGTGGGATGCAGTGATCACAAAGGTGATCGACAATCCTATCAGCATCGCTCAGTCGTTCTGGTCTCCATACCGCAGAATGGCAAAGGCTATCGAGAACCTCATCAACAAGAGCGCTGCCGATAAGGACGCGAAGATGATGGCAGATGCGACAGCCAAGATCAATGCAGTGCCTACTACTGTTCCTGCTGCTGATGGCAAGCCGGCTGCGGCTCCACCGTTCGATATCGCGAAGTTCGCCGGTATCTTTGCTGCCTTTGGTGTTGCTGTAGGAATGATCGGTACGGCTCTCTCAGGACTTATTAATTCATTGAGCGGGCTCGGATGGAAACTGATCCTCGTGTTCATCGGCATCATGCTCGTGATCTCAGGTCCTGCAATGGTACTCGCATGGCTCAAGCTCCGCCGCCGCAATATCGCTCCTCTCCTCAATGCCAACGGTTGGGCAGTCAATGCTGCATCGAAGATCAGCATTCCTTTCGGAGAGACTCTTACAGACATCGCAAGATTCCCTAAGATGAATCTCAAGGACCCATATGCAAAGAAGGGTAACCCTGCAAAGGCTTGGTTCCTTACAATCCTTGCCCTCGTAGTGGTTGCATGCGGCCTCTGGCTCGGAAACGTACTTTCAAGCGTAGGCCTCCAGTCACCGCTCCCACGCTTCAACCAGGCTGAGCCTGTTGCTGAAGAGGTGGTGGCAGACGTTGAGGCTGTTGCTGATACAGTTGCTGTCGAGACTCCTGTTGCTGAGTAATCTCGCACAATATAACACCATACCGGCACGTAGTTCCGGCGACCCCCACCTCCCATTCGGGAGGCACCCCCTAGCCGGGGGTGGCATGTCGCCCTGCACTACGTGCCGGTATGGTGTTTATTTTTCTCCTTCTCAGATCGCAGTGCCGTTCAGGAGGACCTGGCGGATGATAGGGGTCTGGTGGCTGTATGGGATGAAGGCGAGGGATGGAACCGGTCTGGTAATGATGAGGTTCGCCTTCTTGCCAACTGTGATGGAGCCGAGTGTGTCGCTGACGCCCATTGCGTAGGCGGTGTTGATGGTACATGCGTTGAAGGACTGTTCCGGAGTCAGACGCATCCTGATGCATCCGAGGGCCATCACGAAACGCATGTTGCCGCTCGGGCTTGAGCCAGGGTTGTAGTCTGATGCCAATGCGACAGGAAGTCCCGCCTCGATATAGTCCTTTGCCCTTCCGAACGGAATTCCGAGGAAGAATGAGCATCCCGGCAGCATGGTCGGCATGGTTACGCTTCCGCGCAACGCTTCGATTTCCGCATCAGTGGTCTTCTCAAGGTGATCGACTGAAAGGGCACCATGCTTCACGCCGACCTGGACACCTCCTGAAACTTCAAGTTCATTCGCATGGATCTTAGGGGTGATGCCGTATCCTGCAGCGACTGAAAGTATCCTGTCGGTTTCCTCTACGGTGAAGAAACCTTCGTCGCAGAACACGTCCACATAGTCTGCTAGTCCTTCCTCGGCAACGCGAGGCAGCATCTCATTGCATACAAGGTCCACATATTCGCTCTGGCGGCCTCTGTAGGCACGTCCTACTGCATGTGCTCCAAGGAAGTTAGCCTTCACGGTAATCGGAGCAGTCTCCTTGATACGTCTGATGACACGCAGCATCTTGAGCTCGTCCTCCACTGTGAGGCCATATCCGCTCTTGATCTCAACTGCACCGGTACCCATCTCCATGATCTCACGTACACGGACCATCGACTGCTCGTAGAGTTCATCTTCCGATGTCTCGTGCAGCAGGTCTGCAGAGTTAAGGATTCCGCCGCCGCGTGCCGCGATTTCCTCATATGAAAGTCCTGCAATCTTGTCCCTGAATTCGCCGTCCCTGCATCCGGCATACACGATATGTGTATGGCTGTCGCAGAAAGCCGGCATCACAAATCCTCCTTCGGCATCAATGTACTCTGCCTCACTGCAGTCTGTACTGTCGGCAGGTGCGGTTTTCAAAACCGTGCTACCCCCCTGGCCGCAGGGGGAGGGACCCACGAAGTGGGAGGGGTCGTTTTGAAAACTGCATCTGTCGGCAGTTGAGCCGAAATCAGTGATGATGCCGTCTTCAATGACAAGATAAGCATTCTCGATACACTCCACCTGGTTCATCTTAGCACCTTCCAGTCTCCTGACCTCAGCCGGCAGAATTCCCGCCAATGTACCGATATTATGTATTATGGTCTTCATATGAATTTATGTTTCTCAGTCTTAAGCCTTACAATTTATCAAAGATACAATTTTTTGAACACTTTACACTTACTTTGGCAGATACACTTTAGGTGAAGCATAATCGCAGTTTCTACCGGCGCTGTGTTCTTTCTGTAAGATGTTGGTTTGCAGGTAATTACAAACTTTAGCATCTTCCGGTACCCCCTTTTTAAAGGGGTACCGGGAACGTCAATGTTTCATAAATCTTTGTTAGATAGAGAGTTACAAAAACACCCTTCTCCCGGTCCCTGCAAAAAAGTGGGACAGCTGGAAACAAATCCCCTGGCTGTGTGCGAGCGGAGCATGAACCTTATGCTCTGCGGAGCGAGTCACAGTCGGGAGATTTGTGCAGGTTATGGAATCTGAAAGATTACCTGATGAACTCAATTGACTTCTCGATGAGAGGATGCATGTAGGTGTCATCATCGATGAACGGAACCACCTTGCGGTATTTTGCAAAGATCTTCTCTATGGTCCATGACGACTTCAGAGGACGACGGAACTCGAGAGCCTGTGCGGCATTGAAAAGCTCGATCGCGAGGACGCGCTCAGTGTTCTCAACGATGCGTACGAGTTTGGTGGCAGCGTTGGAACCCATGCTGACATGGTCCTCCTGACCCTGTGACGACGGGATTGAATCCGCCGAAGCAGGCATACAGAGCATCTTGCTCTGGCTCACGATCGACGCGGCTGTGTACTGCGGAATCATGAAGCCGCTGTTGAGACCCGGCTTTGCAACCAGGAAGTGAGGAAGTCCTCTCTGACCGGAAATGAGTTTATAGATACGTCTCTCTGAAATGTTTGCAAGTTCCGACATCGCAAGCGAAAGCATGTCCATAGGAAGCGCGATAGGCTGTCCGTGGAAGTTGCCCGCAGAGATGATGAGGTCCTCGTCAGGGAAGACGGTCGGATTGTCGGTAGCACTGTTGATTTCAGTCTCGATGACACCCTTTACATATGCGATGGCATCCTTTGATGCACCATGAACCTGAGGCATGCAGCGGAACGAATACGGATCCTGCACATGGACCTTCTTCTGTCTGATGATCTCACTGCCCTCAAGAAGTTCGCGGATGTTAGCGGCGGTATCGATCTGACCCTTGTGGGCGCGGACCTCATGAACCTGAGGATAGAATGGCTCGATACGGCCGTCGTATGCCTCGAGAGACATCGCACCGATCTTGTCTGCCCAGTCCGAAAGCTTCTCCGCCTTGATCAGCGACCATACGGCATGCGCGCTCATGAACTGCGTACCGTTAAGGAGAGCCAGACCTTCCTTCGACTGGAGGCGGATAGGCTCCCAACCAAGTTCCTTCCAGAGCTCCGCCGACTGGCGCACTTCACCCTTGTAATGGACCTCACCCATGCCGATGATAGGAAGGCACATGTGGGCGAGGGGAGCGAGGTCGCCGGAAGCACCGAGCGAACCCTGCTGGTACACCACCGGAATGATGTCGTTGTTGAACATGTCGATGAGACGCTCGACTGTAGCCACCTGTACGCCTGAATATCCGTACGAAAGCGACTGTACCTTGAGCAGGATCATCATCTTTACGATCTCGGGACGGACCTGGTCGCCGGTTCCGCAGGCATGGGACATCACCAGATTGTGCTGGAGGGTGGAAAGTTCCTTCTCAGGAATCGAGATGTTGCAGAGCGAACCGAAGCCTGTAGTGATTCCATAGACAGGTCTTCCGATGTCACCCATCTTGCTGTCCAGGAATTTGCGGCACTTTTCGATCGCGTTCCTGGCATCCTCGCCGAGAGCGAGCTTCATGCCCTTGCTGATGATTTCATTGACCTTCTTGATGGTCAGTTTCTTGGTGGAGATAATATGTGTCATGATAATATGTTTCTGATCATTTCGTCGTCTGCAATGTTTGGAAGGGTCACCTTGAGGCCCGGGGTGCGGTCCATCTCGCGGCGGATGGCGTTCATCGCGCCCTCGTTGCGTGCCCAGCTGCGGCGTGCGATACCGTTGTTCACATCCCACAGGAGCATCTCCCTGATGTGTCGGTCGGAATCATCCGATCCGTCAATCACCATACCGAATCCGCCGTTCATAACCTCGCCCCAGCCGACTCCGCCGCCGTTGTGGATTGAAACCCATGTGGCGCCGCGGAATCCGTCACCGATGACGTTGTGTACAGCCATGTCGGCGCAGAACTGCGAACCGTCGTATATGTTGGAAGTCTCACGGAACGGAGAATCGGTTCCGGATACATCGTGGTGGTCACGTCCGAGGACGATAGGAGCGGTGATCTCTCCGTTGCGGATGGCCTCGTTGAATGCAAGTGCGATCTTCGTACGGCCTTCGCAGTCGGCGTAGAGGATGCGGGCCTGCGAGCCTACCACGAGGTTGTTGCGGCCTGCCTCTTCGATCCATCTGATATTGTCCATCATCTGGCCCTGGATCTCCTCCGGTGCATCTGCCATGATCTCACGAAGAACGCGT
This sequence comes from Candidatus Cryptobacteroides sp., assembly GCA_045646785.1. GTDB lineage: Bacteria > Bacteroidota > Bacteroidia > Bacteroidales > UBA932 > Cryptobacteroides. Next base: position 7,272 of record JAZRLI010000012.1, on the reverse strand, counting down.
GCAGCGATTGCATCGGACTTTGCGAGGTCTTCCGGATCTTCCGACATGCAGACCCATCTGAACGGACCGAATCCGTAGTCGAAGAAGAGAGGTCCCATGATGTCCTGTACGTATGAAGGATAGCGGAAATGTCCGTCCGGACCCATAACATCCGCACCTGCGCGTGATGCCTCGAGAAGGAAGGCGTTGCCGTAGTCAAAGAAGTACATGCCCTTTGCTGCGAGTCTGTTCACTGCTGCCGCATGTCTGCGGAGAGACTCCTGAACGCATTCCTTGAATCTTTCAGGCTCCTCCGCCATCATCCTGTTGGACTCCTCGTAAGAGTATCCTACAGGGTAGTATCCACCCGCCCATGGGTTATGGAGGGATGTCTGGTCAGAACCGAGGTCCACGCGGATATCCTCGTCCGCGAGCCTTTCCCAGAGGTCGACTACGTTGCCCTGGTATGCTATCGTAACGACCTCCTTGTCCTCCATTGCCTTGCGGATGCGAGGTATGAGTTCGTCAAGGTCTTCGTGGATTTCATCTACCCATCCCTGGTCATGTCTCTTGTGGGCTGCGTGAGGGTTGACCTCCGCACATACGCTTACAACGCCTGAGATCACGCCGGCCTTAGGCTGTGCGCCTGACATTCCGCCGAGACCTGCAGTCACGAAGAGCATTCCCTTCATGTTCTCCTCGGTACCTGCCAGTCCGCGTGCCTTCAGCTGCTTGCGGGCGGCATTCATCACGGTGATGGTGGTGCCATGGACGATTCCCTGCGGGCCGATGTACATGTATGAACCTGCGGTCATCTGGCCGTACTGCGACACTCCGAGGGCGTTGAACTTCTCCCAGTGGTCAGGCTTCGAGTAGTTCGGAATCACCATTCCGTTGGTCACGATCACGCGTGGAGCGTCCTTGTGGCTCGGGAAGAGTCCGAGAGGGTGGCCTGAATACATCACGAGGGTCTGCTCGTCAGTCATCGTAGCGAGGTACTGCATGACGAGACGGTACTGTGCCCAGTTCTGGAACACGGCTCCGTTGCCTCCGTATGTTATGAGTTCATGAGGATGCTGTGCCACACGGTAGTCCAGGTTGTTCTGGATCATGGCCATGATGGCTGCGGCCTGTCTTGACTTTGCAGGATATTCGTCGATCGGACGTGCGTACATCTCGTAGTCCGGACGGAAACGGTACATGTAGATACGTCCGTAGTCCTTGAGTTCCTGTGCGAATTCAGCCGCGAGCAGGGCATGGTGCTCCTGCGGGAAATATCTGAGTGCATTCTTGATCGCCAGCACCTTCTCCTCAGGGCTCAGGATCTCCTTGCGCTTAGGAGCATGGTTCACTGTCGTGTCATATGCCTTCGGCTCCGGAAGCACTGCCGGAATGCCTGCCAATATGTCTTCCTTGAAATTCATCATTATCCGATTTTTCCGTTTACGATTGTCAATACCTCAGCCTCTTCTGCGAAGGCCTTTGCCGCGATTTCAGCTGCTTCGGCGCAAAGACGCTCGGCTGCTTCGCGGTCTGCAAGGCCAGCTGCGTTGATGCGTACATTGAGCTGTGCACCGAGTACCGCGCTGCGTGCTGCGAGGGCGCCTACGCCGGCATCAGATACAGATGCAGGGTTGCCTTCCTCGGCCATTGCGCGTACGATAGGGAATACCTCGAGGGCTGCCTTCATTGTCTTCAAAGGAACCTCAGTAGCATAGAGTGTCGCTGCCTCGAGTGCCTCTGCACGTGCCTTCTTCTCCTCCTCGGAGCCCTTAGGCATGCCGATTGCCGCCATGATCCTGTCGAATGCAGCAGTGTCCTCGTCAACGAGACCAAGGAGTCTGCCCATGAGTTCCTGGCCCTTGTCGGCCCAGTCAGAGAACTCCTTCCAGCGTGCATCCCATCCTGCCTTGTGTGATGAAAGGTTGGCCACCATGGTTCCGAGAGCCGCTCCGAGGGCTCCCATGTATGCTGAGATGGATCCGCCGCCTGGGGCAGGGGATTCAGATGCAGTCTCATATGCAAAGCCCTTGCATGTCATGCGTACGAGCCTTTCCTTTGCTGCGGCTTCCTTCTCGTCCTCGATAAGGAACTCTACGACCTTCTCCTTAGGGTTGAACGGCTTGAGGTCGTCCAGTCCCATGGACTTCACCGCGATCTTCATGATCTCCTCCTCGGAGATACCTGTCGAGCGCTGCTGCTTCTCGAGGAAGTAGCGTCCTGCTTCGATGAGCGTGCGCTTAGGTACGAGACCTACGATCTCGGTTCCGGTCACCCTGAGGCCACGTGCCTGTGCGGCGCGGCATACTTCGTCGAATGCCACATGGAGCGGAGTCGTGTTGATGTCTGTGATGTTCATCGACACCTGTGCGATGCCGTATTCGTCGATGAACCAGCCGATAGCCTTGCAGCCCTTCAATGTGCCCGGGATCATTACGGTCTTGCCGTTCTCGTCCTTCACGATCTTTCCTGTGATAGGGTTGCCCTCTCTCTTAGGACGTCCCTTCTCACGTACGTCAAATGCGATCGCATTGGCACGGCGGGTTGAAGTTGTGTTGAGGTTGTAGTTTACTGCAATGAGGAAATCGCGTGCGCCGACATTGGTTGCTCCGCTAAGCGCTGCGCGCTCTGTGTACTTGCCGGGTCCGAAGTCCGGCATGCGGTCAGGGTCGGCCATCTTTTCAGGAAGGGCCTCGTATTCGCCTGCGCGGCATACGGCCAGGTTCTTCCTTTCAGGCTTCCGGGCAGCAGCCTCGTAGCAGTAGCATGGGATTTCAAGCTCGGTATAGATGCGCTCGGCAAGCTTTCTTGCGAGTTCTGCGCACTCCTGAAGGGTGATTCCTGAAATCGGGATGAGAGGAAGTACGTCGGTCGCTCCTGAACGTGGGTGGGCACCGTGGTGCTGTCTCATGTCGATGAGCTCGCCGGCAGTCTTCACGCCCTGGAATGCGGCCTCCACAACAGCCTCAGGGCTGCCTACGAAAGTGACCACTGTGCGGTTTGTAGCCTCGCCCGGATCGACGTCCAGGACCTTTACTCCGCCGGATTTTTCGATCGATGCGACGATTGCTCCGATTACTTCCTTATTGCGTCCCTCGCTGAAATTAGGTACGCACTCGATTATTCTTTCCATATAGGTTATGATGTTTTTAGTAAATTCTTATCCAACCTATAAAGTTAGGCTATTTTGCCGAATAAACAAAGTGCCAGGAGCGTAATAAGTGCTATTCCACGACGATTCGTCCGTCTTTGGATGCTGTGATGATGTTGTTGTTCTCTGCGGCGAGATGTCTGAAGTATTCGACGAAGTTGTCTCGGATGATGTCAGGGGCATCCTTTCTTGTCAGAGCGTTCTGAAGTCCGTATCTTTTGAGGTTGACAAGATAGTCGATCGTCGCCACCGTGTATGTCTTCTCGTCATCGATCGGTTCACCGCCGACAGTTACGGATTTAACCTTCTTGTCCTTGATGACGAGCCTTACTCCTGCGTTTATAGGCAGACCTCCGCTTGATGCCACATAGTCGAAGAGTGTCCTGAGGTCCTTGCCCTTGAGGGTGACGAGGGAAAGCACGTTGTCGAAAGGATAGACTGCATAGACGTCGCCTATGGTAAGGTTTCCGGCAGAGATTTCAGCCCTGATTCCTCCTGAATTGTACAGTCCGACATCGGCCTTCACGCCATACAGGTCTTCAGCCATCCATACGAGTGCATCGCCGGTAAGATTGCCCAGAGGGCTTTCCGGAGAGCCTTTCCTGATGGCATTCGGACAGTATCCGATGACCTGGTTCATCTTCTCCTGGACGGTAGCCGAATATATGTCGATCAGGTCGGAGAAGTCTTCGTCCACCCTGCTGTCGAGCCTCTTGTCTACAGGGATGAGCCTGTAGCTGAACGACGGCTTGCCGTCTTTGTCGATGGTGATCTTTGCATATCCGAGGCAGATGCCCTTGCTTCCGGTCTGGACCACGGGAACCCTGTCTCCGTCAAGATTCCTTACATAGTCCGGCCAGTTGAGGAACGTGTGGCTGTGGCCTCCGATGATCATATCTATGTGTCTGGTATTCAATGCTATGCCCCTGTCGTAATATACCTCGTCTGTCTTCTCGTACCCGAGGTGGGAGAGTGCTATGACGATGTCCGCTCCGGCGTTGCGAAGTTTCTGGGCCTCAATGTCTGCTACATTGATCGCGTTCTGCCATACGACTCCCTCGCATGCGGTAGGGTCCACGAGATTCTTGAGCATGACGTTCAGTCCGATAAATCCGACCTTCACGTTTCCGGTCTCAATGATGGTCGAAGGAAGGACGTACTGCGCCAGGTTAGTCTTGCTGAAGTCGTAGTTTGTAGCGACTACGGGAACCTTGCTGAGGGCGAGCATGTCTCCAAGACCGACCATCTTCTTGTCGAACTCATGGTTTCCGATGGTCCTGACGTCGTATCCGAGTTCATCGATCACCATCATCTCCACTATTCCGTTCAGCAGGCTGAAGTAATATGTTCCCTGCACGAGGTCACCGGCATCTGCCAGAAGCACGGCTGGTTCAGCCTTCCGTACGCTGTCCACGAGTACCTTTATCCTCTTGATTCCGCCTCTGTCCGCATTATAGGTCTCCTCCTTGCTCAGCGGCTCGATCTGGCTGTGGAAATCGTTGGTGAAAAGGATCACGAACTCCTTTTTCTTCTGTTCTTCGGGTTCTTCAGGTTCCTGCTCTTCGGGTTTCTGAGGTGTTTCCGGGATTTCAGTCTGATTCCCCGTTGTCGGATCGGTTATGTCACATGCTCCCAGACCCAATCCGATGATCGTTGCAAAAATATAAAGCAGTTTACGCATACATTGTCGTCATTAGTATGGCAAAGTTATAAAAATCACCCTCTTGTCTCTCATTTCATGCAGATTTTTCTTTTTCTTAAGACTTTTTCTTTTTTTGATATGTTGTTTTTCTCTTTCTTAAGCATTCTTTCCCCATTCCGGAATACTTTTGCCCTACTGTTACCTTGATGATTCAGACAAGGTCGCTGCAACTGGTTTTCATAAATGAATGCCAATGTCTTGGTGGGGTGTATTGTTTTGATATACAACATGTTAATGGTTTGTGGGCGGGTGCTTTTCCCCACCCGTGCAAGTTTAAGCCATTTATTTCCAGACCTTTATAAAACACGCTGAATATGGAGAAAAGAAAATTCAAGAAGGGGGAAGCCAACCATGTATATCAACGTACCATTTCCGGCTTCAATATTTTCTACGATGTGGAAGACTATATCGTATACTATACGATTTTTTCTGTTCTTGCAGTAAAGTACGATATCATTGTCTATGGTCTTTGTCTTATGATCGATCATATTCATTCATTGTTCACCTCTCGTTCCGCAAGTACGATGAGCAGGTTCATATCTCATGTGACATCGCTTTACGTCAAGGAATATAATTCCGCTCATGACCGTAAAGGACCTCTTTTTGACGAGCGGTTCGGAAGTTCTATAAAGATAGGGATAAAGATATTGCGTACTGCAATCTCATATCTCTATAATAATCCGGTAGAGAAGCAGCTTTGCGACGGGGCTCAGGAATTCAGATGGAACTTTCTCGCCTATGCACATTCAAAGAACCCATTTTCAAAAAAGATCATAATGAGAGAGGCGTCCAGCCTGCTCAGACGTGTCATCAAGGAAATCGACTATGAGGCTTCTCGTGGCAGATATCTGTCATACGCACAGCTCAGGAGAATGCTCTTAGGGTTTGATAAGGCAGGTCGTGATCAGATAGTAGATTATATTATCTCCAGATACTCGGTCATCAGATTCGATCTGCTTGAATCATGCTATGGTGGCTATGAGAATATGCTTACGGCAATCAATTCCAACGCAGGCAGCGAGTATGAAATCAACGAGGTCAAATATGTGAAATCCGATAAGGAGTACCGGGAGTTGATAAGATATGTCCGTGAACATGGCTTCAAGCATGCCGGGAATGTCATTACCTTATCGGATGACGAGAAATTTGATCTATATGGAAAACTATCCAGGTGTACGTCAGCAAACAGGGTGCAGATCGGAAAGTTCCTCCATTTTCATGTGAAATATAAATAGTTGATTGTTAATGATATATGAAGTTATGGGTGGGGGATTTATCCCACCTTTGGTGAGCTAATTTATTGAGGAATAAGAGTTTACTCTCCACCTGATTTGGGGTAAGCAAAAAATAGCCCTCTCAAGACTGAGAGGGCTATTCATGTTATTCGGATGAGATTAGAACATCTCTGGCTCGTTGTTCTGCTCTGGAGCTTCCGGAGCGTCGCGACGGTCGCGGCGTGGACCTCTTGGACCTCTGTCGTCGCGGCGTGGACCACGGTCGTTTCTGCGGTCATCGCGGCGTGGAGCGCCCTGGCGGTCGTCACGGCGTGGACCACGGTCTCCGCGTGGCTTGCGCTCTGGCTCAACGTATCCCTCTGGCTTCTCGATGAGGGCCTTGCGAGAAAGTCTCATCTTACCAGTCTTCTCGTCGATCTCGAGGAGCTTCACGTCAACCTCGTCACCGATGTTGAGTACGTCCTCTACCTTCTCGGTCTTCTTCCAGTCGATCTCAGATACGTGGAGAAGTCCTTCCTTACCTGGGAGAATCTCTACGAATGCACCGAACTCGAGGATAGAAACCACCTTTCCGTGGTAAACTGTACCAGCCTCTGGAACTGCAGTGATGCCGTTGATCCAGTTGAGAGCCTTGTCCATAGACTCCTTGTCGAGGCCGAAGATGTCAACCACACCCTCTGATACGCCGTTGTTGTTCTCCTCAGTGATGGTGATTGTAGTACCTGTCTCACGCTGGATGCGCTGGATAGTCTCGCCACCCTTTCCGATGATTGCACCGATGAACTCGCCTGCAACACGGATCTGGATCATGCGCGGAACAAACTCCTTGTAATCCTCACGTGGCTCGCTGATTGTCTTCATCATTTCGCCCATGATGTGGAGACGTCCCTGACGTGCCTGCTCGAGAGCGCGCTCGAGAACATCGTATGAAAGTCCGTCAACCTTGATATCCATCTGCGTAGCTGTGATACCGTCCTTTGTACCGGTCACCTTGAAGTCCATGTCTCCGAGGTGGTCCTCGTCACCGAGGATGTCGGTAAGGATTGCATAACGCTCGTTAGGGTTGTCCTTGTCTGTGATAAGACCCATTGCAACACCTGCAACAGGCTTCTTGATCTTCACACGTGCATCCATGAGTGCAAGACATCCTGCACATACAGTCGCCATTGATGATGAACCGTTAGACTCGAGGATGTCTGAAACCA
>JAZRLI010000011.1:0-39568 GCA_045646785.1 Candidatus Cryptobacteroides sp. | reverse complement strand
CTTCCTGTGAACTACCTCCTCAACGAGTACGTTCTCAAGGCTGGTGCACTTGCATGGCTCAGCCCTAAGTATGCTGACCTCGACCTCAGCTTCCTTAGCTTCATCATCTTCATCGCAGTCATCGCTGCTATCGTACAGATCGTAGAGATGGTTGTAGAGAAGTTCTCACCATCCCTCTACTCGCAGCTCGGTATCTTCCTTCCGCTCATCGCCGTTAACTGTGCGATCCTCGGAGGTTCACTCTTCATGCAGGAGAGAGATTTCGTAAGCTTCGGTGAGCCTGTAGTATACGCTCTCGGTTCAGGTATCGGCTGGTGGCTCGCTATCGTAGCCCTCGCCGCTATCCGCGAGAAGCTCGCATACTCACACGTGCCTGCAGGACTCAAGGGTCTCGGTATCACATTCATCACTGTAGGTCTCATGGGTATCGCATTCATGACATTCATGGGTATTCAGCTTTAAAAAGGAGGATAAGTTATGCTTAAGACAACAATTATTTTAGCTGTGATCGTCTTCGTGATCGTCACACTCATCCTGGTTGCGCTTCTCCTCTTCATCAAGACGAAGCTGACTCCTTCAGGAACAGTAAAGATCAACATCAATGAGGGAAGCAAGATCGTGGAGGTAACTCCTGGCGGAAACCTTCTCTCAACACTCGCAGAGCAGAAGATCTTCCTTCCGTCTGCATGTGGTGGTAAGGGTGCCTGCGGCCAGTGCAAGTGCCGCGTGACCGAAGGTGGTGGAGAGATCCTCCCTACTGAGGTCGGTTTCTTCAACCGCAAGCAGATCGCTGCTAACTGGCGTCTCGGATGTCAGGTCAAGATCAAGGAGGACATGTCAATCGAGGTTCCGGCTTCTGCACTCAGCGTGAAGAAGTGGGAGTGCGAGGTGGTTTCAAACCACAACGTAGCTACATTCATCAAGGAGTTCGTAGTAAAGCTTCCTGAGGGTGAGCACCTCAACTTCCAGTCTGGTGGTTACATCCAGATCGACGTGCCTGCTGTTACAGTAGACTACAAGGACATCGACGTTGACGACCAGTACAAGGAGGATTGGGAGAAGATGGGTCTCAGAACTCTCAAGATGGTCAACCCTACTCCAACCGTACGTGCTTACTCAATGGCTTGCTACCCTGCAGAGGGCGACATCATCAAGCTCAACGTACGTATCGCTACTCCACCGTTCGACAGAGCGGCAGGAAAGTGGGTTGATGTAAATCCAGGTATCTGCTCTTCATACATCTACTCTCTCAAGCCAGGCGACAAGATCACTATGTCAGGTCCTTACGGTGAGTTCTTCCTTCCAAAGGATCTTCCTGCAAGCCAGGAGCTTATCTTCGTCGGTGGTGGTGCAGGTATGGCTCCTATGCGTAGCCACATCATGCATCTCTTCCACACAGAGAAGACAAACCGCAAGGTCAACTTCTTCTACGGAGCACGTGCACTCAAGGAGGCATTCTACCTTGATGACTACCACGCAATCGAGAAGGAGTTCCCTAACTTCAAGTTCAACCTTGCGCTTGACAGACCGGATCCAGAGGCTGATGCAGCTGGCGTTCCTTACGTTGCAGGTTTCGTACACAACGTGATGTTCGAGACTTACCTCAAGCAGCATGAGGCACCAGAGGATTGCCTCTATCTCATGTGCGGACCTCCTATGATGGTCGGAGCGGTTGTAAACCTCCTCGACTCACTCGGAGTTCCACCAGAGAACATCCTTTACGACAACTTCGGTGCATAAGCACTGAATACATAAGAAAAGCCCGACTAAGTCGGGCTTTTTCATTGTCATAACTTAACGTCAAGTCGTCGGGAAATCCATTCATGGAACATCTTCTGTTCCTCTTCGGTAGTCTCACCCAAGGAATTTATGCATCCGAACTTCAGAACCTTGTTGGCATCTGCTTCAGCGATCTTCCTTGCCATATATCCTCCTGTCTTCTCAACAGACGGCTTGAAGAAACATGTGGTGTCCTTTGGAGAACGGACCTCAAGTCTTCCAGCCTTTGCAGCACTCAGATAGAAGAGGTTTGGCGCACTGAACTGGGAAGGTTCCCTGAATCTATGTCGGATGTTATGATGGAGCAGTTCAGGATTCTTCTCATAGAAATCCTCATACCATGTGCGTCGCATCGGCACAGGTGCATGTGGGAACAGATAGAAGAAGCGCGAACCCAGGATGTCTGCAGAATTCAGCATCGGATCCTTGTGTCCGAATTCCTTGTGCTTCTTGCACAGATGCTTGCCCCAACGGAGAAGTCTGGCCCACATTGCAGGGAAATGGTCAGCATATATGACAGTCTTGTCATCCTTGAACCAGAAATCTTCATCTGCCGGCGATGCAAGGAAGACATCATCATTGAAATACAGGAATCTGTCACTTATGTCTGGTATGCGCCATAGCATCGTGGAAATAGCCAGCGAATTGAATGTAGGAAGGTACTGCTCATAACCACGAAAAAGCACCTTATGGTCAACGATCTCAATCGGGATCCGGTTGTCAGGAAAATTACGGGATACGAACTCGTCCACATGCGGATCCTGAGCATCAGTTACGATGTATATCTTATGAACCCAGGGAGCATAACGAAGTATGGATGCAACGCAATAGTATATCTCACCTGTAGAACGGTAACGCATGGCACCGGCCACATCGTCAAAGGCATCCTCACATCTGCCAGTAAGATATTGCGTCTTCTTGCGTTTATGGACGGGATCATCACCATCCACCCATGCGATTACAACATCAGTCATAGACATCGGTTAAATTACATTCTCAAATCTGTCTGGAATACGTACAACGACTTTGGTTATCGGATTCCAAGGCTTGTTCCATGCGAAAGGCTGACGAAGAATCTGCTGAACCCATCTCATAGGTCCGACTGTCTTGTCCCATTCACGCGCCTTGTTCTCTGAAACCACATATATGGTCTTTGCACGCTTCTGTATATGGCCAAGTCTTCCTGTCGATATAAGGTCCTGATTGCCCATACGCTCCTTGATCATTTCAAGATCTATGCTGCCGAAATGGAAAAGGAAGAGATTCCTGTCGATACGATAATCATGGCCCTTTACCCTATGGAAGCCGGAGCCCCACATCAAAGGCTGCGCAAGAACGGAAGGCTTTGTATATCTCGAACACAGGTAGGCATATCTACGCTGGCTGAGGAAAGGCTTCGATGCATCGATCACACCCTCCTCATTGAGATTCTGACCGACATCCACACCCAGTCCGGACAGGCAGTACTTCACCTTGACACCGTCCAGATATTCCTTCAGGGTCTTTCCGAGCTTCGGATCCACTACAAGGTATTCATCCGCATCGACACCGATGACAAGGTCATAACCTTCTTCCTTCATCAGACGTGAGGCCTGCATGGACAGGAAACTGAGACGTTCCTTTTCGGATTTTACGACCATGCCCGGAATACGAGGCTTCAATTCAGTATAGACTCCGTCGCAGAATGACGGCACCACCTGGTCTTCACCATCGAAGAATATCCTTAGATTCTCACGGCCTAACTGCTCGCTGTAATACTGCACCCATTTGCGAAGATAGAATTCATCATTGCGCACCATGGTTATCACACAAATCTTCTTCATATCCTTTTTAATTTTTAAATTTTAAGAGTATAGGGCTTACAACAAATTTAATGTAAGTAAAACGAATAAGCAAATTTCAAACTTCTTAATTTGCTATTTGAGTCAAAAACAGTAATTTTGTGTTGATGAAGGATAAAATTCTACTTGCACTTGTAACCTTCGCACTGAAGGCCTTGGCCATCTTGCCATATCGGGCGCTCTACTTTCTCAGCGACCTGATATACCCTGTCCTGTATCATGCAGTCAAGTATAGACGCAAGACCGTGCATGCAAATCTGGTAAGTTCCTTCCCGGACAAATCGGAAGATGAAATCCTTAAGATTGAAAAAGGCTTCTACAGACATTTCTGCGACTACGTCATGGAAACCGTCAAGCTCATGCACGTATCAGACGAGGAGATGCGCAGACGCATGCGCTTCACAAACAGCGAAATGATCGAAGAGATACGTACCGACGGACGTCCGATATTCCTTTATCTCGGCCATCAATGCAACTGGGAATACATCATATCCGTCACCATGTGGACAGATCCAAGCCTTTCTGCATGCCAGATATATCATCCCCTTACAAGCAAGGTGATGGATAAGCTCATATATCGTCTCCGTTCACGCTTCAACTCCACAGGCATACCACAGAAACAGGCTCTGAGAGCCATCCTTGGCATGATCAGGGAAGGCAAGCAGCCATTCCTGGGCCTTATCGCCGACCAGCGTCCGCAGCGCCATCCCGAGCCAGAATGGACGACATTCCTGAATCAGGAGACCCCTATCATAACAGGAGGAGAGGTCATGGGACGTAAGCTCGACGCACATTTCCTCTATGGCAGCATCAAATGTGTAAGGCGTGGCTATTATGAAACAACCTTCCAGCCGATAGAACCGGTGGAAGGCGAAGAATATACATTCAGCAAGCAGTTCATGCGCATGCTGGAAAAGGACATCATTGAACAGCCACACATGTGGCTCTGGTCTCACAAGCGTTGGAGCATCAAAAAGGACTACTACACCAACCGTCAGTCCTGATATCTCAATATCATTTTCCTGATACTGTCAGAAACCCTCTTGGCAGAGTCTGTCGTTGATTCGAATGCTTCAGCGATGTTCTTGTATTTCATGAGTTCGATGGCATCTGACTCATGGGTGAAGATATATCCGATGTACTCGGCGAATGTATCGTCTGCCGCATGCTCGAGTTCCGTAATCCTCTCGCACTGCACAGCAATCTGTGCGTAATTCTTGCGAAGATCGCCGAAAAACGACATAAGCTTCTTGATTGCATCTGCCTGGGCGTTGATATACTGGGCCAGGTCAGCGATCTGCGAATCGATTCTCTTAGGCATATAGAGAGGAATCGACTTTGCTGAATCATTTATATTGTCCAGGAATTCGTCGATGTTCATCGCGATTGTCTGGATGTCGCTTCTTCTTATCTTCCTGGTAAAGATTTCATAAAGCATCTCGTGGAACTCTGTGAGAAGGGCGTCGCCCTGCACCTCGCAGGCCTTCACCTCACGCTCAAGTTTTCTCCATTTCACCGGGTCCATTGTTTCAGTCATTTCACAAAGAGCCGAAGAGGCATGCTGAAGATAGGTAGCCTGCTGCGCGAAAACGGGGAGATAATGATGGTTCTGTGCACCGAATCTCTTGAAGAATTGCAATAAACCCATAGTTTCAAACTTTAGATATCATTCAAATATATAATCTTTTTGGGAAAAATTCACAAAAAATCTGCATTGAACGCCTCTAATGTACGATAAAACAAATCTTTGCATGATAAAATAAATCTTAACTCATAAGAAAAGGAAAAACTTCGTGAATCTTTTTTATGATCTGATGATGGTTCGGGAAGAGGACTATAGTTTTGCGGAAAAAAGATGAGGTTGTCATTGGGCATACTTGCAGTCCTGCTTGGAGTACTGAACGCATCCGCACAGAGAAAGGCCGTAATCGGTCTTGACATTGCGGAGACATTCAGAAGCGGGAACGTAAAGGTAATGGCAGGTTACGGATTTCATGAGAAATGGTCCGTCCGGTATGATACCTCCATCAGCACCCATCCGATGAGAAGAGAGGCCAACCTCGAATACGTAAACCACAGCGGCGAATTTGAGCCTTCGGAAGAAATGGAAGCCCCAACCCTAAGTTCATGCGTTTCGCTTCAATATTGGCCTGTTCTGACATTCAGGGGCATATATACTGAGGTCGGATGCAGATACGGACGCCAGGACATGCCATGGTGCGTCGTTGGGATAGGTTACAGCATGCCGATATGGAAAGGGCTTTCTGCAGTACTGTCGTACAGCACAGGCATCGGTCAGGCGCACAAGGACACAAAGGAGAAGAAAGGATGCATATCCATGGAGATCTGCTGGAAATTTGAAAACCGATAGGAACATGAAAACATACAGACAGAACAGATGGCGGGAGAGAGTCATCCCCAAAGTAATTTCTCACAAGCTATCATCTTCTATTTTTTATCACAAACTCACTCTGAGTAAGTTCTCAATCATGACTCTTCTCCCGCTTCTGTTTTCATGTCAAGACATCCTGGAAAGCCCAGAGGAAACCGATGACCTTGAATGCCACACAATAATGAAGGTCTCAGGCTCACACAAGGGTCTTGCAGGATCCAGTCTGGACATATTCACATTCGACAGCAGCAAGGCTGGACTACTTGACTCCTATCAGAGATGTGAGGGATTCAGCGGCTCGGAGCTATACCTTAGGTCCGGAAGCGGAGAAAAGAATGTCTTTGCATGTTCAGATGGACAAAGGTCACGGCAGGAATGGAGCATCGTCAACTCACGGGAATCGCTTGACGGCCTATACGCAGACCTGCGAAAGGAAAGAAGGGCACATCTCTGCATGACTGGAAGTGCCTCAATGGATGCAGGAAGCGGACAGGCATGCGAAATCAGGATGAGGACGTTGACAAGCGAGATAGTGCTTAATTCGGTAAGCTGCGACTTCAGCGGAAGGGCATATCAGGACAGGGAAATCTCCGATGTCAGAGTATACCTTACAAACGTAAATGCCCAATGCAGACTTACTGCAGAAGGTGAGGTGATGCCTGTTGAAATAATAAATGCAGGTGGACTGGACGAAGAAGACCTGTCGCAGATGGCCGAGCCGGACATGCTGGTGCAGGAAATTCCGGAAGGAATCACCAAAGATGTATCGGAGGTAGGCATCAGTCTCCTGTGCTACCCGAATGCGAGTCGCAAGGAAAGCCCCGGCACCCCGTTTACAAGGCTAGTGATAGAGGGAAAGATCGACGGCGAGACATTCTGGTGGCCTATAGACATCAACCGTGAAGACGGCATAGAAGAGCCGGGAATCCACCGATGCCGACAGTACATATATGACGTCACTATAACGAGAAAGGGATCGTATGACCCAGACAAGACGGTCGAAACCGATGCAGTAAGATTACAACTCAGCATAAAGCCATGGGAAGAAAAAGACAGGTATCAGGTATCATTCTAGGCATCTGCATGATATTGACGGGGTGCAGTCGCGCAAGCATGGAATCCCACGTCGGGTACACGACATTGAGCATGACATGCGGAAGTCAGAAGACCAAGGCATCAATCCCTGACGAAGACATCATCAACGACATCAATCTCCTGCTGTTCGAGAACGGCAAGGCAGAAAGCTTCATATGGAAAGAGGGGCTTGGAGCCGACGGCAGGACAGATATGGACATATCATATATCAAGGGACGGAGATACAGTCTCCTGATCCTCGCCAACATGGGACGGAAGATCGAGGTCCAGGACACGTCCGACATCAGGGAACTCATCATGGAACTCCCCGATGCAGAAGGATTCAGAGAAGGCATCCCGATGAACGCCTACATTGAAGACATCGTCTTTGACGGACAGAGGAAAATGGAGGTCACGCTGGAACGTCTGGCGGCAAAAATAAGCATCAGGATGGACCGGAGCAGACTCTCATCAGACGTGAAGATGACGGTGAAGGAAGTCAGGATCGGCAACTATCCCAGATATGCAAAGGTCATGGAACCATCCAGGGTATCCACTGTTCACGACAGGTTCGAAAGCGGTTTCCACCTGACAGAAGAACAATGCCTGACACTCAATGAAACGGGCATGGGAGGCATCAGCGGTGAGGTTTCGGTCTACATGCTTGAAAACATGCAGGGCAGCTTCCCATACAGGATCAACGAAGACGAAGAGAAGGTACTTGACGAAGATGACCCTTTATCCGGACTCTGTTCTTATCTGGAACTGGAAATCGACTACAGTTCTCCTGACCTTATCAGCTATGACAGTCCTCTCATATACCGTTTCTATCTTGGAGACGGACTGAGAAGCCTCGATGTAGAAAGGAACTGTCATTACCGGATAACGGTCATCCCGGAAGACGACGGACTTTCAGGAGGAGGATGGAGGGTGGACAAGAGCGGGATAGGCCCCTCTACCCCATTGTTCAGAATGCATCCGGATGGGTACATAGAAGGACATGTCGGTGACACCCTGCATGTATGGTGCGAGTGCTATCCCAGAACGGCACCGTTCGATCCCGGATACGAGGAACTCAATTACGACAAGTCCAGGGGCATATACGACTATTCCGTGGACGAAGACGGGCACGGCGTAAGGTTGTTCCTGAAGAAGGCAGGAACAGGTATTGTCTACATGAGCGCTGGAGCGCCCATAAACCAGACCGGAATGGTGATTGTCTATGTCAATCCCTAGCGAAGATATTCAGCCGTGTATGAGCCCTCGCATTTGACAAGCTCATCAGGCGTACCTGCAAAGACGAGGTTTCCACCTGCGTCACCCGCCTCCGGACCAAGGTCAACGACCCAGTCTGCGGCACGTATGACATCGATGTTATGCTCTACCACCACTATGGTATGCCCCTTTGCAAGCAGGGCGTCAAACGACTTGAGAAGCTTCTCGACGTCGTAGAAATGGAGTCCCGTAGTAGGTTCGTCGAATATGAAGAGTATCCTCTGCTGCTTCGACTTGCTTACGAGGTCGTTGCTCATGGACAGGAAGTATGCAAGCTTGACACGCTGGCTCTCTCCACCCGAGAGCGTACTGCTGCTCTGTCCAAGCTTGATGTATGACAGACCCACATCCACCAGAGGCTGAAGCCTTTCTGCAATCCTCTTTGCGACCGGATTGTCCTGCGCACCGAAGAAGGATATGGCATCTTCCACGCTCATGTTGAGGATGTCGTCAATATTCTTTTCCTTGTAGCGGACCTCGAGGATATCCGGTTTGAACCTCTTTCCTCCGCACGACTCGCACACCATGGAAACGTCGGCCATGAACTGCATGCCGATCTTCACGAATCCCTCGCCCTGACATTCCGGACATCTTCCTCCATCCATATTGAATGAGAAATGGGACGGAGTATATCCGTTCATCTTTGCATATTGCTGGTCGGACAGAAGCTTCCTTATGTCGTCATATACCTTGAGATATGTCACGGCATTCGAACGGGAACTCTTTCCTATCGGATTCTGGTCCACATACTCGACCTGGGTGATCCTGTCAAGACTTCCGGAAAGGCCTCTGAACGTGCCTGGAGCCGATCCCGCCTGGTTCAGATGGCGATACACAGCCGGATAGAGGATATCGCCGACAAGGGACGACTTTCCACTTCCGCTGACACCTGTAACAACCGTCAGCACACCGAGAGGGAACTTCACATTGATGTCCTTGAGGTTGTGTTCCATGGCTCCTTCCACAGTAATGGAATAGTTCCATGGCCTCCTTGTCCTGACGTAACGGCTTCTTTCCCCACTGAGATACTGGAGGGTAAGCGAACCGGACTTATGTCCATTGGCTGACGCCTCATCCAGACGTCCCTGATAAACGATCTCACCACCGTTCACGCCAGCCTTCGGTCCTATGTCGATAAGCATGTCGGCAGCACGCATGATTTCCTCATCGTGCTCGACAACCACCACGGTATTGCCTATGTCACGGAGACGCTTCAGCACCTCGATCAGACGTGCGGTATCCCTGGAATGAAGGCCTATGCTCGGCTCGTCAAGAATGTACAGCGAACCGACAAGCGAACTTCCGAGGGCTGTGACGAGATTGATTCTCTGGCTTTCTCCGCCGGAGAGGGTATTGGATGTACGGTTCAGGGTAAGATAGCCCAAACCCACATCCTGGATATATTTAAGCCTTGATACGATTTCCTCGATGGCCTTTGCGGCAATCCTATGTTCATAATCGGTAAGGCTCACATTTTCAAAGAATTCAAGCAGCTGCTCCACATTCATGCAAAGCAGTTCATGGATGGTCTTTCCACCCACCTTCACATACAAGGCCTCCTTGCGCAGTCTGCTTCCGCCGCAGTCCTGGCACACGGTCCTTCCGGAATAACGACTCAGCATGTACTTGTACTGCACCTTGTACCTGTTCGATTCCACCCATTTGAAGAACTCGTTTAGTCCGATGATGGAATCTTCCTCTGTCGCTGCAGGACATCCCTTCCATATCATGTCGCGGACCTCCTGGCTGAGGTTGCAGTACGGTTCGAACACAGGTATGCCGTAACGTGGGGCGTTGCGGACAAGAAGGTCCTTGAACCAACCCATCTTGTCGCCTCTCCAGCATGCGATTGCGCCGTCATAGATGGTCTTGCTCTTGTCGGGAACGACAAGATCCTCGCTGATGCCGATGATCTGGCCAAGGCCTCCGCACACAGGACATGCACCCAGAGGGCTGTTGAAGCTGAAAAGGTATTCGTCAGGCTTCGCGAACTCTATTCCGTCCGCCTCGAACCTGTTGATGAAGCTTCTCACCTGGACTCCGTCCTCTGATTCTGTCCTCACAAGCACAGAGCCGTCGCCTTTCGCAAAAGCCGACTCGATTGACGAATGAAGACGTGTGGTAAGGTCGGCATCGTCAGACACCGGAAGCTTCAGACGGTCGACAAGCAGGTTCAGTTCCTCGGGATACTCCCCTGTCTCAGCCTGTCTCATGACATCCTCTATCCTGACAGCACGGTCAGTAAAGAATCTCGAATAGCCTTCCTCCTTCAGCTGGAGCATGAGTTCGACCTTGTCCTCCCTCGATGCCCACTTCAGGTCAGCAAGTATATAGACTGCAGATGCGTCGCTATGAAGGATATATTCCATCACATCGTTGACCGTATGGCACTTGACCTCCTCTCCGGTCACCGGAGAATATGTACGGCCGATACGCGCAAAGATCATCCTCAGATAGTCATAGATCTCAGTGCTGGTAGCGATGGTAGAACGTGGATTGCGGGTATTGACCTTCTGCTCGATTGCAATCGCAGGAGGTATGCCCTCGATCAGTTCCACATCCGGCTTCGACATTCGGCCGAGGAACTGACGTGCATATGATGACAGGCTCTCTGCGAAACGTCTCTGACCTTCCGCAAAAAGGGTATCGAAGGCAAGTGACGACTTGCCCGAACCGGATATGCCCGTAATCACGACAAACTTGCCGCGAGGTATCTCGACGGTTATATCCTTGAGGTTGTTTACCTTGGCTTTCCTTACTATGATGTTTCCTTCTCCTGCCATCTTGATTTTTTAATGTTTGGCTATCAACAGATAATTCTCAGAATCCTTCCACACTATACGCGAAGACGCGCCCGATGATGCTGTACATCAACGGGCGGCACTTCACAAAGAAAAACATCCTGGTGATCTTCTCGTCGCGGGAAATCTGTAAACTCATTTAGAGTCTTGCCTTGAGAGCTTCTGCCATTTCCTCATAACCAGGCTTGCCAAGGAGAGCGAACATGTTCTTCTTGTAAGCCTCAACACCTGGCTGGTCGAAAGGATTCACTCCGAGAACATAGCCGCTGATTCCGCATGCCTTCTCGAAGAAATAGAAGAGGGCTCCGAGGTTGTATTCGTTCACGCACTCGATTGAGAGGCCGATCTGAGGAACACCGCCGTCGATATGGGCAAGCTTGGTTCCGAGCTCAGCCATGGCGTTGCACTCCTCAACATGCTTACCTGTAAGGAAGTTGAGGCCGTCAAGGTTCTGAGGATCGTTCTCGATGAGCATAGAGCGGTTGCTCTTCTCTACTGAAACCACAGTCTCCATGAGAGTGCGCTCACCGTCCTGGATATACTGGCCCATTGAATGGAGGTCGGTTGTAAAGTTTACTGATGCAGGGAAGATTCCGAGGCCGTTCTTGCCTTCAGACTCGCCGTAAAGCTGCTTCCACCACTCTCCGAGGAATGTAAGCTTAGGATTGTATGCAACGAGGATCTCGATCTTCTTGCCCTGTGCATAGAGAGCGTTACGCATTGCCGCGTACTGGATTGCAGGGTTGCACTCGCACTTCTTCGCGCAAGCCTCCTCCATTGCAAGAGCACCCTCAAGCATGGCGTTCATGTTGAATCCTGCGAGAACGATAGGAAGGATACCTACCGGAGTGAGGACAGAGAAACGTCCTCCGACATTGTCCTCGATCACAAAAGTCTTGTAGCCTTCCTGGGTAGAGAGTGACTTGAGGGCACCGCGAGCCTTGTCTGTAACAGCCACGATACGCTCTGCTGCCTCTGCCTTGCCGTATGTATCCTCAAGATACTTCTTCACAAGACGGAAAGCCACTGCAGGCTCTGTTGTAGTACCTGACTTTGAAATCACTACGCATGCAGCGTTTCTTTCCTGTACAAGGTCCATGAGCTCGCACATGTACTCCTCCGAAAGGTTCTGTCCGGCAAAAACGATCTCAGGAGCGTTGCCCTTGTTCTTAAGCTGCTTTGCAAACTGGTGTGAGAGAGCCTCGAGAGCGCACTTTGCTCCAAGGTATGAACCACCGATTCCGATTACAACCACAAGGTCGATCTTCTTTGCCGCCCATGCGTCTCTGATTTCCTCGCACTCGGCAACAAGACCGCTCTTCAGAGTCTCAGACGGAAGATGCTTCCATCCAAGGAAGTCATTACCTGCACCTGTCTCATTTTCAAGCACTTCAAGTGCTGCAAGAGACTTCTCGACATAAGCCTTATAATCTGCATCTTTAACAAAGGAGCTGCAACCTCCAAGATTAACTTTTACCATATCTTTAAAGTTTAATTTGATTTCTTTCAGCATATCCGCACTTACCATGCGACCATCAAAGCAAAGGTAATGTTTTTTTGTATCTTTGCAAAGTATGAGACTGATAGATGAAATATCTTTTTTTCTGAAGGACAACGGATTCGTTTGTTCGAAACATCTGCGCGACGGGCATGAGATCCTGCGCACGGAATCAGCAGGCAGCCGCGAATGCCGGACCATCCTCCCCCTGGAGATTTCAGCGGCCACCCCGGAAGATGCTGCATGCTCATCCGATTCGGCATATTCATGCATCAGGTCCATACAGGAAAGCGAGGATTTCCCTTTGATCATCACCGAAGACAGATGGCACTCGCAGAAGGAAATGACCTGCGCACGTCTCCTTGCCCACCTTGAAACCTTCACAGCCGCATACGCCCGAAACTGCGAGGTCCGACGGATAGAAAAGGCTGAGGCCCAGCAGTTTCTGAAAGAAAATCATTCATACGGCTACGCCGCTTGCAGGTACCATTACGGACTGTTCCTCAAGAGGCATACAGGCCATAAGAGCAATGACCTCGCGCCCGGAACGCTCATCGCAGTGGCCACATTCTCCAACGCAAGGAAATGGAAGAAACAGGACAAGGTCATACGTTCATACGAATGGACCCGCTACGCATCCCTGCCCTTCCTGAGAGTCAGCGGAGGAATGGGAAAGATCCTCAAGGCATTCATCGAAGACGTCGGTCCGGACGACATAATGAGCTATGCTGACCTTGAATGGTCGGAAGGCAATGTGTACGAAAGCCTCGGATTCGTCCTCGAAGAAAGCAAGGAACCTGTCCTCTTTTCCGTGGATCCGGTTTCATGGAAGAGACAGCCTGTCAGGCCTGGAATGACGGATGGTCCCGAAAATCTGTACTTCAGGAACTTCGGCAGTGGAAAATGGAGAATGAAAATCGCAGACTACGAATGATTGACAAATAAAATTCACTATATTCGCGGCTGAAAGCAAGAAATTAATATAAAACACAACTATAATGGAAGCTATCGTAAAGACCAATTTCAATTTCCCTGGCCAGACAAGCCACTATGTAGGTAAGGTACGTGATGTATACAGCATCAATGACGAGTACCTTGTAATGGTGGTATCTGACAGAATCTCAGCATTTGACGTGGTACTCCCCAAGGGTATTCCTTTCAAGGGACAGGTGCTCAACCAGATTGCAGCCAAGTTCCTCGACGCTACGACTGACATCCTCCCTAACTGGAAGATCGCAGTTCCGGATCCAATGGTTACAGTAGGCCACAAGTGCGAGCCTTTCAAGGTAGAGATGGTTATCCGCGGCTACCTCTCAGGACATGCATGGAGAGAGTACAAGGCCGGAAAGCGTACAATCTGCGGCGTGGAGATGCCGGAAGGAATGGTTGAGAACCAGAAGTTCCCTACACCTATCATCACTCCTACAACAAAGGCTGCAGAGGGTCACGACGAGGACATCTCAAAGGAAGAGATCATCGCTCAGGGCATCGTGAGCAAGGAGGATTACGAGAAGCTTGAGGCATACACTCAGGCCATCTTCCAGAGAGGTACAGAGATCGCCGCAAAGATGGGCCTCATCCTCGTGGACACAAAGTACGAGTTCGGAAAGAAGGACGTACAGATCTATCTCATGGACGAGATCCACACTCCTGACTCATCACGCTACTTCTATGCAGAGGGATACGCAGAGCGTCTCGCTGCCGGCGAAAAGCAGAAGCAGCTTTCAAAGGAGTTCGTACGTGAGTGGCTTATGGCAAATGGTTTCCAGGGTCAGGACGGACAGCAGGTTCCTGAGATGACTGAAGAGATCGTCAACGGCATCACAGACCGTTACGTAGAGCTCTACGAGAACATCGTAGGAGAGAAGTTCGAGAAGGCTGAGGGCACAGACATCCTCTCACGCATCGAGAAGAACGTAACTGACTGCCTCGCAACACTCTAGGATTACAGAAACAGATAGCCCCCACTCTGAAAGCATATCCATGAATTTTCAGCTTTCAGAGTGGTGGCTATCTGTTTCTATATGATACTATAATCTGTGAAGCATGTCGATGACCCTGTCCCCAAGGGCTGACTTCACGTTTATATGTTCCTTAACCGAAGTAACGAAAGGATCAGCTTCGAAGAATGAACCTCTTACCTGCATGAAGTCTTCCTTGCGCTGATTCTCATCTCCGTCAGCACCGAAGCTTGTCATTGCAGAAAGGGAGAACTCCTTGCGGGCATCTTCATAGATAAGGTTGTCAAGGCCGACAACCGACTCCTTCCATCTGTTCACCAGTTCCCTGAGCTTTTCCGCTGTAATTGTCTGCAGGTCAACCTTGTAATACTCCTGAATCACCTTGTATGCCCACTTCCACTCATAGAAGTAGTACTTCTGATGCATCTGGGCGAATCTTTCGTTTACAGCATCGACATCTGTCAGGACACCATTCTGGATATCGTCAAGCAGGGCTGTTACAGCCTTCTTCGGAGCAATAAGTCCTGAAATGTCCACCCAGTCACCCTCGCCATATTCAGCCTTAGGCACAAAGGCCTTACGAAGTTCCTCGATGGTAGTGAATTCAGTACCAGTTATCCTGGTAATAAGAGAGTTGCCCAAGAACTTATCTATGGCCATACCATAGTATTTGAGTCCATTGCGGAGGGACGACTTCTTGATCTTTCCACTCTGGTAGGTATATGCATCCGAATCCTGTCCAGACACCCTCTGAAGGTCCTTGAGGATGGCCACTCCGTTGAGCATCTTCTGGATGGTATATGGACTGAGGAGGTTGAAGTTGATCTGGTCAAGCTTGTCAGGGTCCTTCCTGCCGTCACGTCCTGGCCACTTCTTTGCGTCACGGATGGTTCCCACGCTCTTGAGGTTGGCACCAGGCATGATGAATGATGTATTCTGCTGCTCGATCAGATACGAGAACGGCATGTTGGATGTATCCTGGTTGCTTACATGGCGTCCCATCACGAGCGAAAATGCACCCACCCTCGCAGGCCAGAGAAGGTATGAATCCGAAGAAGTCTTCGCTCCCCTCTCCATAATACCCTGATGGATAGGGCCAAGCTTGTACATATGGTTGCTCTGGTTCGAGCCGGAACCTGCATTCATGAACGAGAACATGCCGGCAATCAGCAAGGTAGACTTGTGATGAGTCACGGTATACGGTCCTGCGAAGATTGCACATGCCTCACCGTTCTCGCCGTGGCAGTTGCTGAAGAAGAGCGAATCGCTTGCGGAATAGTTGCGTCCGAGCTTGCATGACTGACCGATGAAGCAACGCGAGAATGTAACTCCGTCCTTTACCGTAGAGCCGCTTGAAATGATGAAATCGTCTCCGATCACACCTACACCGACAAGTACAGGGGCTGATGCATTACTGTTGATGCTTCCGTTCTTCAGTCGCGATGCGCCCGCGATCTCACAATAGTCGCCGACCTTCACGTTCTTGATGTATCCGGCATCCACGATAACCACATTAGAGCCGATGGTTCCGACTGACGAAGACACGCTGTCCACATATTTGCCTATCATCTTCCTCAATCTGCCAATCATATCCGGACGATGGCGATACAATGCCATCACGTATGCAGTCTGCGCTGTAAGACGATCATAGATAAGCACTTCACGTCCACCCGTCTCATTGAGCACAGCAACTTCGACACCATTTCCGAAACTTGAGACTCCGTCTGTCAGGATGATGTCCACGTTTTCGATGAAGGTATCATGGCCGATCTCATAATTGGCAATGTAGTTCTTCACATTCTCAATGCAGCAGTCGTCTCCGACAGTCACATTATGCAAAGTCGTATGGTACAGACCTGAGTGCTTACGGATTCCGCCTGCAAGTTCAAACTCCTTTCTGAATGCACCGATACGGATCTTTCCCGAAAACCTTGTGTGTGACACATAATCAGGGGTAAAATCCTCCGCCACCTCGATCTGTTCCCAATCGGTCGCAGTACACATCTGTCTCTTGAGGGTCTCTACCTCCTGAGGAGTCAATTTTCTGTAGTTCATCATATAATCTTTTTTATATCAACGCTTCATCAGTCTTTCGACAACCGATGAAACCTCATCATATCCATAACCTCTTCCCAAGCCATATCGAAGCATCTTCAGACGACACTGAGGATCGTCCTTAAGGCTTCTGTACTTGTTTTCCATAAGCTTGTCAAGCTTTGATTCAGCCTTTGCAGAATCTATCTCCTCCAGGGCCTGGGCAATCACATCACCCGGAACCCCTTTTAAGGAAAGCATGTAACGGATCTTTGTCACGCCCCATCCCGCCAGCGAAGACTTATCTCTCGCAAATGCAGAAGCATAACGAAGTTCATCAATATATTTCTCTTTGACAAGGACATCCATTATCCTGTCCGCAGCCTCGCGGTCTCCATCCATGCCCTTGAGCACCTTCTTCAATATATCCCCCTTGCAGTACTCACGTCGTGAGCATAATGCCCGCATCCTGTCCAGCACCTTGCCTGCCTCTCCTTCCATACATCAGAAATTAAATCCCGCACTCAGATACACTCCCACCTTGTCTGTCATGTCGGACCAATGCACATTGGCTGTAAGAGGTCCGAAGATGGTATCGAACGAGTACTCAAGTCCGGCTCCACAGAATCCCCTGCCGCTGCCATAGGTCATCAGAGAATCGCTGTCGCGTACATAATTGGCTATTGCAGTGATATAGTGGTTCTTGACGATCCTGAATCTGAAATCCGCCCTGTATACGGTAAGGATATCGTCCATGGCCGCAAGATTGGTCACGCCGATGAAAGGGATCTGCTGGTCCACATATCTTCCGGCAAGCGAACCGCCTACTGCATTGAAGTACGGAAGCGGAATCTTCTCACCGAAGAGGAAACGGAAGTTCACCGAAGGTATGAAGGCAAAGACCTTTCCAGCCGGTACGACAACCTTTGCATCTGCCTGAAGCACATGGAAATACGGCACCGTCTTAGGGAAATTCGCAAATGTCCACGAATATGAAAGTCCTGCGTTCACGCCCTTTGAAGGGAAATATCCGTCATCGAACTTGTCGTGACGTGCATCTATGAACAGGGACATGTAATCTGTCAGCGAAGTGTTCCACTCGTAACCCTCAACCACATCGCAGACCCTGATGTCATTGACCTTGAACACATCGTTCCTGAATCCGCCCCTGAGGTCAAGGAAACGCCATTGGATATTCGAGAGGTATGCCTCCTGACGCGCATTGAACACCCCGAGGCTCAGGTTGTTCTCGCTGAAATTCAACATGCCCATATTGGTCCACCTCATGGATGCAGCAGCGTTCAAGGTAGGTATCTTCGGCATATCATAGGCCCAATGCAGACGCGCATATGGGTTTGCGCTTATCTTGGCTGTCAGATCGAGGGAATATCCATGGATGCGATGGGCATTCAGTCCGATATTGAAAAGTACGGAAACGATTTCCTCGGTATCGGCCCTGACACCCAGTCCCAGCTGGTGTACCGGCCCCTTCTTGCAGTCGATGACGAGCTTGAAAGGCTCCTGATCGCCGAGAAGTTCATATGTCACATAGTCGTAGCTGTGGGTTCCATATATCCTTGCGATCATGTCGTCAAGTCCTTCACGGCTAATCTTCTGACCAGGCACAAGGTCCATGCGGTCCATCAGGAGCATCTTCTCCTTAGGAAGAACTCCCTTAATATCAATGTCGCTGATGAGAAGGGAATCTGCATGGAAATCAAAGGCCTTGACCTTAGGCTCCGGCTTGTAGATGCCAGCGGTCCTTGCAGCGACCTCACGCAGAAGCGAATCCTGGGCCTCAGCCGCACGTCTTCCACGCACGATGATGGTATCGATTGCCTGCTTATTGAAACTCAGCATGTTATACTCCGGAAGCCAAGGCTTGATCTTCACGTCCGGTACATTCACATTCTTTTCGAATGCCTCTCTGCCGAGCATGTCGATGCCCTGTCCGATGATTTCGCCGATATTGTTGACCTGGACATATGAACGCTGACTCTGCGAAAGGTCCACTCCGATGATGATGTCGGCTCCCATCTCCCTTGCTAGAGTCGTAGGATAGTTGTCCCTCATTCCGCCATCCACCAGCACCATTCCGTCCGTCCTCACAGGAGCGAACATGCCCGGAATGGACATTGTCGAACGCATGGCAAGGTTCATCTTTCCGCTATGCCAGATCTTCGCCTTTCCGGAAACCATATCGGTAGCCACGCAGGCGTATGGAATAGGAAACGACTGGAAATCAATCGAATCCTGATAGCCGATAGTCAAGGAGCTGATCAGGTTGCTTACATTCTGTCCATAGATGTAACCTGAAGGAAGGCTTCCCAGAAGATTGCGCTTGAGGAATTCCGGACCTGACTCGTTGTCTGCTCCTATTCGCAGCACCTCATGTCTCCTGATGTCGTCAAAACGGTATTCGTCAGCCATCTTCATCTCGAAATAGTCCCTTTCATAATAGAAAGGAATCGAGATCATGTACTTTTCCTTGTACCTTGAATCATGGTAGGAAATGTACTCTCTTGAAAGCCTGTCGCTAAGAACCCAGTTCCAGTCCATGTTCCTTACGAGAGAGTCCATCTCCGCAGGAGTATAGCCCAGGGCATAGAGACCTCCGATAAGGCCTCCCATGCTGGTACCGAGCACCATGTCCACAGGTATTCCGAGTTCCTCGATGTATTCGATCACACCTACATGCGCAGCACCCTTCGCACCACCGCCGCTGAGAACCAGCGCGACGGTAGGACGATGCTTCCTGATCTCCGCCATCTTTTCCCTCATACGGGCAATGGCCTCGGCATCCGCCTTAGGATCAATGCTTTGGGCGGACACCTGGCAATACCCTGAAGCCAGGCAGAGAATCATCAGTATGACCGATACAATCCTTTTCATGTCACTTGTTTTCCTTATGCTGTCCGGCAAGCATTCCGCATGCTGCCAGAATATCTTCTCCTCGCGATGCCCTGACTGTCGTCATGAGGCCGCAGTTGTTCAGTCTCTGCTTGAAGTTCTCGATGATCACCGGAGCCGAAGTCTCATACGGAAAATCCGGAATCTTATGGAATCGGATGAGGTTCATTCGGCACTCAAGACCCTTGAGCATCCTGATGAGTGCATCCGCATGCGCCTTTGTATCATTGAAGCCGGCAAACATCGTATACTCGAAGCTCACACGCCTCTGACCGCTGAAGTCATACTGCTTGATAAGGTCGATGACTTCCTGGATCGGCCATGCGCCCTGCACCGGCATGACGCTCAGGCGCTCCGTGGCAAACGGATCGTGGAGGCTGACCGCAAGATGGCACTTGCACTCGTCGAGATATCGCTTCAGGTTGGGCAGGACACCGATCGTCGACACGGTGATTCGCTTCGGGCTCCATGCAAAGCCCCAGTCAGCCGTAAGAATCTCGATCGCACGCATCACATTGTCATAGTTGTCAAGAGGCTCTCCCATGCCCATGAACACGGCATTCGTAAGCCTGTCCGACTCGTCCACCGCAATGAACTGCGATATGATGTCGGCAGCAGACATATGTCCATGGAATCCCTGTCTTCCGGTCATGCAGAACTTGCATCCCATCCTGCATCCCGACTGAGAGGAAACGCAGAGTGTGGCACGGTCGTCATCCGGAATCATCACGGCCTCTACCGCACCCGATTCAAGTTCCTCCTCGCTCACCCTGACATTGAGTCCGCGCTTGTGGGAACACTTTACAGGGAAGAGATATTTCTTTGTACCGTCGGTAGAAACCTGAAGACCGGCATAAGGGGTCACACCCACCTCGTACTTCTCGGAAAGAGCGGCACGGGCTGCCTTTGAGAGATTGGTCATCTCATCGATCGAACGCACTTTCTTCACATAAAGCCACTGGGCGATCTGCTTGGCCGTGAAACCCGGCAGACCTTCCTGTGCAACAAGCGCTTTCAGCTCGTCCAGATTCTTACCTAACAATTTTATCTTCATACCAATATCTTACACAAATAACATACAAAAATAACGAATTTTTGTCGGTAGTCATTACATTCCAAGGATTAATTATACAAATGGGACATGTTTTGGCACAAGCTCACAATAATTTTGCCTCAGTAAAAGATTTTGATTACATTTGCTAGGTCGTCCGGAAAAGTTCCGACGGCATTTAATAACTCTTTAAATTTACATTTATGGCTAAAGTAGAAGTACAGGAAGGTACCGGTATCAATGAAGCAAAGCTCAAGGCCTTGCAGGCGACGATCGACAAGATTGAGAAGGACTATGGTAAAGGTACGATCATGAAGTTGGGAGATCAGCCAAAATGGGAGGTATCGGTGATTCCGAGCGGTTCCATTGCCCTTGACGCAGCACTCGGCATAGGCGGATATCCACGCGGAAGGGTCATCGAAATCTACGGACCTGAATCAAGCGGTAAGACCACTCTCGCAATCCATGCGATCGCGCAGGCACAGAAGCAGGGAGGCATCGCGGCCATCATCGACGCGGAGCACGCATTTGACAGGACCTATGCAAAGAATCTCGGAGTCGACCTCGACACGCTGCTCATCTCGCAGCCGGACAACGGAGAGCAGGCTCTCGAAATCGCAGACAACCTCATCCGCTCAGGAGCGATCGACATCATCGTGATCGACTCTGTGGCAGCGCTCACCCCTAAGGCTGAAATCGAGGGAGAGATGGGAGACTCGAAGATGGGACTTCAGGCAAGACTCATGAGCCAGGCTCTCAGAAAACTCACCGCAAACATCAGCAAGACAAACACTTGCTGCATCTTCATCAACCAGCTCCGCGACAAGATCGGAGTCATGTTCGGCAACCCGGAAACCACTACCGGAGGTAATGCCCTCAAGTTCTACGCATCAGTTCGCGTGGACGTGCGCAGAACCACCCAGATCAAGGACGGAGACGAGGCTCTCGGAAACCGTACAAAGGTAAAGATCGTAAAGAACAAGATGGCACCGCCGTTCAAGAAGGCCGAGTTCGACATCGTCTTCGGTGAGGGTATCTCACGCATCGGCGAGATCATCGATCTGGCAGTCGAATACAACATCGTGAAGAAGAGCGGCTCATGGTTCAGCTACGGCGAAAGCAAGCTCGCACAGGGAAGAGAGGCAGTCAAGAACCTCCTCACCGACAACATCGAGCTTTGCGACGAGATCGAGGCAAAGATCCGCGAAGCCCTTCAGAACGTACAGGACTAAGATCAAGCACTCTTCGGAGTGCTTTTTTTATTGTCCGGACGGAACCTCGATCACGCATCGTAATAGTTTCCGACACATTTCCGGCGAGAGTATCCCCGCCTCTCCAAGGCTCTCGACAGACCACTGCGACGACGGTGTATTCTCACGATAAAGCACTATGGCTCTGGCAGTTTCATCACTCACGACATAGGGATGCTTCCTAAGTGAATCGGCAGGAAGCGACCATAGTTGATAAGGAATCACATGTTCATGAGAAACAGTGACAAGATCCTTCAGTCCGTCATATTTCTCCTGGTCAAAACGGTATATATCCATAAGCTGTTCCGTGTAGGAATAACCTCCCAGAGCCTCCCTATGTTCAATGATCTTCGATGCGAACCAGCCCCCGATTCCGGGAAGAGCATCGAAGGCTGCGGAATCTGCCGTGTTCAGGTCCACCAATGGAATGTCTATATAAGGTTCAAGACGGCGGAACACACTGTCAGCTACGACGAATGACTTTGCAAAATCGCCCTTCCTCCTGAACTTTCCTCCCTTCTGTCGGTAGTGGTCGATGGACTCCGCCTGCTTGATGGTGAAGCCCAACCTGCAGAGGTCCTCAACCGAAACCGTATTGGGGTCAAATCTGAAACTCTCGACCTTTTTCCGGGGTGCATTTGCCCTTACGGCCTCGGCCCTGGGCTGATGTTCCGCATTCTTCCTTACCGCCCTTTCTCCTTTTCCGGAATCCTGGTTGAAAGACTGGCCGGAAGACGGCACAGGGCCGACATCAGCCACTTCGAATCCGTCATATTCTGGAGGTGCCGAATAGATATAGACCGTATCCGGTTCATCACGGTTCGCGGCAATCTTCACCACCGCGGCCTGGTGTATAAAAAGGGCTGTCTGATATCCTACAACAAGGAAGACTATGGCAATTACCCCGATTATGAAGGACTCTGACAGCCCGGTTTTCTTCTCTTCTGAACGTCCCATAACAAATAAAAAAACAGATGCCCGTTAAAGCATCTGTCTTATGATTCATCCCTTCTGCAAAGGTAGCCGTCAATACCGAATACGCAAGATTATTCGTCGTCCTCGGTGCAATTTTTTCCGTTTTTATATGCTTTTTTCTTTTTCTTAGTCTCCGGAGCACCTGCAACTATGATTACAATCTCTCCTTTCGGCTCATGTTCCTTGTACCATGCTGCCACATCAGCCAGTGTTCCCCTCTTGTGTTCCTCGAATTTCTTCGAGATCTCACGGGCTACCGAACACTCGCGCTCAGCTCCGAAGAACTCGGCAAACTGCTCGAGAGTCTTGACAAGACGATATGGAGATTCGTAGAAGATCATGGTCCTTGTCTCCTCGGAAAGTTCCGTCAGACGGGTCTGGCGTCCCTTCTTCTGAGGCAGGAAACCCTCGAAGCAGAAACGGTCGCACGGATAGCCTGAAGATACCAAGGCAGGGACAAAGGCCGTCGCTCCCGGAAGGGTCTGCACCTCGATTCCCTCCTGCGCGCATGTCCTTACGAGAAGGAAGCCCGGATCGGAGATTCCCGGAGTGCCGGCATCACTGATCAATGCGACGTTCAGTCCCGCAAGGATGCGTTCCTTGATCATCGACGCCGTCTTATGTTCGTTGAACTTATGGTGGGACTCGAGACGTCCCTTGATTTCATAATGCTTGAGAAGCACGGAACTGGTCCTGGTATCCTCTGCAAGGATCAGGTCTGCCTCCTTCAGAACCCTGATGGCCCTGAAAG
The DNA here is from genome assembly GCA_045646785.1 of Candidatus Cryptobacteroides sp. Lineage (GTDB taxonomy): Bacteria > Bacteroidota > Bacteroidia > Bacteroidales > UBA932 > Cryptobacteroides. Next base: position 15,976 of record JAZRLI010000011.1, on the reverse strand, counting down.
TCATATCCTCAAGATTGCCGACAGGGGTCGGAACTATGTACAGAATGCCTGCCATGCCTATCTTACCTTGCGGCGTACCGCCATCATGAAACGATATACAGTATCCGACTCAAGATTCCATCCCGGCTGTTCAGACACGACATATTCAACGACTTCGTCAAGTGTCGTCATCTGATTTATCTTTGTCAAAGCTTCCTGGAACGCCATCGGGTCCTGAGCGAAAAGATTGTTGATGAAGAGGATTCTGTCATTAAGGGAAATTGCGCTTCTGATGTCCTTGACTGCAGTTCCCGGCATATCGGTTCTCCATGCCTGCTTGTCGGTCATGGCATCGATCACGGCAGTCTTCGCCTTCGGCTCGACTGGAGCAGCATCATAGACCGGCTCCGGTTCCGCAAAGATCGGAAGGTCATCATCCTCTTCCTCAACCGGCTCTTCAACCACTGGTTCTGGTTCCGGTTCTTCAGCCACTGATTCTGTTTCCAGTTCTTCAGCCACCGGCTCTGGTTCCAGCTCTTCAACCACCGGCTCATCGGCTACCGGCTCATCATAGAACGGAAGGTCATCTTCTTGAACCGAAACCTCTTCCACAACCTCCTCAACTTCAGGAACATCGTCGATATCAAGGTCGATAGGCATAGCTTCCGCATCACCCTGACCTACTGTATTCTGAAGCTCCGCCATCTTGGCATCGAGCATTTCGAGCTGGCTTCTGATGGACGCCATCATATCCATGATTTCCGACAAAATCTGAGACTCTTTATTTTCCATAAGGCAATATTTCACTATATTTGCGTCCCCGATACAATCAGGTAAGTCAATAATTCAATTCTACAAAAATAAGGAAATGTTTTTAGAAAGTGCAAAAAAAGCAGGTTCTATCGAAGTAATCTGCGGTTCAATGTTTTCAGGAAAGACTGAGGAACTCATCAGAAGAATGAAAAGAGCCCAGTTCGCAAAGCAGAAGGTGGAAATCTACAAGCCATGCATCGACGTGAGATATTCGGATGACAAGGTAGTTTCGCATGACAGCCACAGCATTCCTTCGAAGCCTATCGATTCCCCTGCTTGCATGCTTCAGATAGCTGAAGATGTCGAGGTAGTAGGAATCGACGAAGCACAGTTCTTTGACGCCTCACTTGTAGAAGTAGTTCAGACCCTCGCAAACAGAGGCATCAGAGTGATCATCGCCGGCCTTGACACAGATTTCATGGGCAAGCCGTTCGGCCCTATGCCTGCACTCATGGCGGTAGCCGAGGACATCCAGAAAGTCCACGCAATCTGCGTGAAATGCGGCAGCCCTGCCAACCACTCCCACCGACTCATCGCAAGCGATGCTCTCGTAGTCCTCGGAGAAAAAGACGAATACGAACCACTCTGCAGACACTGCTACAACGCAGCAATCGCAGCAGAAAGGAAATAGATTCCTTCTGATAAAATCCTGATAGAAACAAAATCCCCGTCAGTGACTCGCTACGCAGAAGCACAGGAAAATGCTTCGCTCGCGCACTGACGGGGATTTTGTTTATGTTTCCGGTGAATCCCTTCCATCGAATTTAGAAAGTCAACCCGATCGCCGGCAGCAACCTGCCCCAAATCAATGATTCATGTGAAGAAAGCAATTCACCTGACCATGTTTCTCCACCAAAACCCAACTTTCGTGGAGAAAGCACTTCACTTGACCATGTTTCTCCACAAAAACCTAACTTTCGTGGAGAAATTTCAAGGTCACAGTGACAGAAACACCAAATCCCCCGGCTGTGCGCGAGCGGAGCATAAACCTTATGCCCTGCGGAGCGAGCCACAGCCGGGGGATTTGGTATATATAAGGGAAACGTCCTTTACTCCAATGATTTAAGAATCTTGGCCAGCTGATCCGGACATGATGTTCCGCGCTTTCCGCAATTGATTCCGTCAAGGCGTCTGATGGCCTCATCGACCTTCATATCCTTGATCAGGGCGCCGATACCCTTGGCATTTCCTTCACAGCCCCTTGTATAGACTACCGACTGGATTACGTCATCCTTGATCTGGATATCGATCTGCTTCGAGCATACCTTTGCGCTTGGTGTGGCAACGATGTATCTTACACCGTCCTTCACCTCGTCGCTTACTACCTTGTAATCATCTACAACCTGTTCCATAGTCTGATTTACTGCCTGTTCCTGTGCACCTGCCGCAAATGCAAACAGCATCGATGCGATAATTGTCATTATAAGTCTCATAGTTTTCTGATTTTGCTAGAATAAAGTCGGATGGTTGTCATCCAGCTGCGACAGGACCTTCTCCATGATAGCCTCGCGGTACAGAACCGCCTTGGTACCTACCCTGAACTGCTCGCAATAGCGATTGATGGCCGCCATTTCACTATCATTCAGGTAGATTACCTGTCTATGTCTACGCACCAGAGCCTCCTTCTGCTTCTTCAGATATTCAGGATCGACTCCAGCTGATGTCTTTTTCTTCTTCTTTGCCACAATAAATACACTTTGACGGCCTTCCAGAGGCACAAAATTCCCCGCAAAGTTAGCATTTTATGGAATATAATCGCTATATTTGTGGTCATTATGAGTCTTTTAGGAAAAATATCAGTCCGAATTCAGGAGGGGTAACAGTAAGTCTTTCTGTTAGAATCCCTCTAAGCTCTTTTTTCACAAGACCATCCATTGATAACATTATAATTTAACCATAAATCTGACATTTATGCAAATAAATGTATTGGTGGCTGATGCAAGTCACACAAAATATGCAGATGAAATCTGCGAAGAGATTCTTATTTCCGCTCGAGAGAGAGGCACAGGTATCGCAAGAAGAACACCTGAATACGTTTCAGAGAAGATGCTGGCAGGAAAAGCCGTAATCGCTATTGCTGAAGACGGACGCTTTGCAGGATTCTCATATATCGAGACATGGGGCGGAAAGGAATATGTAGCCAACTCCGGACTTATCGTGGCGCACGCATTCCGCGGCCTCGGCCTTGCAATGCGCATCAAGACACGTATATTCGAACTTTCAAGAGAGAAATTCCCCAACGCAAAGATATTCAGCATCACCACAGGTGCAGCAGTCATGAAGATGAACTATGAACTGGGTTTCCGTCCGGTTACATTTGCCGCGCTTACCGATGACCCTGAATTCTGGAAGGGCTGCCAGGGCTGCAGGAACTATTCCATCCTGGAAGCCAATTCCCACCGCATGTGCCTCTGCACCGGCCTTCTCTATGATCCGGCAGAGCATATCGAGATAATGCATCCGGCCGATCCCAAGATGGCAAACCTCAAGGACGGCGAACAGAAATCCGTAAAATAAAGAAAGACAAACATATGAACAACAAAGTTGTACTCGCCTTCAGCGGCGGACTCGACACATCATTCTGTGTCCCATATCTCAAGGAGAAAGGTTATGAGGTCCATACGGTAATGGTAAACACCGGTGGATTCTCATCTGAAGAAGAAAAGGCAATCGAGCAGCGTGCCCTCGCTCTTGGTGCAGCATCGCACAAGAACGTGAACGCTGTCGACACATATTACAGCAAGGGCATCAGGTACCTCATCTACGGAAACATCCTCAAGAATGCCACATACCCGCTTTCAGTAAGTTCAGAACGTGTATTCCAGGCACTCGAAGTGCTCAAGCACGTACAGGCCATCGGCGCAGGAGCAGTAGCACACGGCAGTACAGGAGCCGGCAACGACCAGGTACGCTTCGATATCGTATTTGAGATTCTCGCACCTGAGGTACAGATCATCGCACCTGTACGCGACGAGGGATTCACAAGACAGTTCGAGATCGACTTTCTTCAGAGCCACGGCTTCGACTTCTCATGGGAGAAGGCAAAGTACTCTATCAACCAGGGTCTTTGGGGTACCAGCATCGGGGGTGTCGAGACACTTTCGTCAGACGGCTACCTTCCGGAAGAAGCATATCCTACAAAGGTGACAAAGTCAGAGCCTGAGCATATCAAGATAGGATTCCGCAAGGGTGAGCCTGTATCATTCAACGGCGTAGAGATGAGCCCGGTTGAAGTGATCAAGGCCGTACGCGACGTTGCCGGTCCGTTCGGTATCGGACGTGACATCCACATCGGAGACACAATCATCGGCATCAAAGGCCGTGTAGGCTTCGAGGCTGCCGCACCGCTCATCATCGTAAAGGCACACCACCTCCTCGAGAAGCACACCCTCACAAAGGGCCAGCTCTACTGGAAGGAGCAGATTGCAGGATGGTACGGTCAGCAGATGCATGAGGCGATGTACCTTGACCCTGTCTGCAGGGACATGGAGGCCATGATGGACAGCATCGAGCAGAACGTCACAGGAGAAGTAGAGGTAGCACTCATGCCTTACCACTTCTCGGTACTCGGATGTACAAGCGACCACGACCTCATGAGCTCGAAATTCGGAGCATACGGCGAGGTCAACAAGTCATACACAGGACGTGACGTCGTAGGATTCACAAAGGTCATCGCAAATCCTTTGAAGATCTACTATTCTGTCAACGGAATGTCGGAGGAATAATATGAATGCACCAAAGATACGAGTGGCCATTGCCGGAGGTACAGGATACACAGGCGGTGAACTTTTCAGAATCCTTCTGAACCATCCTAACGTGGAGATCGTAGCAGCGACTACGACTTCATCGGAAGGGACCCCTGTCGCATCTGTCCACCGCGACCTGATCGGAGAGACCGACCTCTGCTTCGGCAAGGAGCTTAATGACCCTGACGTCGTCTTCCTCTGCCTCGGACACGGCATCTCGCGTCAGTTCGTCGACACTCACGACATCAAGCCTGAATGCAGGATCATCGACCTCGGCAACGACTTCAGGCTCGACGGCAACTACGCCGGCAGAAACTTCGTCTATGGACTCTGCGAAAGCGCACGTGAGGACGTACGCACCGCCCACGACGTAGCGAACCCGGGATGCTTTGCGACTGCTATCCAGCTGGCTACCCTGCCTCTGGCTGCAGCAGGACTCATCAACGACGAGATCCATGTAACCGCAATCACAGGTTCGACAGGCGCAGGCAAGAAGCCGGGCGAGACCACCCACTTCAGCTATCGCAGCGACAACATCTCTATCTATAAGCTGTTCACACACCAGCACCTCGCAGAGATCAAGCAGAATCTGGTACGCGTGGAACTGCAGAACCAGGCATCTGCACCGGTCGTGAACTTCGTACCGCTTAGAGGCGACTTTGCAAGGGGAATCTTCGCAAGCGTCTACACAAGGGCAGCGGAAGGAATGAGCGAGGCTGACTACAGACAGATATTCGAGGATTATTATGCAGAATCTCCGTTCGTGTTCCACAGCAATGAGGGAATATCGATGAAGGAGGTCGTGAACACAAACAAGGGTCTTGTCCATGTGGAGCTCCACGACGGATATGTACACATCGCATCATGCATCGACAACCTTGTAAAGGGCGCTGCAGGACAGGCTGTCCAGAACATGAACCTCATGTTCGGACTTCCGGAAGACACAGGTCTCCGCCTGAAGCCATCTGCATTCTAAATTGACGGACCATGAATTTATTTGAAGTATATAAACTGTGGGACATCGAGCCGGTAAAGGGTCTCGACACCACACTTTGGGATAAGAACGGCGAGGTTTACACTGATCTTTACGGTGGCCACGCCGTGATTTCCGTAGGACACTGCCACCCTCACTATGTAAAGATGCTCCAGGAGCAGCTCGGCAGACTCGGATTCTATTCAAACGCAGTACAGAACTCGCTCCAGAGCGATCTGGCTGCACGTCTGGGCAGGGTCAGCGGATATGACGACTATGCACTTTTCCTCTGCAACAGCGGAGCGGAAGCAAACGAAAATGCCCTCAAGGTAGCCTCCTTCCACACAGGAAAGGCGAAGGTGCTTGCATTCAGAAAGGCATTCCACGGCAGGACATCAGGAGCGGTTGCCGCAACAGACAATTCCAAGATCCAGGCTCCGTTCAACTCCACAGATAACATCGTCTTCGCACCGCTCAACGACCTTGCGGCAGTCGAAGCTGAACTCTCAAAGGGAGATTTCGCAGCAGTCATCATCGAGGGAATCCAGGGAGTGGCCGGAATCTTCGAGCCTACAGACGAGTTCCTCCATGGACTCAGGACACTCTGCGACAGATACGGATGCGTACTGATCCTTGACGAGATCCAGTCAGGCTACGGCCGTACAGGAAAGTTCTTCGCCCACCAGCACAGCGGAGTACGTGCTGACATCATCACGACAGCAAAGGGCATGGGCAACGGCTTCCCTATCGGAGGTGTCCTCATCAGCCCGTCGATCAAGGCATCATACGGAATGCTCGGTACCACATTCGGAGGCAACCACCTCGCATGTACCGCAGCACTCGCAGTAATCGATATCATTGAGAATGAGCACCTTGTGGAGAATGCTGCAAAGATCGGAGAATATTTCCGCAGCGCATTCGAGTCCGACAAGGCACTCAAGGAATACAGAGGAAAGGGCCTGATGATAGGCATGGAACTCAAGGATGAATATGTAGGTCTCCGCGACCGCCTCCTCTTCGAGAGACATTTCTTCACAGGAGCTGCAGGTGCACAGGTCATCCGTCTCCTCCCTTCACTCACAGTTTCGCAGGAAACCGCAGAATCATTCGTTAAAGCTTGGAAAGAACTCACAGCATGAGACATTTCACATCGGTAACCCAGTTAGGCGACCTCAAGAACGCTCTTGAGGCTGCCAAGTATGTAAAGGAGAACCCTTTTGCAGACCAGGAGCTCGGCAGGAACAAGACCCTGCTCATGATATTCTTCAACTCAAGCCTCCGCACAAGGCTCAGCACCCAGAAGGCTGCGATGAACCTCGGAATGAACGTCATCGTTCTTGACGTGAACCAGGGAGCATGGAAGCTCGAGACCGAGCGCGGCGTCATCATGGACAGCGACAAGCCTGAGCACCTCCTTGAGGCGATTCCGGTAATGGGCTGCTACTGCGACGTTATCGGAGTACGTGCATTCGCAAAGTTCGAGAGCAAGGAAGACGACTACAATGAAGTGATTGTCAATCAGTTCATCAAATATTCAGGCAAGCCTGTATTCAGCATGGAAGCGGCCACAAGACATCCGCTCCAGACATTTGCCGACCTCATCACAATCGAGGAATACAAGAAGGTCGAGAAGCCGAAGATCGTAATGACATGGGCTCCGCATCCAAAGGCTCTGCCTCAGGCTGTCCCTAACTCATTCGCAGAGGGCATCAACATGACCGACTATGAGTTCGTGATCACCCATCCGCACGGATATGAGCTCGACCCTGCATTCACAGGCCGCGCACGCATCGAGTACGACCAGCGCAAGGCATTCGAGGGAGCGGACTTCATCTATGCGAAGAATTGGTCGGCATACAACGGCGACGACTACGGAAAGGTACTCTGCACCGACAGGGACTGGACTGTCGATGCCGAAAAGATGGCACTCACCAACAACGCATACTTCATGCACTGTCTTCCTGTCCGCAGGAACATGATCGTGACTGATGACGTAATCGAAAGTCCTCAGTCCATCGTCATTCCGGAGGCGGCAAACCGCGTAGTCTCTGCGCAGACAGTCCTGAAGGAGATTCTCAAGAGCCTATGATAAAGGTAGTAAAGATAGGTGGCAACGTAGTGGACAATCCCGTCCTTTTGAGGGAGTTTGTCAAGGATTTTGCAGCCATGCCGGGAATGAAGGTCCTTATCCACGGCGGCGGAGTCATGGCGAGCCAGATGCAGAAGGACATGGGAATGACCCCTGTCATGGTCGAAGGACGCAGGGTGACTGACGAAGAGGCCCTGAAGGTCGTGACCATGGTATATGCAGGATGGTGCAACAAGAACATCGTGGCTCTCCTGCAGGCAGAAGGATGCAACGCCATCGGACTTACCGGCGCGGACGGCAATGCCATCACCGCACGTAAAAGACCTCCTGTCCATGTCGAAAGCCTCGGCAAGGATGTGGACTACGGATATGTCGGCGACGTCAATGCAGAGAGCGTGAACGCCGGCTTCATATATTCATTGCTGGAGAAGGGAATCGTCCCTGTTTTCAACGCAATCAACCACGACGGACAGGGTAACCTCCTGAATACCAATGCAGACACCATTGCATCGTCAGTTGCCATCGCAATGGCGAACCACAAGTACAGGTCAAAGAACGACGTGTGTCACAGATGCGAGGAATGCACACACTGCTGCGATGACGGAAGGCTGACACATGTCACCGATCTGATTTTCTGTTTCGAGAAGGACGGCGTGCTTTACGACAAGGACGACGATTCGAGCGTGATTCCGGAAATCGACAGGGAACGTTTCGCCGAACTCAAGGCAGAGGGCAGGGTCGCTGACGGAATGATTCCGAAACTCACAAACTCCTTCAAGGCGATAGACAGCGGAGTGTCCAAGGTCATCATCAAGCATGCCCGCAACCTCAACAGCCCGATAGGAACTACTTTGAAATAATGGAAAGAGACCAACATATACAGATGCTGACAGCAGAGGCTGTGGACCTCCTGAGGGACATCGTGGCGATACCGTCACCGTCGTTCAGCGAGTCTGCCGTGTGCGACCATATCAGCGGATGGATGGACGAAAGAGGGCTGAAGCATGAGCGCATCGGCAACAACATCGTCGCCGAGCACATCACGGATTCTTCGGGTCCGACCCTTATGCTGTGCGCCCATATGGATACGGTAAGTCCGGCGGAGGGTTATGACTTCGACCCATACGATCCCCATTACGATGTGGCTGCAGATGTCATCAGCGCCATGACTGGCATGGAGGTCGGTCCTGATGACATAGTTGCCGGCTTAGGCAGCAACGACGACGGTGCTTCCCTTGTCTCCATGCTTGCCGCTTACAGGTTCATCTGTAATAATGACAATAGTGGCAGGGACAGCGGTTTTGGAAACCGTGCTACCCCCCTGGCCGCAGGGGGAGGGGCCCACGAAGTGGGAGGGGTTGTTTCGGAAACCGCTGTCCCTGCCACGAGCAACGTAATACTGGTACTGACATGCGAGGAAGAAAGGTCAGGAAAGAGCGGAATGACCGGTCTTTGGGGCAGAAGAATATGCAGCAGAAATGAAGCAGCGGAAGGATGCACTCCTGTTGACTTCGCGATAGTAGGAGAACCGACCGGAATGATGGCGGCGACAGCCGAAAGAGGTCTGCTCGTAATCGACGCGACAGCCCACGGAGTCAGCGGCCACGCAGCCCGCAATGAAGGCGTAAACGCACTCTACATCGCCCTTGAAGACATACAGAAACTCAAGACACATGAGTTCGGAAGGATATCCCAGCGCATGGGAAAGGTCAACCTCAACGTGACTCAGATCAATGCCGGAACCGCACACAACGTCATCCCTGACAGATGCGACTTCGTAGTGGACATCCGCCCTACCGAACAGTATACCAACGAAGAACTGCTGCAGGAACTTCAGGCAATATGCAGCAGCGAACTCAAGCCACGCAACCTGGCGAACCGTTCAAGCGCGACATTTACCGACTCACCTCTCCAGAAAAGGGCAGAGGAACTAGACATAGCAACATACTCGTCGCCGACCACATCCGACTGGATGCGCATCACCTGCGACGCAATCAAGATGGGACCGGGAGAATCATCCCGCTCGCATCGCAAGAACGAATTCGTCTTCGTGGAAGAAATCAGGACAGCAATCGAACAATACATAAAATTCATCAACCTATGAGTACACTCTGGAGCAAAGGAACACAGGCTACAGATCTGGTAGAGAACTTTACGGTCGGAAACGACCGCGTGCTGGACATGCGTCTGGCAAAGTATGACGTGATGGGCTCCAAGGCACACATAAAGATGCTCGAATCCATCGGACTTCTGGAATCAGATGAACTTGAAATACTTACAGCAGCGCTGGACAAGATACTCGAGGAAATCGAGGAAGGTTCGTTCGTGCTTGAAGATGACGTAGAGGATATCCATTCGCAGGTCGAACTCCTCCTTACCCGCCGTCTGGGAGACATCGGAAAGAAGATCCATTCGGGCCGTTCACGCAACGACCAGGTTCTCGTAGACGTGAAACTCTTCCTCAAGGACGAGGTTCTCAGACTCAGGGACGAGGTAATGACCCTGTTCGACACGCTCCAGAGACTCAGCGAGCAGTACAAGGACGTGCTTCTGCCGGGTTACACACACGGTCAGGTGGCCATGCCTTCATCTTTCGGACTCTGGTTCGGAGCATATGCCGAAGGACTGGCGGACGACATGTACATGCTTCGCGGGGCATATAACGTGACCGACCAGAACCCGCTCGGTTCGGCAGCCGGATACGGAAGTTCATTCCCGCTCGACCGACAAATGACCACAGACCTTCTCGGCTTCGGAAGCCTTGACTTCAATGTCGTGGCCTCGCAGCTCAGCCGTGGAAAATCGGAAAGGGCCGTAGCATCAGCAATGGGAGCCATTGCATTGACACTCAACAAATTCGCAGCAGACTGCTGCATGTACATGAGCCCGAACTACGGTTTCATCAAGTTCCCTGACGAACTTACTACCGGTTCCAGCATCATGCCGCACAAGAAGAACCCTGACGTATGGGAGATCATGCGAGGAAACTGCAACCGCATAATGGCTGTTGAGAACGAGATCAGCATGCTCTGCAGCAACATGCCGCACGGCTACCACCGCGAGTTCCAGCTTCTCAAGGACATCCTCTTCCCTGCCCTGGAAAACATGCACAGATGCCTCTTCATGGCTGACTACATGCTCCAGCACATCGTGGTGAAGGAGAACATCCTTGACGCACCTATCTATGACTACCTCTTCACAGTGGAGGAAGTGAACCGCCGCACATTGGACGGAATGCCGTTCCGCGATGCATACAAGAGCGTAGGAATCGAAGTGAACGAAGGAAAGTTCAGATATCAGGGAGCCGAAGGAAAGACAAACGGCCAGCTGACTCCAGCCGACCTCAGGCACACCTCAATCGGAAGCCTCGGCAACCTCTGCAACGACCGCATCAAGGCAAAGATGCAGAAGGCCGCTGAATTTTAGAGAACCCTATAACCACATAAACATGAAAAAGTTGATAACTTCATTCGCAATCATGCTCAGCACGATTGCTCTTTACGCACAGCCTAAACTGGCTAAGGACAACATTGACGAAGTACTCAATGCAATGACCCTTGAAGAAAAGGCCACACTCCTTGTCGGCGGAGGCTGGGGAAGCATGAGTGCCGGAAGCATGACTGCTTCAAGTGCCGTACTAGTACCTGGCGCAGCCGGAACCACACGTGGAATAGACCGTCTGGGCATTCCTCCGACTGTACTTGCCGACGGTCCTGCGGGCCTCCGCATCACTCCGGTCAGAGGCGGAGACCAGAACACATACTATTGTACAGGTTTCCCTGTCGGAACGGTAATGGCCAGCATGTGGAACACTGAACTCGTGCAGGAACTTACATCTGCGATGGGTAACGAGGTGCTGGAATATGGAGTCGATGTGATTCTCGCTCCCGGAATGAACCTCCACAGAAACCCGCTCTGCGGACGTAACTTCGAATACTACTCAGAGGACCCATTCCTTACAGGAAAGACTGCAGCTGCATTCATCAACGGCATCCAGAGCAATGGCGTAGGAGTCAGCGTAAAACATTTTGCAGTGAACAACCAGGAGGTGAACCGTATGGAGAATGACTCCCGCGTCAGTCAGCGTGCCCTCCGCGAACTCTATCTCAAGGGATTCGAAATCGCGGTCAAGGAAGCTAAGCCTTGGACAGTGATGTCATCATACAATAAGCTCAACGGCGAATACACCCAGCAGTCATATGACCTTCTTACAACCATACTCCGCAAGGAATGGGGATTTGACGGCATCGTGATGACCGACTGGGGTACGAAGCAGGGCACCGTGAAGGCGGTAAAGGCCGGAAACGACCTTATGGAGCCAGGCTCTGACGTGGAGATCGAGCGTATCATTGCAGGAGTAAAGGCCGGAGAGATCACTCAGGAGGAACTCGACAGGAATGTCAGGAACATGCTCGAGTACATCGTCACCACACCTAGATTCAACGGATACAAGTACTCGGACAAGCCTGACCTTAAGGCTCATGCAGAACTCGTACGCAGATCAACACCTGAAGGAATGGTGCTTCTTGAAAACAATGGAGTACTTCCTCTCAAGGATGTGAAGACTGTGGCGCTTTATGGAACAGGTTCATACGACTTCATCGCAGGTGGTACCGGTTCGGGCAACGTGAACAAGCCGTATGTGCGCAACGTCGCTGAAGGACTCTCGGTCAACGGCCTGGAAGTGAATGCCGACATCGCAAGATGGTACGAGCAGTACATCGCTCTTGAAAAGACAAGGCTCGGAAACAGCGGAAACGGTTCAGGCATTCTGCTCGGAGACCCTGTGATTTCCGAAATGGAGGTAAGCCGCAGCTTCATCGAAAGGATGGAACCAAGGACAGACATCGCCATATTCACACTTTCCAGAAACGCAGGAGAAGGCGGTGACAGATATGCAAGGAACGGTGACTGGTATCTCACCGGCCAGGAGCGCGAACTCATGCAGGACCTTGCAGACGTGTATCATGCTGCAGGAAAGAAGTTCATCGTGGTCCTCAACATCGGAGGAGTGATCGAGACCGAATCATGGAAGCATATTCCTGACGCAATCCTTCTCGCATGGACCCCAGGACAGGAAGGCGGATATGCAGTGGCTGACGTACTCTGCGGAAAGGCAAATCCTTCTGGAAAACTTCCGATGACATTCCCTGTAAACTATTTCGACATCCCGTCTTCGACAAACTTCCCATACAACAATAACAACGCGCAGGGCAACAGCCGCGGAAGACAGAGCCAGCGCAGGAACGTGGACTTCACTGAATATGCGGAGGGCATAGACGTAGGATACCGATATTTCCAGAGCGAAGGCGTCACTGTCTCATATCCTTTCGGATACGGAAAGTCATACACAACATTCGAATACAGCAAGCCTGCCGTAAAGGCGGGTGCTGACGGATTCACAGCTACAATTACAGTAAGAAACACCGGTTCCGTTGCAGGAAAGGAGGCTGTTCAGGTCTATGTCGCAGCCCCTGCAGGCGATCTCGAGAAGCCGGCATATGAACTCAAGGGCTTCGCAAAGACCAGGGAACTTGCACCGGGTGAATCACAGACACTTACAGTTGCTGTCGATGCATATACACTGGCTTCTTTCAACGAGGCTGCATCTGCATGGGAGACTGCTTCCGGCACATACAAGGTGATGTTCGGAGCCAGCGCAGCAGACATTCGCGCCACAGCAGAATGCAAGATCAAGAAGGCTCAATCATGGGAAGCCCACAACGTGCTTGCCCCGGCACAGCCTGTCAAGTAAGATTCCATCATAACGGTTATGAAGAGATTTATATTCGCTGCAGCACTGGCCATAATTGCAATCGGCTGCGTACAGAACGGAACGTCGCCTCAGGACAGACTTACCGTAAACGACAGAAAGATCAACAAGATCATCGCTCAGATGACCCTCGAGGAGAAGGTCGAGATGCTCCACAGCAAGACAAACATGTCTTCAGAGGGAGTTCCACGCCTTGGAATCCAGGACATAAAGTACACTGACGGACCTTTCGGTATCCGCGAAGAGAACGGAGACGGCTTCCGTCCTCTGGGTTGGACACTTGACTCGGCGACCTACTTCCCTACCGGTTCGGCCCTTGCCGCAACATGGTCGAAGGAACTGGCCTACAAGAACGGATGGGCAATGGGCAAGGAAGGCCGTCTCAGAGGCAAGGACATCATCCTCGGTCCTGCAATCAACATCCAGAGACTTCCTGTCGGCGGACGTACATATGAATACCTCAGCGAGGACCCTGTCCTCAGTGCGAGACTTTCAGTCGAATATACAAAGGGTTCGCAGGAAGCGGGTACCGCCGTATGTCTCAAGCATTTCGCTCTCAACAATCAGGAGACAGAGCGCGGCAGCGTGAATGTGATCGCTGACGAGCGTACGATGCGTGAGATCTACCTCAAGCCGTTCGAGGCGGCCGTAAAGGAAGGTGGAGCAATGTGCATCATGCCGGCATACAACAAGGTAAACGGATACTACTGTTCGGAGAACGCGCACCTCCTCAATGAAATCCTGCGAGGAGAATGGGGATTCAAGGGCATGACGGTTTCTGACTGGGGAGGAACCCACAGCACCATGGGAGCAGCCCTCGGAGGACTCTGTGTGCAGATGACTGGAGACAACTATTTCGGACAGGCGCTCATCGATTCAGTGAGGAACGGAGCCCTCGAGGAGGCCGTTGTGGATGCAAAGGTCCGCGAGATCCTCCGTCTTCGTTTTGCCATCGAGCCTGTACCTGAAGACGTTGCAAACACAATCATGACATCGCAGCCTGAGACCCAGAGGGTTGCATACGAGATTGCGCAGAAGTCCATCGTGCTTCTCAAGAACGAAGACAGGAACCTTCCTATATCGAAGGATGTGAAGAAGATTGCCGTAATCGGACAGAACGCCGTACTCTCAACTGCCGCAGGCGGAATCGGAGCAGGCGTAAAGACACTTTATGAAATCAGTCCTCTCGAAGGCCTTCAGGCTCGCGCAGGAAGCGATATAGAAATCGTCTACGCACCAGGATACAGGAACTACGTCATGGGCAGAGGCAATCAAGCCGCAGCTGACCCTCTTCAGACAAGGAATACGGCAGAGCCGGCAGATCCTGAACTTCTTGCAGAAGCAGTGGAACTCGCCAGAAATGCCGACATGGTCATCTTCTTTGCAGGAACCAACAAGTCTATCGAGACCGAGGGAAGCGACCGTAAGAACATCGACCTTCCATGCGGACAGAACGAAATAGTCAAGGCTCTGCATGAGGTCAACCCGAACCTTGTTACCGTGCTGATTTCCGGTGGCCCATGTGACCTGCGTACTCTCGAACAGTACTCCCCTGCCATCGTACAGGGATGGTGGAACGGTATGGAAGGCGGTACAGCCCTTGCGGAAGTCCTTTTCGGAGACATCGCACCTTCCGGCAAACTTCCGTTCACATTCCCTCTCAAACTCGAAGATTCGCCGGCATACGCCCTCGGAAACTTCCCTGGAGAGAACTCGGGCGAAGACCTGTTCACACTCATGTACCGACTGGATGCAACCGGTTACACACGTGAACAGATACGCGAATACATCGCAAATCTTCCTGATCCGGAATCAAGGTACACAGAAGGAATCTTCGTAGGATACAGATGGTTCGACACAAAGAATGTTCCTGTAATGTACGCGTTCGGTCACGGATTGTCATATGTAGACTTCGAGTACGGCGGCCTTACCTGCCGCCAGAAGAAGGACATGATCCAGGTAAGTTTCGACCTTACCAACCTTGGCGACATGGAGGCTGACGAGGTTGCCCAGCTTTATGTAAAGAGGATCGATTCAAATGTGGAGCGTCCAGAGAAGGAACTCGAAGCATTTGACAGGGTCAGCCTCAAGGCCGGTGAGACCAAGAAGGTTACATTGGAGTTCCCTGTAAGCGAACTTGCCCACTGGGATATGGAGACAAACGGATGGGTACTCGAACCAGGCAAGATCGAAATCCTGGTCGGCTCCGCTTCCGACGACATCCGCCAGAGCATCCAGACAGAGATCTAGCCTACATCTACACCATACTGTACAATACAAAATCCCCGTCAGTGGCTCGCTCCGCAGAAGCATAGGTATATGCTTCGCTCGCGCACTGACGGGGATTTTGTACTATCACTCATGCATTATGTAATTTACAAGATCAATGGCAATTAGTCTAAATATCCATCATCATGATCTATACAAGTATAAGTGATCTCTCCTGCTTTTGATCTATCATATAGTCTGTACGGACGACCTATTACCAGTCCCCTTTTAATGCCTCAGTCACTGCCGACTGATATTTCTCTATGGTTGTGGCCTTCAGGATAGGCTTCCGCAGACGTTTAGGAAGAGAAGGGAGCAGATACTCCCAATAGGGT
>JAZRLI010000010.1:0-10339 GCA_045646785.1 Candidatus Cryptobacteroides sp. | reverse complement strand
TAAGGTAAATCAGGAGAGAGCTGAGGCTATCGCTAAGAGAAAGGCTGAGGCTGAGGAGGCTGCTCGCGCTGCTGCTGAGGCTGCTGCTGAGGCTGCTGCTCAGGCTGCTGAGGCTGAGGAAACTCCAGCTGAGTAATTCTGATGGCAGGTTTCGACAACTTGCAGCAGATCGCCCAGGTATTGAAATCTAACGGTACCGATGGGGAGCTCGTGCTGGGCTTCCGCGAAATCGCTCCTGAAGATATCAACTTAAACGAACCGGTGTTCATCGTATTCGATGGACTGCCGGTTCCTTTTTTTATTGAATCATTCACAAAGAGGGGCAATACCAAGGCCCTTGTCCGCCTTACCGACATCCGTTCCATGGAAGATGTCGAAGAAATCGCCGGAAAGGCAGTCTATGTAGAGGAGGACGCACTTCCTGAGATGTCGCTTGAGGACGACGGCTATGCTGCCCTTATCGGTTGGATTCTCCTTGCTCCGACAGGAGATGACCTGTCTGACGACATGGAGGTGGAAGAGGTCGGAGAGATCACCGACTTCATCGATATCCCTAACAATCCATGCATTGAGGTGGATACAAAAAATGGAGCAGTAATGATACCGCTCCATGAAGATCTCATTCTTTCCGTTGATCCGGAAAATCTCGAAATCATAATGCAGATTCCTGCAGGATTACTTTAATCTGTCCTTAAGAAGGAAATAGTAAACAGCGAATCCGAGCCAGCTGCAGAAAAGAAGTGCAACAGTGAGGACGAGCTTGATTACTGTATCAACCTG
This sequence comes from Candidatus Cryptobacteroides sp., assembly GCA_045646785.1. GTDB lineage: Bacteria > Bacteroidota > Bacteroidia > Bacteroidales > UBA932 > Cryptobacteroides. Next base: position 9,559 of record JAZRLI010000010.1, on the reverse strand, counting down.
CTTCTTTCCCCATACGTCCTTGATGCACCAGATGCAGCAGAAGAGTCCAAGGACCCAAATAATAATACCGATCATATTTCAATTATTTTAATTAGTTAAACAGTTGCAGTTTTAGCTTCATACTCCGCCTTTACATCCTCATAGAAGGCAGCCATTGCTGTAGTCATGTACGGCATGAGCCAGAACAGACCGATGCCGAGAGTCAGGATGCTGAGAAGGATCCAGCCTATGAAGCTGAGCGAAAGCCAGAAGAAGTCAAACTTATGACCCTTCATCATCTCCTTGCTGAGGTCGATGGCCTGATTAGCTGAAAGTTCAGGCTTGTCCACGAGGATATAAGGGGTAAGTGCATAGGCAAATGCCTTGATGATGCCCGGGATGATGAAGAGAAGCGACCAAAGGCATATGAAAACCATCATCAGGAACATTCCGAGCGCATTGTGAGCCCAGTTCTTGAAGCCGAACCTGAATGAGTTCCGGGTAAGCTGGTCATCACCCTCGACAAGCAGAGACTTGTGCGCATAGTAATATCCCAGCTCGAAAGGATAAATCACACCGATTGTGAAGAGCATCGAAATGGCCATTGACCATGCAGAAGGTTCCGGTCCGGACAATGTCGTTGCAGTTGAATATACTCCGGCAATTACCATAAGCACGACGGTGCAAAGCACAGCAGGAGCCCACTTGCCCTTAAGTGCGGCAAGCGCAGCATTTTTGTAATCCTGATTGGTTTTCATGACTGTAAGATTAGTATACGAGTGTTATGTTGGCACCCATGCTGTCCATGCAGAAGTTTGCAGGAACGTCTGGATTTGTAGATGTAACCTCAAAATCTACGTACTCGATGCTTCCGAGCTTCTTAAGGTCGAACAATGTCCAGCTTGAAACAATCGAATCCTTTTCAGCAGTGTACTCAGCCAATGTGAATTCAGACTCGCCTGTCTTCGTGCCGTAAAGATAACCTGTCGCCTTGATGGTCATCTTGTCACCCAACTTGAAGTTTGCCTTGATCGAGTCAGCCACCTGGACAGTATTTGTCACGAAGCAGCCAAGCATTTCACATGTTGAGCCAGGCATCGTTATGCAGTTGAACTTGACATCATGCGCAGGCATGAGCGCATTGTCTTCATTCTGGAAAAATACTGTATAGATGTTTCCAGCCTGATTCTTGTTGGCCTTTTCATTCAGATACAATCTGTAGATGTTGTTGAGTCCTGCAGTCTTCTGTGACTCCGGCATCTGATACTTTGAAAGGATGAATCCTCCGTCAAACCATATCTGATCCGAATCGAACTTATGGTAGAAGTCCAAGGCATCATATGCGAAACCTTCAGGAGTTGTGGTGCTGTAGTAAACACTGTCCGCTCCAAAATCAGTCGGGAACTGGAAGGTTGCTGTAAGAGTGTAGTTTGTCTTTCCTCCGCTTCCATCATCAAGACATGACGAAATCATGAGCAGCGACAAAATAACAAATAAGAAACGTTTCATAAAAGTAAAATCAATAATTATTATTCCTGTCTATATTCACAAAGTTATAAAATAATGTCACAAAGAAAGCGAGATTTCCGCAACAAAAGTCGCCGGACCAGTCAAATACACATCTTCCGCTATTGTACCACAATCCCCTGGTCGGAAATCGACGCTCAGAGAGTCCCTTTTAGCCTTCACATCATATCGGACACGTCCGTCCTCAAACGCTTCCGAAGGCACTACTCCGGCCTTGTATGCCGCTATGCATGAAGCGACGATGCCTGTTCCGCATGCGAACGTCTCGTCCTCCACGCCCTTTTCATAAGTACGTACCTTGAGCACGCCGTCCGCCGGTTCGATGAAATTGACATTTGCTCCAACGGGCTGAAGTTCCCTGCCGTTGTATCTTATGTCACGGCCCTCGCCTACCACGTCATATCCGTCGACATTCTCGACCATACGCACATAGTGACGTGTACCCGTATCAAGGAAACATCCCTCCGAAGGCACTGAAACCCCGGTGAGGGCCTCATGGCGGTCATACGAAGCAACATCCTTCATCTGAAGACGCACCACCTTCGACAGCCCTTCCGAAGCAAGGATCTGGGCCACATGGGGACCATCGGCCGCCTGGAATCTGAATGACGTGATGCCCATATCGGCCGCGAATGCCACAATGCATCTGCCTCCGTTGCCGCACATCATTCCTCCCGAACCGTCGGAATTGTAATATGTCATGCGGAAGTCCTCATCCCCCTGCGGGCTGTCCAGGAGCATGAGTCCATCGGCTCCCACTCCGTAGCGACGGTCGCACAATGCAGCGATCTGCTCCGTCGAAAGGACGATGGAGCCGTCGCGGTTGTCCGCAATCAGGAAATCATTTCCCGCACCCTGATATTTATAGAATTTCATCTTCAATCCATTGATTTTAAAGAACTTCCGACAGAAGTGCCGCCAACAGCCTTATGCCTTCCGCTATACGCTCATGGGACATGAACGAGAAGTTCAGCCTCATGGTGTTCTTTCCGCTGCGGTCCGGATGGAAGAACTCACCTGCCACATAGGCGACTCCGGCATCCAGGGCCCTGTCATAGAACTTGACCGCATCGAATCCCTCCGGCATGGTCAGGAAAAGGAAAAGACCGCCCTCAGGATGGGTCCACGACACTCCTTCCGGCATGTGCTCCTCAAGGAGCGAGAGAAGAAGGTCACGTTTTCCCTTGTAAAGTTCGATGCTCTTGGCAAGGTTCGCATCCAGCCTTCCGCTTGAGAGGAACTCAGCCGCCACATACTGGTCGAAGATCGGCGGGCAGAGGTCCAGCGACTGCTTGCATACATATATCTTGTCCAGTATCTCCGGATGGGCAATCGCCCAGCCAAGACGGAAACCCGGTGCAAATATCTTTGAGAATGAACCGAGGTGGATCACCCTGTCGGGGTCAAGCGAATACATTGTCGGTATGTGCTCGCCCTCATAACGGAGTTCCCTGTACGGGCTGTCCTCCACGATGAGGAAGTCATGTTTTCCGGCAAGGGACACAAGCATCTCACGTTCTGCAAGAGTCAGCGATTCTCCCGACGGATTCTGGAAATCCGGAATCATGTAGAGGAACTTGACCGTCTTGCCTTCTGCCTTTACCTTTGCTATCGCGTCCTCATAGGACTTCCTGAATGCCTCGATATCGGAGTCATGGGCTATTCCCCTGATGTCTGCACGATATGAGCAGAACGACTGGAGGGCACCAAGATATGAAGGATTCGAGGTCAGGATGACATCGCCCGGATTTACAAGGACCCTTGTGCATACGTCGATTCCCTGCTGCGAAGAAGATGTGATCTGGACTCTCTCCACAGGGACACCGTACCTGTCGGCAACAGCCTCACGAAGTTCGGCAACTCCCTGGGTAGCACCATATTGGAAGGCCTTGCCCGCATATCTTGCGATAACCTCCGACATGGTCCTTTCTATCTCCTCGAGAGGGAAGGTCTCTGCTGACGGATATCCGCCGGCAAAGGAATATATGGAATTGAGGTCGACCTTCTTGAAGATATCCCTTACAGGAGATCTGAAGAACGACCCTACATCCTCTGAAAACTTATCGCTATAGATATCCATTATCGAAGCATGTCCTCAAGGGTAATCGAACCCGAAGTCTTCTCATCACGGTACTTCACGATCACAGGGCAGTAAAGATGCACGCCCTGCTCCGCTCCCGGACCCTTGCTGATCGGACGGCTTCCTGCCACCACGACCGCACCTGCAGGAACCACCATCTGGCCGTTCTCATTCGCCCTGATGTACTCGCCTGTAGTCGCATCGAAGATCGCTGTCGAAGCATTGATGATCACACCTGTACCGATCACTGCGTTCTCCTTCACGATAGTACCTTCATAGATGCCGCAGTTTCCGCCGATAAACACATTGTCCTCGATGATGACCGGAAGTGCTCCGACCGGCTCGAGTACACCGCCGAGCTGCGATGCGGCCGAAAGATGCACATGCTTTCCGACCTGGGCACATGAGCCTACGAGCGCATGCGAATCGATCATAGTTCCCTCATCCACATATGCACCGATGTTCACATATGCAGGCGGCATCATGATAACTGACGGCGCGAGGTACGCTCCTGTGCGCACGCTGCTTCCGCCGGGAACGATACGGACTCCGTTCTCTGCCGTAAACTTCCTTGCAGGGATGGTGTCCTTGTCAAAGAAGGAGAACTGTCCCTGGGTCATGTCGGTAAGCTGTCCCAGACGGAAACCGCTGAGGATGACTTCCTTCACCCACGAATTCACCTTCCACTCTCCGTCCACCTTCTCGGCGACACGGATGCTGCCGTTCTCAAGACCGGCTATCGTATCCTGGAATTTTTCTCTGTCTGTCATGTTAAATCAATCCTAAATCCTTAATAGTCTTGACCATGAGGTCATAAGTAGCCTGCTGTGCAGGTACGAGCGGGAGGCGGAACTCGTTCTCGATCAGTCCCATCGCATGAAGGGCCGCTTTCGCCGGAATCGGGTTGCTCTCCACAAAGCAGTTGTTGAAGAGAGGGGTAAGTTCCTCGTTGAGCTTATATGCCTTCTCGCTGTAGCCGCCCTGGAGCGCCCTGACGAACTTTACCATATGGTCAGGAGCCACGTTCGAAGCCACGCTGATGATTCCGGCACCACCCTGCTGCATCATCCAGATCGTATCGTCATCGTTTCCGCTGAGTACCATGAAGTCCTTCGGTGCATTGCGGAGGATCTCCTCGATCTGTCCACGGTTTCCTGATGCTTCCTTGATGGCTACGATATTGTCGATTTCCGCAAGGCGGAGAGCAGTCTCTGCAGACATGTTGACACCGGTACGTCCGGGCACATTGTAAAGCACGACAGGCTTGTCAGTAGACTCAGCGACAGCCTTGAAATACTGGTACTGTCCCTCCTGGGTAGGCTTGTTGTAATATGGAACCACGATCAGGAACGCATCCACTCCATATGGGTCAAGCAACTGCATGCTCTTGATGGTATGCTTGAGCGAGTTGGTACCGCCGCCTACGAGGATCGGAAGGTCAGCTGAATGTTCCTTCGCTGTCTGAAGCACCTTGATGCGCTCGTCGTCATCAAGACATGGAGTCTCACCTGTCGTTCCGAGTGGAACGAGAAAGTCCATTCCGGCAGCGACCTGACGGTCTGTAAGCGCCGCAAATGCCTCATAGTCAACCTCTCCGTTCTTGAACGGAGTAATCAATGCTGTTCCGCAACCTGTAAGATTTATCTTGGTCATAATCAATTGTTTTCTGTATTAAAGAACAGATCCCTGAACTCGTGTACGCCTGTCAGGCCTTCTGTCCTGAGTGCCGCTTCCACTGCTCCGGCTGCAAAGCCTTCGCGTGAGAAAGCCTCATGCGTCATGGTGATACGGTCGTTCAATCCCTCGTATCCGACTGTATGGATACCCGATATCTCGCCGCAGCGCACCGACTGGATATCGGTCTTCACATCCATGTTGGCATCGACGATGTCAGCCAATGAACGTGCTGTTCCGCTTGGAGCATCAAGCTTGTGGCAATGGTGCATCTCGACCATGTACGGGCTGTATCCGCCGAAGTTGCCGAGAAGCCTTGAGACATAGTCGGTAACAGCAAAGAACACATTCACTCCCACCGAAAAGTTGGTAGCCCAGATCATCGGTGTGCCGCATTTCTCGAAATAAGCGACAACCTCCTCCCTGATGTCGGCCCATCCTGTAGTGCCTACGACCACAGCCTTGAAGTTCTCGGCAAGGAACCTGTAGTTTGCCCTGAATGCATCGGGAGTCGTGAAATCGATGCAGACGCACTCCTTTGCAAGAGCCGGATCCGTCTCGGTCACGGCTTCCGTCCATCCTGCATATTCAATTCCCTTGGAAAGGATGATCTTCTCGATCATCTTGCCCATCTTTCCGTATCCGCTTATGTAAAGTTTCATGATTAAAATGTCTCCAGTTCTTCAGGGTTGTCGAAAAGGTGGTCGTGAAGGTCCTGAACGACCTCGGTAAGTTCCTCACGGTCAACGACGAAACTGATGTTCACGAATGACGCACCCTGTGAAATCATATATACATTGCATCTCTTCAACGGAGCGAAGGTCCTCTTGAGCATGCCGTTCAGACGTACGATGTTCTTTCCGATCACCGATACCTGGGCCTTGTCCTCATCGACGATGACCTCTGCGAACTCCGAGAGCTCAGCCACAACCTTGTCGATCTTCTGTGAAGCATCGACGGTCACTGAGATATTGGCCTCCGAAGTACTGATGAGGTCCACTGAAACCTTGTTCTCGCTGAAGATCTCGAACACCCTCCTGAGGAAGCCAGACGTATTGATCATCCTCATTGAGAAGATGTTGATCACCTTGATGTTCTCCTTGAATGAAACTGACTTCACTCCGTCCTCGATGAACTCATTGCGCAGGATGGCCGTTCCCTTTCCTGACGGATTCATCGAATTGAGCACATAGATCGGAATGTTCTTCTTCACCGCAGGCTCGATAGTGAGCGGATGGAGCACCTTTGCACCGAAATGAGCCATCTCCGCAGCCTCTTCGAATGAAATCTTCTCAAGATACTTTGTATTCTGCACCTTGCGAGGGTCTGCAGTCCTTACTCCGTCCACATCTGTCCATATCTCGATCCTTTCGGCATCGATGGCCATACCGATGAGCGAAGCCGAATAGTCCGAACCTCCACGTCCGAGGACTGTCTGCTCGCCCTTCATATTGGAAGCGATGAAGCCCTGCGTGATGACCGCATCCATGCCGTTGTAGGCCTCTGCGACCATTCCCGGAACCCTGCTTACGATCTCCGACTCGATCGGTTCTCCCTTGAGATATGCATCGTTTGTCACCATCATCCTGCGTGCATCGATCCAGTTGGTCCTGATGCCTTTTGCGTTCATTGCAAAGCAGATGACGGTAGAAGAGAGAAGCTCACCGTTAGAAATGATGATGGCCTTGTTGCGGTCGGAAAGTTCTCCTACCGCGCATACCGCATTTGCAAGGGCATCGAGTTCATCACAGATTGCGTTCACACGACCTACAGCGCTCTCCTTCTGTACAGGATTCTGCTCAAGAAGCTCACATGCGAGGTTCACGTGACGCATACGGAGTTCCGCGAGGAGTTCCTTCGTAAGAGCGGAATCCTTCGACGCCGCGGCATCCGAAATCCTGTAAAGGAGGTCAGTCACCTTCGAAAGAGCCGAAACCACAACGACCGGCTTCTGATCAAGTTTTCCACCGACAATGAATATCGTTCTTGTGATAGCCTCAAAGTTTGCAACTGAGGTACCGCCAAACTTCATTACGATCATATCTGTTTCTCTTTTAAAATTTCATACATCTTCACATAGCCTGCCACTGCGGTCTCAAGGTCGCCGAACGCAACATGTTCATTGTCCTTATGAGCCACAAGTATCGAGCCCGGACCGCAGAGGATCCTGTTTTTGAAGCGGGTAAGCTGCGGAGCATCGCTTCCGAACGCCACCGGCTTCGACGGGAATCCGTCCAGCACCATGAAACGGCTCGGAGTATCGCCTCCGAACGCCTCGACGCTCATCGCCTTCTGCCATGGAGCCACTTCCTTCGCCACGATGTCGGATCCGTCCTGGACCCTTCTCCTGCCGAAGCGGAGCTTTGCCTGAGGACCTGCAATGTTCTTCATTATGTTGCAGACCATTTCATCCGACTCGAATGTGGTCCTGAAATATACCCTGCACGAAAGGCTGTCGCTGAGGATGTTCTGAGGATTGTCGCTGACGAGCTTTCCCACATTCCATGTCGTCCTGCCAAGCACCTCGTCCTCAGGGAAGACTATGCTTCTGAGGGCGTTCATGAAGTCGTTGAAATACTCGATGGCGCTGCATCCGTTCTCAGGATAGCCGGAATGGCATGCCTTGCCGGTAAATGTGACCATGAACGACTTTGTTCCCTTTGCCGCCGATGCCATGCAGTTGTCTGTAGGCTCACCCACTATCACCACTGCATCCTCTCCTATCAGGATATCCGAAGACCTGTCGAAGGCCTTTGCTCCGAATGAGCCGGTTTCCTCTCCGGCGAGAAGAAGAAGGCCGAAATCGGTATATCCCCTTGCCTCAAGCACCTTGCAGGCCTCATACATGGCAAAGATCTGTCCCTTGGCATCACATGTGCCGCGTCCATTGACCTGGGAATCCGAAACCACAGGCGGAATGTACGGAGGAACAGTGTCAAGATGGGAACAGAAGAACACCTTCGGAGTGCCCCACTTCACGAGGAGATTCCTTGTTCCGTCACCTACCTCGAAGATTTCGACACGCCTTCCCGGACCAGCCAGCCTGTCAGCCAGAAAGTCGGCAAATCCGGCTTCCTTTCCGGAAGTCGAATCAATGTTCAGCATATCAAGAAAAAGTTCTGTTTCCATAATTTTTTGACGCGTTGCCACATTACCGCATTCTTTGCAAATATAGTTAATTTTACAATACCATGGGCGACGACACAAATAAAAAAAGTCCGATCTTTCAGAACGGACATTCTTATCATTTAAAGCGAGTTATATCGTGGTGAGAAGGTGTCTCCCTTCTGGATGTCACCTGTGGTGAATCCCTTCTTGAGCCAGCGTGAACGCTGTGCAGAAGTACCATGGTTGAAGGTCTCTGGAACGGCATATCCGCGAGCCCTCTTCTGGAGGTAGTCATCACCGATTCTTGATGCGATCTCAAGACCCTCCTCAAGGTCCCCGGACTCAAGCGAACCGAACATTGCATTGTCATGGTAAGCCCAGAATCCCGCATAGAAATCCGCCTGTAGTTCGAGTCGAACGCTGAGCTTGTTTGCCTCGGTCTCACTTACCTGCCTCTTTGCCTGGTTGACCTCGGAAAGAGTTCCGAGAAGATACTGGACATGATGGCCGACCTCGTGGGCGATTACATACGCGTATGCAAAGTCTCCGGCTGATCCGAACTCCTTCTTCATTGTAGAGAAGAATGAAAGGTCGATGTAAACCGACTGATCTGCAGAGCAATAGAACGGACCGGTAGAGGAAGTTGCACCACCGCAGCCTGACTGTACACTGCCTGAGAAAAGCACAAGAGTAGGAGGTTCATAGGTAAGTCCCATACGACTGAATTCCGCAGTCCAGACATCCTCGGTTCCTGCAAGGATCTTCTTTGAGAAGACGGCCAGAGCCTCTTCTTCTGCAGTAGGGACATATTCAGTATTCTCGGTACCTACAACTGCTCCGATGCCTCCAGCCTGCTCGATCACATCAAGCGGATTGCCTCCAAGAAGCCAAGTGATCAATCCTACGACAATAAGTCCACCGAAGCTCAGACGGGCAGTCCTGCCTCCCTTGCCGCGAACATCTCTGACATTGCGGCTTTCTCTTCTACCATCAAGTCTCATATCAAATCAGTTTATACGAAAAAGACCTGATCAATTGATCAGGTCTTGATGTGGAGATAGTCGGAGTCGAACCGACGACCCCCTGCTTGCAAAGCAGGTGCTCTAGCCAACTGAGCTATACCCCCAGAATTTTTAAGAACTTGTAGTCCCGAGCAGACTTGAACTGCTGACCCCTACATTATCAGTGTAG
>JAZRLI010000009.1:0-108398 GCA_045646785.1 Candidatus Cryptobacteroides sp. | reverse complement strand
GATCTGTACGATAGCAGCGATGACTGCGATGAAGATGATGAAGCTAAGGAAGCTGAGGTCGAGGTCAGCATACTTAGGGCTGAGCCATGCAAGTGCACCAGCCTTGAGAACGTACTCGTTGAGGAGGTAGTTCACAGGAAGTGTAATGAGAAGCACGGCAATGACTGCGATGCCGAGGCCGTTAGCAGTCTTTACGTTCTTTGATACCGCCAGGTATGAACACATACCAAGGAAGTAGGCGAATATCATATTGTCGATGAAGATCGACTTTACAAACAAGCTAATATAATCTGCCATTTTCTTTCAAGGTTAAGTGTTATTTTTCCTGAAGGTCCTTCTGAATCGATCTCTGGATCCAGATGATGCATCCGAGGAGGATGAGCGCCATTGGAGGGAGAATCATGAGACCGTTGTTCATGTATCCGAAATCGTATACAGCCTGTGGGATTACCTGGAAGCCGAAGAGTGTTCCGCTACCGAGGAGCTCACGGAAGAATGCAACGGTAACGAGGATCATAGCGTATCCGACACCGTTTCCGAGACCGTCAACGAGTGATGCGAAAGGCTTGTTTCCGAGAGCGAAAGCCTCGATACGACCCATAACGATACAGTTGGTGATGATGAGACCGATGTATACCGAGAGAGTCTTGCTGACGCTGTATGCATATGCCTTGAGCACCTGGTCCACGAGAATTACCATCATCGCAACAACCACGAGCTGAACGATGATACGGATTCGGTTAGGAATGGTGTTTCTCAAGAGCGAGCAGATGAGGCTTGAGAGACCGGTTACGATGATAACCGAGAGACCCATCACGAATGCTCCTTTCAACTGTACTGTAACCGCAAGTGAAGAGCAGATACCGAGCACAAGGACAGAAATAGGGTTGCCCTTGAAGATCGGATTCAAGAATGTTTCCTTAAAGTCAAAATTTGCCATTTGCTATTCCTCCACTGTGTTTACTGGTTCAACTTCTGCGCACTCTTCTGTGCAAGCCTCGCAGTCAAAGCTGCACTCAGCATTGTTTACGAAATAGTTCTGGTAGAAACCGAACCACTGGTTGAGAGTGTTTCCGAGGGCCTGTGAAGTGATTGTCGCACCTGAGATGGCGTCAACACCGTTGAGCTCTGTCTGTCTGTTGGCAGGCTTGAGGATCTCGAAGAGAACGTCGCCTGAACCTACCTGCTGACCAACGAATGCCTCAGCGAATGATGGCTCGTCAGCGATCTTTGCACCAAGACCAGGAGTCTCGCTCTTGTGGCCGAAACATACTGACTTGATTGTCTTGAGGTCACCCTCAAGTCCGATGTATCCCCAGATAGGGCCCCAGAGACCTGCACCGTAGCAAGGTACTACAGTGATGCCGTTCTTGAAGATGTATACAGGGAGAGCCTTCTCCTCTGCGATTGTCTGTCTCTTGAGAGCAGCGTTGTCATAAACCTCGCATGAAGCGATGTCAAGGTCACCGACCTTGTTGCCGTCCATATCAACGAGGATTGCAGATTCGATTTCCTGCTGGTATGTGCCAAGGATGTCCGCACCTGCCTCTACAGTAGCTGCAGTAAGGATCTGACTGATTGTGTCCTTCTTTACGTTAGCGTCCTGAGTTGGCTTGAGGAACATTGCCGCGAAGGCAAGAACCGCAGCGACTACCACAACAAGGATAATCGAATATATTACTGTATATGTATTACTGTTTGTATTCATACCTTATATATATTAAGCGATTTTTACCTTCTTTGCTCTTCTCTTGATTGAACCCTCGATCACATAGTGGTCGATGAGAGGTGCAAATGTGTTCATGAGAAGGATAGCGAGCATCATACCCTCTGGGTAACCAGGGTTCCAGAGACGTACAGTAACAGCGAGGGCACCAACGAGGAATCCGTAGATCCACTTGCCGCACTCGGTCTGAGCTGAAGTTACAGGGTCAGTTGCCATGAATACTGTACCGAAGAGGAAACCACCCATCACGAGCTGATAGTAACCAGGGAGGTCAGTTGCGCCTACAGCGTATCCGAGGTATCCGATAGCGAGGCCACCGATAACTGAAGATACCATGATCTTCCAGCTTGCAACGCCTGTCCAGATAAGGAGGGCAGCACCGAGGAGGATTGCGATCACTGAAGTCTCACCCACTGAACCAGGGATGGTACCGAGTACCATGTCCATGAACTGCGGCTCGAGGTTTGCGAGTGTAGGGTTTGCGAGAGGAGTTGCACCTGAAACGCCGTCAACGAGGCCGTTACCGCACTGGAATGCAGTGCCCTCAGCCATGTAACGTGTCATACCGCCTGTCCATACAGTGTCTCCTGACATCTTGCTCGGATATGAGAAGAAGAGGAATGCACGTGTAAGGAGTGCAGGGTTCCAGATGTTCATACCTGTGCCACCGAAGATTTCCTTGCCGATGATCACTGCAAATGCAACAGCGATTGCAAGCATCCAGAGAGGAACGTCTACAGGGACGATAAGCGGAATGAGCATACCTGAAACGAGGTAACCCTCATTTACCTCATGACCCTGGAGCTGAGCCGAAACGAACTCGATTCCGAGACCTACGAGGTAAGAAACGATATAAAGTGGAAGTACCTTTACGAGACCGTAAAGTACGATGTTCCAGAAGCCCCAGTCGAGGCCGAATGCGAGGCTGTGCTGATAACCTGTGTTCCAGATACCGAAGAGCATTGCAGGAACGAGGGCAAGTACAACCATGATCATGACTCTCTTCAAGTCGACGCAGTCTCTAACATGCGCACCCTTCTTGGTAACTGTGTTAGGGACAAAGAGGAATGTCTCAAAAGCGTCGAATGTCGAATGAAGGAATCCGAGCTTGCCGCCTTTCTCGAAGGTCGGCTTGATCTTGTCTACTAAATTTCTTAATCCGTTCATAATTCTAAGCTTTAGCACATTTCTTTCAACATGAGAGCGATGCCGTCAGTGATGATCTGCTGGATGTAGATCTTAGACGGGCATACATATTCGCAGAGTGCGAGGTCTTCCTCGATTACCTCGTAGATGCCGAACTTCTCCATCTTGTCGATGTCGTTTGCAAGGCATGCCTTGAGGAGATGTACAGGGTAGAGTTCCATTGGGAGAACCTTGCTGTATGTGTCGTTCACCACAAATGCACGTGGACCTCCGTGGAGGTTTGTATCCATGTCGTACTTCTTGTTAGGAGTAAGCCATGAGAAATATGTGCGTGATGCGCTGAACTGGCTTGTTCTGAATGGCTTTGCCCATCCGAAGAGCTCGTACTTGTTACCTTCCTCGAGGATTGTAACCTGGTTGTCTGCGAATCCGAGGAATCCCTCAGCACCTACATTGGTACCTGTGAGGACGTCACCGCTTACGAAACGGAGGTTCTCCGCAGAAGCGTAGAAGTCCTTGAGTTCCTTCATCGAGATGCCAGGGAAACCGTCTACATAAGCAGGATTCTCTGCCTTAGGACCGGTAACGGCGATCTTTCTTCTTACATCATACTTTCCTGTGTTGAAGAGCTTACCGATTGCTGCGAGCATGAGGAGGGATACTGTCCACACAGTCTCACCCTTGCGGATTGGAGAAATGTGGTGGATCTGTACTCCTACATTACCTGCAGGGTGCTTTCCTGTGAAAGTGTGCTGGATTACGTTCTCAAGCTTGTGGAACGGTGTGCCTGAATAGTTCTCAGAGTTAAGAGAGAGGTGTACACCTCCGTCTGTGAGCTTGCCAAGAGCGTTGATGGCTGTCTGGATGTGCTCGAGTTCTGCTCCGAGTACGTACTCTGCGTTGGCAGCGAGAGGAGCAGTTGAGAATGCCGATACGAAAATTGCCTTTGGCTTTACCTCAGGATTTGCAACGATGCCGTAAGGTCTCTGAGTGAGAGCAGGCCAGAGACCTGCCTCGAGAAGGGCTGCCTTGATCTGCTCGGCAGTCATTTCCTCGACCTTCTTTACGCCAAAGTCTACATACTCCTGTGTCTCATCCGCCTTGATGCGGACCTCAAGCAACTTTCTCTTTTCGCCTCTTACAACCTCTGCAACGGTTCCGCTTACCGGAGACGCGAAAAGGATGTTCTGAGACATCTTGTCAGCCAATACAGGTGTACCTGCGAGGACCTTGTCACCCTCTCTGACCAGAAGCTTTGGAACAAGACCTCTGAAGTCGGTAGGTTTTACAGCCACAACGTCAGGAACAATCACCTTCTTGGTGGTCTGGGCCGCTACTCCGCTGATAGGGAGGTCAAGACCCTTTTTCAAATAGATGTTGTTTGACATTTTTTATAAATTGTTTTGAGTATAGAATTCAAAATGCGCCCGCGAAGTTACATATTTTTTCCCTATTTACGAAGTAAAATCGCGCTTTTTATGCGTCTGGAAGGTTTTTCATAAAAGTTCTGCATAATTGCAATGTTTTGGCTACTTTTGCAGAATTATGGAGAACAGGAACAGTACTATTCTTGAGGGACTGAACAGCGAGCAGAAAGCGGCTGTCAGTTGTGTGGACGGGCCGGTGCTTATAGTGGCTGGTGCGGGGTCTGGCAAGACGAGGGTCTTGACCAGCAGGATTGCGTATATACTTGAACAGAAGGATCTTGACCCGTCGAGGATTCTAGCCTTGACCTTTACTAAGAAGGCGGCGTCAGAGATGAAGGAACGAATTGCCCTTATGGTGGGGGAAAGGAAGGCGAGGAAGCTCTATATGGGTACGTTCCACTCCGTCTTCATCAGGTTCCTTCGCGAATTCTCGGAGTCGCTCGGCTATCCGAACGCCTTTACGATCTATGACACAAGCGATTCTGTCAGTGCGATAAAGACCTGTCTTAAGGAACTTCAGCTTGATGACAAGATATACAAGCCGAAGGATGTGCTTTCGCGTATTTCCATGGCCAAGAACAACCTGGTCACTGCGGAAGCCTATCGCCGCAACCCGAATGCGCTTCAGAATGACGCATCGGCGAAGAAGCCGAGGATCTGTGACATCTATCAGAGATATTCGGAGAAATGCAGGCAGGCCGGTGTCATGGATTTCGATGACATCCTGCTGAACATGAACATTCTTCTGAGGGACAATCCTGCAGCTCTCGAATCGATTGCGGGCCGTTTCGACTATATCATGGTCGATGAGTACCAAGATACTAACTTCGCTCAGTATCTGATACTTAAGAAACTTAGTCAGTTCCATCAGAACCTCTGTGTCGTGGGTGATGACTCCCAGTCCATCTATGCGTTCCGAGGTGCCAAGATCGAGAATATCCTTAACTTCAAGAAGGACTATCCGCAGCACAGTATCTTCCGTCTCGAGCAGAATTACCGCTCGACCAAGGTCATCGTTGATGCAGCGAACTCCGTGATTGCAAGGAACTCCGCAAGGATTCCGAAGGAGTGCTATTCAATGGGTGCGCAGGGTGAGAAGATCAGGCTTATCCAGGCGTATACGGAACAGGAGGAGGCGGTCCTCATCGCATCGGGAATCCTTTCGCGTATTCAGTCAGAAAGGGCGGAATATCAGGACTTTGCAATCCTTTACAGGACCAATGCCCAGTCACGTGCCCTTGAGGAGGCGCTCAGGCGCAGGAACCTGCCGTACATGATCTATTCCGGAAATTCGTTCTTCGAAAGGGCGGAGGTCAAGGATATGATGGCGTACTTCAAGCTTGTGGTCAATGTGAGTGACGACGAGTCGTTCAAGAGGATCGTCAACAAGCCTGCAAGGGGAATCGGCGATACGTCTCTTTCTGCCTTGACGGCGGCGGCTTCCCATCATGGACTTCCTCTTTTCAAGGCGGCCTATTCGCCTGACCTTGAGAGTTTTGGCCTGAAGCAGGCGGCGGTCAAGAAAATCAGGGAATTCTGCGATATGATAGCAAGGCTGACCATAATGTCCAATGATACAGATGCTCATACCCTGGCAAGGAAGATTGCGGATGATTCCGGACTTTACATGTTCTTCAAGATGGATACGAGCATTGAAGGACAGTCAAGGACTGCCAATATCGAGGAACTCGTAGACAGTATCAAGCTTTACATAGATGAGAGGAACGGAGAATTCCTTGAGGATATGCAGGCTGAAGGTCAGGTTTCAGACGGTGCGGAATTGACTGCTTCGGATTTCCCTGTAGTCACCATGGGAGATTATCTTGAAAATGCCTCCCTTCTCAGTGCTGTAGATGTGAGTGATGAGGAAAGTTCCAACAAGATCGCTCTCATGACCGTGCATTCTTCAAAGGGCCTTGAGTTTCCATACGTATATGTCGCAGGAATGGAAGAGAATATCTTCCCGTCCGGCGGTTTCATGGCATCTGAATCGGAGATTGAGGAGGAAAGACGTCTGTTCTATGTGGCCATGACCCGTGCGAAGAAGGTTCTTCAGCTTTCGTTCGCATCATCAAGGCTTCGCAACGGTAAGACAGAGTCGAACTCTCCGAGCCGTTTCGTGAAGGAGATCGATGTTCAGTATGTGGCCAATCCTCTTGTCGCTGATAGCGAGGATGATGACGAGCCAAAACGCGGATTCGGTGGCTGGGGACAGCGTGCCTCGGCAAAGCCTAAGTTCGGAGGTGGAGGTTACAGTTACGGCAATTCAGGTCCTGTCAAGACGGAGCGTCCGGCGTCTCCGGTAAGAAGGACGAGTCCGGTTCCGGTCAGCCGTCCTCAGGTGGTTCAAAAGAGGGTGTCGGATGCAGAATTTGAACCGACGCCTATCCTGCAGCTCAAGGCTGGCCAGAGGATCGAACATAACAGGTTTGGATTTGGTAACATTCTCGAGATATCGGGTACGATACCCGATTTGAAGGCAAAAATAGCCTTTGAAGACCATGGAGAAAAGATATTGCTCTTAAAATATGCAAAGATTCGTGTCATTTGATTTGTTAAATTGGTAAAGTTGACTAACTTTGTCACGAAGTTTTTCATAGTTTAAGTTTAGGTTAAGTAGCGGGGCGGTCGCAGTGAATGCGATTGCCTCGTGAATTTTTATACAGGTATCATGTTTCAAAACCTACAAGAAATATATCGTAAAATGATAGCATGAACTCCTGTAAAAACTTTTTGAACGAGATTGAAAAACGGAAAAATCTACGTCAAAAAACGGAAAATCTTTCTTTTTCCGTTTTTTGACATGACTTTCTTCTGACTCTCTTATATTTGCCTTTGCCGTAATGTTGCGGCAGAAAAGATTGAGGAGAAAGATTATGAAAAAGTTGTCTGTTGTGGCAGTTCTTGCTGCTCTGGCGTCATGCCAGATGTTGGGTGTTCCGGGTGAAACTGATTCAAAGGGTGAGTTGAGGATTTCTTTTCTCGCTGACGGCATTACCAAAGCCGTCGAGCAGCTTCCGGACACAAGTGATTTCCTTCTTACCGTTTCTTCTTCCGACGGGCGTGTCATATATGACGGAGCCTACGGGGATTCCCCGGAAAGCATCATGGTCGATGCCGGCAGTTATGTGGTCAGTGTGCGCTCCTGCGATTTCAAGACCCCGGCATTTGCAAAGCCACAGTTCGGTGATGAGCAGTGTGTGGTCGTACCTTCAGGCGGAGTTGCAGATGTCAAGCTGACATGTGTCCAGATGAACGCCGGAATCAAGCTTAATATCGACAAGAGTTTCCTTACCGGTTGTCCTGACGGTGTGCTGTTCCTGAAGTCGTCTCAAGGCAAGCTTATGTATAGCTATTCAGAGAAGAGGATAGCATATTTCCAGCCAGGTACCGTGTCCTTGATCCTGAGCGAGTCGTCCAATGACAAGGTCTTGTTTTCCAGAGTGTTGCAGGCGCAGACTATTCTCGTGGTAAATGTCAGTGTCGCTGATTCCGGAGACTCTGGTGCTCAGGAAAGCATCAAGGTCGCTGTGGATACGACAAGGGCTTGGACTGTCGAGGATTTTGTTATCGGCGGAAGCGGTTCATCGGGCAAGGGAAACAGCATCTCGGATGCTCTTACCGTATCTCAGGCGATAGCATCTCCGGGTCTTGAAGATGTCTGGGTGTCTGGATACATCGTAGGCGGTGACCTGACTTCTTCTTCGGCTTCGTTCCAGCCTCCATTCACATCGCGCACCAACATTCTGCTCGGCTCGAGATCCTCGTCGGATTCGCGTTCGTCTTGTCTGTCTGTGAGCCTTCCGTCCGGCAGTATCAGGGAAGACCTGAACCTTGCCGACAACCCGTCCATGCTTGGCAGGAAAGTCTGTCTCAGGGGTGACATAGTGGAGGCTTATTACGGAATTCCAGGCCTGAAGAATATTACTGATTACGAGCTGAAATGATGCCTCGCGCGTATTGTGCGCGTTCTTAAAAATAATTAATTGTTAAAAGATTTGGTGTGTGGTTGTTATCTATGTAAAAACGAGTATATTTGCGAGTTGGAAAAATAGTAAATAACCAAATATCATTAATGAAAAATTATCTTAAACTGATTCTGACAACATTCCTGTCTGTCGTAGCATGCCTTGCGGTATCTGCGCAGTCGGTCGTGAAGGTCAGCGGAGTCGTGACTTCCGCTGAAGATGGCCTTCCGATGATGGGAGTCGGAGTTGTTGCCGGACCCGGAAACGGTGTCATAACTTCTCTTGATGGAGATTATGTCATTGAGGTGGCTCCAGGTACTGAACTCACGTTCTCCAGCATCGGCTACACAGACGAGAAGGTTGTAGTACCATCCGTTGCAGAGTTCACGCACAATGTCGTGATGCAGCCGGAGAACCTCAAGCTTGATGACGTCGTCGTCATTGCCTACGGTGTGAGAAAAAAAGGTACGGTAGCAGGTTCCGTATCGACAATCAAATCCGACAAGTTGGAGAGCACTCCTACGGCAGCCTTTGACCAGGCGCTCCAGGGACAGGTGGCCGGACTTACCGTACTTTCTAATTCCGGTGAGCCAAGTGCTTCTGCTACCATGACCATCCGTGGTACAAACTCTATCAATTCCGGAACTGCTCCTCTTTACATCCTCGATGGAGTGGAGATTTCGGCTGCTGACTTCAATACCATCAACCCTGCGGACATCGAGAGCATGTCAGTGCTCAAGGATGCGTCTTCGACTTCCATCTACGGTGCCCGTGCTGCCAACGGTGTAATCGTGATCACAACCAAGCGTGGACGCAACATGGACCGTCCGAACGTGAACTACCGCATGCAGATGGGATGGTCGGCTATGGCACATGGAAACTGGGACCTCATGAACACTGAGGAGCGTATCCAGTACGAGAAGGAGATCGGAATGACCGCAGGTCAGAACTACAACTACCTTTCTACCATCGACGTGAACTGGATGGACGTGGTCTTCAATGACGCTGCAATGCTTCAGAGCCATGAACTTGCAGTGTCCGGTGCGACAGAGACTACGAATTATTACTTCTCAGGTGCATATTTCGATCAGGAGGGTATCGCTCCGGGTTCGATGTTCACACGTTACTCGATGCGTTTCAACTTCGAGCAGCAGATGTCTGATTTCCTCAAGATGGGAACGAACACAATGTTCAACTATCAGGACATCATGCAGGCTGACGAGGGAAGCTACGCTCTCGTGACTCCGATTTCGGCATCACGTTTCATGCTTCCTTACTGGGATCCTTACAAGGCTGACGGCTCGCTTGCTTCAGTGAATGACGGTTCATGGAAGGGACAGGGTCAGAACCCTCTAGAGTGGCTTGAGAACAATCCTCTTACTTACAAGAAGTACAAGGTGTTCTCGACTGTGTTCGCTGAGATGAACCTCTATACCAACCTGACATTCAAGACTCAGTTCGGTGTTGACTTCAACCATACTACAGGTTTCAGCCAGTCATTCCCAAGCTATGCTCCTAACCTCGGTGAGGGATCGGCTGCAAGAAGCTCTACTGACGGCATGAACCTCCAGTGGACCAACACCATGACATATCGCTTTGATATCGAGAACATCCACGATTTCAACTTCCTTCTCGGACACGAGTGGCAGGACTACCACTACGAGAGGTTCAGCGTTGGAACAAAGGGTCAGACAAACGATAAGCTTACCGACATCGGTACAGGTACAAGAGCTACTTCATGGGATGCGTCTTCGACTTCCGACTATTCACGAGTTTCGTTCTTCGGTAGAGCCGAGTACAACTTCGCTGACAGATACTATGCGGAGGCTTCCCTCCGTACCGACGGTTCATCACGTTTCGGTAAGAACAACCGTTGGGGTCTCTTCGGAGCTGTCGGCTTCATGTGGAACATGAGAAACGAGGATTTCATGGCCGGCGCACGCGAGTGGCTCACAAACGGTCAGATCTCATTCAGCTCAGGTACATCTGGTAACTCGGAGATTCCTAACTATGAGCATCTTGCCCTCATTGCCGGTGGTGCAGACTATGCGGGTGATTCCGGAGTCGCTCCGGTTCAGCCTGGTAACGAGAATCTTACATGGGAGAATACGTGGACTACAAACCTCGGACTTCATTTCGGATTCTGGAGCAGACTCAATGCTGACCTCGAGTTCTATGCGAAGAGGACTACAGACATGCTCATGTCTGTTCCGCTTTCATATGCTCAGTCAAACGGTTACGGTTACAGGTGGGACAACGTCGGTGCGATGGTCAACCTCGGTGCCGAACTCAACCTCAATGCTACCGTGATCATGGCTGGTGACTTCATGTGGAATGTAAATACCAACTTCGGTTACAACCATAATGAGATCGTCGAGCTTTACAACGGCGTGACTGAGTACGAGCGTTCGAACACAAGCACGAAACTCGTTGTAGGCCGTCCTCTCGGCGAGTTCTACATCAACCGCTACGCCGGTGTGAACCCAGCAAACGGTGACGCCCTTTGGTATGACAAGGACGGAAACATCACCAACGAACTCCGTGATGAGGACAAGGTTCTTATCGGCAAGACCTACCATGCTCCATGGCAGGGTGGTTTCGGTACCACACTCTCATGGAAGGGTCTCAGCCTTGCCGCTCAGTTCAGCTGGGTAGCAGACCGTTACATGATCAACAATGACCGTTACTTCGATGAGTCTAACGGACGTTTCGCGTCATACAACCAGTCGCGCAGACTCCTTGACAGATGGAAGAAGCCTGGTGATGTGACAGACATACCACGTCATGGCGTTTATACGGAGTTCGACAGCCGTCTTCTCGAGGATGCTTCATTCCTCCGTCTGAAGAACCTCATGCTGTCTTATTCCCTTCCTGCAGATCTTCTTAGGAAGACAGGATTCATAAGGGGACTCAGGGTTTATGGCCAGGCTCAGAACCTGTTGACTTTCACTAACTTCTCTGGTCTCGATCCGGAGGGCACAACAAACCTTTATGCTGCCCAGTATCCGATGTCGCGCCAGTTTACATTCGGTCTGGACCTGATGTTCTAAAGTAACGGAATATGATGAAGAAAATATATAATATATTATTAAAGGCAGCTGCGCTTCTCGCTGTTGCCGCAGGTCTGACATCCTGTCTGGAAAAGTTCCCTGGCGACGCCATTCCGGAAGCAGATGGAATGAAGACCTTCAATGATGCGGAGCAGACCCTTACAGGTATCTATGCGTCTCTCATGAGCGGTGCCCTGTACAGCGGTTATCTTACATTGCTCCCGGATGTCCAGGCTGACCTTGTGCATGCAGTCCAGGGTAATACCAATACATTCGGTACACTCTGGCAGTGGGATATCCGTCCTACCAATTCTGAAATCGAGGCTGTTTACGGAGCCCTCTATAGTGTCATCGGACGATGCAACTTCTACCTCGATCAGGTGGGTGAACTTCGTGCAGGTCTTACAGACGATGAGACCATCACTTACCTTGACTTCTATACAGGTGAGGTCTATTGCGCAAGAGCGCTCGCTTATTCTGAGCTTATCAAGTGCTTCTGCCAGGCTTATACTGAGAATACTGCAGATCTGCCGGACAGCGGTGTTGCCATTGACAGCACATACTTCGGACAGAAACCTGAGTCACGTTCTACTCTCAGGGAGTCTTATGAATTCGTGATCCGCGACCTTGAAAGGGCTGAAGAACTTCTTAAGGATGCAGAATACGGCTATACTTCTCCGTATTTCACATATGCATCCGCAAATGCAATCCACGCAAGGACAGCCCTCTACATGCAGGACTGGGATGCTGCGATCGAGTATTCGACAAAGCTCATCGAGGATGATGCATACGCTCTTTCCACTGCTGCGACATATACTACAGGAGTGAGCCCTATCACCAACCAGGCAAAGGCATACAGCTACATCGACTATATGTGGACAAATGACCTTTCCACTGAGGTCATCTGGCAGGTTGAATATACCCTCACTTCATACGGCGGTGCCCTGGGACAGAACTTCCTGAACTTCAACAACAACTATGTATATTACTATCCTGACTACATCCCGTCTCAGTGGGTTCTCGGACTCTACTCAGGTTCGGATGCAAGATACAATGCATATTTCACCCAACTTCAGACAGGTTATGCACACGGCTTGACATATCCTCTCCTTACCAAGTACTTCGGTAACGAGTCGTTCATCGCAAGCATGATCTATCATGTAAGCAAGCCGAAGCCGCTCCGTCTTGCCGAGCAGTACCTTATCCGTGCCGAGGCATATTGCGAGAAGGGCCATTATTCAAGCGCTTACAATGACCTTGTGACCCTGAATACTGCAAGAAACGCAAAGGCTCCAAGCATTTCGGAGTCGAACTGGCGTGAGGCTATCTCTGAAGAGAGAGTGAAGGAACTTTACATGGAGGGATTCCGTCTCCACGACCTCAAGCGTTGGAACATGGGCTTCGAGCGTGAGCATCAGGCATATACCCAGCCTGAGGGCAGCGAGAAGAAGGTAGAGGCCGGCGACTATCGTTTCGTATGGCCGATTCCTCAGAACGATATCGAGGCTCCAGGATCGAAGATCCGTCAGAACCCAGGTTACGCATCTAAATAATAATGGTATATGAAGCAGATTTTGAAATATATTGCAATCGCTTTCATGGCTGCAGGTCTTGCAACCTCATGCCATGAAAAGTATGTGACCTATTCAGATGCTGAGTATGTCATGTTTGCTGATACCCTTTCCATCTATCCGGTTCAGGATGCATCCAGCGTCTATTATGAGACACAGGATTCGACCGTATATGGAATGAAGAGTTTCAGCGTTCCTGTGGTTTCGACAGTCGTAAGGGACTATGACCGTACATTCGCAGTCGAGATCATCGATGAGGGAAGCACAGCGATCGAGAGCTATCACTATTCTCTCGAGTCCAATACCGTGACCATCAAGGCCGGCGAGAACCGTGCAGACGTGGTTGTGGTCGGTAATTATGACAACCTCAAGGCAGAGGAGGCCCTCGTTTTCAACCTCCGTCTCGTGATGAACGACAACCTTGAGATGCCTCTCTACGGAAAGGATACCAAGGTGCAGCTTGTGAAGAACTATCCGTTTGATGTTGAAAACTTTACGGGATACTGCATGCTCACTTCAATGTTCCTTTACCAGTACAGCATCACAGGCAGGTACCAGAGACTCATCTATACTGAGAAGCATCCGACTGAAGCCAACACCATCATCTGCCGCAGCTGGCTCAATGATGGCTATGACGTCACCATGACATTCCATCCTGAGAATCCTCTGATGCCGTTGATTACAATGGACGAGGGTCAGGTTGCCAGCGACGAGGGCTCGTTCTTCGGACAGACACATGGAGATGACAAGATCCTTGTCAAGACAAGCGCAAATTATGACTCTGTCTTCTATACAAGCGGAAGTTACCTTTATGTATGGACAGAAATCTATGTCGAGAATCTCGGTGTTCCGGTAGGAACTGTAGGACATTTCTACAACATCATGGAGTGGATCAGCGACGAAGAGGCTGAAAGACTCATGCGTGAGGAGGGAATGTAATCATCAACAGAAATAAAAAGTAACAACATATGAAATCAAATGTTTGGAAATATGCAGCAGCATTGATGGCATGTATGGCTGCAATCTCATCCTGCAAGAAGCCTGCTCCTGAGAAGACTGAGCCGGTATTCCCTACGGATGTAATCAACAAGACTGTAGCTCCGGGCGAGTCAGTCAATATCTCTATCGAGCCTAACATGGCCTGGGTGGCGACCATCTCAGGCGAGGGTAGCGGAAACTATTTCTGGATTGATGATGCAGGAATGAAGGCTACAAGCGTATCCGGCAAGGCAGGTTCTGCCTTGATCACCGTTGTGTTCTCAGAGGATGAAGAGTTCGACAAGAACAGGGTGTGTGACGTAACTCTTACCATGGATGTACAGAGCAAGAAGATCGCGACCCTCACACGTCCGTCTCTCAACCGTTCATTCGAGGCTTATGCCGGTGTTGCGGGTGAGTTCGACTTTACTGAGGACTTCGCTGCAGAGGCATTCACCGAGGCTTCTCTCGTTACCTTTGCAGATGTTCCGGAGTATTCGCTTCCTGTCAGGATCGTGACAAACTACGCATGGGACATCGTACTTCCGTCATGGCTCAATGCAGAGAACATTGCAGACGGCGAGGAGACAGTGAGCGGTGGTCCCGGAACAGCTGACATTCTTTTGAAAGCTGTTCTCTCGGAGGATATCATCAACGGTACTGAAGGTGTCGTGAAGTTCATCGACAGGAACAATACAGGTGCATCCAACGAGGTGAAGATAGTACTTCCGGATTTCTCAAGCCGTGTCGAGGTCGATGTCAATTCAATGGAATTCAATAAGATCGGTCAGGTGCTCATGCCTAACGGTTCCTATGTGGACGGTACGGCTGTGGCTTATGTACTTGCTGCTGAAGGTATGACAATGAAGGCAGTAGAGTGGCTCGGCGATTACCACGATACAAAGTATGCAGATTGGGTGGAGTTCGGATATGGCGAGTATGACGAGACTGCCGGTCCTCTTCAGGTCGTTGACGTTACCATAGGCGTTGCAGAGAATCCTGGCGCACAGAGATATGCAGACATCTTTGCGTTCCCTGTATCGATGGGTGAGGTCAATGCAGAGGACATCTGCGACTTCAATGACCCTTCATGCGGCTTCAATGCCGAGTATGAGAAATATTATGTCGGCCGTCTCGTTCAGGACGGTGACAAGGCTTCATACATCACTCCGATTTCTTCGGAGGAGATGAGAGCCGAGGTGGGAACATACTTCTCGACCCTTGAGCCAAAGGGTGAGGACAATATCCTCCAGTGGGACTTCCCTGATCTCGAATCATATTCGAAGATCGTATATACTACAGATTATTCATACGAGGAGGCTTCATTCAACTGTGCAGAGCCATTTGCATACGTGAAGCTCTTTGCTGACACCGACTATCCTAACGGATTGTTCTCACAGGAGGTGACAGAGGCTGACAACTGTTGGATCTCATTCGCTGCATTCGGCGGCGAGAACAAGCAGGGACGATTCAACATGAATTACACTCCTGACGCTCCTACCCATACAGCTGCTGTGTTCTACAATGAAAATGACGAGGTCCTTGCGGCAGTCCTTGTAGTTTACGATCCTGCATATACAGGTGACACATCTGACTTCATGTTCAATGTGGCTTCCGGAGTTGCGAAGATCTCGAAGATGGATAAGAATTCTGAACTCTACACAGTAATCAACGGCAACTACAATGTTACTGAGGTATATGAGATCCTGACAAACGACAGAATGCTCTACGTTACCGGTCAGAAGGGGTTCTGGACCGCATTGGCTATCGATCCTGCTACATTCAATGAATATTCAGGCAAGATCTCGGTAGATGGTGCTTCGCCTAACTTCTATGTATATACAAATGCATGTACCGGCCTTGACGAGATGGTTATGGTCTTCCAGGAACTTGCATCAGACGGCGTGAGCCTGGTGAACTTCGCTGCGGTTCATATAACATATGATCCTAATGCCGAAATCGATGCTGAGGCTCCGTTCGAGTTCGTCTATCCTGAGTATGTAGGTGGAATGGCGACATTGGAGAAGCATACAGGAGAATATGTTGACCTCATCGTGGCAGACTGGGGTGCATCGCAGGCTCCTAAGCACATCTACCTTCTTACCTATACAGACCCTTCTGCATCGTCAGTTGCAGTGGTGAAGGCCCCTGGAAAGCCTATGGGAGGTGCTGCATTCAACAACTATGACCCTAACACAGGCAATGAGATCGAGGGCTACTGGCTTACTCACGAGCAGGATGGCGATCAGATGACCATCTTCATGGGAGAGGCCGGCAAGGTGGATTACTTCATCTTCAGTGATCCTACAGGTCTTCCTTCGTGCGCGTTGGTATGTACAATGGTACTTCCTTAATAATAAAGAATAAGATAAATCATCTATGAAATTATTTAGATTTTCCGTTGTCGTTGCCATGGTGGCCTCATTCCTGTTCGCATCCTGTGCGAAGCCGGAGATGGAGGACTACCGTGAGCATGACTATGGATATGTTCAGTTCAAGTTATACAAGGCTGCTTCATATCAGGATACAAAGGCTGTGGTTCCGCAGCTTGAGTATCTTGGAGATGCGGCAAAGGTGATGGTGATGCTCAATTACGGCAGCACTCAGATCACCCAGACCCTTACTCTGACCGCTTCCGATGCAGAGGCGGCCGAGTTCGGACTCAGAAGCGAGAAGCTTCAGCTCGTTGCCGGAGATTATTCGGTTACGGCGTTCACTCTTTACGACAAGCTTGACCAGGAACTTTACAAGGGAGGTGCCGCAGGTTCATTCACTGTAGTTCCAGGAGGTCTTGTAAAGCATGACATCACTGCTGACGTTGTAGAGCGCGGAAAGGTAAGATTCACCCTCGTGAAGTCATTCCTTCCGGATACAAAGGCAGCCTCAAAGGAGTATACCTTCGATGTGATCAAGTATGTCGATGTGGCTGTCAAGGATCTCGCTACAGGAAGGGAACTTCCTGAATTCAAGATGCTTCCGGTCGATTTCTCTGTTCATTTCAATGACAGGGATGAGGTTGAGGACGGCTACCAGACTTCTTCAAGCGTATGCGACACTACAGTATCCCTCAGGGCAGGAAGATACGCAGTGGTTTCATATGCCGTATATGACTCGTCAAAGACCCTTCTTGAGACAAGTCAGGACGTTGAGGATAACGAGTTCGAGGTCATGGACAACAAGGTTGCAGATGCAGATGTTCCTGTACTTCTCAGGGAATCAGATGAATACATCAAGGACTACTATGCGCTCAAGGTCATATGGGAGGCTCTCGACGGTGAGAACTGGTATTACAGAGGCGACGAGTGGCCTGTAGGTTCAAACTGGGACTTCAACAAGGATGTTGACCTCTGGGGCGCCCAGCCAGGTGTGAAGCTCCACGATAACGGTCGTGTTGCGCTCATCTCGCTTACTGGATTCGGCATCAACGGACATATGCCAGATGCTATCGGACAGTTCACCGAACTGGTTGAGCTATATCTCGGAAACCACAATGAGGGCAACAAGCTTGACAATGACCCTACTGTGGAGTTCGGAATGAGCAATGCCAACAGAATGGAAAGACATAAGGAGTATCTCAGACGTACCCATGTGCTTACACAGTTCTCTGAGCCTATCGCAAGAGGACTCATGGAGCACGGCATCTCGATTCCGGAAATCGCTCTTTACGAGACAATGACAGAGGACGATATCATCGACAAGCGTACAGGTGAGATGAAGATCAAGCCAATGGAGGACATCCTTCCAGGCGTTCCTACCAACGGCCTCAAGAGTCTTCCGGAAGCAATCGGAAACCTCAAGAAACTTGAGACATTCTTCATCGCAAACGGTGACATCGAAGAACTTCCTGCCGCAATGGCAGAACTCACGGCTGTTACAGATTTCGAGATCTACAACTGCCGCAAGATGACCAACTTCCCGATGGTCATCGCACAGATGCCGAACCTTACATCCGTGAACCTTTCTGCGAATCCGCAGTGGGTGGATGTCGATGAGGGACTTCGCGCACTCGCATCAGGTCCTGCAGGACAGTCCGTGCAGATCCTCTATATGAACGAGTGCAGCCTTACACTCCTTCCAAAGGAAATCAACGAGATGAAGAAGCTCGGCCTTCTCAGTGTGGCAAGCAACAAGATCAACAAGATCGAGTCTGCTTATCCTGACATCGCTTTCGTACAGCTTTATCTTGACAACAACCAGATCACAGAGTTCCCGCACTATGTGAACGAGGAGGGAAAGAAGCTCTTCTTCCGAATCGAGGATGTTGAGACATTCTCGTGTACATACAACAGACTTACCAAGGTCCCTAACATCTTTGATGCAGACGCAATCTATGGTATCGCATCAATCGACTTCTCGTACAACGACATCGACGGATTCGAGGGTGCTGAAGATGGAACATATCAGGGAATCTATGTACAGACCCTTTCACTTGCCAACAACCCAAGACTCGGCAAGTATCCTAAGTGCATTGCAGATACAAGATCAAAGGTGGATTACATCATCCTCCGTGGATGTGGAATCGACGAGATACCTGAAGGCTCGTTTACTGGCGTGAATTCGAAGTATCTCATGTCTCTCGATCTTTCATACAACCACCTCAAGAAGATCCCACGTGAGTTCCACGCTGCCAACATGCCGTATTTCTATGGTATCGACCTTTCATACAACCGCTTCTCGGAGTTCCCGTTTGAGCCGTTCGACTGCTCGTCACTCACAATGATGGCGATCAGAGGCCAGAGGAATGAGAAGGGCGAGCGTTGCCTTAAGGAGTGGCCGACAGGTGTGTACAACCATACCGGTCTCCGTGCTCTCTATATCGGTTCAAACGACCTTGGAAAGATCGATGATACAATCTCATACCTGATCTACTATCTTGACATCAGCGACAACCCTAACATCGTGTTCGATGCTTCCGGCATCTGCAGCCACTGGCTCAATGGTGTTTACTTCCTGCTGTATGACAAGACCCAGGACATCAGAGGATGCGAGGCAATGCTTTATTAATGGAGGAGAAGAATATGAATAAAATGATATACAGATCAGTATTGCTCTTGGCTGCATTCTTTGCGGTCATGGCATGTCGTGTAGATGCGCCTGTTGATTTTGAGCTTGATGCAGATGTGATTGAAATCGGTCCGGAAGGTGGAGTGAAGACGATCAACATCAGCTCGGAAGACAATTGGGTGGCGACTGTTCAGGTACCATGGGTAACTGTCTCTCCTGCCAACGGTGTGGGCTCTGTCGAGTGCAGGATCATCATTGACTCTGCCCTTGCAGTGGATTCACGCGAGGCTTTGGTGAGAATCGAGAACCTTGCCACCAAGGACAGGAAGGATTTCACAGTGAAGCAGGAAGGTTTCCCTTATCAGATCGTCCTCGATGAGCCGGAGGTAAGCCTTGTAAGCTATGCTTCCCTTGCAGAGAGAACATTCAACGTAAAGGTAAAGACCAACGTGCCGTTTGATGTGGTTCTTCCGGAGAACGCATCTGACTGGATCAAATACGAACTTCCGGAAGTCAATCTCGACAGAGGTGCAAGACCTCGTGAGGTTAACGTGAAGTTCAAGTGGGATATCAACTTCAATCCTGAGGAGAGAGAGATGCTCATCGCATTCAATCCAAAGGACCAGAGCGTAGTTCCTTCGATCAAGCATGACCTCAAGGTTGTTCAGGAACCTGCAGAGGCTATCGAGATCGGCGTGAAGGGTGACTCACTTTCACTTATCGCCATCAACCGTGCACTCGGATGCTGGTCAGAGTATGACACATCCGAGAGAATGGAGTTCTGGGAAGGTGTGGAAATCTGGCAGTCAGGAGAGAACAAGGGTAGAGTGAAGAGAGCCGAGTTCCTTATGTTCGGAACAAAGGAGAGCATTCCGTTCCAGGTGAAAAACCTTACTGCTGCAGAGGAAATCTACATCATGGGTAACACAAATACCTTCCTTCTCAGCCTCGATCCAGGTGAGCATATCTGCGAACTTGAGAATCTCCGTAAGTTGACAATCTGTTCATACGGTCTCTCGACACTCCCTGAATCATTCAAGAAGCTCAAAAACCTTGAGTACCTTGACATCAGCGGCAACAACTTCCAGGAAATCCCGGATGTCCTTTGTCCTGAGAACTTCCCTAAGCTGACAGCCCTGATCATGAATGCGTGTCAGAGACACACCATCTACGACCTCAGCAACACCAACAAGACCAATTTCGGTGGACTTTACGACGAGATGGACAAGGATGACGATGGAAACAAGACATTCCCTACGAAACTCCTTCTTTGGGACAACCTTGATACGCTCAGACTTTCAGTGAACTATCTTGAGGGAACCATTCCGGATCTCTCAGAGGATGAGTCCTTCCCTAAGTGGACTGCTGAGGAGGTAAACGCATGCGACACGCTTCCGTCAATCCTCATTGGTCTTCCTAAGGTCCTTCCGAACACTGACCTCTTTGCAATCAACCTCAACCGTCTTCACGGCTTGTTGCCGGATTGGTTGCTCTACCACCCGAAACTGGATATGTGGTATCCTACTTCGCTGGTGTTCATGCAGGAAGGAAAGACATCATATGGTACTTCAGCCGGATTTGAAAACGAACCAGCAAACATGGATTACTACTATGAGCATTATACTAAGAAGAAGTATAATCCGGCTAACCTCAAATAGGTAAACAATGCATATGAAGAATATATATATCAAAGTATTTATGGCAGCTGCCCTGCTCGCAGGGCTGTCTGCATGCTCGGTCGAGGAACCTGTGACCGGCGGAACGAATGAGCCTGCAAAGGTCTCTCCCGTCGGCGAAGATGTTGTGGCGGGAGAGCTTCTCGTACGCTTCGACCCGAGTGTAAGCAAGATCCTCGATGAGGCAGGACTCATTACGAAGTCAGGTGCTGCCGACAGGTCAGGAATCCTCACGGTTGATGAGATCCTTGACCTCGTGGACGGATATCAGATCGAACGAGTGTTCCCTGTGGACAAGCGTTCGGAGGAGAAGGTTCGCCAGGAGGGACTCCACCTCTGGTATGTGGTACGTTTCTCAGAGGAGCATTCAGTAGAGAAGGTTGCAGCTGACCTTGCAAGACTCGGTGAGGTAAGCCGCGTGGAGTTCAACCGTACCCTCAAGAGAGCTTCGGAGACCAAGGCGGTTCCGCTTACAAAATCTGCAATCAGCCAGATGACATCATCTGCAAGACCTGCAAAATATAATGACCCGCATCTCGGACTCCAGTGGCACATGGTCAACAACGGTGACCTTGAGCAGACCAAGTTCATTGCAGGAGCTGACGTGAATGTCGAGAAGGCATGGGACCTCTGCACAGGAGACCCTTCAATCATCGTTGCGGTCCTCGACGAGGGTGTGGACTATTCTCATCCTGACCTCAAGGACAACATGTGGGTGAACGAGGGAGAAATCTGGCGCTCGACAGAGGATAATGACGGCAACGGCTACGCCGGTGACGTATATGGATACAACTTCGCGGCAAACTCAGGAATCGTTTCGACGAACGGAAGATACGATACAGGTCATGGTACCCATGTCGCAGGAGTCATCGCAGCTGCCAACAACAACGGAGTCGGCATCAGCTCGATTGCCGGAGGTACTTCAGAGGCTCCTGGCGTAAGGATCATGTCATGCCAGATATTCTCAGGTGCTCTTGCAGGTACAGTCCTCGATGAGGTACGTGCCATCAAGTATGCGGCAGACAACGGCGCCGTAATCCTCCAGTGCAGCTGGGGTTACATCTCAGGCGCAGCAAATCCATATGACTGGCAGCCACAGTTCTCATCAGATGAGCAGTGGAAGTCTTCTAATGTCCTCGAGTTCAACGCATTGGATTATTTCGTACATAACGCAGGCTCACCTGACGGTGTGATCGACGGCGGTATCATTGTCTTCGCGGCCGGCAACGAGTATGCTCCTGCAGCAAGTTATCCTGCAGCATATCCTGAATTCGTTTCAGTTGCGGCAACAGCCGGTGACTATACACCTGCCGTATATACCAACTATGGACCGGGAACTACAATCTGTGCTCCGGGCGGTGACCAGGACTATTATTTCGAGTATGGCGAAGGTGTCAATGCAGGAGCTGTAGGATGCGTCCTTTCTACTCTTCCTTACAATGTGACAGGTTCTGCAGGTGACCTCGCAGGATACGGTTACATGGAGGGTACCTCAATGGCATGCCCTCACGTGTCAGGTGTCGTGGCTCTCGGACTTTCCTACGCTGCGAAACTCCGCAAGCATGTGAAGGCTGACGAGGTGAAGGAACTTCTTCACAATTCAGCACGTCCGGTTGAGCAGTATTGGGACCTTGATACACCTAAGCAGTACTACAAGTTCGTTACCGACCTTTCGCAGGTACATCTTTCAAGCATGAACCTCAAGGAGTATAGAGGCAAGATGGGTAACGGCCAGGTGGATGCGTATGCATTCCTCCAGGCTATCGCCGGTGCAGGTGTGGACATGGTATTCCCTAATGTCTATGTGGCAGTGGGAGGCTCATCTGCATATGTGCCTTCAATGTACTTCAAGAACGGAGAGAACCTCACATATTCAGTGAATGTCAGCGATGCTTCTGTTGCAACATGCAAGACAGAAGGCAACAGACTTGTATTCACAGGTCTTGCCGAGGGACAGACATCTGCAACGATCACGGCTTCGGACGGTACATCAATGTCATTCACAGTCACTGTAAGGAACTCGGCGGCTGGAAACGGCTGGCTTTAGAAGATGAGACTTTCGGCAATCATATTTCTTTCTTGCGCTCTGTGCATGTCGGCAATGACTGCCGGGGCGCAGATAAGGATTGTGCCGAGAGAAAAGATCGAAGCAGTTGCTTCTCCACGTCTTACAAGCGACTCAGCGTACCTGAAGTTCGATACAAGACATATCGTAGCGGCCGTGATGTCGGAAGACGATCCGCCTGCCATATACAGGTATGAAATGACGAATGTGGGGAACGAGACGGTGAAGATACTCAGGACAGGTACAACATGCTCATGCGTAACCGTCAATGCTTCAAGGACCAGTCTGGAACCAGGCGAGAAGTCGGTGCTGACGGTAAGATATGATCCAAAGGGACATCCTGGCAGGTTTGTGCGTAAGATATTCGTCTATACACAGCCTGGAACCAGTCCAGCGGCAATACTTGAGCTTACTGCCCATGTGGAACGTAGTACTGACAAGTCGAAGCTTTACCATGTGCAGATGGGAAACATCCGTCTCAGGTCGGAGGAAATCCGTTTTGCAAAGGGTATAAAGGCAGTTGAAACCCTCAACTTCATCAATCTCAGCGGAAATGCCCTGAGATTGGAATGTGAAGAGGCTTCGTTGCCTAAGTGTCTTGCCTTCGAGACAGTCCCGTCTGTTGTCGAAGATGGGGGAGAGGGAGTCCTGAAACTTACTTACGACCCTGCAGAAGGCGAATGTGGAGACAATGTGTCATTGATATTGAAGGGACTTGGAACGTCTCCGGAGAAGTCAACTATAAACATTAGGTTTGAATAAACAGAAGAATCATGAATATTACAAAGACAATCATGGCTGCAGCCCTCGCTGCATTTGCAATGGTGGCGGTTTCATGCGGAAAGAATGAGACCCCGGAACCTGTTGAAGAGCAGCTCGAGGTAAATGCCAACAACATTTCAGGCAACTGGCAGCTTGTTGAATGGAACGAGTCTGAACTTGCTGAGGATACATATGTGTATCTCAATTTCGTAAGAAACGACAAGACCTACACGATGTACCAGAACATCGACAGCTTCGCAGGTGTCCCACATGTCGTGACAGGTTCATATTACATCTACACAGATGTCGAACTTGGTGCGATCATCCGTGGAAACTATGACCACGACAGCGGCGACTGGGCTCATCGCTATGTGGTGAAGAGCCTTACTGCAACCAAGATGGTGTGGGTGGCAAAGGATGACGAGACGTTCATCCAGTGTTTCGAGAGAATAGATTCAATACCGGTGGCAAAGGAGAACTAATCCTCGATCGGTTCAAGAAGAGGTGACTGCTCTGTAAAGTGGCTGAGCACGGAATCTGTATATGTCTTTGTGACTGAAATAGGAGGAATCTCTTCCTTGTCGAGGTCCAGGACATATCCGTCGCTTTCCTTTCGGAGCATGCTTACCTTGCTGAGATTTACAATATACTTTCTATGACATCGTACAAGAGGGCTTCCTTTGAAGCTCTCTTCTACTGTTTTAAGGCGGCACCTCAACATATACTGCTTGAGTTCACCCTTGCTGTCAGTATACCATACCTTGATGTAGTTGTCGTCAGACTCGATGTAATAGAGGTTCTCAGGGTTCAGGGAGAGCTTCAGTGCTCCGCTGTTGTCGAAGAGTGTGATCTTCTGCTTCTGTGAGTCTGGTCTCGGAGGTTCATCGGTCACTACGTTTTCGTAGTTCATCAGTCGTATGGTGTTGTTCTTGTCAATGATCGCGAAATACATTCCTGAGATGAGATATGGAAGTCCGAGTGCGATCGATCCGTTCTTTAAGGCCTTGCCGAAGACGAACCAGATTTCTGTGATGTCAGGCCAGATTATGTTGACTGTGAGCCATGTGTAGAATCCCGTGATTGCAAGGATCTCAAATATACACCATATGGTATAGCCGATGAAGGTCATTTCAAACTTCGATCTGCTTTTGTACATCAGCATTCTGCTACAGATAAGTATGGCTATGCAGACCATGATGAAGGCCAGCGTATAAAGGAATGTGGAGGAGTCTCCTAGGCCGAACCATGCTGTTTCAGAAAAGGGGATGTAGATGTTCAGGAAGACCAGTGCGAAGAGTACCGAGAAAGTTACAGTACCGATCAGCTGGTATTTCCCTAACAGATATTTGGGGAGTCTTTCGTTAAAGAACATGTCAGTTTCGGTTTTAGTAAAGACAAATGTAGATAATTTTACCCCAAATAGCAAAAAAATACACCCTCTGTCCAATTAATGGTAAAATGTTTTACTAATTTCTTGTTTTTTACTATTTTTGCAGTTCCTTGGAAGGAAATTTGTTGTTAACAACTGATAAATCACATAGAACGATTAAGATGAAGAGACGAGTAGTTGTTACCGGTACCGGCGTGATCACGCCAGTAGGAAACGATGTGCACACATATTGGAAGAATCTCCTTGACGGAGTATGCGGAATAGACCATATAACCTCAATCCCTACGGATGACCTTCCGGTAAAGGTCGCTGGAGAGGTCAAGGACTTCAATCCTGCCGATTATGAGATAGAGGCACCTTTTGCAAGAAAACAGGACAGGTTTACGATATTTGCCACTGCCGCGGCATGGCAGGCTGTAAAGGAATCGGGACTGGATTCTTCTGAGAACGGAAACATAGATCCCTTACGTTACGGAGTCTATGTCGGTTCAGGAATAGGAGGATTCTCTACATTGGTCAGAGAGTCTGAAAAGATACTTAAGGAGGGAGCCAAGTGGGTTTCTCCGCTTTTCGTTCCTACTATGATATCCAACATCGCAGCAGGCAACATCGCTATCCGTAACAATGCATGCGGCCCATGCCTTCCTGTCGTGACAGCGTGCGCTACATCTACGCATGCTATTGGAGAAGCCTTCCGTGCCATTAAGCACGGCTATGCGGATGCGATCATTGCCGGTGGTACTGAGGCCGCGATCATCCCTCTTGCAATCGCAGGATTCGCAAATGCCAAGGCCCTGTCAAGGTCCGAGGACCCTAAATATGCATCCCTTCCGTTCAACAGGAACCGTGGAGGTTTCGTGATGGCTGAAGGTGCGGCCATGCTCGTGCTTGAGGAATATGAGCATGCTGTGGCCCGTGGAGCGGAGATCATTGCCGAAATCTGCGGCTATGGAAATACATGCGATGCCCATCATGTCACTGCACCGCGTCCGGACGGAACGACTCAGGCTGCAGCCATCCGTATGGCTCTCGATGAGGCTGGATATACTTCTGAGGATGTACTGTACATCAATGCGCATGGTACTGGAACCGCGCTTAACGATGTTGCGGAAACCGCTGCCTTCAAGCTTGCCCTCGGCGAGGACGCATACAAGGCCCATGTGAGTTCCATCAAGGGTTCCATCGGTCATCTTCTTGGAGCTGCCGGTGCTGCAGAGGCGGTTGCTACCGTGCTTGCACTCAAGAACGGCATAGTGCCGCCAACTATCAATCTTGACGATATAGATCCTGAATGTGACCTTGACTATACTCCTAACACTCCGGTAGAGGCTCCGCTTACACTCGGAATCTCCGATTCACTCGGATTCGGCGGACATAACGGATGTCTTGCGTTCAGGAGATACGACGGCTGAATATAGGGGCGTATCCTCTTTACCTACCTGTTTCTGTTCTTGCGGGTTTTTCTGGTGCTCTTGACGGCCTGAATGGTCATCTCGTCAACGAGCGAGCGTTTTGCTGCCATGAAGTCAAGTACTCCGGCGGTGAGAGGGAAGAGGGCGGTGAGAGAGAAAGACATGGTCTTGAGGTTCATCAGCATGTCGATTCCCAGCCATATCTGGAAACCGAAGGCAAGAAGGCCTGCGATCATGGCCACTCGTGCCTGCAGGAAGAATGCCTTGAAGCTTGCTGTCGCAGCGATGTGGGCTGTGATGAGCATTACCATGAGTACCAGATAAGGTAGTTTCTCCCTGTATGCAATGGTTGCTTCAGCTCCTCCGGGACCGATTATGGTCGCGAAAGTACAGAAGAACATAGAGAAGATGAGGGCTGTAGATATGCCAAGGTATAGTGTCTGAATTCTCTGCCACATAATAGTCGGATTTTTAACTGTTGGCACAAAAGTAGGAATTTTCGCAGGAAAAAACTACCTTTGAAAGGTTAATGTCATCTATAAAGCAAACATTATGAGAATAGCAGAATCAGAACTTATAATCAACGGAGACGGATCGATCTTCCATCTCCACCTCCGTCCGGAGGAACTTGCCGACAATGTGATCCTTGTCGGAGATCCTGGACGAGTTGACATGATTGCAGAATATTTTGATGAGAAGGAGTTCAGGCATGCTTCGCGCGAATTCGTCTCAGTTACAGGAAAGTATAAGGGCGTACGCATGACAGCCCTGTCTACAGGTATCGGAACAGACAACATTGATATAGTGATGAACGAGCTCGACGCTCTTGCAAACATCGACTTCGAGACCCGTGAGGTAAAGCCTGTCCACAGGACATTGAACGTCCTCCGTATCGGAACGTCAGGAGCGATCCAGCCGGAGATTCCTCTCGGAGGATTCGTGTTCTCGCATATCTCGGTAGGCTGCGACGGCCTCATGAACTGGTACGCTGACCGTGACAAGATCTCGATGCTTGACATCGAGGAAGCATTCAAGGCTCATACAGGTTGGGCACGCCACCTTCCAGATCCATATTTCGTAAAGGCGGGTGAGAAGATGAGCGAGAAGTTCCGTGACTGTACATATCCGGGCATGACAATCGCAGCTTCAGGCTTCTACGGTCCTCAGGGACGTGTACTTCGAATGCCTCTCGCAATGCCTGACATGGTGGACAAGTTCGAGAGCTTCCGTTTTGACGGACTCAAGGTTACGAACTTCGAGATGGAGGGTTCGGCAATCGCAGGTATCGCCGCGCATCTCGGCCACAATGCAGGTACGGTATGCTGCATCATCGCACACCGTCACCATAAGGCTTCTAATCCTGACTATAAGGCACAGGTACGCAAGCTCATCGAACTCTGTCTCGACAAGCTTGCTGAGGAATAATCCTTAAGGATCGAAAACTAATTGCCGTACAGTTCCTTGCGGGACTGTGGACCGGCACCTTTCCATACATCGGGGTCCGTGATTCGGGCCTCGATGATTCTTTTTTCCTTCTGGATGACGTTGTTTTCAAGGAATTTCAACTGCAGGTCAAGAGTTGAATACATCGAACCTGCTATTTCATGACCATAATCGACAAAGTGGTACATGTTGTAGTTGTAATCGAACTTCGCAAATCTTTCCACAAGCTTTCCGCCTCCGAAGAATCCGAGGTTGAAGAAGGCGATCTGCTTGTACGGCACGAGCTTGTCGGCTGTTCCGTGGAGCAT
The DNA here is from genome assembly GCA_045646785.1 of Candidatus Cryptobacteroides sp. Taxonomy (GTDB): domain Bacteria; phylum Bacteroidota; class Bacteroidia; order Bacteroidales; family UBA932; genus Cryptobacteroides. The sequence goes on along the minus strand of JAZRLI010000009.1, from coordinate 80,472 downwards.
CAGGGTAGGGCATGGTTCGGTCTCGTACTTGACCTTGCCCTTTCTTGAAAGGATAGCTCCCGAGAACGACATCACGCCGGCATAGTTGAACCCCGCAGGAAGTACTGAGGCCCATTCTGTCCTGTTTGCAATCTCGTACTCCGCCTGCATCACGCTGATGGCTCCTGCAGAAGAACCGCATATCACGATGTTTGAAGGGTCTACTTCAAGCTGGTCGGCATTCTCGATGATGAAGTTGGTCGCGGCGAAAAGGTCCTCCACGGCCATGTGTATTGCCTTGTCGAGGACATTGACCTGGGCTATTCCAACCTTTGACGAGCCCTTGAGGCCGAGTCTGTAGTCAATCGAGATGACGCGGTATCCGTTTTCTGTCATCATCCTGAACCATGAGTTGTAACTCTCGTCGTCGCGAGTTCCTCGGATGAATCCGCCTCCGAACATGAATATGACCACAGGCTTCTTCATGCCCATGTATGTCTCTTCGCTCCCGTCAGCCGGTTCATATACGTCCATGAACAGGTCGCATGTGTCCTGTCTGTGATAGAGGTACGTGCCGTCCGGTGACAGCAGGTCATTCTGTGCCGTTGCCGTCATTGTGCAGATGACAATGGATGCCAGCAATATTATGATCCTTTTCATTTAATCTTCTTGTGGCGTTATGAGTTTTTCAGATGGAATAAGTCGTTTGATGGCCTTGATATGTCCGAAGAAGCGGAAGGCGATGACTCTGACCACGGTATAGCATGGGATTGCCACGATCATGGCGAGAGGACCTCCGATATGTCCTACGATGAGAAGGACGATGAAGATCTCCAGAGGCTTTGCCTTGATGCTTGTCGAATAGATAAGCGGCTGGTACAGGAAGTTGTCGACCAACTGGGTGAACGAGAATATCGCGATGAGTATGATGGTGAATACCCAGAAGTTCACGTCCAGGCCGATAGGGGTCACGCTTGTGTATTTCAGTACGATGCCGAGGATGGTTCCGAGCACGCCTCCAATGAGCGGACCGACGTACGGAATGACGTTGAGTATGCCGGTCATTACTGCGATGCTGATGGCTCCGTTGAATCCGAGCTTTGCGATGAAGAGAAGGCCCAGGAAGTTAATCAGGGCCACTCCCGCTACCTCGATGAGCACGCCGATGAAGTATCTTGAAAGGAGGTGTCCGATGTCTGAGATGGCCCTCTGTGTCGTAGCTTCATGTCTGTCAGGAACAAGGGCACATACGATTTCCGTGAAGAGTCCGTCGTCCTTGATGAAAAAGAATCCGATGAATACGACCGAGAAGATACCGATGGCGAGGCTTGTTATGAACGATGCAGCTGATCCAAGCACTGTGGAGAATACGGAAGCATCGAACAGATTCTGCAGTTCGTTGAGTATTGTGATCTCTATCCTGAAGTCGCTGCCGAGCTGAGGGAAGTAGTTCCTGAGGAACTCATTGAGTTCTGCAAGCGGAACGGAGATTCCTCGTGCCGCACTCTCGATGTTGACCATCGATATGTCCTTTACCAGGCTGCTGATTATAGGTATCACGGCGGTGACTATAGATATCAGCACTCCCATTACCGCGATGATGGAAAGCGCGGCAAGAACCCAGTCTGGAGCCCTTCGGCCCTTGATGTTGAGCTTCTGCAGCATGCCCATCAGCGGCTTTGCGATCAGTGATACAACGACCGCAATCAGGATGTATGCAAGTATGCTGCGGAAAAACCAGCAGAGTGCACAGACGATGGCCACACCTGCTGCAGCAAGAATGTACTTGGCCAGCTTGTCCGTATATCTTTCGTTATTTTCCATAGGACAATGTTTATTCGTTTTCTATCGCTTCTACAATCTCTTCTGCCCTGTCTATCAGTCTCCAAGGTGAGTAGGCGGCAAGTTCTTCGCGTGTCCTGAATCCCCATGTGACGCCGATCGTGCGTACTCCTGCGTTGATTCCGGTCTGCATGTCCACATCCGAGTCGCCGCAATATATTACTTCGTTCCTGTCTGTACATCCGGCAGCTTCCATTGCGTCTATCACGATCTGCGGATCCGGCTTGATCGGCTTGCCCTCCCTCTGTCCGAGGATGCTGACGAAATTGTATCTGCCGAAGAGCTTGCCCATCAGAAGTTCCGTGCCTTCCTGGTATTTGTTGGATGCGACCGCAAATGCAATGCCTTTCCCTGCGAGGGCGTCAAGAGTTTCATACATGCCAGGGTACGGCTTGGTCCTGTCGCAGATGTGCTCGTTGTAGTAAGGGACGAAATGGCTGTACATCTTCGCAGTCATCTCGTCTGTGCGCTGATCTTCAGGAAGCGCACCTCTGAGCATGTTCTGGACTCCGCGTCCCACGAGCATGTTGAACTCGTCGAGCCTTCTCTGCGGATGTCCGCATGCTTCGAGGGCATGGTTACATGCTCCCGCTATGTCTTCCATGGTATTGATAAGGGTACCGTCCAGGTCAAAAATTACAAGTTTTGTCATTGTTTTCTATGTTGTGCCTTATCTTGGCACATTGGGGTTATACTTTTGCATCATCAAACTTAAAGACACAAGCATATGAATACCGACAACACTCTCGCTTACATCAGCTCAATGCTTTCATCTGATGACTCTTATTCGACGTTACTCGACATGATCAGCGAAATGGATCTCGAGCTTACCGGAATCAGCCTTGCTTAATCCGACCTTGATCCTGCCTCCGCTCTTTCTGCCGCCGAACATCCTCTCCGAGATGATCAGCTCGGATACAGGGTCCTCTATGAACTTCTGCACGGCCCTCTTGAGAGGTCTGGCACCATAGCTCGGATTGTATCCGGCATCTGCCACGAACCTTTTAGCCGATGCGGTCACCATGATGTCGAATCCGGCTTCCTTGACGCGTGACTTGAGGCCCTTGAGCTCTATGTCGATTATCCTTTCGAGGTCTTCCTTTCCGAGAGGATTGAAGAATACCTGCTCGTCAACTCTGTTTATGAACTCTGGCGGGAATGCCTTCTTGACGGCCTTCTCCACCACGGATTTCCTGTTTCCTTCAACATTGCGGCTTGAAGTGTTGAATCCGACTCCGCTACCGTATTCGTCAAGCTCACGGCTTCCGACATTCGATGTCATGATCACGATAGTGTTGCGGAAACTGATGGTCCTTCCGGTGCTGTCCGTAAGCCTTCCCTCATCCATCACCTGAAGCAGGAGGTTGAAGACGTCAGGATGTGCCTTCTCGATCTCGTCAAGCAGTACCACGCAGTAAGGCTTGCGTCTGACGCGTTCGCTGAGCTGTCCTCCTTCCTCGAAGCCGACGTAGCCCGGAGGGGCTCCGATGAGTCTTGAGACGTTGAACTTTTCCATGTATTCGCTCATGTCAAGGCGAATCATATTTTCTTCAGAATCAAACAGATACTCTGCAAGCGACTTTGCCAACTGGGTCTTTCCCACTCCTGTCGGACCAAAGAAGAGGAATGTGCCGATCGGCTTTCCCGGATCCTTGATTCCGGCTCTGTTCCTCTGGATCGCACGGACTACCTTGTCGATGGCCTCGTCCTGTCCGATGATTCTTTTCTTCAGTATGTCACGCATCTTGATGAGCCTGCTTCCCTCATTCTCGGCAACCCTGCCGGAAGGGATTCCTGTCATCTCCGAAATCACCTCGGCAACATCTTCCGCAGTGACCTTTCCTGTCTTCTTCGGATTCTTGAGACGTACCTTCGAACCGGCCTCGTCCATTGCGTCGATGGCCTTGTCCGGAAGGCATCTGTCGGTAATGTATCTCTCTGACATCCTGACACATGCCTCAATCGCGCCGTCTGTATAGACTACGTTGTGATGCTTTTCATAATTTGTCTTCAGCCTTGTAAGGATGGAGATGGAATGTGCGATGTCGGTATGTTCCACTACGATCTTCTGGAATCTTCTGTCCAGCGCTCCGTCCTTCTCCACGCTCTTTCTGAATTCGTCCATTGTGGTGGCTCCGATGCACTGGATCTCGCCCCTTGCAAGGGCAGGCTTGAGCATGTTTGCTGCGTCAAGGCTTCCCGATGCCCCGCCTGCACCGACGATCGTGTGGAACTCGTCGATGAAGAGGATGACGTCAGGGCTTGAAGCTACCTCGTTGATGATGTTCTTGATTCTCTTTTCAAAGTCACCGCGATATTTTGTACCGGCTACGATCGATCCTAAGTCCAAGGAAATGAGCCTCTTGTCTGCCAATACGGGAGGAATGTCCCCGTTGACGATCTTTATTGCGATACCCTCTACGATCGCAGACTTTCCGACTCCCGGATCGCCCACGAGCATCGGGTTGTTCTTGCGTCTTCTTCCAAGGATCTGGATGACTCTCTGGATCTCGTCTTCGCGTCCTACCAGCGGGTCGAGCCTTCCTTCCCTTGCGGCCTGGGTTATGTCGTATCCGAACTCCTCGAGCGGCGATGTCCTGTTCTCTTCTTCTGCGTTCTCCGATACCTGCCTGATCCTGATCTGAGGGGCCTCCTCTTCGTCATGTCTTTCCGGATCGACGCTGCTTTCCTCGCCCTTGTCAAACATGCAGTTCTTGTCCATGTACCTGTAGACGGTTCCATAGTCGATGCCCATGTCCTTCAGGTAGGTACATCCGTATGAACCGCCGGCTCTCATGAGTGCGAGCAGCAGGTGAGGGGAGGAAGCCTGTCGGCTTTTAAGCTTTGTGGCCTCGAGGAGAGTGAAGCTGAGGACATTCTGTGCGCCTCTGGAAAAGCTTATCTGGTCGATGTCCGAATACGGTATGTGCTCATTCGTGAAGATGCGGCTGTCGATGAACTGCTTAAGTTCCTCAGTATCAGCTCCTGTACCTATGAGGGCATCTGCCCCGGAATTCTCCTTGTGACGGAGGAGTCCGAGGAAGAGGTGGTCAGGTGCAATGCCGTAGCTGCCCGTCCTCATTGCCTCTTCGCGGGAATAGTTGATTATCGAATTGAGTTCGTCGGATATGCTGATCTCCATATAGTGTCGTTTTTATGCTTTCAGGGCTCAATAAATTTGTCTTGATTGTACAAAATTACTAAAAAAAATGTATCTTTGCGAAGATATGCTTAAAAGTGTAAAAAGATAAGAAACATCATATGGAAAATGAGGTAAAGACAGGAAGGATTGAGCAGGTGAATATCGACCAGCAGATGAGGAGTGCGTATATCGACTACTCTATGTCGGTCATCGTGTCGCGAGCTCTTCCTGATGTGAGGGATGGATTCAAGCCGGTACACAGAAGAGTGCTCTTCGGAATGGAGGGTCTGGGACTTACCTGGACAAGCCAGACGAAGAAGTCAGCCCGTATCGTGGGTGAGGTGCTTGGTAAGTATCATCCTCACGGTGACTCCAGCGTATATGACGCAATGGCCCGTATGGCCCAGGACTGGAGTCTGAGATACCCTCTGGTGTTCGGCCAGGGTAACTTCGGTTCCATGGACGGTGACCCGGTTGCTGCCATGCGATACACCGAGGCAAAGCTTTCAAAGCTTTCGGATGAGGTTCTTGCAGACCTCGACAAGGATACAGTGGATTTCCAGAACAACTTCGACGACTCCCTCCAGGAGCCGACAGTCCTCCCGACAAAGCTTCCGCTTCTTCTTCTCAACGGTTCGTCAGGTATCGCGGTAGGTATGGCCACAAACATGGCTCCGCACAACCTTACAGAGTGCTGCGACGCAATCTGCGCATACATCGACAATCCTGAGATCACAATCGAGGAGCTGATGCAGTACGTTAAGGGACCGGACTTCCCTACAGGAGGTATCATCCAGGGTCGTCAGGGCATCAAGGATGCATTTGAGAACGGTCGCGGACGTATCGTCATCAGGTCGAAGACAGAGATCGAGGTGAGCGACTCAGGCCGTGAGACCATCGTCGTGACCGAGATCCCTTACATGGTCAACAAGCGCGAGATGATCGAGAAGATCGCCGAGCTCGTGGAGACCAAGAAGGTTGAGGGCATCGCATACATCAACGATGAGACCACAATGAAGGGAGTGCGCATCGTCATCCGTCTGAAGAAGGATGCCAACTCGAACGTGGTTCTGAACATGCTTTACAAGTACTCGCCGCTTCAGTCGAGCTTCTCTGTAAACAACGTCGCCCTCGTGAACGGACGTCCAAGGACATTGAACCTCAAGCAGCTCATCAAGTATTTCGTAAGACACAGACATGATGTGATCCTCCGAAGGACGAAGTTCGATCTTGAGAAGGCACGCAAGAGAGCCCATATCCTCGAGGGACTCCTCAAGGCTCTTGATGTGATCGACCAGATCATCAACATAATCAGAGCTTCGAAGAGCGTTGACGAGGCCAAGAGCGAACTCATCGCACAGTTCGGATTCACAGACATTCAGGCTACGGCAATCGTAGAGATGCGACTCCGTCAGCTCACTGGACTCGAGAGAGAGAAGCTCCAGAACGAGTACGACGAACTCATGAAGTTCATCCGCTATTGTGAGGATGTCCTTGCAAACGAGAGCATGCAGATGCAGATCATCAAGGACGAGACAATGGAGATGAAGGAGAAGTACGGTGATGCAAGAAGGACGGAGATTGCCCTTTCTGCAGAGGAGTTCAATCCGGAAGACTTCTATGCCGATGAGGATGTGGTGATCACAATCTCTCATCTCGGATACATCAAGAGGACATCCCTCACCGAGTATCGTCTCCAGAACAGAGGCGGTGTCGGAATGAAGGGAAGTGCGACACGCGACGAGGACTTCATTGAGCACATCTATGTTGCCAACATGCACAGCACAATGCTTCTTTTCACCCAGAACGGAAAGTGCTACTGGCTCAAGGTATACGAGATTCCGGAAGGTTCACGTGCTTCAAAGGGCCGTGCAATCCAGAATGTCATCAATATCGAGCCTGACGACAAGATCAAGGCATACCTGAACGTGAAGAACCTCAAGGACGAGGATTACATCAACAATAATTATATTGTACTCGGTACAAAGAAGGCTATCATCAAGAAGACTTCACTTGAGGCATACTCAAGACCAAGGACAAACGGTGTGATCGCCATCACCGTACGCGACGGAGACGAACTCCTCGAGGCAGTGATGACAAACGGCCACAGCGAGATCCTTCTTGCCGGCAGAAAGGGACGTTGCTGCCGCTTCGATGAGGCGGATGCAAGAGCCCTCGGCAGAACGGCTTCCGGAGTGCGTGGCATAAATATTGATGAAGACGATGAAGTGGTTGGCATGGTCGTGTACGATCCGACTGCCGAGGATGCCGCTTCGCACAGTGTTCTCGTAGTCAGCGAGCATGGTTACGGCAAGCGTTCGGATTTCGACGAATATCGCAAGACCAACCGCGGTGGCAAAGGTGTAAAGACATTGAACATAACTGAGAAGACAGGTGATCTGGTTGCATTGAAAAATGTGACTGATGAAAACGACCTCATGATCATCAACCGTTCTGGACTTACCATCAGAATGGCTGTTTCGGGCATCAAGGTGGCAGGCCGTGCAACTCAGGGCGTACGTCTTATCAACATCAAGGATGGTGACTCGATCGCAGCAGTTTCTGCAGTAAACAAGACTGAGGAGGAAAATAACGAATAATTAACAACAACTTAATACCAAAAGCATTATGAAAAAAATTTTGATCGCATTGGCAGTGCTTCTTTCAGTACAGGTGGCTGATGCACAGGTAAAGGCTCTGGATTCTGCAAAGAAGGCTGTTGAGGCAGCTGACGCAGCAGCACAGAACGCTAAGAAGGCTACAAAGGTTGCTACATGGCTCAAGCTTGCTTCAGCTTACATGCAGGCTTACGAGGCTCCAACTGGTAACGTGATTGTAAACAGCCCGCGTATGCAGGTGCAGATGATGATGGGTAACGAGAGACCTTCATCTTCTGAGAGCGTTGTAATCGATGGCATCAACTTCAAGAAGGAGGTTTACTCAAACAAGAACCTCTATTTTGATGAGATGGACATGCTCAGAATCATTGAGGTTACAAAGCCTGTTTATGCAGATCCTCTCGCAAGCGCACTCGAGGCTTATACAAAGGCTTATGAGGTAGACGCTAAGAAGTCTAAGGAGAAGGATATCAAGGACGGTATCTCAAAGATCGCTCAGAAGTATTTCGATGACGGTATGAACCAGTACTCTATCGGAAACTTTGCTAAGGCTGGTGAACTCCTCGGAAAGGCTGCTGAGGCTTCAAAGACTGCTCCTTATTCATCAGTAGACTCAACTTCTCTTTACAATGCAGGTTATGTTTACTGGGCATCACAGGACTTCAAGACAGCTCAGAAGTATTTCGAGCAGTGCCTTGAGATCGGTTACTACTATGATAACGGTGAGGTTTACGCAAAGCTCGGTGACATCTATATGAACCTTGATAACGCTGCTAAGGGTGTTGACGTACTCGAGAAGGGTTTCGTTAAGTTCCCACAGAGCCAGAGCATCCTTATCGGTCTCATCAACTACTACCTCAAGAGCGGTGACAACACTGACAGACTCTTCGAGCTTATCGCAGACGCTAAGAAGAACGAGCCTAACAACGTATCTCTCTACTATGTTGAGGGTAACATCCACAAGCAGCTCGGCAACTTTGAGAAGGCACGTGCAGCTTACCAGGAGTCTACTAAGGTTGATCCTAACTACGACTTCGGTTACCACGGAGAGGGTACCCTTCTTTATGACCGTGCAGTAACTCTCTCAGAGGAGGCTTCAAACGAGCTCGATGACGCAAAGTACAATGCACTCGTTAAGGAGTATGAGGCTATCCTCCTTGAGGCTATCGTACCGTTTGAGAAGGCATTCGAGGTTTCAGCTGCTGCTGACGTGAAGCTTAACTGCGCTGAGTATCTCAAGAACATCTACTATCGTTTCTCTTCAGTTGAGGACAAGTACATGCAGGGATACACCAAGTACAATGACTATGTAAAGGCTAACGCTCAGTAATCTGGGTTACACCTTATTAAATAAGAAAGGGGAGATGGCTATTCAGCCGTCTCCCCTTTTTCAAATGCCTTTACTATCTTGGTGACGAGAGGGTGTCTGACGATGTCTTCGTTTCGGAAGGTGATTGTCTTGATGCCCTTTATGTCTTTTGTGAGGGCGATACCCTTAAGGAGTCCTGAGTCCTTCTTGTTCGGAAGGTCGATCTGGCTTGCATCTCCTGTCACGATGAACTTGGCGTCGCAGCCCATTCGGGTCAGGAACATCTTCAGCTGTCCGAGATTCGTGTTCTGCGCCTCGTCAAGGATCACGCATGCCCTGTCAAGCGTACGTCCACGCATGTAGGCGAGGGGAGCGATCTGGATGGTTCCTTCTGCCATGAACTCCTGAAGCCTCTTTGCCGGGATCATGTCCCCGAGGGCGTCGTACAACGGCTGGAGATACGGGTCGAGCTTGTCCTTGAGGTCGCCTGGAAGGAATCCGAGCCTTTCGCCAGCTTCCACTGCCGGGCGGGTGAGGATGATTCGCTTGATTTCCCTGTTTTTAAGCGCTCTGACAGCCAATGCGATGGCAATGTAGGTCTTACCTGTTCCTGCAGGTCCCAATGCAAAGATGAGGTCGTTGTCGAAATATGCCTTTACCATCTCCTGCTGGGTCCTGTTTCTTGCCTTGATCGGCTTTCCGTCGTTGCCGTGGACGATGACTGAATCGCCGCAGAGCTTGAACCTGTCCGGAGTAGATTCTCCGTCGAAGATATCCTCTACATCGTATGGTGTTATGTTCATCTTGTGCTTTCTCCTTTCGATAAGCATATGTACCTTGACGGTGAAGTCTTCAATGTCCTTCTCCTTTCCGTCAAGGATTATTTCGTTGCCCCTTGCAACTACCTTGAGTTCAGGGAAATAGCCGCACAAGGCTTCGAGGTTCTTGTTTGCCGGCCCGTAGATTTCTATCGGGTCGATCGCTTCGAGTCTGATTGTCTGTCTGCTCATTAATGTTATCTGTTTTTTCTTGCCGTTTCATATGTCGAAACCATCTTGTCGTATTCCCATTTTCCGGTCCACGACTCTCTGGTTCCGATGAATTCTTCCACTGGAAGGACGCAGTAATCGTCCGTGTATCCTCCTGGCCTTGAACACCATAGCCATGTCAGCTCCGGTGTCGCCATTTCCATGTCACCGTTCCCGTGACGTATGATCTTTACTGTCGCCATGAGCTCCAGCTGTGTATTGGCTGCGCTCATGTTGGAAACTGCATTTCCGAGCGAATATATGACTGGAATCCCCATTACCGTCGAGGTGTCCTGCACCACATGAGGATGGGCTCCGATTATGATGTCCGCTCCGTTTTCCGCAAGCCATTCAGCTGTCTCTTCCTGTCTTTGCGAATGTGTTGTCGCATACTCTGTGCCCCAATGGGGGAGAACGATCGTAAAGTCCGCATCTTCAGACCTTTCCAGTGCTTCCAGTATTCCTTCCCTGTCGGCCATGTAGTTGGTCTTCGGCCAGTGGGCTGTACCCCCGAGATTGGTTCCGTATGTGAAGTTCACAAATGACAGGCTTATGCCCTTGCGACGTATGCGGAGAGGGTGGTTTCCTGCTCTGTCCTCCTCGCTTTCCGCAATGCCTGTGAACCTTATTCCATGTTCCTTTTCCAGTCTCCTGTAGATCTCTATTGTTCGGGCTGCTCCGGCGCTGCCTTTGTCAAGGATATGGTTGTTCGCTGCCAGGAAAACGTCAAAACCGCACTCTGTCAGGTAATCTGCGTAACTGTCAGGGGCAGAGAAACATGGGTATCCTGTATATGGCTTTCCGCCCAGGGTGAATTCCATGTTTGCGACAGCGAGGTCTGCACCTTTGATCCTGTCTTCGATTTCGCTGAAATATGAGCTGAAGTCATGGATGTCCTCTACCTTTCGTGCAGTGTTTATCTGCAATGAGTGCATCATTATGTCTCCAAGGAAACATATCGTCAGCGTGTCTTGCCTGAAGATGTCCGGTACATGGCTCAGGTCAGGTCTGCAGTCAATCTGCTGGGCACGCACCCTGTCCGCGCTGATTCCTGAGAGGAGAAAAGCGCTGCATATGGCTGCAAATATGAAATTCCAATGTCTGGACAATACGGAAACATTCTGTTGTTACCGCAAATATATCAAGAATTATTTTGTCTCAGACTATTAAATCGTTAAATTTGCACGAATACGCTAAATTGAATCCTTATGAAAAAGAGTTGTATATTTCTTATCGTTGCATCAGTACTTTGTCTTACCGGATGTGACTTCATGCGTAAGCTTGCAGGACGTCCTTCAAGCGAGGATGTGGAAATCAAGCGCATCGAGATTCTCCGTGCGCAGGAAGCTGCACTCCAGGCACGTCTGGACTCTCTCCGCATGGAGGAGCAGAGGATGATCCAGGACTCTCTCAATGCCCTGGATTCAATACGTCAGGCAGGCGGATCCATCCTTAATCCCGCTGCTCTTGGCGGCCTGTTCGCAACTAAACTCGAAGCAAGATATTACATAGTCCTTGGCTCTTTCAAGTCGAAGACCAATGCCGAAGCGCTTTTCAATGTTGCTAAGGAGGCTGGATATAAGCCTGCAATGATTAATTTTGGCAAAGGTGGCCTGATTGCTGTAGGAGTATGTCCGGCGAACAGACTTTCCGATGCCTACGAGGCTCTTAACGAAGTGCGTAAGGAGAAGTTCTGTCCGCAGGATGTGTGGATTCTTGTAAATGAATAATCGATGCGAAAGATCATATTGATGATGTTTCTGGCCCTTGTGCCGGTAATGCTTTCCGCTCAATACCGCAGCGGCGCAGTATATGAGGACCTTGATGACAGCGAGACAGTCGCTGCATTCAAGTCTCATGTCCGTATGCTTTCCGCTGCCAGCCTTGAGGGCAGAAAGGCCGGTTCGGAGGGAGAGAAGGAAGCTGCGGAGTATATTGAGCGGAAGTTCCAGGAATATGGCGTCGACCTGCTTACTCCCAAGGGAGGAGAGCTTTTCGGCATAACCAAGGAGACTGGAGATACCCTGACCTCACGAAACGTGATTGGATTTGTCGAGGGCTATGACAGAAACCTCAGGAATGACTACATCGTGGTTGCGGCCAGACTTGACAACATAGGCACGATGACCATGACCATTGACGGAAAGCCGGTGGAAAGGGTGTTCTATGGAGCCAACGGCAATGCTTCGGGACTTGCTGTGCTTATCGAACTTGCGAGGATGGTGCAGACCAACTCGATAATGTTCAGACGCAGCGTCCTCTTCGTTGCATTGGGTGCTTCGAACGAGACTTTCGCGGGCGCATGGTATTTCCTCAACCGCTCATTTTCAGGTGCGGACAGGATTGATGCAATGGTGAATCTCGACATGCTTGGAACCGGCTATCATGGATTCTATGCGTACACTGCATCGAACGTGGACATGAATGCCGTGGTGAATACGCTCTCAGGAGAGCTTCAGCCGATCCATCCGGAGCTTGTCACAGGAGAGGTCTATCCTTCAGACCATCGCGCCTTCTATGCCAAGGAGATTCCTGCGATCGTCTTTACGACCGGACGTTATCCGGAACATAATACAGACAGAGATACCCAGTCCATCATCGATTACGACATGATGGAGAGGGAAGTGGAATACATCTACAACTATGTGGCAGCTCTTGCCAATCTGAATACGGCGCCGGCATTCAGGTCTACGCCGTCAGAAAAGCGTGATCCGTCATATGACGATGTCGTTTCATACTATGACTGCGATCAGCGTCCGACCTTCCTCAACAGTGCGGACCCAGCCGTCTTCCTTGAGAAATGGGTGTACCAGTACCTCAAGTATCCGGAAGCGGCTGTCCGTGACGGAGTCCAGGGACGTGTGACCGTAGAGTTCATCGTCGACAAGGACGGAAAGGTGACTGACGTCAGGGTGGTGAAGGGCGTATCCGACGAACTTGATGCAGAGGCTGTCAAGGTCGTGAGCGCTTCTCCAAAGTGGAAGCCTGGAAGGGTCAACGGCAACAAGGTCAGGACCATGGTATCCATTCCTGTCGAGTTCAGGCTGGAGAAGAAGGGTGCCAGATCGGGAACAAGAAAATAAACAAAGATAAAATATACCTATGGATTACAATTTTAAGGAAATCGAGAGTAAATGGCAGGCATATTGGGCAGCCAACCATACATTCAAGGCTGAAATCGACAGCGCCAAGCCTAAGTACTATGTGCTTGATATGTTTCCGTATCCATCAGGAGCGGGTCTTCATGTAGGACATCCGCTCGGATACATTGCCAGCGATATATACAGCCGCTACAAGAGACTGTGCGGATTCAACGTACTTCACCCGATGGGATACGATGCGTTCGGACTTCCTGCAGAGCAGTATGCTATCCAGACAGGTCAGCACCCTGCAGTGACTACAGAGAAGAACATCGCACGTTATCGTGAGCAGATGGACAGAATCGGTTTTTCATATGACTGGTCACGAGAGATCCGTACATGCGACCCAGGCTACTACAAGTGGACTCAGTGGGCATTCCTCAAGATGTTCGAGAGCTGGTATGACAATGTACAGCAGAAGGCAAGACCGATCGCTGAGCTCGAGGCTGCATTTGCCCAGGGCGGAAGTTCGGCTGTCGATGCTGCTTGCGGAGATGTTGCTCCTTTTACAGCAGAGGAGTGGGCTTCGTTCTCTGACAAGGAGAAGGCAGCAGTCCTGATGCAGTATCGTATTGCATATCAGGGAGAAACAGCGGTGAACTGGTGTCCTGCACTCGGTACCGTGCTCGCAAATGATGAGGTAAAGGAGGGCTACTCTGTACGTGGAGGCCATCCTGTTGAGCAGAAGAAGATGACTCAGTGGCAGCTTCGCGTATCTGCATATGCAGGCCGTCTGCTTGAGGATCTCGAGGATATCGACTGGACAGATTCACTCAAGGATATGCAGCGCAACTGGATCGGAAAGAGCCAGGGTGCAGAGATGATATTCAAGGTGTCAAACGGTAACGAAGAGTTTGACATGACCATCTTCACAACCCGTGCAGATACAGTCTTCGGAGTTACATTCATGGTTCTTGCTCCTGAGAGCGAGTGGGTTGAGAAACTTACCGTAGAGTCTCAGAAGGAAGCTGTCGAGGAGTATCTCGCCATGGCAAAGAAGAAGACAGAGCGCGAGCGTATGACGGAGACCAGAAAGGTTACCGGAGTATTCTCGGGATCATACGCGACTAATCCTCTTACAGGCGACAAGGTTCCTGTATGGATTTCAGAATATGTGCTTGCAGGTTACGGTACAGGCGCCATCATGGCGGTTCCTGCACATGACAGCCGTGACTATGCGTTTGCAAAGCATTTCGAACTCCCTATCATCCCGCTCATCGAGGGCTGTGACGTAAGTGAGGCGAGCTTCGATGCAAAGGAAGGAATCATGTGCAATTCCGGCTTCCTCAACGGAATGACAGTCAAGGAAGCTATCCCTGCAGCAATCGACTATGTAGAGTCCAAGGGCATCGGACGCAGAAAGATCAACTACCGTCTCCGTGACGCCATCTTCTCTCGTCAGAGATATTGGGGTGAGCCGTTCCCTATGTACTTCAAGGACGGAATCGCAACTCCTATGAACCTTGAGAATCTTCCGCTCGAGCTTCCTGAAGTAGACAAGTTCCTCCCTACAGAGACAGGCGAGCCACCTCTCGGACGTGCGGCAGACTGGACATTCGAGGGCTATCCTATCGAACTCAGCACAATGCCGGGATTCGCAGGCAGCAGCGCATACTATCTCCGTTACATGGATCCGCACAACGACGAGGCTCTCGTAAGCCGCGAGGCGGACGAGTACTGGAGAGATGTCGATCTCTACATCGGTGGTACAGAGCACGCGACAGGTCATCTCATCTACTCCCGTTTCTGGAACAAGTTCCTCTTCGACCTCGGATATGTATGCGAGAAGGAGCCGTTCAAGAAGCTGATCAACCAGGGTATGATCCAGGGACGTTCAAACTTCGTATATCGTATCATCAACACAAATACATTCGTTTCATACGGCCTCAAGGACCAGTACGATACAACAGAGATCCATGTGGATGTAAACATAGTTAGAAACGACCGTCTCGATATGGAGGCATTCAAGGCATGGATGCCTGACTTCGCGAACGCCGAGTTCATCCTCGAGGACGGCGAATACATCTGCGGATGGGCAATCGAGAAGATGTCCAAGTCTATGTTCAACGTTGTGAACCCGGATATGATCTGCGATTCGTATGGTGCTGATACTCTGAGACTTTACGAGATGTTCCTCGGACCTCTCGAGCAGTCTAAGCCATGGGATACAAAGGGTATAGACGGCGTAAACAGATTCCTCAAGAAGGTGTGGAGGATGTTCTACGATAGAGACGGTTTCATCGTGACTGACGAGCAGGCTACAAAGGATGAGCTCAAGGCTCTCCACAAGCTCATCGGCAAGGTGCGTACAGACATCGAGTCATTCTCGTTCAACACAGCTGTCAGTGCATTCATGATCGCCGTGAATGAGCTCAACGACCTCAAGTGTACGAAGAGGGATATCCTCGAGCCGCTCATCATCCTTCTTTCACCGTTCGCTCCGCACATCGCAGAGGAATTGTGGGAGGCACTCGGACACAAGGAGAGCATCACATATGCTGCGTTCCCTGAATATGTGGAGGCATATACAGTCGAGAACAACTGCACATATGCAGTGTCATTCAACGGAAAGACAAGATTCACCGTTGAACTTCCTGTAGACATGTCACGCGAGGATGTAGACGCTTATGTGCGCGCTCTTGACCAGACTGCAAAGTATGTGGGTGAGGGCAACATCGTCAAGGTGATCGTCGTTCCAGGAAAGATTGTAAACATCGTAGTGAAATAAACGGATTAACGGCATGAAATCAAATAAGATCCTGAATCTGATTTGGGATTACTTTCTGATGACGTTGGGTTCGGTCATCTTCTGTATGGCCTGGACCTCGTTCATTATCCCTAACGGACTCGCCAGTGGAGGTCTTACAGGACTCTGTACCATCATTCAGTATGGTACAGGTATTCCTGTGGGCATCACATATCCAGTCCTCAACATCGTTCTCCTGATTCTCGGTTTCCTTTCTCTCGGAAAGGCATTCGGAGTCAAGACCATCTATGTCATCGTGCTGACTTCCCTCCTGTTTGACCTCCTTCCCCAGTTCCCGCAACTTGAGGTCATGATGGACGAGAAACTTCTCGTTGCCCTGGTGGGTGCAGGAATGGAGTCTGTCGGTATCGGACTTGTGCTGCTCCGCGGAGGAAGTACAGGCGGAACGGATATCCTGGCGATGATGATCAACAAATACTGGCCGGTATCTCCGGGAAAGGTATATCTCTATTCGGACATCTTCATCATCACCATGCTCCTGTTCGTACCTGAGAAGGGATTCGTGGATATGATATATGCATTTGTCCTTATGCTCGGATTCTCTTTCGGTGTGGACTATGTGCTTCTTGGCAACAAGTCGTCTGTCCAGATCCTGGTGTTCTCTTCGAAGTATCAGGAGATTGCAGACCATATGATCAATGAGGTTCACAGAGGTGTGACAGCCCTTCATTCAGTAGGATGGTACTCTCAGCAGGAAAGCAAGGTTCTGCTTATCGTAGCGAGGAAGTATCAGATGAATGAGGTTGTGAACGAAATCAAGAAGCTTGACAAGAAGGCTTTCATATCGGTTTCAACAGCCATGAGTGTCTTTGGTGAAGGATTCGAAGAGGTAAAGACCGGCCTTAACGTAAAGAAGAACAAGGAGGTGGAATAATGGGTGCAAATATCTTACAGAGATCCTGGCAGACCCTGTTGAAGGAGTATGCCTTGGTTACGCTCGGAGTCGTTTCATATGCATTAGGATGGAGCATCTTCCTTCTTCCTAACAACCTCATCGGAGGTGGAGTATCAGGTTTTGCTTCCATCGTCTTCTATGCCACAGGCATTTCAATGGGAGTCACCTACTTCATCCTTAATATCCTCCTTCTGATCATCGGTACCAAGATTCTCGGTACCGGATTCGGCGGCAAGACCATCTATGCGATATTCATGACTTCGCTCATGCTCAGTCTGATGCCGGAGATCATCCCTTCGGACTTCATATCTGAGTTTGCACTGTCCAACGGCAAGCTTGTGTGTACGATTCTTGGCGGTATGATTGCCGGCTTCGGAATCGGACTCTCCATTTCCCAGGGAGGCAGTACCGGTGGAACAGACATCATAGCTTTGGTGTGGTGCAAGTACTCTCCTGCGTCTCCAGGAAGAGTGATCCTCATCGTGGATGTGGGTATAATCCTGTCATCACTTCTGTTCCCTTCATATACAGAATCTGGTGAGCTGCTTCCGTTTGCAGAGAAACTGGCCGTAATCGTGTATGGTCTCATTCAGGTGACTGTCAGCGGGTATGCTGTCGACCTGTATCTTTCAGGTTCGAAGCAGTCGGTCCAGGCATTCATCTTTACCAAGAAGGTGGCGGAAATGGCTGATGCAATCGCTTTCGACATGAAGAGGGGAGTGACTGTTCTTCCTGCCAAGGGATGGTACTCCAAGGAAGACAAGCAGGTGCTCATGGTAGTGACAAGAAAGGCCGATCTCAACCTTCTTCTTCGTTATGTGAAGAGCATCGATCCTGATGCATTCCTGTCAGTTTCTACCGTAATGGGAGTTTATGGTCAAGGTTTTGATACAATAAAGGTGAAGTCCAAGAAACAAAATGTATCAAAATCAACAGAGAAAAATTAAGAAAAAGAAAAAATCATAAGAAAAAGAAAAATGTGATGAGTGTCGCCGTTGCTGTTCCCGCAGTAACGGCGACTTTCTTTATTTTTGCCGCCTAAATTTTAGTTCTTTATGGTTACAACAGTCTCTGTAATAGTAATTGTCACGGCATTGTCATATGCCGTAGCTCAGGTGATCCGCAATCTGAAGATCCGTCAGGGTGACGAACGTATCGTCCGCAGGATGATACTTCTCCTATGTATTGTTGCAATAGTCACCTCGCTGGGTATGATCAGCGGAAAGGCAAATCCGTTCAGGTTGCTAATGGAAATTCAAACCTCGCTTTCAGCTATGTACATGCTGAAGTTTTCCATGAATTCCGAGTCGGAAATGAAGTTTCATCAGAAGTTGTTTCCCGCCATCCTGATCCTGATGGCGATATATTATATAATGAGTCTTGCTGGGCTGGTTCCCATGCCGTCCGACAAGGTATGCCTTGTTGCCACTGACCTTGTGGCCTTCGTTACCGTAGGGGTCTTCGTGTTCAAGATATGGCAGACTCTGCGCGATGTCAAGTCGGTTATGAGGTCGGGCAATTCCTGGTCCTTCCTTACCATATGCGTGGATTTCGCATACCTCCTCCTGCCTTTGGCCATACTTATGCTCCTGCATGCCCTCTGCGCATTGCTGCCGTCCGCTTCAGAGCCTGTCGCACTTTTTGCCGTGGTCCTTCTCCATCTGGAGATGCTGGCCATCTGCTTCAGGATATCATACGACTCGGCCTTTGCGCTCCTTCATAACCACGAACGTGTAATAGTAGAATCAATGAAAATATCCAATGTAGATGTTGCGTCGACTCCAGACAGCAAGCGCGAAAGCCAGTATAGGGAACTCTATGAGCGCATTTCCCAATATTTCGATACATATAGGCCTTACCTTGACGGCAACCTGACGATAAACGACATCGTCAAGGTGGTCTACTCCAACAAGGTCTACATATCCAAGGCAATCTGCCATTATACCGGAAGGAATTTCCGTCAGTTCGTCAATTATCATAGGGTAATGTATTCCGTAGCCCTTTTCCGTGACAACCTGGAATTCAAGGTATCTGAACTTGCAGAACGCAGCGGATTCAATAATGTGGTGACATATACGATGTCATTCCGGCTTTTTATGGATGATACGCCGAGTGATTGGTGCCGTAAAGAAAGATCGAAGATTCTAAAGCCGAAAAAATAGTTATCTTTGCGGAAATTTAGATTAACCGCATTATAAATATTGTCATATGGCAGACGAGAAGATTATTTTTTCAATGAACGGGGTCGGAAAGATTCTTCCCCACAATAACAGGGTTATCCTCAAGGATATCTACCTCTCTTTCTTTTACGGAGCAAAGATCGGTATCGTAGGTCTCAACGGTTCCGGTAAGTCAACTCTGATGAAGATCATCGCCGGCATCGAGACCGGTTATCAGGGTGAGGTGGTATGGGCGCCTGGATATTCTGTAGGATATCTTGAGCAGGAGCCTCAGATGGATCCGGACAAGACCGTAATCGAGGTCGTACAGGAAGGTGTGCAGGAAGTGATGGACATCCTCAAGGAGTATGAGGAGGTCAATCTCAAGTTCTGCGAGCCTATGTCGGATGAGGAGATGGCTGCTCTCATCGAGCGCCAGGGAGAACTTACCGAGAAGATCGAGAACTGCGGCGGATGGGAGATCGATTCAAAGCTCGAGAGAGCGATGGATGCACTCCAGTGTCCTCCTTCGGATGCAAAGGTTTCTACCCTCAGTGGTGGTGAGCGCCGTCGTGTGGCTCTTTGCCGTCTTCTTCTCCGTCAGCCTGACGTACTCCTTCTTGACGAGCCTACCAACCACCTCGATACAGAGAGTATCCAGTGGCTTGAGGCCCACCTTCAGCAGTATAAGGGTACAGTCATCGCTGTAACCCACGACCGTTACTTCCTTGACAATGTGGCTGGATGAATCCTTGAGCTTGACAGAGGCGAGGGTATTCCATGGAAGGGCAACTATTCTTCATGGCTTGACCAGAAGAGCAACCGCCTTGCCCAGGAGGAGAAGCAGGAGAGCAAGCGCCGCAAGGCTCTTGAGAGAGAGTTGGAGTGGGTCCGTATGGCTCCTAAGGCACGTCACGCCAAGTCTAAGGCCCGTCTGGGTGCATATGAGAAGCTCGCTGCGGATGACGGACGTGAGAAGGAGGCAAATCTTGAGATCTTCATCCCTAACGGACCGAGACTCGGTAACAAGGTTATCGAGTTCAAGAACGTGTCGAAGGGATTCGGAGACAAGCTCCTTTACGAGAACCTCAACTTCGTGCTTCCGCCTGCAGGTATCGTGGGTGTCATCGGTCCTAACGGTGCCGGTAAGACAACCCTTTTCCGCCTCATCATGGGACTTGACACACCTGATACAGGTGAGATCACAGTTGGCGAGACAGTGAAGCTTGCGTATGTTGACCAGCAGCACAGAAGCATCGATCCGGACAAGACCGTATATGAGACAATCGCTGATAATTCAGAGTTCGTGAAGCTCGGCAAGAGGGAAGTGAATGCAAGGGCATATGTTTCGCGCTTCAACTTCTCAGGCGCCGATCAGGAAAAGCTCTGCGGCATCCTTTCCGGTGGTGAGAGAAACCGTCTCCACCTTGCCCTTACCCTTAAGGACGAAGGTAACGTGCTCCTTCTCGACGAGCCTACCAACGACGTGGATGTGAACACTATCCGTGCGCTCGAGGAGGGTCTCGAGAACTTCGCAGGATGTGCAGTTGTCATCTCCCATGACCGTTGGTTCCTGGACCGTATCGCTACACATATCCTTGCGTTCGAGGGTGACTCGCAGGTTTACTTCTTCGAGGGAACTTACTCTGAGTACGAAGAGAACAAGAAGCGTCGTCTCGGCAATGAGGAGCCTAAGCGTTTCAAGTACAAGAAACTGATGGCGGAGTAGTCTTCCCCATCTGCATTAAAACATCTACGACCGGTAACATGCCGGTGACCCCCACCTCCCATTCGGGAGGCACCCCCTAGCCGGGGGTGGCATGTCACCTATATGTCATCCGGTCGTAGATGTTTATATAATGACAGGTCTAAAAGTTAAAATACCTGTCAGCGTTGTTGTACGATATGTCCTTGACCATCTGGTGGATGAAGTCCATTTCAGACCTAGGAAGCTTTCCGTTCTGGATGTCCTCTCCGATGAGATTGCAGAGGATGCGGCGGAAATACTCGTGACGAGGATATGAAAGGAAACTGCGTGAGTCTGTAAGCATTCCGACGAACCTGCTGAGGAGACCGAGGGATGAAAGTGCATTCATCTGCTTCTTCATGCCGTCCTCCTGATCCAGGAACCACCATCCCGAACCTAACTGGATCTTGCCCGGACATGTGCCGTCATTGAATGTATAGGCCATTGTGGCAAGGACTTCCGTGTCCTTAGGGTTGAGGTTGTATAGGATGGTCTTTGTCAGCTTGTCCTCCATGGCGAGCCTGTCAAGGAACTTGTGGCCGGCAGCAGCAAGCGGAAGGTCGAGGATGGCATCGTAACCGGTGTCAGGTCCGATGAGGTTGAACATCTTGGTGTTGTTGTTGCGGATAGGACCGATATGGAACTGCTGTGCCCATCCCTTGTCATGGTACATCCTTCCGAGGTCGAGGAACATTGCGCTTCTGAACTTGAGCACTTCCTGCTCCGAAGGACGCTTGCCCTTGAGGACGTTGCGAAAGATCTTGTCAATCTCGTCCATCTCGAAGTCCTCTGCATAGAATGTATCCATTCCGTGGTCAGAAATGCGGCATCCCATCTCATGGAAGAAGTTCTGACGCTTGCGGAGGGCGTCAAGAAGGTCCTGATATGAGTTTATCTCCACACCGGAAACCCAGCCGAGCTTCTTGAGGTACTCCACGTATGCCTTAGGGTTCTCAATGGCCATCGCCTTGTCCGGACGCCATGTAGGAAGAACCTTGGTTCCGAAAGGATTGTCCTTTATCTTCTTGTGATATTCGAGGCTGTCTGCAGGATCGTCAGTGGTACATACGACCTTTACATTGAACATTCTCATCAGGGCCTGGCCTCTGTATTCCTCTGTCTGGAGTTTCTCCGTACACTGCTCATAGATTGCACGTGCAGTCTTCGGACTGAGGGTGTCATAGATGCCGAACGCCCTTGCGAGTTCGAGATGTGTCCAATGATAGAGAGGGTTCCTCATTGTGTAAGGAACGGTCTCCGCCCATTTCTCGAACTTCTCATAGCTGCTTCTCGGACCTGTGATGAATTCTTCTGGTACGCCGTTGCCTCTGAGTGCCCTCCATTTGTAGTGGTCACCTCCCAGCCATACCTCGGTGAGGTCCTTGAACTGGTAGTTTTCCGCAATCATCTTCGGGTCAAGATGGCAATGGTAGTCGATGATAGGCATGCTCTCGGCACTTTCATGGTAAAGCGCGCGGGCATACTCGTTTGTAAGCATGAAATCTTCATGTATGAACGGCTTTTCGCTTAAAAGGCCGTCGATGTTTTCCTTCACTTTTGATAAGAAGTCCATAGTGTCACTGTTAATTCAACCCTAAATATAAGAAAATAATTATATTTGCACGCTAAAACATGTAAATTATGAATAGATTCAGACCTTTGATTCTTGCGTCTGTTGTTGTGCTTGCAGCACTTCTTGCATATGGACTCTGGACGCAGCCTAAACCGCAACCTGCTGAAGCTCAGGGTTTTTCAGCTGCACGAGTAGTAAAGGATATAGAATATATCTCCAAGGAAAACCACTCTGTTGCACATCCTCAGGAGCGTGCCCGTGTAAGGGAGTATCTCGTGGAAAGACTTCAGGGACTGGGTGCGGATACCGTACGTCTCTTCGAGTATGATTCATTGACCAGTCCGGCCGACAGACCCTTCGTATATACATTCGATGCTGTCAACGTCGTGGCTGATTTTCCGCCTGTGAATCCTTCGGAGGATGATACATACCTCATGTTCGTGGCTCATTACGATTCGAGATATGCCCAGATCATGCCTAAGGATACCGTATGGTCATACGGTGCGGCAGATGATGGTTATGGAATCGGAGTAACCCTCGAGAGCGTATCGCAGCTCCTCAAGCAGCGTGAGCATTGGTCTCAGGGTGTGAAGGTCCTCTTTACTGATGCTGAGGAAGTCGGAATGATGGGTATGAAGGCTGCATGGGAGAACGACAGGGAACTCTTCGACAATGTCGGTCTCATCATAAACATCGAGGCCCGCGGTCCATATGGTCCAGCACTTCTTTTCGAGGCTTGTCCGGGCAATGACAAGGTGATGAAACTCTATGCTGATGCAGCAGACCATAAGTTTACATACTCGCTGACTACAGTGGTATACGGATTCATGCCGAACTTCACTGATTTCACTATCGTGAAGGACTTCATCCCAGGTCTCAACTTCTCTACAATCGCTGATGTAAACCACTACCATACGGATCTTGACAATTTCAGCAACGTAAATCCTAAGTCGATCCAGCATTACGGTTCGCAGGTGCTTCCTGTAGCCATGGAGTATCTGACTAACGCTGAGTATGCGGACAAGGACTACTTCAAGTCTGACAAGGATGCAGTAAACTTCAGCATCCCTGCAGTGGGCCTCCTCAACTTCTCGAAGACTCAGTACACCATCGTGAACATCGTTGTGTTCCTGCTCTTCCTTGCCCTCTTCGCCCTTGAGGCCATCCGTGGCAGGGTAAAGGTGGCAAAGGCTCTCAAAACGTCTCTTTGCGTGCTTCTGGCAGGCATAGGCGTGCTTGCGTTCGGCGAACTCCTTGCATATATCTGTTCAGCAATCGCCGGTGCGAAGTTCAAGCCTTTCGGAGTAGTTCATGGTGTCGGATTCGATAATGCTGCCATGATTGCCGGAACAGTGCTTGTCGCTGCGGTGACAGCAGCCGTATATGTGATGCAGAGAAAGAGAAATGTACGTCAGGTGTCAGGCTCGATGAGAGCAAGTGCTGCAGCCAACGCTGCTTCAAAGCATGCATACAATGTGCTTTACGGCACGCTCGCCCTAATGTTCCTCCTTTCGGCAGTTCTTCTCATTGCAATCGGAGAGAACCTCATGTTCCTCATCCCGCTCACATGTGGTACAGCCGCAATGGTACTTTACCATCTGACTTCGCTCAAGGCATGGCTTGTACTTGCCATCGGCCTGGTGCTTCTCCATGCATTCTCGTTCTTCTTCGCTCTCGCAATGGCCCTGACCATTGGAGCATACGGTGCAGTAGCGATGCTTGCCTTCTTCGACATCATCGCCCTAATCCCTCTCGCAGACCTCTACTTGATCTCTGCCGGCAGAAAGAAGTAGGATAACCATACTCATACAGAATCCCCGTCAGTGTGCGAGCAAAGCATATACCCATGCTTCTGCGTAGCGACCTCCTGACGGGGATTCTGGTATTCTGAATATAACTTGAATCTTTGTCCACCAAAAGGCAACTTTCGTGGAGAAAGTGCATCGAGTTACCCTGTTTGTCCACCAAAACGACCTTTTCGTGGAGAAAGTGCCTCGAATTATCTTGTTTGTCCACCAAAATGACCTTTTTGTGGAGAAATGTCAAGAGGCAGATTGAACAGGAAGAGAGAATCCCCCTGCTGGGCGTGAGCGAAGCATATACCTATGCTTCTGCGTAGCGAGCCACAGCAGGGGGATTCTGTATGTCAGTGATGCCAGGGGCTGACGCCAGGAAGGCACCAGTAGTTGATGCTAGTATCCGAAGATCTCCTCGAGAGTGAGAGTCTGGACAGGGCCGAGAGTCCTGAGGTACTTGGTGTCGAGGTCCTTGATGTCGCCGAGGATACCGTAAACATATGTGCGGTCCTCAACCCACTTGTCCTGAGCAGCCTTCACATCCTCGAGAGTAAGTGTCTGAACCTTCTCGTAGAGCTGCTTCTCACGAGGCTCTGTCACGCCGAGTTCCCTGTCTGAGAGGTACTTGCTGATGACACCCTCGCCAGTCACACGGTCGGTGCGGAGACGTGAAACCAAAGCCTCCTTGGCAACGTCGAACGCAGCCTGCGACTCAGGCATGTCGTTGATGATCTCGTCGAATGCCTCGATTGCAGTCTTCATCTTGTCGTTCTGAGTGGCGATGAATGCATAGTACATGTATGTATCATCCTTGTGAGAAGGCATCATGAGACGTGCCTGAGACGAGTATGCAAGACCACGTGCCTCTCTCATCTCCTGGAACACGATGGCGTTCATTCCGCCGCCGAAATACTCATTGTACATGGTGATGTATGGATCGGAAGCGACATCGAACTTCTCGCCTCTGTTTGAGTACTGGAGATAGTAGATCTGCTTTGCGTCGTACTGAACCATGTAAACCTTGCTCTCAGGTGTAGCGAGGTATGCAGGATACGCCATTTCAAGCGGCTTGAGCTCAGGAGCCACTGTATGCTGCTCAGAGATAAGCTTAACAACTTCTGCCTCTGAAGAAGGACCGTAATACAGCACCTCATGCTGGCAGCCGAGAAGTTCGCGTACCTTTGCAAGAAGCTCCTCAGAAGTCAGGGCCATGATCTCATCATTGCTGAGAGTAGTCTTGTCAATGAACTCAGGACCGTAGAATACATATTTCTGGAGTGCGCTGAAACAGCTTGACTGGTTGAGCTTCGAGTTTGCACGTGACTTGAGCATGTCTGCCTTGAGGTTTGCAAGGATGTTCTCGTTCGGAACAGCATTGTATGCGAGGTCCTCTACGATCTTCATCGCTGCTGGAAGGTTCTCATTGAGGCCGCTGAGCGAGATGTTTGTCACTGAAGTGCCTGAACGGAGGCTGAATGAGCATGCAAGCTGATACATCTTCTGTGCGATCTCCTCTGCAGTCATGGTTGCAGTGCCGAGGTAGCTGAGGTAGTTGAATGCGAGGTTGATTGCAGGGTCCTGCTCAGTACCGGTGTTGAACCTGTAAACGAGGGTAGCGATGTCGTTGATCTCGTTCTCTACATAGAGCACGTCAAGACCTTCTGCCTCGAACTGCTCCATCTGGCTTTCATAATCCACGAATACAGGCTCGATAGGCTCTACAACCGAAGCCTGGATTTCAGTGAGGAATGCGCTCTGAGCGTCTCTGTTGGCCTTGATAGGAGTGATCTTAGGCGCAGATACCTTCTGTACGTTCTTGTCCTCGCCGAAACGCTTGTACACGACAGCGTAGTTGTTCTCTGCGAGATACTTGTTTGCCCAGTCGATAACGTCCTGCTTTGTAACCTTGCTGAGGTTGTCGATCCATGCCACCTCGTCAGCCCAGTCTGTGCCGCTGATGAATGACTGTACATACATGTCAGCCCTGTCTGAATTGTTCTCGAGCTGTGACATGAGGGAAAGCTTGAGGTTGTTGATTGTTCCCTCGATTACTGTCTCGTCGAACTCTCCGTTGCGAAGCTTTGCAACTTCTGCGAGGAGAAGGTCGCGTACTTCCTCGAGTGTCTGACCCTCCTTGCCCTCTGCGAGAAGGATGAACTCACCTGCGTCAGGTCTTGTATAGGCCTCGGACTGAGCGCCGAGTACCTTCTGCTGCTGGTTGAGGTTGAGGTCGATAAGACCTGCAGATCCGTTGTAGAGGATGTATGAAACCACAGAAGCCACAAGAGCCTCGTCAGTGCCTGCGCCTGGATACTTCCATCCGATCATTACGAGCTCGGAGTCGATTCCATATACGTCCTTCGACTGCGGAGTCTCGATCACAGACTTGGTCTCGAGGTTGAGCTCAGGGAGGTTCTGGTTAGGCTCCATCTGACCGAAATACTTCTCGATGATGCTTACCATCTCGTCCGGATCGAAGTCACCGCTGAGACAGATTGCCATGTTGTTAGGAACATAGTATGTCTTGTGGTAGTTCTTGATGTTTGTGATGGAAGGGTTCTTGAGGTGCTCCTGTGTTCCGAGGACTGTCTGCGTTCCGTATGGATGGTCAGGGAAAAGCATGCCGTCGAGGGTCTCAAGAGCCTTTCTGAAGTCGTTTGTAAGTGACATGTTCTTCTCCTCATAAACAGTCTCAAGCTCGGTGTGGAAGCCTCTGAGGACTGGATTCATGAATCTGTCAGCCTCTACGCGCGCCCAGTTCTCGATCTGGTTTGAAGGAATGTCCTCTACATATACCGTCATGTCTGTAGATGTATATGCGTTGGTTCCGTCGGCACCGATCACCGACATGAGCTTGTCGTACTCGTTAGGGATGGCATAGCCCGATGCAACATAGCTCACAGAGTCTATCTTCTGGTAGAGGGCAGCTCTCTCAGCCTCGTCCGTTGTGTTTCTGTACACTTCGAAGAGTGCCTCGATCTCGTCGAGGAGCGGCTTCTCCGCTGCATAGTCGGTCGTACCGAAGTTCTGCGAGCCCTTGAACATGAGGTGCTCGAAATAGTGGGCGAGACCTGTGGTCTCAGAAGGGTCGTTCTTGCCTCCGACCTTCACAGCGATGTAGGTCTGGATGCGAGGAGTCTCCTTGTTTACGCTCATGTAGACCTTGAGCCCGTTGTCGAGGGTGTAGATCTTCGTTCCGAGAGGGTCGCCTTTCACAGTCTCATACTTGTACTGCGAACATGAGGCGAGCAGGAGCATCATTGCACCTGCAATCAGGATTAGGATACGTTTCATATTGTAGATGTTTAAGTTGTTGCTATCAGTCGCGGCGTGCGATACCGATGTAATACAGAAGGGTGGCGAGCGAACCGAGGGCGGCGATCACATATGTATATGCGGCCCATTTGAGAGCGTCGATCGCCATCGGACGTGTCTTGCTGTCAGTGATTCCGGTCTGTGTCAGCCATGAGATTGCCCTGCTGCTGGCGTTGATCTCTACCGGCAGGGTGATGAAGCTGAAGAAGGTAGTGGTCGCGAACAGCAGGATGCCGAACCAGAGAAGGCCCGGGAAGATGTTTACCGTGAGGACTCCGAGAAGGAGTATCCACTGGACGATGTTGGATGCGAAGTTCACGACCGGCACAAGAGCCGAACGCATCCTGAGCGGAGCGTATCCGAGGGCATGCTGTACCGCATGTCCGCACTCGTGTGCAGCAACAGCCGCAGCCGCTACGCTTCTGCTGGCATATACGCCCTCGCTGAGGGCTACTGTCATTGTCTGAGGATTGAAATGGTCGGTAAGCATGCCCTTGGTCGGAACGACCTTGACATTGTAGATTCCGTGGTCATGGAGCATCTTCTGAGCAACTTCGGCTCCTGTCATGCCCGACGGAAGACCCACCTTGGAATATTTGTTGAAACGGCTCTGGAGCATATACTGTACGATGAAGCTCAGGACCATTACTGCTATCATGATTCCCCAAATGTTCATGTTCGATTTGATTTAAATGTTATAACCTGTAAAGATAGTTCTAATAACTGACAAAATGTCTGTCAGCAGTATTTATTTTGACGGCGCACATATATGCAAAATTTATTCCTATCTTTGCATCATGTACATAAACTGTGACTTCTCAAGGCTTGAAATCGACCTTAACGGCTGCCTTGACAATTATAAATACTTCAGATCCCGTCTCGAGGATTCTACAAAGCTCCTGGTGCTTGTGAAGGCCAACGCATATGGCCACGGTGCCGTGGAGTTCGCTTCCCTTATGGAAAAGGCCGGAGCGGATTATATGGCGGTAGCCTATCCTGTCGAGGGCATAGAACTTCGTCAGGCCGGCATCAAGTCTCCGATCATGGTGCTCACCGCCGGAACAGACTCGTTTGAACAGCTCATCAACTACGGTCTTGAACCGGGAATCCCTAACCTCTTCTCGCTCAAGGTGCTGTGCGAAGTACTTGAAAAGCGCGGAATGTACGACTTTCCGATACATGTCAAGCTTGATACAGGAATGCACCGCCTTGGATTCATGACCGATGAACTCCAGGAACTTCTGGACTTCCTCAAGGACTGCAGGCTTGTACGCGTAAAGTCTGTGTATTCACATCTTGCTGCGGCTGATGACCCGACTCACGACGACTTCACAATGGGCCAGGTAGCTCTCTTCCGGAAGAATGCCGACCTTCTTACAGAAGCACTCGGATACAAGCCTATGTACCATATACTCAATTCTGCCGGCATCGAGAGATTCCCTCAGTATCAGTTCGATATGGTCAGACTCGGCATCGGCATCTATGGAGTAAGCGCGATCCCGGGAAATGAACTGGCTCCTGTGGCATCGTTCAAGTGCAAGGTGCTCCAGGTCAAGACCCTTGCTCCAGGAGACGGAACCATCGGATATGGACGTCACGGAAAGATTGCGTCAGAAGGTACTGTAATCGCTACGATACCAGTGGGTTATGCGGATGGTCTCGACCGCCATCTCAGTTGCGGAAAGGGTAGTTTCAGCATCAACGGCCATCGTGTACCTACCATCGGAAACATATGCATGGACATGACCATGCTCGACGTGACCGGACTTGATGTGAAGGTGGGAGATACTGTGACCATCTTCGGCGAGGATCCGACAATTTCTGAACTCGCATCCATCCTCGGTACCATCCCTTACGAAATCCTCACATCCGTTCCTCGAAGAATCGAGCGCATAATAGTAAAGTAAATGGAAACTCTCAACAACAAATACAAAGTCCTTTTCGTGTGCCTGGGAAATATCTGCCGTTCTCCGGCAGCTCAGGCGATATTCGAACATTATGTGCGTGAAGACGGACTCCAGGATAGGATACAGGCGGATTCAGCCGGCATCTATGGCGGCCACAGCGGCAGCCAGCCAGACAGGCGCATGCGTACCGCGGCTCTTTACAGAGGCTTCGCCGTCACTCACATCGCACGTCAGGTAAGGGCTATAGACATGCTGGATTTCGACATGATCGTCGCAATGGACGACCAGAACTACGAGGATCTCATGCATATGGCTCCTTCTGTCGAGGCTACCCATAAGGTCAGAAGGATGGCGGAATTCTTTACGACACGCAAGCTTTCATACATTCCGGACCCGTACTATATGGGTGCGGAAGGCTTCAGCCACGTCCTTGACCTTCTTGAGGAAGCTTGCCGCAACCTTCTTGACACGATCAAAAAGGAAAATCTCTAACGCTTTTATCTCAGATATTGTCTATATTTGTGCCGGGATTACGGAGTAAGGGAATCCGGTGCAAATCCGGAACTGTGCCCGCAGCGGTAAGTTTCATAACGCTCCTGCATGATGCCATTGCAGCTCAGGCTGTGAGAAGGCGCAGGAAGCGGAGACGAGTCCGAAGACCTGCCGTGATCAAGTCAAACTTGTGGAGCCCGGGGGCAGGCTTCTGTGAAGGCGTCAAATAATGTTAAAATCAATGTTTCTTTATGCAGGCCTGCTGATTTACGGCCTGCAGACCGGCTACAATGACCCGGTCATCGACACGCTTGGTGCGGTCACAGTCACTGCCGAGAAAGGCGTGACAGTCTCAAGGATGGATACTCTTGCAGTAACCTCTCCCTTTTCAGTTTCAGATGTACTTATTCAAAGTCCGGGATTCTATGTCGGCGACAACGGTGGCTCTGCCGGTCTCAAGACGGTCAGCCTGAGAGGCTTCGGCAGTGCACATACGGCAATCTACGTAGATGGCGTGCGTGTGGGCAATGTCCAGTCTGGCCAGAATGACCTTGGAATGATCGATGTCGAGAATCTCGGTTCCGTGGTTGTGGACTATGCCCAGAACAGCGTGATGTTCAATACGGAACGTCCGGTATTCGGCACATGTCCCGTAGCGGGCAATGTGCGTCTTTCTGCAGGTTCCTTTGGTACATGGCAGCCGTCGGCAAGGCTGGATTTCCGTCTTTCGGATAAGATTTCTCTTTCTGCAAATGCCTCGGGAGTGTTCAGTAAGGGCGATTTTGAATATGGCGACGGTCTTGTCAGGGAAAATAACGACCTTAGCCAGGTGCGTGCGGGCCTTGATCTTTTCGGGCTTATAAATGGTGGAGAATATCATGTCAAGGCATATTACAACGGTTCGGACCGTGGTACTCCGGGTTCTGTCGACTGGCCTTCGGACGACCGTCAGAACGACAGGAATGCCTTTGTGCAGGGTACTGTGAGGAAGAACTTCTCCCATCTCTATACTCTTCGCATGAGCGGAAAGGCATCGTATGATGACATATTCTATTCGAGTTCATGGGGCGACAGCAACTACGGACAGACAGAGTTCCAGCTGAACTCCGCTCATGAGTTCCAGATCCGCCGATGGTGGAAACTTTCTCTTGCTGCCGATGTGCAGTGGGATGGTCTCAGGTCGTCGAACTACAATGCGTCGCGTCTGACAGCATTCTCGGCATTGGCATCCTCGTTCTCTACCAGCAGGTTCTCTGCCGATGTCGCAGTTGAATACTCCGGTGCATTCGATAGGGGAGCACTTTCGCGCCATGCTGTTTCTCCGTCAGCCAGTCTCCGTGTGAAAGTGGTTGATGGACTGGATGTTGTGGCGCTTGCTCGTCGTGCATACAGGACTCCAACCTTCAACGAACTCTACTATGTGGGCTACGGCAATCCTGACCTGAATCCTGAAGATGCATGGATTACCGATCTTGGACTCGATTACAGAAGGGCTATCGGAGATGACTGGACCATAAAGGGAAAACTTGACGGATACTATAATTTTCTGACCGACAAGATCACTTCCGCGCCGACACCTGAAGATCCTAACATATGGTGCCCGTACAATATAGGAAAGGTGCATGCTGCAGGCTTTGACCTTGCTGCGGGTTTTGTTCGCAATGGGGCATGGACATACTCGTTTGATGCCACATATTCGTTCCAGTCCGCTGTGGACAAGACTCCGGAATCATATTCCTATGGCCAGCAGATTCCTTATAATGCACGTCATACCGTAGTCCTGACGGGAAATGTGCTTTGGAAAGGCTGGAACCTGACCCCTGTATGGCATGCCCGTTTCGGAAGGACAGACGGGTACGGGGAACTTCCGGACTGGAATACCTTTGATCTGACATTTGCAAAGTCGTTCGATATCAGGAAGTTCGGTGCTCTGGTGCTGAATATTGCAGTAAGGAATGCATTTGACTGCCGTTATGAGACGGTCAGCGGATACCCGATGCCGGGAAGAAGTTTCATTGGTGGAATCGGATTGAAGTTCTAGATTATGTTGAGTCTTTTATATGTATTGATTTCAGGCATTGCCCTGCCGATAGGCGGAGTGCAGATGCAGTATCTCTGGAGAAACCAGTTGGGTGATGTCTATAGTCTTGGTCTTGGTAGTGCGGCTTGTCTTGGTGCAGCCGCGGCTACCATGTCCGGATGGTGCTCGCTCACAGTCGGAAGTTTCATATGTACATTGATATGTACAGCAGTATGCTTCTTCGTCACTTTGAGGGTCAGTACCCAGCATCTGATAACTTTCGGAATCCTTTTCGGAACCTTCATCGGATCTTTGGGAACTATTGTCGTGACAAATGCTCCTAATGCAGACCTTCTGAAGCAGTACTATATCTGGGGAGCTGCCAACTTCAATCTTGAAGGTGTCACGACATCCGACATACTCTTCTCATTGGGATTGTTCGCCATAGGACTGACAGCGGCCTTATGGACTGCCAAGGCTCTTACCAGGCACATGAAGGGAGAAACGGAATTGAGCAACCTGTACAAGGCGCTTCTCCTTCTTGCCATAATGTTCCTTGTGACAAGTGCTGTGTCGATCTGCGGACCTATCGGTTTCATCTCTCTCGGCGTGCCGAACCTCAGCCGCATCATTTGCAAAAGCACTGACATCCGGAAGCATTATCTGATCTCAAGCGCCATGGGTATCGGTTTGCTGCTGATTACCTATATCGTGGCGAATCATGTGAACTTCTTTGGGATATACCTTCCTATAAGCGCAACAATGGCCATCATTGCGCTTCCGCTGATGGCCATTCCGTTTATTAAGAAGTCTTAGAAGACTTTATCTTATCACCATTACGAATCCTCCGCGAGGCTGACAGTAGAACATTTGGGACTCGGTGAGTGAGCAGACATTGTCATATTTCTGAATGTCCCATGGCTTCTCTGCATTTCCGCTATCCTGGAAAATGGCTGTAGCCTTGCATCCGGATCCTATGATTTTGCTGTAATCGACTGTCAGCGTCTGAGGCTCGTCCTTTCCATTGATTCCTGCAATGAACCATGTGTCGCCGCTTCTTCTTGCAAGCACGGCTGATTCTCCCGGGTATCCGGATATGAATCTTGTCTCATCCCATACAGTAGGGAGATTGCTAAGAAAGTCTTGAACCTCCTGTGGCTGAGCGAGATAGCTCTCAGGTTTGTCTGCAAGGTGCTGCAGTGTCGACTCATACAGTACTGTTAGTGCAAGTTCGTGCGCATGTGTCGTGATATGAGGATGCTGCGAATCAGAGAACGTACATGGTGTATAATCCATAGGACCGATCACGTTTCTTGTGAATGGAATGGTCGCATTGTGGCATGCCGCCCTGTTGGTGAGGATCGGAAGGTTGTTGTACCATTCTGCGCCATATACTGCTTCTACCGATACCATGTTCGGATAAGTCCTCTGCCATCCGCGAGGAATGGTGGCACCATGGAAATTGACCATGAGGTGGTGGCGTGCCGCGGATTCAAGAATATCCATATAGTATTCCTGTGTCTCCTGGAGGTCTCCTTTGAAGAAGTCGACCTTCACGCCGGCAACTCCCTGGCTCTCAAGCCATGCGAACTCCTTCTCCCTGTCTTCCGGCTTGTTGAGTCTGAACTGAGGACCGCCTGCACCGTTGATCCATGCTGTGGATGAGTTGTACCACATGAGTACCTTTACTCCCTTCTCCTTTGCATATGCCAATGCATCATCAATGTCGCCGCCGTTTGACATCTCGTCCCACTCTGCGTCGATGAGGATGTAAGGAAGTTTCAGGGTCTCTGCCATGTCGATGTATTTCTTCACGATCTGGAAATCCTTCGAACCGTGGTTGTATGCCCAGTAGATCCATGATACCACGCCTGGCTTGATCCAGCTTGTGTCTTCGATTCTGCTTGGTGCGGCTACGTCTGTCACAAGAGTAGATTCCACGATGGTTCCAAGGTCGCCGATGATCACGACTCTCCATGGAGTGCACCAGTCGCCGTCAAGAACGCATTCATTTGTGGCAGGACATACCTTGTACAGTTCCAGATCTTCTTCGTTCTTGAGGGAGGATGCGCTCTGCTTGCGGTCGATACCCGCCTCGGTGATGAGTGTGAATACGCCTTCTGCAGGCTCTACGAGTGCAGGGTAACCCCAGTTCTGCGATCTTCTGCCCTTTCCTGTGGTACTGAGAGGGAAGAAGTCTTCATATGCCTCTGTCCATCTCTGGATCCATCTGTTCGTACCCTCTGGAATGCGGTATGTGGTCTGCTCGTCTTTCAGAGTATCGTTTTTAAGTCCCGAGAGTTCGTATCTGAATGCGATACCATCGTTGTAGAGACGCATGACCATCTTCAACGGCATTCCGTTCCTGTCGACGTAGTTGAGTGCATATTCGTTGGCTTCGTTGCTGCAGAGGAGTTTCTTTCCTCCCACCATCTCATATGACTCGACAATCTTGCCTGTCTTCTTCATGTTCTGGAAGACAAGACCTTCACCGCGTGTCGCTGTAGTCATGCCGACAGAAGAAAGTTCCACGGCTGTCTGGCCCTTGTAGAGGACTGTGATGCCACCGTCTTCACCCATCTGCATGGAGATGTTTCCGTCGGGCGAAACAGCCTTAGGAGCGCATCCCATGAGCATGGCGAGGGTGCATAGAAATAACAATACCTTTTTCATGTGGTTTTCAGTTTAGCGTGATGTTTCTTAAAGCATCAGGCCAGCCTTCACCTTGTCAGCGACCTCCTGACCCTTGAGTTTTGCGAGGATGGCGAGACCGAATTCCACTGCCCAGCCCGGTCCACGTCCTGTGATGATCTGACCGTCTACAACCACGCCTTCCTTTACGTATTCCACTCCCTTTTCTGTAAGGGTGTCCTCGAATCCGTCGTAGCAGGTCATCTTCTTGCCCTGGAGGTCAGGAAGAAGTCCGAGAACCACGCTCGGAGCCGCGCAGATTGCCGCCAGTGTGCCGCCTTCGGTATAGTGCTGCTGCATGATGTCCATGAGCTTGCCGAAGGCCGCAAGGTTTGACGAGCCCGGCATTCCGCCAGGGAAGATCATGACGTCCGAAGGAAGGCAGGGACCGAACGATGTCGATGCCCTGAATTCACCGAAAGCCATGTCTGCAACCACAGGGATGCGGTTTGAACTTGTCACTATTCGGTCGTCATAGATGGATACTGTCTTGACGTTTACTCCGCCTCTGCGAAGCATGTTGACGGTTGTGAGGGCTTCTGATACCTCGAATCCGTCCGCGAGGAAGATATATACTCCTTTCATTTCAGAATTACATTGCAAATGTATTGAATCCTCCGTCCACAACGGCTACTGTACCGGTAACGAACTTCGATGCGTCGCTGATGAGATAGTGGATGGTTCCGCAAAGTTCCTCTGGCTCACCCATTCGTCCGAACGGAGTCTGGCGGATTACGTCAGCGCCTCTCTGTGTCCATGAACCGTCAGGGTTTGTAAGGAGGGTACGGTTCTGCTCTGTGAGGAAGAATCCTGGAGCGATTGCGTTCACGCGGATCTTTTCGCCGAACTTCTTTGCAACCTCAGTTGCGAGGAATGCTGTGAAGTTGCTGATTCCTGCCTTTGCTGCAGCATAGCCGGCAACACGGGTCATAGGACGGAATGCAGCCATGCTCGAGAAGTTCACGATTGTTCCTTCTCCCTGCTCCACCATCTGCTTGAGGAATACCTGTGAAGGGATCACTGTACCTGTAAGGTTGAGGTCAAGGACCTTCTGGAATTCTGCAGGGTTGAGATCGAAGAATGTGCCTGTCGGAGCGATTGTAGCTCCCGGCATGTTTCCACCGGCTGCGTTGAGAAGCGAGTCCACGCGACCGTATGCGGCAACGATGTCTGCAAGGTTCTGCTCGAGTACCGCCTGATTCATGACGTCGGTCTTGAGGAACATTGCCTCTCCGCCTTCTGCCTTGATGTCGGCTACGATTGCCTCTCCAGCCTCTGCCCTGCGGCCGAGAATGACTACCTTGGCTCCCTCAAGTGCGAGATATCTGGCTATCGCCTTTCCGAGGATTCCTGTACCTCCGGTGATTACAACCACCTTTCCTGTGATGTCAAAAAGCTTGTTCATATTGCAAAATGTTTATATTGTTTTCGTTTTTGTTGTACGCGACAAATATTGGTTCATATCCAAGCAAATATAACAAAAAATTCCCATCTTTGCGATGAATTAAACATTTAATATGGAAAGAACATGGCGATGGTTTGGCAGGAAAGATAAGATCTCTCTTGCCATGTTGAAGGAAATCGGAGTGGAAGGAATCGTGACTGCGCTTCACGATGTACCTAACGGTGAGGTATGGACCCGCGAGAAGATCCGTGACCTTCGTGAATATATTGAAAGTTTCGGCATGCGCTGGTCGGTGGTGGAAAGCCTCCCGGTATGCGAGAGCATCAAGTATGGCGGAGCAGACCGTGATCAGCTTATCGAGAACTACAAGCAGAGCCTCCGCAACCTTTCAGCTGAGGGCATCCATACGATCTGCTACAACTTCATGCCGGTTCTTGACTGGGCTCGTACAGACCTCGATCATCCCAACCCTAACGGAACGACAAACCTTTATTTCTCATATGCGGAATTCGCCTATTTCGATATTTATATCGTAGGCAGAGAGGGTGCAAGAGAGGAGTGGGCTTCATTCAAGGTTCCTGGCCTCAATGTGGAAAGGGATATCCTTGCGGAAGTGGACGCGCTCAGGGCGGAAATGACTCCGGAAGGGGAGCATAAGCTTGTCGAGAACATCATCGTGAAGACACAGGGTTTCGTGAGCGGCAACATCCGTGAGGATGACGAGCATCCTATCGAGCTCTTCCGTCAGCTCCTTTCGCTTTATGACGGCATTACGAAGGATCAGCTCCGTGAGAACATGAGATACTTCCTTTCTGCCATCATGCCTGTGTGCGAGGAGTGTGGTATGAATATGTGCGTTCATCCTGATGATCCACCGTTCCCTGTCCTTGGACTTCCACGCATCGTGACATCGGCTGAAGACATCGAATGGTTCCTCAATGCGGTGGACAACCCTCATAACGGCCTCACATTCTGCGCAGGTTCGCTTTCTGCGGGAGCACAGAACAATGTTGTGGAGATGGCACGCAAGTTTGCTCCACGTACGCATTTCGTTCATCTCCGTTCATGCCATATCTTCGAGAACGGCGACTTTACGGAGGCAAGCCACCTTGGCGGACGTGCAGACATCATCGAACTCGTACATATCTTCGAGAAGCAGAATACTGAACTCCCTATGCGCGTAGACCACGGCATGACAATGCTCGGTGATGGTGACAAGGGATACAACGCCGGTTACTCATTCCTCGGCAGAATGTTCGCAATGGGACAGGTTCAGGGCATCATCGCCACAGTAGACCGTGAACTCGGCATTCCATACAAGATCACAGGATTCTACGAATAATCATTGCCGGATTCCAGCAAGAATCCTTAATATAATAAAAAAAGGGCTTTGGACGAAAGAAGCATTTCCCTAAATTTCTGCTTCTTTGGCCAAAGCCCTTATTTTATAGAGTAAGATTACTCGTCAAGTCCTTCGATTGGGTTGATGACGCCATTCTCATCGTATGTGAGTTCACATACCTTGAGGCTGCGGAGCCAAGTCTTTCCGCCTGATGGAACGCTGTCGTGGTGGAAGAGCCACCATTTGCCGTTGTACTCAACGATAGAGTGGTGAGTTGTCCAGCCTACAACCGGAGTCATGATGACGCCTGCATATGTGAACGGTCCGTATGGGCTGTCACCGATAGCGTGGCAGAGGTAGTGAGTGTCACCTGTCGAGTATGAAAGATAGTACTTTCCATTATACTTGTGCATCCATGATGCCTCGAAGAATCTGTACGGATTGTCTGCAGTAAGAGGTTTGCCCTCCTTGTCAAGGATAACAACTGGTCTTGGATCCTCTGCGAATCCGAGCATGTCATCGCTCAAACGTACTACGCGGCTTGGAAGAGCAGGCTCCTT
Organism: Candidatus Cryptobacteroides sp.; assembly: GCA_045646785.1. Taxonomy (GTDB): domain Bacteria; phylum Bacteroidota; class Bacteroidia; order Bacteroidales; family UBA932; genus Cryptobacteroides. The sequence goes on along the minus strand of JAZRLI010000009.1, from coordinate 42,745 downwards.
GCCTTCTGGAAGGTAAGCGCTCTCGAGAGCCTTGTTGTCCTGGTAACGCTGGAGCTGACCACCCCAGAGACCACCGAAGTAGAGATAATATACTCCATCCTCTTCAAAGACTGCATAGTCGATACTGTAGCTGCCTCTTACCGGATCTGGCTGTGGAATGAAAGGTCCCTCCGGCTTGTCGCTGATGGCAACACCGAGACGGAAGATGTCGTTTCTGTCCTTGAGTGGGAAGTACATGTAGTACTTGCCGTCCTTTCTTGCAACCTCGCAGTCCCAAAGCTGGCGTCCAGCCCATGGAATGTCTGCAACATCGAGAACCTTGCCGTGGTCAACAACCTCGGCTGTCATAGGGTCGCCCTCAAGGCTCAATACATGGTAGTCCTTCATGTTGAAGTGGTCGCCGTTGTCATTCTCTACGAAATCAGCTGGCTCCCAGTCATGAGAAGGATAAATATAAAGTCTGCCGTCCCATACGTGAACTGATGGGTCTGCCATATAGTCCCATGGACAAAGGTAACGTTTTGGTGTTTTCATATTCAGTTATTGAATTGTGTTATTAATGATTATGCGTTTTTAGCTCTAGTCTCGATTTCCATGTTGATCTTGTCGATCACGTCGTCCTCAAGCTCATACTTTGAGATGATGAACATAGCAAGGAAGAGGAGTACTGCTGGGATTACGCAAACGAGCCAGAGGATACCCTGCTCAGCGAGTGCTGTCTGTTGTGGAAGTTCTGCGTTGAATCCTACGATTGCGAGAACGAGACCAGGAACAACTCCACCAAGTGCCATTCCGGCCTTGAAGAAGATACCTGTAAGTGCGTTCACGATCCCAGCGATACGCTTTCCGGATGTGTACTCGCCGTATGATACAACCTCAGGAACGAGAGCCCACATGTAACCTGTAGCCACGATGATACCTGTGCTCTTCACGAACTGAGCGATGCAGAGAAGCCAGAACTGCTTGAGAGCCTCTACCTGTACGAAGATGTACATCATCGCCATACCTACTACTGCAGTACCGAGGAAGAGGTAGAACATACCCTTCTTTCCGATCTTGCGCTTGATTGCAGGTACGAAAGGCATGAAGATGAATGCAGGGATTGTACCGAGCCACATGAATGCTGTAGTCATCATAGGGGTAGCACCTACATTATATGTCATGAAGTATGCGTCAGCTGCGTTACCGATGCTCATCATTGAGAATGCAGTGATGAAGAAGAATGCGAGGACTCTCAAAGGACGGTTGCGGAGGAACTCCATCCAGAGGTCGCTGACCTTCACGTTCTCAGACTCCTTAGCGTCCATTACTACTCTTTCCTTACACTGTGAGAAAGAGAAGATGAGGAGCGCGAGACCTGCGATTCCGAAGATTGTCATTGTGATGAACCATGCAGGTGCAGATTCAGGCTTGTCTGTGATGGCTGTACCGTCAGCTGCGATAGGAGCGAAGATGGCGATTACCATTGGGAGAGACTTCACGATGAGTGCTCCGAGGTTAGCCATGAACATACGTGTTGATGTAAGGATTGTGATCTCCTCTGTGTCACGTGTGAGTGATGAGTTGAGTGCACCGTAAGGTACGTTCACCAATGTGTAGCACATGCTCATACCTACATATGTGATGTATGCATAGAGAAGCGAACCGTTGAACTGGTTCCAGAAGCAGAGGATTGCAAGACCTGCGAGAGGAATACCTCCGAGGATAAGCCATGAGCGGTATTTACCCCATCTTGGATTTCCCTTGTCGACGAATGCTCCTACGATCGGGTCCCAAAGAACATCGACCAGACGGACGATGAGGAACATCAGGGCAGCGGCTCCTGGAGTAAGACCGAATACGTTGGTGTAGAAGAACAGAAGCCAGATGCTGACTGTCTGATAGATGAGGTTCTGAGCCATGTCACCGGCACCGAATCCGATTCTCTGAATCCAAGAAAGCTTGTAGAAGCCCTTGGCTTCATTTGCAGTGTTGTTTTGTGTCATGATTATTACTTTAGTTGTTATGAATTTCCAAATTCACACAAAGTTAGTCAAAATATGTGATATCGTTCTTAAAATCCTTCAGTTTTCTTTCACAAATGAGTCATTTTTTGTGGAATGTGAAATAAAATGTTAACAGAAGCAATTTTATTTCGTAAAGTCGTGGAAAAATACTACTTTTATACGATTTTTATAAACGTGCAATTTAATCCTAACTTATATTATCGACATGAACAGCAACAAAGTAATGAACATGGCTGCGGACAACATCAGAATTCTCGCAGCTTCAATGGTTGAAAAGGCTAAGTCAGGACACCCTGGTGGAGCCATGGGTGGTGCAGACTTCGTCAATGTACTTTACTCAGAGTATCTCCAGTATGACCCGGAGAATCCGAAGTGGGAAGGTCGTGACCGTTTCTTCCTCGATCCAGGTCACATGGCGCCGATGCTTTACTCGCAGCTCGCTCTCGCAGGCAAGTTCACTCTTGAGGAGCTTGCTCAGCTTCGTCAGTGGGAGTCTCCGACTCCAGGTCACCCAGAGGTTGACATCATGCGCGGAATCGAGAATACATCAGGTCCTCTCGGACAGGGTCATGTATTCGCTGTAGGTGCTGCCATCGCTGCAAAGTTCCTTGCTGCACGCACCGGCAACCCAACTTTCGCAAAGGAGACTGTTTACGCTTACATTTCTGACGGTGGCGTTCAGGAGGAGATCTCACAGGGTGCAGGCCGTATCGCAGGTCACCTCGGTCTCGACAACCTCGTAATGTTCTATGACTCTAACGACATCCAGCTCTCTACTGAGTGCGCTGACGTAATGACAGAGGATACAGCAATGAAGTATCGCGCTTGGGGATGGCATGTCATCACAATCAACGGTAACGACTGCGACGAGATCCGCAAGGCCCTCGACGAGTCCAAGACCATCAACGACCGTCCTACCCTCATCATCGGTAAGTGCGTGATGGGTAAGGGTGCCCTCAAGGCTGACGGTTCATCATACGAGCGCAACTGCAAGACTCACGGTGCTCCTCTCGGCGGTGACGCATTCAAGAACACTGTGGCTAATCTCGGTGGCGATCCTGAGAACCCATTCGTAATCTTCGATGAGGTAAAGGATCTTTACGCAAAGCGTGCTGAGGAGCTCAAGGCTGTAGTTGCTGAGCGTTATGCTGAGGAGAAGGCATGGGCTGAGGCTAACCCTGAGAAGGCTGCTGCACAGGCAGAGTGGTTCAGCGGTGCTGCTCCTAAGGTAGACTGGACTGCAGTTCAGCAGAAGGCTGGCGACGCTACAAGAAATGCGTCTGCAGCTGTTCTTTCACAGCTCGCACAGCAGGTTCCTAACATGATCTGCGCATCAGCTGACCTTTCTAACTCAGACAAGACTGACGGCTTCCTTAACAAGACTACTGCATTCGTTCCTGGCGACTTCAGCGGAGCATTCTTCCAGGCAGGTGTTGCTGAGCTTACAATGGCTTGCTGCTGCATCGGTATGGCTCTCCACGGTGGTGTAATCGCAGCTTGCGGTACATTCTTCGTATTCTCAGACTACATGAAGCCAGCAGTACGTATGGCTGCTCTCATGGAGCTCCCAGTGAAGTTCATCTGGACACATGATGCATTCCGCGTAGGTGAGGACGGCCCTACTCACGAGCCTGTTGAGCAGGAGGCACAGATCCGCCTCATGGAGAAGCTCAAGAACCACCACGGCAAGAACTCTGTTCTCGTTCTTCGCCCAGCTGACTCTATCGAGACTACTCAGTGCTGGAAGATGGCTATGGAGAACGTTGACACTCCTACAGCTCTCATCTTCTCACGTCAGAACATCGCACAGCTTCCTGACGGAAACGACTATACTCAGGCAGAGAAGGGTGCTTACATCGTTGCAGGTTCAGACGAGAACCCAGATGTAACTCTCGTGGCTTCAGGTTCTGAGGTTTCAACTCTCGTTGCAGGTGCTGCTCTCCTCCGCGAGGATGGTATCAAGGTTCGTATCGTAAGCTGCCCTTCAGAGGGTCTCTTCCGTACTCAGCCTAAGGAGTATCAGCAGGCAGTTCTCCCATGCGGTGAGAAGATCTTCGGTCTTACTGCAGGTCTCCCTGTAAACCTCGAGGGTCTCGTAGGCAGCAACGGTAAGGTATTCGGTCTTGAGAGTTTCGGTTTCTCAGCACCTTATACTGTTCTTGATGAGAAGCTCGGCTTCACAGCACAGAACGTTTACAACCAGGTTAAGGCTATGTTCTAATCTATCCATAGGATGAAGAACTTTATTTCTACAATATTGGTGGTCGCAGCATGTATGTGCGCGGCCACTTTTGCTAGGGCAGAAGCACAGTACATCCCTAGCCCTAACGGAACGACATCGGTCTATGTCCTCACCATCGACGGTAAGGCATACTATCAGGTGGAGTATAACTCAAATCCGTTTGTAAGCACTTCGCGTCTGGGACTCGTGACCAACGCTTTCGACTTCTCTGAACTCGAACTTGTAAGCGTCGAGCAGAATCCTCTCGAAGGAAGCTATGAGATGAACAGAACAAAGGCATCTAAGGCTGATTTCAAGGTAAATCAGGCTGTGGTGACATTCCGCAACCCAAAGGGAGAGACTCTTCAGGTAGAATTCCGTGTCGGAAACAACGACGTGGCATTCCGTTACCTCATTCCTAAGCCAGGCGAGACAGGAAGCATCAGAATCTTCAACGAGCTCACGGAGTTCAGCTTCAACGATACTCCTGCTCACGACTATGTGAAGACATATCTCACACCTCAGAGCCATGCCCTCATCGGCTGGAAGCGTACCAAGCCAAGCTATGAGGAGTATTACGGCATAGGAAAGCCGGTAAACGCAAAGAATGAATATGGTCATGGATATACTTTCCCTGCTCTCTTCCAGCTTGGAAACGACGGTTTCGTGCTTGTCTGCGAGACAGGCGTAGACGGCCGTTTCTGCGGCTCGAGACTCGGCGAATATTATGAGACTGCGGGCAATGTCGACGGCAATGTAGGTGCTACATACAAGATCGAATTCCCTATGCCTGATGAGAACAACGGCAACGGAACATCCGAGCCTGCGATTGCAATCCCTGGTGCAACTCCATGGAGAACAATTACTCTCGGTGAGACTCTTGCTCCTATCGTTGAGACCACAGTTGCATGGGACCACATCGAACCTCTCTATGAGACCAGAAATGACTACCAGTTCGGAAAGTCTGCATGGAGCTGGATCGTATGGCAGGATGCCAGCATGAACATGAAGGACCAGAAGGCTTATGTGGATTTCGCATCGGAGATGGGTCTCCCATATCTCCTTGTTGACGCCCTTTGGGATCAGAATCTCGGATACGAGGGCATCGAGGAGCTTGCGGCATATGCAAAGTCAAAGAACGTTGACCTCTTCCTCTGGTACAGCTCAAGCGGATGGTGGAACGACATCGTTCAGGGACCATACAACGTGATGAGCAACCCTATTCTCCGCAAGAGGGACATGCGCTGGATGAAGGAAATAGGCGTGAAGGGTATCAAGGTGGACTTCTTCGGCGGCGATAAGCAGGAAACCATGCTTTACTATGAGTCAATTCTCAGCGATGCCGACGACAACGGCCTCATGTGCATCTTCCACGGTGCAACACTTCCTCGCGGATGGGAGAAGCTCTATCCTAACTACGTAGGCAGCGAGGCTGTACGTGCATCTGAAAACCTTGTATTCTCGCAGTACGAGTGCGAACAGGAGGCTCAGGCAGCGTGTCTGCATCCGTTCATCCGTAACGCAGTAGGTTCAATGGAGTTCGGAGGATGCTTCCTCAACGAACGCCTCAGCCGTGGCAACAACCGTGGAACAACCCGTCGTACGACTGACGTGTTCCAGATATCTACGCTTGTCCTTTACCAGAATGCAATGCAGATGCTTGCTCTGGCTCCGAATAACCTTACTGATGCTCCAAAGCTCTGTCTCGACTTCATCAAGGAGGTTCCGACTACATGGGATGAGACACGTTACATTGCCGGATTCCCAGGTGAGAACGTGGTAATTGCCCGCAGAAACGGTGATAAGTGGTATGTGGCTGCTGTGAATGCAATCGACGCACCGCTTGAACTCAAAGTGAAGGACGTTCTTGAGGCATTGAACGCAGAAGGCGCTTCTGTACGTCTCATTGACGGTGGAAACGAGCCTGAAGAGTCTGTTGTAAAGGCTTCAAAGAAGATTTCTGTAGCCAAGAATGACGCAGCCATTCTCATAATCGGCTAATCCCGATAATAAAAAATGCTGAGTTCTGCTTGCGAAGCATATACCTATGCTTAAGCGAAGCGAGCAGAACTCAGCATTTTTTTGTATCTGACAGGCAGATTAACCAAAGAGATTCTTCAGCGTCTCCTCGTCAGTACAGTTCATATACTTGGCAGTGAACTCCTTAGGAGTCATGCCGAAGAAGTCGTGGAATGAATTGGAGAAGTATGAATGCGTCGAGAATCCCACCTTGTATGCGACCTCGGATATGTTTACCTTATTAAATATGAGAAGGTAAGCCGCCTGCTTAAGCCTTATCGACCTGATGAGATTGCTTGGGGAGATGGTCATCGTCTCCTTGAGCTTTCTGTTGAGGTGTACACGGCTCATGCCGACCTCGCGGCTGAGTTCCTCCACGCTGAAATCGCTGTTCTCGATGTTCTTGCGGATGATTCCGATCACCTTGCTTGCAAGCTGGCTGTCGCTGTTGGTGATCTTCAGTTCGCTGTAGCCGTAGTCGATATCCCTGCTGTACTTGTTCTTGATGGTCTCTCTTGTAGTGATTGCACCTGCAATGGCACTCTTGAGGATGTCAAGTGAAATAGGCTTTGTAAAGAACCTGTCGGCACCGCTGTCAATGCATCTCTGCTGACTGCTTTCGTCTGATGAAGATGTGAGCAGGATGACAGGGATATGGTTGGTTCCCGGATTCTTCTTGATCTTGCTGCATAGCTCCGCACCGTCCATCTTTTCCATTATGAGGTCGGTGATGACCGCGTCAGGTACGCTGGTCGATATCCTTGCCCATGCATCCTTGCCGTTGGCAAATACTTCGACATTGTATACGTTCTGGAGCTCAAGCTTGAGGTATGCCCTCATTTCGCTGTCATCGTCCACCAGTACTATTCGCTTTCTTGTCTTGTGCTGCTTGACCTGGTCGTTGCTCTCCTTGTCTGCGTTGTATGTGACATCTTCAGCGCTCGAGTGCTCTTCAGTGGCATCTATATTCTTGGTATACAGGTCTTTGTGGTTTTGCGGTTTGGTGCGTTCCTCTTCGCTGAGGTGTCCGCAGCCTACAGGAAGCTCAATCCTGAACGCCACTCCGTCCTCTGTATTGAATACCGAAATCTGGCCGTGGTGCAGTTCGACAAGCATCTTTGCGAGGTGGAGACCTACGCCTGAGCCCATCTTAGCATCCCTTATGTCTGCCTGATAGAATCGGTCAAAGACCTTGTCGATATGCTTCTCTCCAATATGATCTCCGGTGTTTTCGATGGTAAATTCCACGCATTCTCCTTTGCGCGAGACGTCGATGTGCAATCTGCCATGGTCCGGAGTGTATTTGAATGCGTTTGACAGGATGTTGAATATTACCTTGTCAAAGTTTCCGTGGTCTATCCACAGGTTCACGCTTTCTTCCTTGCAATTCAGGCTGAAGTCGATCTTCTTGCTTGTCGCAAGGTTGTCGAACGACTTCATGATGTCCTTGATGAAATATATGACGTCTGTTTCGACGAAATGCAGCTTCATCTGGCCGTTGTCCACCTTTCTCATGTCAAGAAGCTGGTTCACGATTCTGAGGATACGCAGACAGTTTCGGTACATGAGGTTGTACAGGTCCTTCTGCCTTGGCTCGTTTTCGTTTTCGCGCATCTGCTTGAGAGGAGTCATGACGAGGGTGAGGGGAGTGCGGATCTCATGGGAGATGTTGGTGAACATCTCAAGCTTCATCTCCTTTATCTCCGATTCCTCCTGCTGTGCCTTCAGGGCAATCCTCCTGTTTCTCAATTCCAGGAGTGTGAGAACGATGATGATTCCAACCGATATGTATATGAGCCATGCCCATAACGACATATACCATGGATGAAGGACCTTTACGTCGATTTCCCTGTATGAGAACTCTTCTGGTTCGCCTTCGTAGAAAGCCATGATCTTCAGCTTGTATCTGCCGGAAGGTAGATTGGTATATGTGGCGTTGTTGGAGTCGTTGAAGGTCCTGTTCCATGACTTTTCGAGGCCTTCCATCATGTATTCGTAAACAACCTTCTGAGGGTTGGTGTATTCGAGTACCGAGAATTCCACGGAGAATATGTCTGCATCGTTCGGGAGGGTGATTCTTGTCGCCTCCGAAATGTGCTTGTCCAGGATGTTGTTTTCCCCGTTTGCGGGGTCATATCTGACCTCCTTGTTCATGATGCTTATGCCGGAAAGGTAAAGCGAAGGGATGTTCTTTTCCCTGTTGTCCACGTAATGCGGATTGAAGACTGTGAGGCCGTTGATTCCTCCGAAGTACATCCTTCCGTTAGGTCTCTTGTAGGCTGCCTTGGCGTTGAATTCATTTTCCTGAAGTCCGTCGTACTGGAAGAAGTTCTTGAAGGTCTTTGTCTCGAGATGGAACCTTGAAAGTCCGTTCAGGGTCGATATCCACAGATGTCCGTCCTCGTCCTCCAGGATGCTCGAAACCGGGTTGCAGGCAAGTCCGTCATCTTCTGTGTACAATGTCCTTTCCTTTGTTGTCCTGTCCATGCATATGAGTCCCTCTCCGGTTCCTATCCATATGTTTCCGTCCTTGCTCTCGAAAATGGAATTCACACGTACTGACTTGTCTTTGGCGATCTCGTATTCAGTGAGCTTGTCTGCAAGGCTGTCATAGGCCTTCAGACCGTTGTATGTTCCGATCCATAGAAGTCCAGAGCTGTCGAACGTGAGGTAGCTGATCCATTTGTTGCTGTCGTCGTCCCATGTCTGCATGACCTTTTCAGCCTTGGCATCTACCTTTGAGAGTCCGTTTCCATGCGTACCTACGTAAAGAGCGTCCTCTTCTGCGCTGTATGCAAGGTTGTATATCTTGTCTGTGCCGATGGATTTCTGGTCCTTGAACTGTCTGACACCCTTTTCCGGAGAGTATGTGAACAGACCACCAAGGTATGTCGCTATCCACAATGTGCCTCTGCTGTCGAGTGCAAGCGACATTATGGAATTGTTGGAGAGTCCGGAGTTTTCAGCAGAAAGGTTCATGTCACTGCTGTTGCTCCTGTCTGTCCTGTATATTCCGCTTCCGTCTGTTCCGACCCACAGGATATCCCTTTCTTCGTCGGAAATCACTGATGTGACGCTTATATTGCGTCCTTCTGAGTAATCGTGGGGGCCGAGGTCTACATGTCTGAATCCGAACATGGACTTCGGTATGATCATCACTCCGTTCTGAAGGGCTCCGACCCAAACGTTGCCCTGACTGTCCTCCATGAGCTTATGAACCTTCCATCCTGATGTGTTGAAAGGTACGTTTGAGAACCTTACTCCTGAAATGCTTTCACTGTCGGCATTGTAGAGCTTTATTCCCTGGTTCTCTATGCCTACAAGAAACGTATGTTCTCCATATCTTGTGGCTATGTTGTTGGGGATTATGGACATGATGCTGGAATTACCGTTGGATTTGCCCTTAGGCCTCCTTATCTGTCCTGTGGCCTTGTCCCATACGAGCATTCCGTAACTCTGTGTACCTATGAGTATGTTTCCGGTCTGGCTGTCTTCCGCAAACGTGTTGATTATGTCTCCGGACTCAATGGCAAGGCTTCTGTTCCAGATGACCGGCTCGCTGCTGAAGTCCGCCAGGTCGATGATGCTGATGCCTCCGGCTTCGGTGGTTATCCACAGCATGTTGCTGCTGTCCTTGAATATCGTCGATATGAACTTGGACGGCAGGCTTCTGTTTATGGCATTCTGTCTGTCATGGTCTATCGCGCAGCTGTCTGCATCCAATATATATATACCATGCCCGGAAGAAGCGGCAAGAATCTTTCTTTCTTCGCCGATCGTCAGTTCCATCAGTTTGGTTATGTGCTGGTCAGAATCCGGTACGCCCCAGTCTTCAAGGTTGATCTTGGTGTATGTGTTGTAATCTGTATTGAATGTCTGCAGACCTGCTGAAGTTCCTACCCAGAAGCGTCCCTTACTGTCCTCCAGGACTGTCCTTACGGTGTTGCTGGCTATGGAGTTCGTTTCGCTTCTGTCAAAGGATGTATTGAGGAATCTGAGTCCGTCAAATCGTGACAGTCCGTTCTCTGTCGAGATCCATATGAATCCCTTGCTGTCCTGGAATATATCGTGTATATGGCTGTTTGCAAGGCCGTCCGACGAAGAATACAGACGTGCTGTCTGTGCCTGTGCGTTGAACGATGCCAAAGTTATGATCAGTGTTGTTATCAGTCCGAAATGTTTCATTTTTAAGTCGGCTATATGTGATTTGTTGCAAAAATAATAGAAAAATCCGATGATTTAACAATTTTGAAACATTTTTCCGAAAAAATAATTCCAGATGTTTCCTATTCGCAGTCTTTTGTTTCATTTGGTTTTCTGTTAGGATAATTAAATGCGTAAATTTGTTTTGATAAATGTATGTACACGAAAAATACATAAACACTAATTATTAATTAAAAACTAACCCGTAAATGAAAACAAAACTAAATCGAAAGATTCCTGCGCTTGTTTTCTGTCTGTTGTTCAGCTGCCTCATGGCATCGGCACAGCAGTTTACAGTCAAGGGAGTTGTCGTGGACAGCAATGGCGAACCTGTCATTGGTGGTGGAGTTGCTCTTAAGAGCGATCAGACCGTGGGTACAGTTACCGATCTTGACGGTAATTTTTCACTTTCGGTTCCAGGTGACAATGCAGTACTGGTTGTTTCCTTTATCGGTATGGAGACTGTAGAAGTACAGGCTACCAGATCGCCAATGAGGATCGTTCTCAACGACGATGCCCTCATGCTTGAGGAAACAATCGTGGTAGGTTACGGACAGCAGAAGAAGGCTTCGGTTGTCGGTGCGATCACTCAGACTACCGGTGAAGTTCTCGAGAGAGCAGCCGGTGTCAGCAGTATCGGTGCCGCCCTTACCGGTAACCTTCCAGGTGTCGTGACTACACAGAGTACAGGTATGCCAGGTGAGGAAGACCCTAAGATCACCATCCGTGGAGCATCTTCATGGAACAGCAGTGATCCTTTGGTTCTCGTCGATGGTATCGAGCGTCCGATGAGCTCTGTAGACATTTCATCAGTTGAGAGCATCTCTGTACTTAAGGATGCGTCTGCAACTGCAGTCTATGGTGTGAAGGGTGCGAACGGTGTCATCCTCGTGACAACAAAGCGTGGTCAGGAAGGAAAGGCAAAGATCGATGTAGGTTTCAATGCTACAATGAAGAATCCTTCAAAGCTTCCTAACAAGCTTGATGCTTACGATGCACTCATGGCACGTAACGTTGCAGTAGAGCATGAACTTGCAATCACAGGTGCTGACGCTTGGGAGTACATCAGACCTCAGGCCTTCATCGAGAACTACCGCAACCAGACTACAGTCGAGCAGATGGAGCGTTATCCTAACGTTGACTGGCAGGATGCCCTCTTCAACAAGTTCGCGATGTCATACAATGCTAACGTGAACGTGAGCGGTGGTACCAAGTTCGTGAAGTATTTTGCTTCTGCAGACTACCTCAACGAGGGTGACCTCTTCAAGGTTTATCCTAACAACCGTGGCTATGAGTCAGGTTACGGATATGACCGTATCAACGTACGAAGCAACCTCGACTTCAGCATCACTCCGACTACAACCCTCAGAGTGAATCTTTCCGGTTCATCAGCAAAGCGTACTGCTCCTACAATGAACTCCAGCAATGATATCTGGCAGATCCAGCAGCAGTGGGCAGGTGCTTACGGTATCGCTCCAGACGTGTTCCTCCCTGTTTATTCAGACGGCGCATGGGGTATGTATCCAAACGCATCAAATGTAACCAACTCTGCAGAGAACCTTTCTGTCGGCGGTCGTTTCGAAACAACAACAAACCGAATCAACACTGACTTCACACTCGAGCAGGACCTCAAGTTCATCACTCCTGGTCTCAGCCTCAGAGGTGTGATTTCATGGGATAACCAGTTCGTTGAGTCAAGCCGTGGTATTTCGGATATGTACAACAATCCACAGAGAAAGTGGATCGATCCTGAAACAGGTGTCGTAACTCTTGAGAGCCCATTCGACGCTTACCACCACTTCGACTACACTCAGCCTATCAAGTGGACAACAGGAGGTGGTTCAGTAAACGACTGGTCAACTCTCCGTAACCTGTACTACCAGGGCCAGCTCAACTATGCACGTACATTTGCTGAAAAGCATGATGTGACTGCGATGGGTCTCTTCAGCCGTCAGGAAAACGCTACAGGTTCAATGATTCCTCTTTACCGTGAGGACTGGGCGTTCCGTGCTACATACAGCTGGAACAACCGTTACTTCCTCGAGTACAATGGTGCTTACAACGGCTCCGAGAAGTTCGCAGACGTTAACCGCTTCGCATTCTTCAATTCAGGTGCGCTCGGATGGATGGTCAGCGAAGAGCCTTTCATGAAGTGGTTCCGTGAGAAGAGAATCATCGAGATGCTCAAGGTCCGCGTATCATATGGTGAGATCGGAGACGACAACATCGGACAGCGCTGGCTTTACATGTCTCAGTGGGCTTACGGTGGAGCTACAGCAATGGACCTCAACCAGGCTGACAGTATCTATCAGTGGTATAGAGAGTCTGCAATCGGTAACCCAGACGTGAAGTGGGAGACTGTGACAAAGCTCAATGCAGGTATCGACTACTCTATGTTCAAGGGTCTCATCGCAGGTAGCGTCGAGTTCTTCCGCGACGAGCGTCGTGACATCCTCGTGGACGGTGGTTCGCGTTCGGTTCCTTCATACTATGGCGGTACACCTCCTACTGTGAACATCGGTCGCGTACGTACAAACGGTTACGAGCTCGAACTCCGTATCAACAAGCAGTTCGCTAACGGTCTCCGTCTTTGGGGTAACCTCAACATGACTCACTCTGAGAACGTGATTCTCCAGAAGGATGACCAGGCTCTCCGTCCTGACTATCAGAAGGAGGCAGGTTACGCTATCGGACAGTACAGATCTCATATCGATGCCGGTTACACTCAGACATGGGATGAGGTTTACGGTACTCCTAAGTTCGATACAAACGATGCTCACAAGCTTCCTGGAGACTACTATATCGTAGACTTCAACGGTGACGGTGTTGTCGACAACAAGGACTCAGCTCCTTACGGATATACCGGTACACCTCAGAATACCTACAATGCAACAGTAGGATTTGAGTGGAAGGGCCTCAGCGCATTCGCTCAGTTCTATGGCGTTACAAACGTAACACGTGACGTTCCTCTTACAAGCTTCGGCAATAAGCTTAATACCGTGTATGACATGGGTTCATGGTGGTCACCATCAAATCCAAACGCTGATGTAGTAGTACCAGCATGGAGCAGAACTCCAGGCTATTACGCAAATCAGTCGACTCAGTACCTCTTCGACGGTTCATACATCCGTCTCAAGAACCTTGAAATCGCTTACACAGTATACGGTGGATGGGCTAAGAAGATCGGTCTCGAGTCATTCAAGATCTTCATCAACGGTAATAACCTCTGGCTCTGGACCCGTATGCCAGACGACCGTGAGGCCAACCTCTCAGGTTACAGCGGTGGCGGTGGAGCATATCCGACTGTGAGACGTTTCAACCTCGGTGTTAAACTTACCTTATAATAATTGCTATGAAAAGAATCTTTAAACTTTCTATATGGTTAGGACTCGGCCTTCTGATCGGCTCGTCTCTTACTTCTTGCGAGGCTTATCTCGACAAGGAGCCTGATTCGACTATCTCTGAGGAGGCTGCCTTCAAGGACTTCAGAAGCTTCCAGGGATTTATCGAGGAGATCTACAACTGTATCCCTGACAAGGAGAAGTGCAACTGGTGTCCTTCATGGAACTGGGGAGATGATGAGATCTTCAACCCAGAGGCTGACAGCCGAATGACGCATCAGGCTGACCTCGGTAACTTCCGTGCCTGGATGCAGACAGGTAACTGGCTCTATAAGGACGGCAGCAACCCTACTGCAAAGGACAAGTTCTCTCACTCTCTCTGGCCACACTCATGGTATTGCATCCGTAAGGCCAATGTAGGTCTTCAGGCACTTAAGGATGGAAAGCTTGTTGCCGCTACTCAGGAGGAGAGAAACCTTCTTGAAGGTCAGCTCTATTTCTTCCGTGCATGGTGGCACTTCGAGCTCATCTGCTGGTTCGGTGGACTTCCATACGTTGACAAGGCGTTCGAGGCTAACGATGAACTCAAGCTTTCTCGTCTTTCATTCCAGGAGTGTGCTGACAGATGTGCTGAGGACTTCCGCAAGGCTGCAGAGCTTCTTCCTATCGACTGGGAGAAAACAGCGCCTGGTAAGCTTACTTCAGGAAAGAACCAGCTCCGTATCAACAAGGTGATGGCTCTTGCATATCTCGGCAAGTGCTACCTTTGGGCAGCGTCACCATTGATGGACCCTTCACGTGAGAAGAATCCTACAATCGACGGTTCTGATACCTATAAATATAATACAGAGTATGCGTCATTGGCTGCTGAGGCATTCGGTGAACTCCTCACACTCGTTGAGACCAACCAGACACAGTACGCTCTTGCAGAGTTCGACTTTGAGAACGTCTATGACCACAAGAAGTCTGCATCTGCAACTACACGCTACTCAGACAACTTCTATACAAAGGGACAGAACTGGCTCATGCCTGGTACAGTCGAGGCTATCTTCCGTGGTCCTTCACATGACTTCAACGGTTCTCACTGGAACACTACAAAGGTATTCGGTCCTAAGATGAATGGTCTCGTGGATCATGACAACGTCATCCACCAGCCTACAGCAAATGCTGTAAACATGTATGGTATGGCCAACGGTCTTCCACTCGATCACCCTGAGTCTGGCTTCGACCCTAACTTCCCATTCAAGGATCGTGACCCACGTTTCTACCATGACATCGTGTTCGACGGTTTCAAGTACTTCCACGCAGCTCTTGATGAGGTTCGTGAGCCTTATCGCTACTGTGAACTCTTTACAGGCGGTAACATGCGTCCTGTAGCAAACGGTAGCCGTACAGGATACTTCATCCAGAAGCTCGTTCCTCACACATGCAACGCATTTGACCGTGAGTATGACTGGGGATTCTCAATGCACGTATATCTTCCTTATATGCGTCTTGCCGACGTTTACCTCATGTATGCAGAGGCAACAGCTGCCAAGGATGCTAACTTCTCAAGAACAAACAAGGCATCCAACTGTGACCTTACTTCAGAGGATGCAATCAACAGACTCCGCGACCGCGTAGGTGCAGGACATGTACACAGCTCATTCTCAGGTACAGCCTATATGGATGAGATCCGTCGTGAGAGAGCTGTCGAGCTCATGTTCGAGGGACATCGTTTCAATGACCTTCAGCGTTGGATGCTCCTTACAGTATATCCATACAACATCAAGACATCTCAGGAATTCGACCGCGTATATGATAACTCATGGTACACCAGCGGTGAGAACGATCCTAAGGATGCTCAGGTTGCAGGATGGCGTGAGGAAGTTATTCTCGAGCGTGTGTACGGTGCTAAGCATTACTGGTTCCCGCTTCCGGATGATGAGGTATATCTCTATGAGGAGTTTGCCCAGAACCCTGGATGGTAATCAAAAGGAGATTAGTGATAATTAAAATTCATTGAAAATGAAACACATAAAAGCAAGATACATTCTCTTTGCAATGCTTCTGGCATCTCCTTTTACGATGAATGCTCAGACTGCAGAAGAAGAGACAGCAAGCGAACCGCTTGTTAATGTCGCTTACCGCCAGGTTGCGGAAGAGGACATTATCGGAAGTGTCGCTGTTGTGAATTATGAAGAGTTGACCGAGAAGAACTACAATACATACAGCCTTGACAACATGCAGGCTTATGTAAGCGGTTGGAACGGCAATTCATTCTGGGGTATGGATGCTGACAATGCAGGCTACCTCGTACTCATTGACGGTGTTCCACGTGACGCCAACAATGTGCTTCCTACAGAAATTGCTCAAGTGACATTCCTCAAGAGCGCACAGGCAGTCGTACTTTACGGTAGCCGTGCAGCAAAGGGTGCCATCCTCATCACTACAAAGCGTGCTACCAACGAGGGCCTCAGCGTAAGCGTGAGAGCCAACTCTGGTGTCGCAGTAGCAAAGGCTTTTCCTGAGTACCTTGGTTCAGCAGAGTACATGACTTTCTATAACGAGGCTCTCGCCAATGAAGGCAAGGCTCCTCTTTATTCAGAGCTTGATATCTACAACCATGCTTCAGGCCTTAATCCATACCGTTATCCGGATGTGAACTACTACTCATCTGACTACATCAACAAGGCTTACAACCGTACCGATGTGACAGCTGAGATCTCTGGTGGTGGAAGCAAGGCTCATTTCTACAGCAACGTGAGCTACTACAATCAAGGTGACTTCATCAAGGTAGGTGAGGCTGCGAACAACAACACAAGCCGTTTCAATGTACGTGGTAACGTCGATGTACAGATCAACGACTTCATCAAGGCCTTCATCAACGCCAACACTACTTTCTACGATTCAAAGTCTGCAAAGGGCGACTACTGGTCAGCAGCAGCAACAATGCGTCCTAACTATCCACAGAACGCACACCCGCTGATTCCTATCGACCTTATCGATCCTAACGCAGTCGGTGCACTTGACCTTATCAATGCATCTTCAAACATCATCGACGGAAAGTATTTCCTTGGTGGTACACAGCAGAATCCTACCAACGTTTTCGCTGATATGTACGCAGCAGGAAGAAGCAAGTGGACAAGCCGTCAGTTCCAGTTCGACGCAGGTCTCGAGTTCGACCTTCAGAGAGTTCTCAAGGGTCTCCGCTTCAAGACTACATTCGCAATGGACTACGCTACATCCTATACTACATCTTTCGACAACAAGTATGCGATCTATACTCCGATCTGGTCTAACTACAACGGAAAGGATGTGATCGTAGGACTTACAAAGGAAGGTCTCGATGAGAAGTCAGGCAACCAGAACATCAGCGGTTCAACCAGCAACATGACTGTTCTCTGGAACGGCCTCTTCGACTACAACAGAACCTTCAGCGGAGTTCACAACCTTTCAGCGATGCTCGTCGTTGCAGGATACCAGCAGACTTACTCAGGTACATATCACCGCACAGTGAATGCAAACCTCGGTTTCCAGGCTACATACAACTATGACCACAGATACTATGCTGACTTCAGCTCGGCACTCGTACACTCGTCAAAGCTCGCTCCTGGCCACCGCAATGCATTCTCTCCTTCAGTGACTCTCGGATGGAGAATATCCAACGAGGGCTTCCTCAAGGATTCTGATAGCGTTGATGACCTCGTACTCTCAGTATCAGGCAGCATCCTCAACCAGGATATCGACATTGCAAACTACTATCTCTACACTCCTATCTGGAAGCCGGACAACTATGGCTACGAGTGGAATGACGGTAACCTTTCACAGTATGTGACTGCATCCCGTGGTCCTAATGAGTACCTCTCGTTCATCCAGCGTAAGGAAGTGTCTGCAAACCTCAAGGCTTCGTTCTTTGACAGACTCCTCTCCTTCGACGCTTCGTACTTCGTACAGTCAATGGAGGGTTACCTCATCGACAATACCACTACTTATCCGTCACACCTTGCAACAGGTTATCCGTCGCAGTCTTTCATCCCTTGGATGAACTACAACAACAACTATCGTACAGGTGCTGACATCAGTGTGAACACTTACAAGAAGGTAGGCGATTTTGAGTTCTCTCTTGGACTTAACTACACCTACTACACTACTCTCGCAACAAAGAGAGATGAGCTTTATACTGACTACAGACAGCGTGAGGGCAAGCCTCTTGACGGCATCTGGGGATATCAGAGCGCAGGCCTCTTCCAGTCACAGGAGGAGATCGACAACTGGCCTGATCAGAAGCTCGGTAGTACAGTACGTCCAGGTGACATCAAGTACATCGACCAGAATGATGACAAGCAGATCACTACAGATGACCAGGTTTACCTTGGCAAGGGTGGCTGGTATGGCAATCCTTCGACATTCGGTCTTAACCTTACCCTCAAGTACAAGAGCTTCAGCCTCTTCGCTCTCGCTACTGCAGGTTGCGGTGCATGGGGTGTGAAGGACAGCTCATACTACTGGATCGACAGCGATGACAAGTATTCTGCAATCGTACGTGACCGTTGGACACCGGAGACAGCAGCTACAGCTACTTATCCACGTCTTACAGTTACAGAGGGTGCGAACAACTTCGTGACTTCAGACTTCTGGATGTACAAGACAGACCGCATCGACCTCGCAAAGGTTCAGCTTACTTATGAAATGCCGCAGTCTGTTCTCGCAAACAACAAGGTTGTCAAGGGCTTCTCGGCTTACCTGAGCGGCAGCAACCTCCTTACCATCTCACCAGAACGCAAGCATATGGAAATGAATGTAGGTTCAGCTCCACAGGCACGTTTCTACAATCTCGGAGTAAAGCTTGTATTCTAATCCTTTAAACTAGAGAACAATGAAACTTAAGAATATTATGATACTTGCTGCCTTGGTTGCTTCGTTCAGTGCTTGTGCTGACCTTATCAATCCAACGCAGGAAAATATTCAGACAGAGGAACAGATGTTCAAGGATCCTTCGTCTGCACAGGGTATCCTTGGATATGCTTATGCCAATCTCCCATTCGAGACCAAGAGTAACACTGACATCGCTACTGACGACGCAGTTACCAACGACCTTGGCAACGCTCTCAGATCTATGGCTCAGGGCTCATGGACAGCTGTCAACAACCCTGTATCGATGTGGGATGCTAGAAAATCCACTATCCAGTACCTCAACCTCTTCATCAAGAATGCCGCTGGCGTTCCTTGGGCAGAGAACGAGGCTAAGCGTACAATGTTCACAGACAAGCTTGTAGGTGAGGCTCTTGCCCTCCGTGCGCTGAACATGTACTATCTTCTCAGAAACCACGCAGGTTGGACTGCATCCGGCGAGCTTCTCGGAACTCCTATCATCCTCGAACCAGAGGGAGCAGGTTCTGACTTCAACCAGCCAAGAGCATCTTTCTCAGCATGTGTACAGCAGATCTATGATGATGTCGATGCAGCCATGAAACTCCTTCCTATGGACTATGTTGACCTCGGTAATGCTTCACAGATTCCTGAAAAGTACAAGGCTATCGGTGTTACCAACCATGTTGAGTACAACGCTGTATTCGGTGCTACATTCAACGGACGTGTAAGCGGACGTATCGCAGAGTCGATCAAGGTTCTCACAGCCATTCTTGCTGCCAGCCCTGCATATTCAGAGGGTTCAGGAGTGACTTATGAGGATGCAGCTGAAGTTGCGGCTTCTGCTCTCGACCGTATCGGTGGCGTCGCAGGCGTTGACCCTACAGGTTACAAGTGGTTCATGGACAAGACTACAATCGACGCTCTCGGTTCAGGTGCCTGCCCTCCAGAGATCCTTTGGAGAGGTTCGATCAACCAGGGTACTGAGGATTATGCTTTCGGTATCAACCAGGAGAAGGAGAACTATCCTCCAACTCTCTATGGTAGCGGACGTATCAACCCTACTCAGAACTTCGTAGATGCATTCCCGATGGCAAACGGATATCCTATCGCTGATGCTGAAAGCGGCTATTCTGCGACAAATCCGTATGCTGACCGTGACCCTCGTCTCAGCGAGTATGTAATCTACAACGGTGCTACATACAAGGATACCCAGATCATCACAGGTGCGTACTCGACAGACAATAATGGTCTTAACAAGACGTCGACTTCGACCCGTACAGGCTACTATCTCCGTAAGCTTTTACGTGACGACTGTAGTGCCAACCCTACTGCAACAAATGCAAAGAAGCATTATCCTGTATACATCCGTTATACTGAACTCTTCCTTGCATATGCAGAGGCTGCCAACGAGGCTTATGGCCCTTCAGTTGCCGGTCCTTCAGGCTACAGCGCATACGACGTGATCAAGGCTATCCGTTCACGTGCCGGCGTAGGTGCTGACAATGGAGATGCATATCTTGAGAGCATCAAGAATGACCAGGCAAAGATGCGCGAACTCATCCGCAATGAGCGTCGTATCGAGCTCTCGTTCGAGAACAAGCGTTTCTGGGATATGAGACGTTGGGGACTCGACCTTAACGAGACTGCAATGGGCGTGAAGATCGAGCAGAATGCCGGCGTACTTACATTCACACCGATCGAGGTTGAGCCACGTAACTATGCTGACTATATGTATTACGGACCTATTCCTGAGACAGAGGTTCTCAAGTGGAGCAACCTTGATCAGAACAAGGGTTGGGAATAATCGATAAAAATTTTGAATATTATGAAATCAAGAAATATTTTCAGGGTTTTGTCTGCTGGAGTAATCTTGTCAGCAATGGCCTCATGTCACAATCAGGAACAGATCTTTCCTGATTATGAGGGCGGTGTGACAGCGTACTTCGCATATCAGTATCCGGTGCGTACAATCGTGCTCGGTGAGTCTGAGACTTTCCCTACTGAACTTGACAATCAGGGCAAGTGCATCATCTATGGTACCATGGGTGGCGCATATAAGGGAAAGGATATCGTGCTCGACATCGAAGTCGACAATTCATTGGTTGAAAACCTTTATTTTGACGCTGACGGTACAAAGCCTGTACAGGCTATGCCTGCAGAGTACTATACTCTTGCTGACGATCAGCTCAAGTATGGCGGCACTCATATGGGTGGTGTAGAGGTTCAGCTTACAGATGCATTCTTTGCTGACCCTGCTGCCATTGAGAACACTTACGTGATCCCTGTAGTGATGAAGAACATCGTGAAGGGTGCTGACCAGATCGCTACAGGTACTCCTCTCATCGAGGGTGAGCAGCCTGTACGTACAGATCCTACTTACTGGAATGTAACTCCTATGGACTACACTCTCTACTGCGTGAAGTATATCAACCCTTGGGATGGAAGCTGGCTTCGCCGCGGTGTTGACGAGATCACTGAGAAGGGTGCAACAACTACAAATGTCCGTCACGCTCAGTATGTTGAGAATGACGAGCTTATGTTCCTTACAACAAAGTCTCTCGAATCTGTTGTGTTTCCGATCAAGACCAATGTTGAAGTTACACGTGATCCGGATCCTGAATATGCTCTCAGCATGACAAACCTTACAGCAGGTGAGGCTGATTGGGCTGCTCAGGTATGGTACAAGTTCGGCGCTCCTCTCACTGCAGGCAAGACATACACTTTCTCTGCATGGGTGAAGGGAACAGCTGAGTTCACTTCAGGAATCTTCCTTCAGGATTCTGAAAACGGTGACAACCAGCAGTATGGTGCTGCCAACATTCCATTCACAACAGAGTGGACAAAGGTGTCAGTAGACTTCCCTGTAAACAATGAAGGCCTCAACAAGTTCACATTCAACTTCGGTACTTTCGAAGGAACCCTCATTCTTGACAAGGTTTCTGTCGTAGAGAAGGGCAAGGAGGATGAACTCGTTGCTAACGGTGACTTCCTTGGCGGTACAATGGACGGATGGGAAAGCTACGGCAACTACCAGAGGGTTACAGAAAACGGTTATGCTGACAAGCCTGCAGCGCCTGTCACTGAAGTCGTTTCAGTTACATGTAACCTCCTCCTCACATTCGACGAGGCTGGCAATGCAACAGTTACTTCAATTACTGACGGCGTGACAGCAACCGGTACAGGTAAGTATGTGAAGGATGGCGAGAAGAAGGCATGGGGCGAGAAGGACCGTGACGGTATCTACCTTGAGTATGATGTTGACTTCGGTTCTAAGCAGTATCACAGCAGGGATACCCTCGTATCTCGTAGCCGTGAGGTTGCTATCGAGACTTACAACCCTTCATATATCAATAGAGTGGCAACACCAAGCTCGCGTTAAAACTAAAAGCAACTAAGACATGAAATACTATAGATTATTATTTCTTGCTGCGGCGTTGACAGGACTTGCATCTTGTGCAGTTGATCCTGTCAAGGAGTTCCCGGTAGATAAACCACAGGACATCGCGCAGTATGAGTATCTTAATGATTATGACGTGTTGAAGAATTATGTTGACCGTGTGGCATCTCCTGACTTCAAGTTGGGAGCTGCCCTCGCGGCCAGCGATTTCAACTCAAAGAGTCAGGTCTATGCCCTTGCAGTGTCGAACTTCGACGAGATGACTGCAGGCAATGCCATGAAGTATGCTTCTGTTGTCGACAACAAGGGTAACATGAACTTCGACACAGTGAGAGACTTCGTGAAGAATGCGGAGGCTGCAGGCATGACAGTTTACGGTCATACACTCGCATGGCACTCACAGCAGAACAACAAGTACCTCAACACACTCATCGCTGACAAGGAACTTGACCTTGATCCTGATGCTACCAGAGTAGTGGAGGATGCTTCAATCTATTACAAGGATTATTCGAAGTTCCCATTCTTTGTGATGGGATACGAGCCTACAATCGAGAACGGTATCCTCAAGAGTTCTTATCCAGGCAGCTGGTATCAGTACTTTGTAATGGAGGGAATCCCTACAAATCCAAAGAATACTTATACCGTTACTGCGAAGATCAAGGGCTCGACTGAAGGCCAGTTGACAGTCCAGATGGGTAACTGGGATCCGGATGCGCTTCCTACTGCCAACATGACCTTTACAACTGAGTGGGCAGAGCAGTCGGTGAAGATCACAGGACTTACTTCTACTACTTCGTTCATCGTATTCCAGCCGGGTACCTATGAGGGAGATATCGAGATCGAGTGGATCAAGGTATCTCACGAGGAGGCTCTTGCAGTGACTATCCCTGTATACATCCTTCAGACTGACTTCAATGACGGTACATCACCATTCGGTGGCTGGGGACTCCAGTCTTCAAGAACCGTAGAGGATGGCGCCCTCAAGATTTCCAACCCTACTGCAGGTTCAGGTTACTGGGAGGCACAGATGTCATATGACGTGACTACAGCTTTTGAGCCTGAGCAGAAGTATTTCCTCAAGTTCAAGATCAAGGCTACAGGAGAAGGAACATTCCGTTCTGGATTCCAGGTTACATCTGACTACTCATCTGCAGGTGACTTCGCAAATGTTGCCCTTACAACCGATTGGAAGGAGGTTACATTGAGCACTCTCTGTACAAAGGAAGGCGCTACCCGTCTTATCTTCTCATTCGGAGACTTCGCAGGTGACATCTTCATCGACGACTTCCAGTTCTACTATGAGATTTCAGGTACAGCTGAACCTCAGACACCTGAGGAGAAGAAGGATACCCTCACATGGGCTATGAACAACTGGATCAAGGGTATGATGGAAGCTACTGAAGGTAAGGTTGTGGCATGGGATGCTGTAAACGAGGCAATTTCCGGCGCTGACTATGACGGTGACGGCAAGTATGACCTCCAGCATGCTGAGACAGGCGATCCTGCAAACAACTTCTACTGGCAGGACTACCTCGGCGATGAGGACTATGTACGTATCGTTGTTGCACAGGCACGTGAGCACTTCCAGGGTGACGCTGCTGACCTCAAGCTCTTCATCAACGACTACAACCTCGAGTCTGACTGGGATGACAACAAGAAGCTCAAGAGCCTTATCGAGTGGATCAAGGTTTGGGAGTCTGACGGTGTTACCAAGATCGACGGTATCGGTTCACAGATGCACGTTTCTTGCTACGAGAATCCTGACACTCAGGCAAGCAAGGAGGAGCATGTTGTCAAGATGCTCGAGCTCATGGCTGCTTCAGGCAAGCTTGTGAAGATCTCTGAGCTTGACATGGGTTATGTTGACGCAAACGGCAACACAGTTCCTACAACAAGCATGACAGAGGAGCAGCACCAGGCAATGGCACGCTACTACAGATTCATCATCAGCAAGTACTTCGAGATTATCCCTGCAGCTCAGCAGTATGGTATCACTCAGTGGTGCATTACTGACGCTCCAGGCGAGCTCGGAACAGGCTGGAGAGGCGGTGAGCCTGTAGGTCTCTGGGATCAGAACTACAGACGTAAGCATACTTACGCAGGTTTCGTTGCAGGTCTTCAGGGTGAATAATCCCTGCTGAACGATAATATCCAAGTCGGAGGTCGATAGGCCTCCGACTTTTTTTGTCTTCATGTCTGCATGATGTTGTCTCAGTCGCGATAAATTATTAAATTTGTAAGATTTACAATGCTTACTTAGATATGAAGAAACTTATTCATAAAATATTGTCAGGCATGATCCTTCTGGCTGCCGTGTCGGGACTTGCAGGATGCTCTTCATGGGACGATCCGAAGTCTTCGACAGACCAGCAGCCTCCGCTCTTTCCTGACTATTCCGGCGTGACCGTACCGTCCAATATTGCACCTATGAACTTCATGGTAGAGGATGCGGAAAAGGTCCAGGCGACATTGTCTGTCGACGGCATGGAGGCTCTTAGGGTTTCCGGCAAGGAGGGTGTTGTCAAGATTCCGCTCGGCAAGTGGAATGACCTTATGTCGCAGGCTGCCGGCAGGACTCTCGAAGTGGCCGTGTCTGCTTGGTCAGACAAGTGGGTGGACGGTGTGGCATTCGCTCCGTTCCAGATACATGTTGCTGAGGAGGAAATCGATCCATGGATCGCCTACCGTCTCATCGAACCGGGCTACAAGAGCTGGAGACAGCTGGGACTTTACCAGAGAAACCTCTCCACATTCGAGGAGAAGGCCATCGTCACAAATGCGACAGAAAACGAGACCTGCCTCAACTGCCACCATTTCCCTGCATATTCATCAGAGAGCATGATGTTCCATGTCAGAGGAGCAAACGGCGGTACCGTACTCTACCACGATGGCAATCTTACAAAGATCAAGTTCAACGAGATCGGCATAAAGAGGAATACGACATATCCTGCATGGCATCCGGAGGGACGCTATATCGCATTTTCGTCCAACAGCACCCATCAGATCTTCTTTGTCCATGGCCAGAAGCCGATCGAAGTATATGACAGCGCATCCGACCTTGTCGTGTATGATACACGTACAGGGGAAGTCAAGGCTGACCCTCGTTTCATGACGACTGAAGTCCTTGAGACCTTCCCTTCATGGTCTCCTGACGGAAAATACCTCTATTTTGCCCAGGCTGATGCGAAGCCGGTTCCAGACCAGGTCCCTGACATCCATTACAGCATCATGAGAGTATCCTTCGATCCTCAGACAGGCAACTTCGGTGAATCCGTAGAGACTGTCTATGATGCTTCATTGCTTGGGGGCAGCGTCTCGTATCCGCGCATCTCCGCAGACGGAAGATACCTGCTCTATACATGGGCTGAATACGGTACATTCCCGATCTGGCATGATGAGGCCGACCTCAGGATGATCGACCTTCAGACCATGGAGCATGTGGATGTGTCTGCTGTCAATGATTCTGAGAATGCCGACAGCTACCATTCATTCTCATCTGATGGAAGATGGGTGATGTTCGGCAGCCGCAGGCTTGACGGAAGATATACCAGACTTTATATCGCGCATATGGATGAAGACGGAACCATGCACAAGCCGTTCCTTCTTCCGCAGGAGGATCCACGCTACAACATCTGGCGTCTGAAGTCCTTCAATGTGCCGGAGTTCATCGATGGAGAAGTGGAACTCCCTAAGTCGGTGGTTGAATTGTTTGAAACAGAAAAATAGGAGGAGAGTGTATGAAAAAGATGTCTCTTGCACTTTTTGTGATCTTCTGGGCAGTGTGGTTCTTCTTCTGCAGATACTATCTTGTCTGGCTTGAGGGGTATTCATATTTCTCTACTTTGCCGGACTATACTTCACTGTTCAAGTCGATTCCTTACGGACTTTCGTGTTATGTGGGCTCGTTCCTGCATCAGTTCTATATCTATCCTGCAGCCGGTGCTGCTATCCAGGCGCTGTTCACCGTGCTTCCGTTCATGTGTGCCGCAGTAGTGCTCACACGTCTTTTCAAGGAACCGAACCGTCTCGTCTGGGTGGCCCTGATCCCGGTAGCATATCTTTCCGGACGTCAGTTCTGGGACCTTAACATGGTTACTACCCTCAGATTTGTGTTCTGGTCTGCAGTCATCATGGTTGCTGTCTTCGGAGTGACTCTGATCAAGCGTCCGCAGATAAGCATTCCGCGCTTCCTCGGTCACAGGGCGGTCAATGTCGTACTCTCACTTGCCCTGATTGCGTTGTCTGTATACAGCATCGTAGGACTTGATCCTGCTGCAAGGACCCACGAGGAAAGAGCACGTCTGGAATATCTTGGAGACAGAAACGAATGGGATGAAATCCTTGAAATCGTAACTCCTCAGGAAGCACGCAACGACGAATTCAAGAAGCGTTATGCGCTCCTTGCACTCATAGAAAAGGGATGTCTCGTAGACTACGCGTTCAGATATGGACTTTCCTCATCTGAAGACTTCTTCTTTAATGAGACCATCGAGCCTATGTCATTGAATTTCAATGCAATGTTCTATCAACGCATCGGCATCCATAATGCTTCCATCCATCAGGCCTACCAGTTGGGAGTCCAGTCGGTGTCGGGTATGGGATTCGCATCCCTCAGACGTCTGGCTGATCTATATCTATCCCTGAAGGACTATGAGATGGCAAGAAAATACATCGATATCCTGAGTCATTCCACCTGCCATGGAAAGTGGGTCGAAAGCCGGATGAAGCATCTTGAGTCCATCAAGGATGCCGAACCGGCATATGCACCTGAACTTTACCAGGCTACGATCGCAAACTTTACCCATACGATTTCATCACTCGTGGACAGAAACCGCGAAGACCACAAGTATGCCGACATGTTCCTCTGCTCGCTTCTTGCAGATGAGGAAGGAGACAAGTTCCTGAACATGATCAGATATGTGGCAAGCGTGCAGTATCCTGACGGAAGGAATCTTCCGCGCCTTTACGAAGAGGCGCTGATCCTTATCACCATGGTTGATCCTCAGGCAGTTGCGGGATTCGTGATTAGTGACGATACGGTACAGAGATTCACCGATTATGTGAACATGATGAATGCGGGCAGGGGAACACAGGCTCTCCGCAAGCATGCAGATACATACTGGGCTTATTCTTATTGATGCCATGGAAGCGAAGCATAGGAATATGATCGTAGTCGCCGTA
Organism: Candidatus Cryptobacteroides sp.; assembly: GCA_045646785.1. Taxonomy (GTDB): domain Bacteria; phylum Bacteroidota; class Bacteroidia; order Bacteroidales; family UBA932; genus Cryptobacteroides. Next base: position 15,523 of record JAZRLI010000009.1, on the reverse strand, counting down.
GTCGGAATCCTGATTGCGGTCGGAGTCCATCTTACCCAGGAGTTCCGTTTCTACAACATCGAGAGCAATGACCTTTTCCTCTACGATGGAGCTGAACAGTGGGCAAGGCTTCTGCGTACAGGCGGTCTTGCAACTGTCGTGTCCTCATTCCTGACCCAGTTCATGAGGATACCTTTTGCAGGTACCTTGACAGCGACTGCAGTCTATCTTGCAGTATGGTGGCTTGTCGCCAGGGTGATGAGACGCAGGACCGGTGGAACGATGATGGACGGATTCTCCCTTCTTCCTTCAGCCTTCCTTTTCCTTTGCATGGAAAACGACTACTACAGGTTCCAGGGCCATATCGCCTTCCTTTTCGTCATAGCTGCATTGGCTGCCTATGTGTCGATTCCGAAGGATAGGATAAGGTATGTGGCAGGTCTGGTACTCATTCCGGTACTGTATCAGACTGCCGGCAGCGTTGCCGTGGTCTTTGCTGTCACAACCATGCTTTGGGAAATGATGGAAAGAGGATGGAAGGGTCTCGTCGCCCTTGCATACCCTGCCGTTATGTTTCTGACTGCATGGCTGTATGTCGAGTCCTCGCTTGTGAGCGACCTTGAACATGCATTGACACCGTTCATGTACTATGACTGGCCATCGACATATTTCTTCCCTGCATACGCATGGGCAATGATTCCGTTGCTTCTGCTTGCTGCATGGGCCATCGAATATCTGAAACTGAAACCTTCATACGCCAGATATGTGTCTGTCCTTGGCCTTGCCGTCTCGCTTTTTCTGGCAGGAAACTTCTATTCCCAGGTGCATAGCAGGAACTACTACCGCATGATCCAGGAACAGTACTGGGCTGAAAACGGAGACTGGGACAAGATCATCAAGACTGCAGACCGTCGTCAGCCGACCTTCCTTGTAAGTTATCTGAACCTTGCCCTTGCCCATAAGGGACTCCTGGTTCAGAATTTCAAGTACTATAATCCTCAGGACCTTTCCAGTCTGATGTATCCGACTCCGAACCTGAAGACAGGTCTTACGATGCAGAGCATGGTCTATCAGTCTTGGGATTATCATGCTGCTGCACGTCAGGCTGCATTCGATGCCAATGTGGTGACTTCCGGGAACTGCAACCCTAGACAGCTTCAGACTTTAGTGCGTACAAATGCTGCATTGGGGGCATGCGATGTAGCCGAGAAATATATTTCTTTGTTGGAGAAGACATTGTTCTATAGGTCAGAGGCAAGGGAATTGAGACGAATGCTCGATTCGGAAGTAGAAGTGGTTGTGCCTGCTACTGACTCATATGTACGATATGACGGAATCAAAGGCGATATGAAGGATATCCTGGATGTCGCTCCGTCTCATCCTATATTGTTCCAGTTTTATCAAGTTTATCTGATTTTGGAAGAGGAGGAACGTAAATGAACCGTTTTATTGCCATTGTAGGTACATGTCTTCTTTTCATGAGCGGATGCTCAAGTGAAGTGAAAATTGTCGGGCAGGTGAATGAAGATCCTGTTATATTTCCTGATTATAAGGATGTTACGATCCCGGCAAATATCGCTCCTATGGATTTTGAGGTGATTTCTCCTGAGGAGCAGGCTTGGACCTTGAAGATAGAGGTGGGCGACAATGAATATTTTGTCAAGGCAGATGATGGCCTGGTCACTTTCCGTAACCGTTTCTGGGACGGATTGATAGCGGAAGCTGCCGGCAATGAGATGACCCTGACCCTCTGCGTAAGGAAAAAAGAGGGATGGTATTCCTGCCGGCCTTTCAAGATGTATGTTTCCAAGGATGAAGTGGATCCCTATCTGGTGTATCGCCTGATTCCTCCAGGATACAGCCTATGGAAGGAAATGGGAATATACCAGAGGCGATTGGATGGATTCGATGAAAAGTCGATATACTTGAATACCCAAGGCCGTGGCAATTGCGTGAACTGCCATTCATTCCGTGACAGGAATCCCGACGAAATGGTTTTTCATATGCGTTCGGAACTGGCCGGAACTTATCTTTATGCAAACGGCAAGAAGGAAAAGCTGGATACAAAGACTGAAGAGACGATATCGGCGTTGGTGTATCCGTATTGGCATCCGACGGCTGAGTACATTGCCTTTTCCGTAAACAGGACCAACCAGGTAATGCATGTGAAGGATCCTAATCAGATAGAAGTCTTCGATGAGGCGTCGGATGTCGTGGTATATGATGTGGATGGACATGAAATCATGACTTCTGACCTGTTGGCTTCAGAAGATTCATTTGAGACCTTCCCTACATTTTCTCCTGACGGAAGGAGCCTGTATTTCTGTACCGCCTCTGCCGTAAGTCCGATGCCGGAAAGGTTCAAGGATGTAAGGTACAGCCTGTGTAGGATCGATTTCAATCCTGATGATTGCACTTTTGGAAACCAGGTGGATACGTTATATAATGCAAGGATTGAAGGTAGAAGCGTCTCTTTTCCACGTATTTCCCCTGACGGACGATATCTGGTTTGTGCGTTGAGCGATTATGGCAATTTCTCGATCTGGCATAAGGATTCTGATCTGTATTTGTTTGACCTTCATACTGGTATGATGTCAGGTATGGATGTGCTGAACAGCAGTGATGTGGAAAGCTACCATTCATGGAGCAGCAACGGCAGGTGGCTGGTCTTCAGCAGCCGCAGGGATGATGGCCTGTATACCAAGCCGTATTTCTCATACATCGACGGCGAAGGAAATGCCCACAAGCCTTTCCTCCTTCCCCAGAAGAACCCTTTGAAATATTACCAGACCCATATGTATGCATACAACATTCCGGAACTTGTGTCCGGCAAGGTGGAGTATGACGGCAGGGAGATAGCCTCCTTTGCAAAGGACGGAAAGCCGATAAAGTTGGGATTTAGAAGAAAGTAAAAGATGATCCGTTGGAAAACAGAATATGAAAATGCCTTTGCGCAGGGCTCGTCTTACGATGTTGAGGCGGGTGTGCGCGAATGTCATGTGATGGTCCGTGCATATCCGTGCGGTTCATTCAGTCAGCAGCTGAGTGCCGTGCGTGCGGCTTTTGCCGAGGTCTGTGCAGGGAAGTGCGCAGGGCTCACTCCTGTCTTTGTCAGGTATTTCCTGAGTGATGTAGCCAACCAGGAGACAGGACTCGGTACCTCTTTGGATGAATTCCATGGATGTGCGGTGTCAGTCATCGAGCAGCCTCCGCTTGACGGAACCAAGGTGGCGATATGGGCAATCCTTCAGTCTGACATGAAAATGTCCAGGACTGCGGAAAACATGTGGGTAGCTGACCATAACGGCTACAAGCACATGTGGGTGGCAGGTGCATCACTTGATGGAGGAAATTCATACTCCCAGACAAGGGAGATGCTTGATGCATATGATGCGTCATTGCAGGAGCAGGGCTGCAGCGTGGCAGGAGACTGTCTGCGTACATGGTTCTTTGTGCAGGATGTGGATGAGAACTATTCGGGAGTCGTGACCGGCAGGAAGGAAATGTTCGACCGTGTGGGACTGACAAAGGATACCCATTACATCGCAAGTACTGGAATCGCAGGCAGGAATGCGGCAGGTACATCCCTCGTGACCATGGATGCGTATGCGGTCAAAGGATTGGAAGCTGGTCAGATACGATATATAAAAGGCTCGACCCATCTTAATCCGACCCATGAGTACGGCGTAACATTCGAACGTGGAACGTCGGTTGAATACGGAGACCGCAGGCATGTGATCATTTCGGGAACCGCCAGCATCGACAACAAGGGCGTCATCGTCCATCCCGGAGATGTCGCCAGGCAGACGCAGAGGATGTGGGAGAATGTCGAGGTTCTGCTTGATGAGGCCGGATGCTCGTATGACGATGTGATGCATATGATAGTCTATCTTCGTGACATTGCAGACTATTCACAGGTCAGGACAATGTTCGAGGAGCGTTTCCCAAACCATGCCAAGGTATATGTCTGGGCTCCGGTATGTCGACCAGGCTGGCTTATAGAAATGGAATGTATGGCCATAAGGGCTGTCAATGATAACGAATACAAAACCTATTGATAATGAAAACTTTAGTCGAAAAGCTTCTGCTGACATTGGCGCTGGTTGCATTTGCGGTCTCGTGTGGACCTGAAATCGATCCTGAGGGTGGAGATGAACCTCCTGTCGTTACTCCTCCACCCGGTCCTGCACCGGACCCGACACCTGATCCGGGCGATAATGCTCCTCTCGAACTCAATGTCGTCGGTCGTTATCTCAAGGACGCCCAGGGCAATATCGTGAACCTCCACGGCTTCGGACAGACATATAGCCCGTTCTTCAATGACTACGCATGGAACAACTACGATGTGGCAGGATGTCTCAGACATAACAAGTCCATGATCGACCAGGTCCTTGCGGCAGGTTGGAGAATGAATTTCGTGCGTATGCATATGGATCCTTACTGGAGCGATGATCCTGATCAGCCATCAGTGAGATATGAGGGACATGAGCGTTTCTCCGAGGTACGTTTCAGAAAGTATCTTGATGAGGTTTTCGTACCGATGGTGGAGTATGCCAACGCAAAGGGACTTTATGTCGTGATGCGTCCTCCGGGAGTCTCTCCTGAACAGATTGCAGTATACGATTCATATCAGAAATTCCTGATTAAGGTCTGGGACATAGTTTCGTCTCATCCTAAGATCAGGAACAACGGCAAGGTCATGTTCGAACTTGCCAATGAGCCTATCCATATCAAGGGACCGGACGGAACCTATGCCGGAAGCGGTGATGGACATTTCAAGAATGCCCAGATATATTTCCAGGCGGTAATCGATGAAATCCGTGGAAACGGCGCCCGCAACATCATCTGGGTTCCCGGACTTGGTTACCAGTCGCAGTATGCAGGTTATGCAACTCATAGATTTAACGGAGAAAACATCGGATTTGCAATCCATGTGTATCCGGGATGGTACAACAGCGACGCCGAGGAGGAACCTAAGGAGAATATTGAAGGAAGTATCATCGGTGGCGGATATGAGGGATTCCAGAGAGGCTGGGATGCTCAGATAAAGCCCGTTGCAGACTATGCTCCTATAATGGTGACCGAGATGGACTGGGCCCCTAGAAAATATGATTCATCCTGGGGAAAGAGTGTGACTGGAGTTGCAGGAGGAAAGGGATTTGGTGCCAACTTCAAGTATATCGCGGACAATTCAGGCAACGTGAGCTGGATGATCTTCACAAGCCAGGAACTCCTTGCCAAGTTTGATGGCGTACCGGGAACACTTGGCAACTATACCTTCCTCAATGACCCTGAGGCATGTCCATGGCCTGTTTACCACTGGTTCAAGGAATATGCGGGAGAGAAGGTTTCCAAGACCCTGACCGGAATTGATGTGTATGGCGTAGGGGAGACAATTGAACTGGCCCTTGGAAACAGCAGAAACATAAGTGTCAATGCAATGTTCTCGGACGGCATGTCGGAAGCAGTTACTGCAGATTCGGATTTCCTGATTGCGGATACGCAGATTGCATCAGTTGTAAAATATGGGCTCTCGGCAAAGATCAATGCTCATAAGGTGGGAACTACAAACCTCTCGGTTTCATATACATACGAGGGTGTGACCAAGTCTAGGGAAGTGACCGTGACCGTAAAGGAAATCAATCCATTCCCTCTTACAAATGCGGACTTCAATCCTTCGATCTGGGAGACAGGTTCTTTTGACGAAAATACCAGGACTCTCATTACAGGTAAGTATGGATTCGGCGGATGGCGCTATCCGGACGGTCTCAATCTGTCAGCATTCAGCAAGATTACCGTAGAACTCGGAAATGACAATGACAGTGCTGTTTCATTCAGGTTGTTCGACAAGAATGACTATTGGAGTGACCCTGCAATGTACGATTTTGGCAATTCCCGCAAGATTGTGGTGGATCTGCATGATATGAAGGACAAGAACAATAACAAGATAAGTCCTGAGCATCTTTATATCATCGGCTTCTGGTCTTACGGAGACAAGCCTATCATAATCGACAAGATAACATTGGAATAACAGGCCTGTAGCACATTTATTGACTATGATGGTACCGATTAATCATCAGTACCATGAAACGTCATTTTGAAAATCTTACAGACAGAGTCGGCCGTGCGGTACAGCACTGGTGGCTCCTGATGCTTACAGGCATCCTTTGCTTTGTGCTCGGCATTGCCGTATTTGCTTTCCCGATGGAAAGTTACGTCACGTTGAGCATTCTTTCCGGTGTACTCATGCTGCTTGTCGGTGCAGCCCAGCTCATAATCGCATCATCCAGCGGCAACTATCTCGCAATGAGAGGCTACATGCTGGTCGGTGGTGTCATCGATCTTCTGCTAGGCTTCCTGCTGTGCGTGTATCCTGGAGTTACAATGGCCATTCTTCCGATCCTTCTCGGCATCTGGATGATGTACCATGCATTCATGATCATCTCCTTCGGCGGCGACCTTGATACGTTCAGGCTCAAAGGCTCAGGTTGGGCCTTGTTCGGTGGAGTAGTGCTTCTCGGACTGTCCTTCATTATCCTGATCAACCCTTTCGGCACAGGTGTGGCGGCGGTCGTAGTGTTTACCGCCATCGGACTCCTTGTGCTGGGACTTCTTCTCTGCTGGGTGTCCATGGTTCTCCGCAATATCCATAAGAATTCAGAAAAGGAGTATCCAAGATAATCCGACAGACATATCTTTCTCAAGTGTTTATTTATTATATTTGTAAGTCCCTAATGAATGACACTATGAGAAAGATATTGTTTTATATCATGCTGCTTTCTTCAGTCCTGTGCTGGAACGCATGCGCTCCAGATGATCCTGTCGAGGAGGAAGATGATGATAAGGAAATTGTCAGACCGCCATGGCTTGACGACGACTATGATGACGGCAAGGACGATGATGACGATGGCAACGATGGCAACGATGGCGAGGGTGGAGACGACGGAACAGGAACCAATCCTGGCGGACCGTTCGACGATCCGAATGACTACGACGTCCTCAAGAACTATGTGAACCGTACAGTGTCGCCTGCATTCAAGTTGGGTGCGGCTGTGACTGCCAATGAATTCATCCGCCAGTCGAAGGAATATGAAATCGTGTCGGCTAATTTCAACGAGGTGACTGCCGGCAATGCGATGAAGCAGGCATCTGTGATGAGGGCTGACGGTTCCATGGACTTTACTCTCGTGAAGAACTTCGTCGACCGTGCCCAGAAGGCAGGAATGACCGTCTATGGCCATACCCTTGCATGGCATTCGCAGCAGCAGAATGCATATCTGAACAGCCTGATCAAGGGAAAGAGGGTGGAATTGCCTTCAGATGACGGTGAAGACGTTCTGCTTCAGACTGATTTCAACGATGGAAACAATCCTTTTGGAGGCTGGGGCAACAATCATACAAGAACCGTTGAAAATGGAGTCCTCAAGATATCTAACCCGTCCAAGGTCCAGAGTTGGGAGGCACAGATGGCCAAGGACTTTTCACCGGCGTTCACTGTAGGCCTGAAATATAAGCTTAAGTTCAAGGTCAAGGGTTCTGCAAGCGGAACGATGTCTGCCGGATTTCAGATAACCGACGGCTATAAATCTGCCGGAGAATTTCCTGTTATCAGCTTTACCACTGACTGGAAGGATGTGGAGATTGAATGCGAATGTACTGCAGAAGACGCAACGCGACTGTTGTTCAGCTATGGTGCATTTGCCGGCGACATCTATATCGATGACATCGCGTTCATTGCTACAGGAGTGTCATACAAATACGTGGAGATGACCCCTGCCGAGAAGAAGGAGGCCCTTACCGGGGCTCTGGACATATGGATCGATGGCATGATGGAAGCGACGGCAGGAAAGGTCGTTGCGTGGGATGCCGTCAATGAGTCCATTTCAGGCCGCGATACAAACGGTGACGGATTTTATGAACTCGAGTCGGCTTCATGGGGAAGTTCAACAAACTTCTATTGGCAGGATTACCTCGGTTCTGAAGACTATATCCGCATTGTGTTCGGAAAGGCCCGCAAGTACTTTGCGGAGCATGGAGGAAATCCTTCGGACCTCAAGCTATTCATCAATGACTACAATCTCGAATCATGGTGGGATGGAAACAAGAAGCTGAAGAGCCTTATCCATTGGATAGAGATATGGGAGTCGGACGGCGTAACCAAGATTGACGGAATCGGTACTCAGATGCATGTAAGCTACATCCTCAATGAGAATGACCAGAGGGCTCAGGAAGAGGCGATCGTCAATATGTTCAGGCTTATGGCGGCTACCGGAAAGCTTGTGAAGATATCTGAGCTTGACATGGGAATCGTGAACAATGCATTCGGTTCAGGAATAGCAACTTCAGCCGTGACCGAGGCTCAGCATAAGAAGATGGCTGAGTTCTACAGGTTCATCGTCAGCAAGTACTTTGAGATAATACCTCCTGCCCAGCAGTATGGCATATGTCAGTGGTGCGTGTGTGATGCTCCTGGAGCCCTTGGTACAGGATGGAGAGGCGGAGAGCCTGTCGGTCTTTGGGACCGTAACTACCAGCGTAAGCATGCCTATGCAGGTTTTGCAGATGGATTGATGGGAAAATAATGTATATGAGGCACTTTTTGACATTCTTCACTGTTCTGCTGTTTTCGTCGGTTGCGGTAGCTCAGACCAGTACATTGCGTAATAACGGAAATGCCGTCCAACTGATGGTTGACGGCAAACCTTTCATCGTCTTGGGAGGAGAACTCGGAAATTCGTCTGCTGCCTGCCCGGAGGATATAGAAGCTAATTTTGCGAAACTCCGGAAGATGGGACTCAACACTGTCCTGGTGCCGGCATATTGGGATCTGACCGAGCCTGTCGAAGGCCAGTTCGATTTCTCGCTTACAGACAAGGTTCTTGAAGAGGCACGTGCCAATGACCTCAAGGTAATCTTCTTATGGTTCGGTGCTTGGAAGAACTCCATGAGTTGCTACGCACCACTCTGGTTCAAACAGGACTTTGAGAAGTATCCACGTGCATATACCGGAGAAGGAAAACCCCTTGAGATCGCAAGTTCCTTTTCTGATAATGTGTTTGCGGCTGATAATAAGGCCTTTAAGACATGGTTGAGTCATGTTGCTGAGATAGATCGGGACCATGGGACTGTCATCATGGTTCAGATAGAGAACGAAATCGGAATGCTTGAGGATGCCCGTGATCATTCTGCTGTCGCCGACCGCCATTTCAATGCTCCGGTGCCTCAGGAACTGATGTCCTTTCTGAAGAAGAACCGTAAGACCCTGCATCCGTATATGGATAGCAAATGGGGAGAAAACGGCTACAGGACCAAAGGTACATGGACGGAAGTCTTCGGTGAGGATGTCTATACCGATGAGATATTTATGGCATGGCATTATGCGGAATATGTCGAGAAGATGGCGCAGTCAGCTCGGAAGATATATGATGTGCCGCTTTTTGTAAATGCCGCGATGAACAGCCGTGGAAGAAAGCCTGGTGAATATCCTTCAGCCGGTCCTCTTGCGCATCTGATAGATATCTGGCATGCAGGAGCCCCGACCTTGGATTTTATAGCTCCTGACCTTTATGATGACGGATTCAAGGGTTGGGTGTCTCAGTATCATCTCCACAACAACCCTCTATTCATTCCCGAGACCAAGCATATGCAGAATAATGGTGTGCGTGCCTTCTATGTCCTTGGCGAGCATGATGCGATAGGTATAAGTCCGTTTGCCATTGAAGATGGTTCTGCAGAACAGGGTACGCCTTTCGTGGAGGGGTATGAGAAACTGCGTGAGATGATGCCTCTTGTTTCCCGGTGGCAGGGAAGGGACGCAATGTGGGGTCTTCTGTTCGATCAGAAGGATACCGAGCGTGTCATCGAGGATGGCAGCCTTGTTCTTACCTGCCGTCACAACTTTACCTTGCCTTGGGATCCGAGGGCAACGGACGGCAGTGAGTGGCCGGAGGGCGGTGGAATCGTCATCCGTCTTGCTGAAGATGAGTATGTTGTTGCCGGAAACGGAATTGTAGTCGAGTTCGCTACTGTTGCCGAGAAGACCATGACATCTGTCAGGAAGGCCCTTGGAGAAGATGGATTCGTCGCTGCCGGTTCTTCCGGTCCTGATGCTTCTGTTTCTGCATCATCCCGTATCTGGGACGCAGATCGTTGCGGTATAGGTTCATGCGATGAAGTTGAGGTCCTTCCGGACGGATCTTTCAGGTATGTCCGTCGTCTTAATGGAGATCAGGATCATCAGGGACGTCATGTCCGTATTTCAGTAGGAGACTATAAGGTGCTCCATGTTAAACTTTACCGATACAGATAGCGGAAATACATGAATATATAAGTGAAAAGTTATCATTCTCTGGTGTAATTTATTATATTTGTAGGATACAAATTAATGACACTATGAGAAAGATATTTTTTGCTGCCGTGCTGCTTGTTGCGGCATGTGCTCCAAAGGAAGAAACTGACCTCAAACTCTGGTATGATGAGCCTGCGCAGAAGTGGGTTGAGGCTCTCCCGGTCGGCAACGGAAGGCTTGGTGCCATGGTTTTCGGTAATCCTGCAAAGGAGCAGCTTCAGCTCAATGAAGAGACCGTATGGGCAGGCCAGCCTAACTCGAATGCCAATCCTAACGTGGATCCGAATGCCATCGATGACATCAGAAAACTCATCTTCGAAGGCAAGTATAGGGCCGCTCAGGACATGGTGGACCAGAAGATCTTCTACAAGGTCAACCACGGAATGTCATATCAGTCGGTAGGTGACCTTTACCTTGAATTCCCTGGACATGAGAACTATTCTGATTACTATCGCGACCTCGATATTTCAGACGCTACCGCTTCGGTAAGATATACCGTGGACGGAACTGTCTATGAGAGGGAAATGATTTCGTCATTCGCCGATGATGTGGTGGCTGTACGTCTCACTGCTTCAGAGAAAGGCAAGATATCGTTCAATACATCGATCACTTCTCCTCACAGAAAGCAGTTTATCAAGGTTGAGGACGGCGACATCGTCCTCTGGGGAGTGACCGGAGACCAGGAGGGACTCGAGGGTAGGGTAGAGTTCACGACCCGTATCCGCATCGTGCACAAGGGCGGAGAACTTACCGCTACCGACATGGGACTTTCGCTTTCAGGTGCGGACGAAGCATGTGTCCTCGTATCTACAGGCACAAACTTCCAGGATTACAGGACTCTCGGCGCAGACGGCGACAAGAAGGCCCTCGCACTTCTCGATGCAGCCTCTTCAAAAGCATACAAGTCCATGCTCAAGGCTCATGTGGCCGAGTACAAGGAATATTTCGACAGGGTTGAACTTGACCTTGGAACCACTCCTGCCGCAGCGGCTACCACTGATGTCCGCGTAAAGGACTTCGCTGCCGGAGACGACCCACAGCTCGTCGAACTTTATTTCCAGTTCGGCCGTTACCTCCTTATCTGCAGCTCGCAGCCGGGAGGACAGCCAGCCAACCTTCAGGGTATCTGGGCCGACGGCCTCAACCCTGCATGGGACAGCAAATACACAACAAACATCAACGTCGAGATGAACTACTGGCCAGCAGAGGTCACAAATCTCTCGGAGATGCATGAGCCGTTCATCAAGATGGTGAAGGAAGTCGCTCAGACAGGTGCTGAGACTGCCAGGAAGATGTACGGCACACGTGGTTGGGTACTCCACCACAATACAGACATCTGGAGAATCACCGGACCGGTGGATTTCGCTGCATCTGGAATGTGGCCAACAGGAGGTGCATGGTTCTGCCGTCATCTCTGGGAACATTACCTCCATACAGGTGACATGGATTTCCTCGCTGAGGTATATCCGGTAATGAAGGGTGCCGCAGAGTTCTTTGTCGATTTCATGATTCCTGAGCCAGACCATGGATGGATGGTCATCGCTCCTTCAAACTCTCCTGAAAATGCGTTCATGCGTGATCCGGGCGACGTTACCGTATGTGCCGGAACGACCATGGACAACCAGATGGTTTCCGAACTCTTCACAAACATCATTACAGCGTCGTCGCTTCTTGGAACCGATGCGGACTTTGCAGATTCTCTCGCAGTGCTGAAGTCGAAGATGGCTCCTATGCAGATCGGTCAGCATGCCCAGCTCCAGGAATGGATGTACGATTGGGACAATCCTAACGACCACCACCGTCATGTATCCCATCTCTACGGACTCTTCCCTGGCAACCAGATCTCTCCTTGGAGAACTCCTGAGCTCTTTGCCGCAGCACGCAATTCCCTCAACTACAGAGGCGACCCTGCTACAGGATGGTCAATGGGATGGAAGGTATGCCTCTGGGCACGTCTTCTCGACGGAAACAGGGCCTACAAGCTTATTACAGACCAGCTCAGCCCGGCAGGAAGCACAGGCTTCTGGGGCAAGGGCGGTACATATCCTAACCTCTTCGACGCTCACCCGCCTTTCCAGATCGACGGTAACTTCGGCTGCGCAGCGGGTATTGCGGAAATGATGCTTCAGAGCCACGACGGTGCAGTGCATGTGCTTCCTTCCGTTCCTGACAGATGGGCGGACGGCAAGGTAAGCGGGCTTGTTGCACGTGGCGGATTCATCGTGGACATCGAGTGGAAGGACGGCAAGGTGGCAGTCCTCAAGGTTAAGTCCGAGCTTGGAGGAAACCTCCGCATCAGGACAGCCGGTGCCCTCATGATGAAGAACGGAAGTGCCCTTGCAGAGGCTTCGGGCGAGAATCCGAATCCGTATTTTGCAGTGCCGGAAGTGGCTGAGCCGCTTATTTCGGAGGATGCAGACCTTCAGATCCAGCCTGTAGAGGCCACATATCTCTATGATGTGCCTACAGTCGCAGGAAAGGAATATGTGTTCGTGGCAGCAAGATAGCCTATGAACAACAGCGTACAGACCAACTCCGCCATTTCCGTAGATTGTGTGATCTTCGGATTTGACGGAGTCAATCTTAAGGTCCTGCTTGTAAGACGCCGTACCGCAGACCCTCTGTATCACGACAAGGAACTCAAGCTTCCCGGTGCGATGATACGTGAGAACGAGACCCTTCCGGAAGCTGCGGCACGAGTGCTCGAAGGAAGCACGGGCCTGAGGGGACTGTACCTGAAGCAGACATCCATCTTCTCGGACCCGAGACGTGTCGATGAGTCCGAACTTAAATGGATCAGCCATTACCATGGCATCCATACCGTACGTGTGGTTACCGTCGGATACTATGCCCTTGTGAAGCTTGATCAGTTCATGCTGAACTATACAAGAAGGCAGGGAGCCGTCTGGGAGAACGTCGATGACATCCACCATCTCATCATGGACCATATGGACATTCTTTCAGATGCGCTGACCGTGCTGCAGAAGGAAATCCTCTGGTCCCAGGTGGCATTCAAGCTGCTCCCTAAGAAGTTCACCGTCCGTCAGCTGCAGAATCTTCTGGAGGCTGTGTTCGGCATCGAGATCGATAACAGGAACTTCCGAAAGAAGCTTTTCACCTCCGGAATCCTGGCCGAAACGGGGGAGATGGAACAGAACGTAAACCACAAACCGGCCAAGCTTTATACGCTGAATAAGAGCGCATTCGGCAAGAAGAAGTTTGATATAGTAAAAATATTCACAATTTAGACCATTGTAAAATGCTGATATATAATATATTTGCATTTTACTTAGCGTATTTTTGGTACAAAGTGGTTGAAGTTACGTGAACATTACTTAAATTTGCATAGATATAGATGTAAATCATATATTATAAATAAGAACCACTAAAACAACAAACATGTATCTTTTAGGTTACGATATCGGAAGTTCGTCAGTCAAGGCGAGCATCGTGGATGCAGAGAGCGGAAAGTGCGCTGCATCGGCATTTTATCCAAAGTCAGAGGCTCCAATCATCGCTGTAAAGAAGGGATGGGCAGAGCAGGAACCTACCTCATGGTGGGAGTATCTCAAGCAGGCGACAGCTGACATCCTTGCTGCTTCAGGCGTTGACGCAAAGGACATCAAGGCTATCGGTATCTCTTATCAGATGCATGGTCTCGTTTGTGTGGACAAGGACATGAACGTTCTCCGTCCTTCAATCATCTGGTGCGACTCGCGTGCAGTGCCTTACGGCCAGAACGCATTCGACACTCTCGGACACGAGAACTGCCTTTCACACCTCCTCAACTCTCCTGGTAACTTCACAGCTTCAAAGCTCGCTTGGGTGAAGGAGAACGAGCCTGAACTCTACGCAAAGATCTACAAGATCATGCTTCCTGGCGACTACATCGCAATGAAGCTCAGCGGCGAGATCTGCACTACAGTTTCAGGTCTTTCAGAGGGTATGTTCTGGGATTTCAAGGAGAATGCTGTTTCAAAGATGCTCCTCGATTACTACGGAATCGACTCGTCACTTATCCCAGAGATCCGTCCTACATTCTCAGAGCAGGGTAGAGTAAGCGCAGCAGCTGCTGCAGAGCTCGGCCTCGCAGAGGGAACACCTATCACTTACCGTGGTGGTGACCAGCCTAACAACGCTCTCTCACTCAACGTATTCAACCCAGGTGAGATCGCTTCTACAGCAGGTACTTCAGGCGTTGTTTACGGTGTCCTCGGAGATGTAAACTATGATGCAAAGTCACGTGTGAACACATTTGCACACGTTAACCATACTGCAGAGCAGACTCGTCTCGGAGTCCTTCTCTGCATCAACGGTACAGGTATCCTCAACTCATGGATGAAGAGAAACGTTGCACCAGAGGGCATCTCTTATGCCGACATGAACGACGTTGCAGCTCAGGCTCCTATCGGCAGCGCAGGCGTAAGCATCCTTCCATTCGGTAACGGTGCTGAGCGTATGCTCGAGAATAAGGAGGTCGGTGCTTCAATCCACGGAGTAAACTTCAACGTACACAACAAGTCACACCTTCTCCGCGCAGCTCAGGAGGGTATCGTATTCTCATTCAAGTACGGTATCGAGGTGATGGAGCAGATGGGTATGAACGTAAGCAAGATCCACGCTGGTCACGCTAACATGTTCCTCAGCCCAATCTTCCGTGACACTCTCGCAGGCGTTACAGGCGCAGTTATCGATCTTTATGACACTGACGGTTCTGTAGGTGCTGCAAAGGGTGCAGGTATCGGAGCAGGTATCTACAAGGACAACAACGAGGCATTCGCAACTCTCGAGAAGCTCGCAGTGATCGAGCCGTCTGCAGCTGACGCTCAGGCTTATGCTGACGCATACGAGACTTGGAAGTCAAGATTGTAAAATAATAACAAATCATACTAACACTTTTTATTACACATTAAAATTATGGCAACAAAAGAATTTTTCCCTGGTATCGGTAAGATCCAGTTCGAAGGTAAGGAGAGCAAGAATCCAATGGCTTTCCGTTACTATGATGCAAACAAGGTAGTCCTCGGCAAGACTATGGCTGAGTGGCTCAAGTTCGCTATGGCTTGGTGGCACACACTCTGCGCAGAGGGTGCTGACCAGTTCGGTGGTGGTACTAAGTCATTCCCTTGGAATGCTGCTACTGACGCTGTAGAGGTTGCTAAGGCTAAGGTTGACGCAGGTTTCGAGTTCATGCAG
>JAZRLI010000008.1:0-72815 GCA_045646785.1 Candidatus Cryptobacteroides sp. | reverse complement strand
TGGTAGTATCTCTCGATCATCATGTGCTTCTCCTCGCGCTCCTCCTCAGAAAGTGTTGCACAGAACTCCTCCTTGAGTGCCTCGAATGCATCTGATCTCTCGTGCTTTGCAGAACCTGACTTTGCGATTGCGTAGCATCTGTCGTAGCAGAACTCCTGGATAGCCTTGCGGAGGTCCTCGTCGTTCTCCTCGTGGCAGTAAGCTCTCTTCTCAGTCTTGCCTACAGCCTCCATGAGCTCCATCTGAACCTTGCAGTGCTTCTTGATCTCCTCGTGAGCGAACTTGATGGCCTCGAGCATGTCCTTCTCGCTAACCTCGTTCATCTCACCCTCGACCATCATGATGTTGTCATATGTAGCGGCAACCATGATGTCGATGTCTGCGTCAGCCATCTCGCTGAAGTTAGGGTTGATCTTGAGCTCGCCGCCGATACGTGCAACGCGTACCTCAGAGATAGGGCCTTCGAACGGAATGTCGCTGACTGCGAGTGCTGATGAAGCAGCAAGTCCTGCGAGTGCGTCAGGCTGGATATCCTTCTCTGCTGAAATAAGGTTTACATTTACGAATACCTCTGCGTGGAAATCCTCAGGGAAAAGTGGTCTGAGTGCACGGTCAACGAGACGTGCGATGAGGATTTCATAGTCAGAAGCCTTGCCTTCACGCTTCATGAATCCACCTGGGAAACGTCCTGCGGAAGCATATTTCTCCTTGTAGTCTACCTGGAGAGGCATGAAGTCAACGTCCTCCTTTGCGTCTTTTGCGCATGTTACAGTCGCGAGGAGCATTGTGCCACCCATCTTTACCACTACAGAACCGTCAGCCTGCTTTGCAAGCTTACCGGTCTCGATTTCAATTACCCTACCGTCGGATAATTCGATTGTCTTTTTTACGATGTTCATTGTTTTCGTTTCAACCTGCCTCCCCCTATGGGAGTGGATTAATATTCATTCTGTTTCATCTAAAGATTTCCATTCATGAGAAATCTTCATAAGACCATTGTACCAGGTCTGATATATATGTTTTTCATTCGTCAGGCGCCGCAGGTTGTTGTCTGCGCCATCGGAGTTCTTTCCTATGAAAAAAGGGGGATAGCCGCCATTGCGGTTTTTCCCCCTTCGTCGGTTCCTACTATTGAGAGGCTTATCGACGGAGGCCAAGCTCCTTAACGATAGCTCTGTATCTCTCGATGTCAACTGCCTTGAGATAATCAAGTACACGACGACGCTTACCAACAAGCTTAAGAAGCGAACGACGAGTTACATAGTCGTGCTTGTTGCTCTTAAGGTGCTCAGTAAGGTGAGCGATACGGTAGGAAAATAATGCCACCTGGCTCTCTGGAGAACCTGTGTCAGTATTAGACTTTCCGTACTTCTCGAAAAGCTCCTGTTTCTTTTCGGGCATAAGGTATTCTGCCATAGCTTTAAAAAGATTAAGGGTTAATAAATCAAAACTTTACGGGTCACTGGCAAGTAAACCCAAAGCGGGCGCAAATATAGACATAATATTCAAGAAAACAATCCCATGACGGAAAAATCCTCTGAATATTTTTAACTTTGTGCCCTCAGGTTTCAAAATGTAAGTTCCGGCAATGGCAAAGACAGCAGGCAAGACATATGTAGACCCGGTAATCGGCAATATCATCTTCAGCAAGAGCGTGAGAAGCCGCGGCATTACCATACGTGTCCATCCGGTAAAGGGTGTGAGCGTATCTGTCCCATACATAGTGCCTTACGCAGCTGCCATGGCGTTCTTCCAGACCCGCAGGGAGTGGGTGATCCAGACCATGGCGAAGCAGAAGGAGCGCTTTGCCGACGTGGTGGTCCCTACTGACAGGGAGATAGCCGAACTCCGCAGGAAGGCCAAGGCGGAACTGCCTCCACGTCTCTTCGAACTGGCGGTAAGATATGATTTCCTATATAATAAGGTAACGATAAAGCACAATGCCACGAACTGGGGAAGCTGCTCAGCCAAGGGCAACATCAATCTGAACCTGAACGTCGTCCGTCTTCCGAAGGTCCTCCAGGACTATGTGCTCCTTCATGAACTTTGTCACCTGCGTCACCATGACCATGGCCACGGCTTCCATCTCCTTCTGGAGCATGTGCTTACTGACAATCTTCTGAAATATGTGGATGCCGGAGATGCCCTTGCAGTCGAAATTGCCAGAAAGGCCGCGGCAAGCAAGGCGAAGTATCCCATCGACTACGTAATGACCCGCGCGATCAAGCAGTACCGTGTGGTCTGATCAGATGCGGCGGTTCTTCCATCGGCCTGAACGGAGGTACCACCAGCTGCATATCAGCAGCATGCCTCCATATACATGTTCCGCTGTCCAGCAGATGGCTACGTCGGACTTCATCATGGCGATGATGACCGTGCAGTAGACCATATAGACTGCCAGCGCGATGAGTTCGAGCTTGAATGCTGTCTTCGTACTTCCTGTACCTGAAACCGCCTGGAAGAAGACCTGGCCTCCCACGTTGAAGAAATATGAACTGCACATCACGATGAGCGACGGTGCCGATGCAATGACGAGGTCCGGGATGTCTGTGTAGATGCGGGCTATGGCCTCAGGGAACAGACAGAACAGGATTATCATGGCACTGACGATTCCATACGAAAGCTTCAGGATGCGCTTTACCAGCGACATCACCTTTTCCTGATGGCCCTCGCCGATGATGTTGCTCACGAGGGTGCTGCATGTTGCCGAGAACGCAGAAAGCACGACCCAGATGAGTCCGGACACGCTTCTGGTGATGTTGGAAATCGCCAATGCCCTTTCCCCGAGATGTTCTATGTACATGAAGAAGATGAACCATGTCGTGATCGAGATTGTGTGCTGGATCATGGTCCATGAACATACCGGCATCATTGACTTCACGCGTGCTGCGTCGAATTTCGCGACCTTGTCAAGTCCGTACTTGGAGCGGTCACATCGGGTCCTTGTGTAGACGATGAAGAATATGAGCGATACGAGTTCTGCGAGGCTCGAGCCGATTGCCGCTCCAGTGATGCCCAGGGCAGGCAATCCGAGTTTTCCGAATATGAGGATGTAGTTGAATACGATGTTTGAAAGGACCATGACCACGGAGTTGAGCGTCAGTGTCCTGGTCTGTGTCGTACCTACGTAGAAGGCACGAAACATAGTGGTGGCAAAGGCGAAGACCATGCCCGGAAGTCTCCATCGCACATAGCTAAGTGCCGCGTCGTAGATGGCGCTGGATGACACCATGAGCTTCATCAGAGACGGAGAGAACAGTTCCGAGAGTACGATTATGATTCCCGAGAGACCCAGCACGAAGTACAGTCCGTTCCAGAATATCTTTCCGGTCTCAAGGAAGTTGCCTTCGCCGTTCCTTCGGCCGATGATGATCTGTGCTCCGAGGCTGAATCCGAATCCGATCATGAACAGGACCATATAGTACACGATGGCGATGGCAGATGCTCCAAGTTCGATTTCACCGACCCTACCGAGGAAGGCGGTGTCCGTCAGACCGATCATCTGTTCCATCACCAGGCTTATCAGTATAGGGTAGGCGACCCTCCAGATGTTCCTGTATGAATATGTTCCTGCTGTCTTTCCCATGTCTATGCTTGTGTGGCGAGGATTTCGATTGTCCTTTCTACCGTCAATGCGTCTTCGACACGGAAGATGCCGCTGCGGCTGCGCTGGAGGCTGTCGAGATGGGCTCCGGTGCCGAGGGATTCTCCGAGGTCACGGGCGAATGCACGGACGTATGTGCCCTTGCTGCATGCCATGCGGACCATTGCGCGTGGGAGTCCCAGTGCAGAGTTGTCCGTTACGTTTATCCTGCTGGATGCAGTCGGGTTTTCCGGTGGTGTGGTTTGGAAAACCGTGCTACCCCCCTGGCCGCAGGGGGAGGGGCCCACGAAGTGGGAGGGGTCGTTTTCCAGACCAGCATCACCGGAAAATCCCTGGTACTTCAGGAGTTCCAGCTCAGTAATGCTGATACGGCTGACCCTGATAAGTTCCTCTGCTGCCTCATCCAAGGTCTTGCCCTCCTTGTGGAGTTTGCGCGCAAGTTCGTATGCACGCACTCCGTCGACGGACTTTGCCGAGAAAAGGGGAGCGATCTGGTCCTGCTCACCGATGAATGCCGGAAGAGCCTCCTTTACGGAGTCCTCTGTGATGTGTTCATGAGGGAAGAACCTGTCGATTTCCTTCTCGAGGTCGTATGAAGGAGTGGTGGCTCCGAATGTTATGCCTGCGACATACTCCTTGTCGTGCGATTGGAGAGTTTCCGCCAGCTTGGTAGCCTTGCCGATGCATACAAGCAGGACGCCTGTCGCAAGAGGGTCGAGCGTACCTGCATGTCCCACCTTGAGATTCTTCTTTCCGAAATGACGGATAGCGGCGAACTTGACCTTTCTGATCACGTCCGCCGATGTCCATCTGTATGGTTTGTCGATAGGGATTATAATCCCTTCCGGATAATCTTCGATGTTCCTGCTCAGAGGTGAAGATCCCGGATTGAGTATCAATGCTTCCAAAACGAATTATTTACAAGCCATCTTGTCGATGCGTGTCTGGTGGCGTCCGCCCTCGAAGGTTTCGCCGAGCCATGCATCTGTAATTTCAACAACTGTCTCGTATGAAATGAATCTTGCAGGCATTACAAGCACGTTTGCGTTGTTATGCTGCTTGATGAGCTTTCCGATCTCCGGAGTCCAGCAGAGTCCTGCGCGGATGCCCTGGTGCTTGTTGAGGGTGATGCCGATACCGTTTCCTGTTCCGCAGAATGCGATTCCGAGGTCAACCTGACCGCTCTCCACAGCCTCAGCGAGAGGATGTGCAACATCAGGATAATCCATGCTTGCGGTAGTGTCGGTGCCGAAGTCCACCATCTCATAACCCTTGCCTGTAAGGTATTCCATCAGCTGGTTCTTGTAGTCTACGCCAGCGTGGTCGTTGCAGATTCCGATCTTCATATTATAATGTAGCTTTGATGTATTCGATTCTTCTTGCGAACTCCTCCTTGCCGATGAGTGTCACGATGTCAGCGATTCCAAGACCGCTTGACGCACCCACGAGTGCAAGACGGAGGCAGTTCATGACCTTGCCCATTGGCCATTCGTTGCCGCGGATGTACTCCTCGAGCGGTCCCTCGAGAGCCTCCTTTGTAAACTCACCCTCGAAGTTGAGAATGAAGTCTGCAGCCTGAAGAGCGAGAGTATAGTTCTCTTCCTTCCAGAACTTTGCAGCGTCCTTCTCCACGAATGTTGTAGGAGCAACGAAAAGATATGAAGCGATATCCCAGAAGTCGGCAACGAATGTCGCTCTTTCCTGGATAAGGCCTACGACCTTCTCGACATACTCGCGTGAAACGCCTGTGATGCCCTTGCTCTCAAGGATAGGGAGATAGAGGTCAGTGAGTTCAGCAACGCTCTTCTTTCTGAGGTACTCCTTGTTGAACCACTTTGCCTTGTCGGCGTTGAATCTTGCACCTGACTTCACGACTCTCTCAAGAGAGAATGCCTGAACGAGTTCCTCGAGGCTGAAGAGCTCCTGATCGTTGCCCGGGTTCCATCCGAGCATCGCGAGAAGGTTCACGAATGCTTCAGGGAAGTATCCGTCCTCACGGTAACCGCGTGAAACCTCACCCTCTGAGTTTACCCACTGAAGCGGGAATACAGGGAAGCCGAGTCGGTCTCCGTCACGCTTGCTGAGCTTGCCTTTGCCGTCCGGCTTGAGAAGGAGTGAAAGGTGTGCAAAGCGAGGCTGTGTCTCTGTCCATCCGAATGCCTCGTAGAGGAGGTAGTGGAGAGGAAGCGACGGAAGCCACTCCTCGCCGCGGATTACCTCAGTGATCTCCATGAGGTGGTCGTCCACGATGTTTGCAAGATGGTATGTAGGGAGTTCGTCCGCTCTCTTCCAGAGAACCTTGTCGTCAAGGGTGTCTGTGTTCACTTCCACATGGCCACGGATGAGGTCATCCATCTTCACGACCCTGTTCTCAGGCATCTTGAATCTGATGGTCCAGTCTGTACGTGTCTCAAGGAGTTCCTTTACCTCTGCCTCAGGAAGCACGAGCGAGTTGCGCAGACACATACGTGTAGGGATACCGTAGATGAATGTCTGGCCGTTCGCCTCCATTTCCGCACGCTTTGCTCCGAGTTCCTCAGCGGTGTCGAATGCATAGTATGCAAATCCGTCAGCAACGAGCTGCTCGGCATACTGGCGGTAGATAGGCTTTCTCTGGCTCTGTCTGTACGGAGCATGCGGATGACGCTCTGACGCAGTCTCGACTACGTTTCCTGCTGCATCCACACCTTCGTCCGGCACGATGCCGCACCAGTTGAGAGCTTCGATGATATATTTCTCTGCTCCCGGCACAAAACGCTGAGAGTCACTGTCTTCGATTCTTATGATGAAGTCTCCTCCGCGCTGCTTCGCGAAGAGGTAGTTGTAAAGTGCTGTCCTTACGCCTCCCATATGGAGAGGTCCTGTCGGAGATGGGGCAAATCTTACCCTTGTCTTACGTTCCATATATTCAATTGTTTTTCAGCCCGCAAAAATAGTAAAAATTATAATTCTTCCCTATTCTGACCTGGCTGTGCTTTTCTTCTAAGTGCAGAAACGTTTTCAAGTTCGCTTCTGTCCTGGTTCTCAGACACAAGGAGGGCTGGCTTGTTGTTCTTGTCGAATACGAGCTTCTTCCTTACCTGTGTGGTGTTGTAGCTGATCTTCTGCACACTGGTCTGAGGGAGGCTGATGCCCTCCTCCGACGCTGCCTTGTTCCTGTCGTACCTGAAGTCGCTGTCGATCATGATGATGTTGCCGAGTTCGGTCTGAGGAAGCACGACATTCATGTTGATGCCTGTGATGATCACGGTGATGTTGACCCTGTCGCCGAATTCAGGACTGTCGTCGAATACGAGTCCGCTCTTGAAGTTGCCGGCGCTGCCTGTATGCTTCTTGATCATCTCGCTGACCTCGCCGTACTGGCTCATGGTGAGTCCGTCCTTGTTGTCGCCTGTGGTCACGTTGATGAGCACCTTCTGGGCTGTCTTGAGGTCGAAATCGTTGAGGAGAGGTGACTCGAGAGCACCCTTCACCGCTTCTTCGATCCTGTTCTTGCCTGTACCTGTACCGCATCCCATGAGGGCATACCTGCTTCCGCTTCTGCTGTCGTTCTTCATCATGGTGCATACGTCCTTGAAGTCGACATTGATGTATCCTCTCTTCTTGATGATCTCTGTGATGCCTCGTACGGCTGTTGCAAGCACCTCGTCTGCCTTAGGGAATGCTTCCTGGAGGAGAAGGTCGCCATATACGTCGAAGAGCTTCTCATTGTCGATGATGAGGAGGCTGTCCACGTTGTTTTCGAGTTCAGTGATGCCGTCGATGGCCTTGGATATGGTCTCGTTGCCCTGATTACGGAACGGAATGGTCACGACTCCGACAGTAAGGATGCCTTTCTTCTTCGCCATCGATGCGATGACCGGGGCTGCACCTGTTCCTGTACCGCCGCCCATGCCCGCAGTGATGAAGAGCATCTTCGTGTTGTTGTCGAGGATCTTCTCGAGCTCGTTCTGGGAGTTGAGTGCCGCGTTACGTCCCTCGGTAGGATTGGTTCCTGCTCCAAGTCCGTCGTCGCCGAGCTGGATCTTTACTGGAACATCGCATTTCTCAAGGGCCTGACGGTCTGTGTTGCAGACGATGAACGTACATCCCTCGATTCTCTTCTTGTACATGTAGTTTACGGCATTGCATCCGCCGCCGCCGACTCCGATGACCTTTATGATGGACTCCTCAGGAATCCATGTCTCCGGTACTATTTCAAAATTATCCATGCTCATGACTAGTTCTCTTCGTTAATGTCCTGCTGGACGGTTTCATAAAGGTTTCCGCAGAATTTGCCGATCGAGCTGAAAGGGTTTGACCATTTGATCGTTCTTGGCTTCCTTTCCTTCGGCTTCTTAGGTTCCTGAGGTGCTTCCACTGTCTCGAAGTCGATAAGTGTGGTCTTTATGTCATTTTCTGGTTCAGCGGTTGTTTCCGCAAATGGATCTGTAACAGGCTCTGTTTCTTCTGCACCAGACTCTCCGAACGGTGGTACATATCCTTCTGCACTGAATGCGCAGTTCAATGTATGGTCATTCTTTGCCGCCATTATAAGTCCGATGGATGTGGCAGCAGATGTGTCCACGGCACCTTCGCATCCCTGGAACGAGAATGTATGGCGTGGATATCCTGTCCTTACCCTGTATCCTGAGATGGTGCTGATCAGGTTGCCGAGGTTCGCGATCTGCGCGCTTCCTCCGGTAACGACGATTCCGCTCATGAGCTTGTTGGCGAATCCGCTTTCATGGATCTCATAGAAGATCGCCATGAGGATTTCCTCGACTCTTGCGTTTATGATCTCTGAAAGGTACTTTACAGGGAACTTCTTGTCAGCCTCACCGTTGTTGCTCTTGATGTGGATGATCTTCTCGCTGAGGTTCTGGAGCTTCTCGGGCATGCATGCTCCGAATGCAAGCTTGATGTTCTCAGCAAGTTCCCTGCTGATGCTGCCTTCGGATTCGATCTGGATGTCGGAAGTGATGTTCTTTCCTCCGAACGGAATCGAAGCATAGTGCCTCATGATGCTTCCGTGGTAGATGGATACAGAGACGCATCCTCCTCCGAAGTCGATCATCGCCACTCCGTTATCCATCTCCGAGTCAAGGAGGACTGCCTTTGCTGTGGTGTCTGCAGTGAAGTACTTGCGTGCAGCCACGATGTCACATTTCTTCAGCACTGTGTCGATCTTTGCCAGCGGGCTCTTCTTTCCGATGAATATCTTGAAGTTACCCTCGAGGACGTCACTGGTCATTCCGATGATGTCGTTCTCGATGATCTGGAAGTTCTCGCCGTCCGAGAATGACTGGGCTACTGCGCCGTAGATGGCTTCCATGTTCGGGTTCTCGAGAGGGTACATGTCCTGGGCCGATCTCTTGAGTTCGGCGATGTCCTCTCTCGTGATGTCGGTATCGTAGCCTCTTCCGTCGATCTTTCCTGTGTTCTGCTCCTGTCTTACAGGATATTTCGGCATGCCTACGACAGCCTGTGTGATCTTGATGCCAAGGGCGCTCTCGGCCTGTGAGATTGCCTCCTTGAGAGGTCTGCTTGCCTGCGACTCGTTGAATACGCTGCTGTTCCTGATGCCTTCCGAAGGAACCTCAGTGTAGAATACGACCTGTACATTCTCGCCTTCCACCTTCGCTACGGTGAGGGCGGTCTTGGATGTACCGAGGTCGGCCGCTACGATATATCTGTCCTGTATTTCCATATGTTGTCTTTTTTTATTTCACCTTGCAAACGATCTGTCCGTCATACTTCAGGTCCACATACCTGTAGTAGCCTTCTCCCTTGGCTGGAACAATGTTGGTATAGTACTTTTCCATCTTCATGAACTTGTCCGCTATATCGGTCGGCTGGCCGAAGAGGAACCTTTCGTTGCCTTCGCGCGGGATAAGTATCAGGTCTGTTCCTTCATCAACGGATATCTGTACTATCTTGTCCTTCCATGTCCTGCTGTTTTCGATGTAGTTCACCACGTCCATCATCCTGTGGAACCACTCCTTCTCCTTCGGGTTCTCGATCTCTCCCTTGTAGCCGCTGTTGGCCGCAAGCGGGATGTTTCCGTCAATCACATGCACATGTGATGCGTATGACCTCTGGAGCGGAAATATGTATCCTTCTGCATCGGCGTAGAATCCTCCGTCCTTCTTCTGGAAGCGTACGACCGGCCTTCTCTGGGTCACTTCGACATGAAGCACGCCGTTCCTTGTCACGTATGCCTGGCTCTTCAGCACAGCGCTCCTTCCGTCGATGATGTCCTCGACCCTTGCGAGGTCGATGCTGTCGATGACCTCACCTATGTATGTGCCGTATTCCTTGTCAAGATAGCCCTTGACGTCGGCCTTGGTCACGAAGCTGTTCTGCATGCTGTCGAGGATGACGACCTCGAGACCGGTGCAGGTAAGGGTCTTTCGTGCCTTTGTGCCGGCTGTGAAGGCCATGACCATGCAGGCTGCCAGCGCGAGGCCGCAGATTCCGGTCAATATGTATTTCACTATGCTTTTCATTTCCTTTCCTTCAATAATTCTCCGATCGGACCGACGAACCTGTCGATGTCTCCAGCTCCGACCGTTACGAATACTTCCTTTTCCGCAGGCTCAAGTCCCTTGAGATAGTCCATGAGCTCCTCCTTTCTGAGCAGGACCTTCTCCGGTGCGGTCACGTCCTTGAAGATGATCTCGGATGTGACTCCCGGTATAGGTTCCTCCCTGGCTGGGTAGATGTCGAGGAGGATGAGCCTGTCCACGGTACTCAGCGATTCTGCAAATCCCTCGGCGAAGTCGCGTGTCCTGGTGTAGAGGTGAGGCTGGAAGATAGCCGTCAGCCTGTAGTCAGGGAAGTTGCCTCGGATGGAGGTCAGCGATGCAGAAATCTCCCTCGGATGGTGGGCGTAGTCGTCGATGTATATGCATCTTTCCGACCTGAGCTGGATGTCGAACCTTCTCTTTACGCCTTCGAACGATGCGAGGGCCTCGCGGATCTTTTCGGGGTCGAGACCGTATGTGAGTCCGATTGCGGCGGCTCCGACCGCGTTTTCGATGTTGACCCATCCCGGAATGCCCACGACGCAGTCACGGATGATTCCGCCCGGCCAGTGGATGTCGAAATGGGTGAATCCGGTGCCGTCTCCCTCTGTCAGTACAGCATGGAAATCGGCTGCCGTGTCGTCGTATGAATATGTCATGATCCTTGCCTTCGTGTCGGCAGGAGTGATGTCAAGTCCGTGCTTTGCGATGACGGTTCCGCTAACCTGCGAGGCAAATGCCTTGAATGCCTCGCGGATGTGCGACTCATCGCCGTATATGTCAAGATGGTCGGGGTCCATCGATGTGATCACCGCAATCTCAGGGAAAAGCTGCAGGAACGAACGGTCGAATTCGTCAGCCTCAGCCACCACGACGTCGTTTGCATGGATAAGGAGATTGGTGCCGTAGTTCTTCGAGATGCCGCCAAGGAAGGCTGAACATCCTTCGCCTGTGGCGGTGAAGATGTGGCTTACAAGCGTGCTGGTGGTCGTCTTTCCATGGGTTCCGGCAACAGCCATGCATCTCTGTCCGTCAGATATCTCGCCGAGCATCCTCGAACGCTTGATGACGCGGTATCCGTTCTCCTGTACATATACGAGTTCGCCCATGTCCTTCGGAACGGCCGGGGTATAGACCACGAGGGTGTTCTCCACGTCCTTCGGAACGAAGTCCGTGTTGTCCTCGTAATGCACCTCGATTCCTTCCGATTCGAGTTCATGGGTGAGTGGGGAAGGGGTCTTGTCGTATCCGCTGACCTTGTACCCCTTGGCATTGTAATAGCGCGCAATGGCACTCATTCCGATGCCTCCGATTCCGATGAAGTATATGTTTCTGTATTCCGCCATTTGTATGATCCCTGTTCCGAAATCCTTATCCGATGATTCTGTAAACTTCTTCCGCAATTGTCATGGCTGCGTCGCGGAGTGCGAGCTTGGCCACGTTGTTCTCCATAAGAGTGATCTTCTCCTGATTTTCTATCAATCCGCATGCGGTTTTCATGAGTGTCTCGACTGCCTCGCTGTCCTTCACCATCATCGCGGCGTCCTTGCGTACAAGGGCCATTGCGTTGTGGGTCTGATGGTCCTCCGCCACGTTAGGCGACGGAACGAAGATGACAGCCTTGTGTGCCGCGCAGAGTTCCGAAACCGAACTTGCTCCCGAACGTGAGATCACGATGTCGGCAGCCGCATAGGCAAGGTCCATCCTCATGATGAAGTCAGAGTGCTGTATGCCTGCTACCGGCTTTCCCTCGGCCTTTGCATTGCCCATGAACTCGTCGACTGACTTCTTGTAGTACTTACCGCACTGCCAGATCACTTCCATGTCCTCTCCCCCCGGGCATCCGTCGCTGATCCACTTCTTCATTGCGTTGTTCAGCGTGCCGCTTCCGAGACTGCCTCCCACGACGAAGACATGCTTCTTCTCCGGGTCGAGTCCGTAGAATCTGTACGCCTCTGCCTTCATCTCCTCGGTTGCAGGCACGATCTCCTTTCTGATCGGGTTGCCTGTCATCACGATCCTGTCTGCAGGGAAGAACCTCTCCATGCCCTCATAGGCCACGCAGATGCTTCCGGCCTTCTTTCCGAGAATCTTGTTGGTCAGTCCGGCGTATCCGTTCTGCTCCTGGATGAGGGTGGGGATTCCCATGCGTGTGGCAGCCCAGAGAAGGGGAGCGCTGGCATATCCGCCCACTCCGATTGCGATGTCCGGTCTGAATTCACGGATGAGTTTCCTGGCCATCCTCACGCTCTTGACCACCTTGAACGGAAGTGCGAAGTTCGAGAGGGTAAGTCTGCGCTGAAGACCCGCCACAGGCAGGCCCACTATCTTATATCCGGCTGCAGGAACCTTCTCCATTTCCATCCTTCCCTCCGCTCCAACGAAGAGGATCTCGGTTTCCGGATTGAGTTCCTTAAGCTTATTAGCGATGGAAAGGGCCGGGAAGATATGTCCTCCCGTACCCCCGCCACTGATTATTGCTCTGATTGCCTTATGCTCCATAATCACTGATTGTCTATCTGTTCGAGTATGTCCATGCTGGCCTGTATGTCGTCAGCACTGCTGTCGTATATAGGTATCGCAGCCTCTTCTTCCTCCTGGATCCACTTCCTCGCCATCCTGCTTATCGAAAGTATGACTCCGAAGGCGATGCAGAATACCAGGAAGGCGAAGCTTCCGTGGCTGATGAGCGGCAGCGTCTGTCCCGTCATCGGTCCGATGTCCACATTCACGAACATGTGCATGAATGCCTGTCCGGTGATGAGGACGCTGAGTCCTCCGACCGCGATCTTCGCATATTCGGTGTTGCAGTTTCGTGCTATCGTCGAACCTCTTGCGAGCAGGCTCACATAAAGGAAGATGACGATGATTCCGCCTATGAGTCCGTACTCCTCCACAAGGAAGCTGAACATGTAGTCTCCATAGATGTTCGAAACCACATATTTCTGAGTACTGTTTCCGCTGTTCTTTCCAAGTATCCTTCCCTCATGGACGGCGATCTTTGCGCTGTAAGGCTGCTTGATGTCGTCAAGGATATCATAGAATTCCCTTGATCCCGGCTTAACGTCCTTCAGTCTCTTGGCAGCATCGTAGTCCGCGCCGATTCTGTCGAACATCGTAGCCACACGTTCGAACTTGCCAAATACCCTTCCATCGGTTGCATAATAGACTCCCATGATGAGTCCAAGAGTCGCGATTCCTGCCATTCCGGCAAGCGCAAGTTCCCTGAACGGCATTCCGCCTATGAGAAGGGTGGCGATAAGGATCGCACCGATGAAGATCGCACTCGAGCCGCTGCCAAGCAATGTCAGTACGCAGACGACGAGGATCGGCAGGTACATGTAGAACATTCTCTTCCAGATCGGCTTGTTGAGGGTAGGGAAGGCCTTGCCCATCCTGTTCATGAACTTGAAGTACTTGCTGTCCTTCTTTCTTGAACGCGCGGCCTGGTCCTCCTTGTATGCATGTATGGCCCATGCGAGGTACATTACCATCGCGACCTTCACGACCTCGAACACGTGCAGCTGGAAGCCTGCTATCCTGAGCGTTCTCCATGCACCGTTGATTCGCTCGGCCTCGATGACACCGGGGATGCGCAGGTGCGAGGCAAGCAATGCCAGCAGCACGAACGACACGCCGAATCCAAGCTGAGAAAAGAACCTGAAAATGCCTATCTTCTTGATGTTGTACAGTCCGAATATGAGTCCGAGTCCGATGCCGACGATCACAAGGTGTTCGCTGACAAAGTCCATCCTGTCTTTACTGCCTTCCTTCAGAAGCGAGGTAGAGGAGAATATGGCAAGAATGGAGATCATGATCAGCAGGAATACGATTATCCATACGACCTTGTCCCCTTCTATATTGTCGATGAAGCCCCACAACCCTTTGCGGGCCTTGTCATTCTTTCTATCTCCCTTTCCCATACCTTAAAGATTTCTTACAGCTTCCTTGAACTGTCTTCCTCTGTCTTCGTAGTTCTTGAAGAGATCGAAGCTTGCGCAGCATGGCGAAAGGAGCACGACGTCACCTGATACGGCGATGTCATGAGCGAGCTTCACTGCGTCCTTGGCAGATGTCACGTCGTGGATTTCAGGCACCACGCCCTCGAATGACTCATGGAACTTCGCATTGTCGAGGCCCATGCAGATCATTGCCTTTACCTTGTCCTTTGCAAGCGGGATGAGGCTGGTGTAGTCGTTGCCCTTGTCTGTTCCGCCCACGATCCATACAACCGGACGTGTCTGGCACTCGAGTGCATACCAAGCCGCGTCGACATTGGTCGCCTTCGAGTCGTTGATGTAAAGTACGTCCCTGATGCTGAGCACATTCTCAAGTCTGTGCTCGACAGCCTGGAATGTCGCGAGACCGCTGCGGATGGCCTCGTTGTCGATGTCCATGACCTTCGCCGCGATTGCTGCAGCCATTGAGTTGTATACATTGTGCTTGCCGCCAAGAGCAAGCTCCTGGAGGTACATGTCGCACTCGTCCTCCTTGTAGCGGACGATCATCTTCTCCTCCTTCACGAATGCTCCCTGAGCGACCTCTCCCTGCTGTGTGAAAGGAAGCTTCTGTGCCTTCATCACGATCTGGTCGAGATGCCTGATGGTGATCTCGTCGTCAGAGCAGAAGATGAAGCAGTCGTCGCTTGACATGTTGCGTGTGATGCGGAACTTCGACTTTACGTAGTTCTCCATCTTGTGGTCATATCTGTCAAGGTGGTCAGGAGTGATGTTGGTGATGATTGCGATGTCAGCCTTGAAGTCATATACGTTGTCGAGCTGGAAGCTGCTGAGCTCCAGTACATAGATGTCATAGTTTTCTGTGGCCACCTGGAGGGCGTAGCTCTTTCCGATGTTGCCGCCGAGACCTACGTTGAGACCTGCCTGCTTGAGCAGGTGGTAGATGAGGGATGTAGTGGTGGTCTTGCCGTTGCTTCCTGTAATGCAGACCTTCTTCGCAGAATCATATCTTCCTGCGAATTCGATCTCGGAAATGACACCGATGCCCTTTTCGGATATCTTCCTTACCATCGGTGCGGTCGAAGGGATGCCGGGACTCTTGATCACCTCGTCTGCATTGAGGATGAGTTCCTCCGAATGTCCGCCCTGCTCAAACGGAATCTCCCATCTGTTGAGCACGGCCGCATACTCCTCGGATACCTTTCCCATATCCGAGAGGAAAACATCATGGCCTTTGACCTTTGCGAGAACAGCGGAACCGACTCCGCTTTCTCCTCCACCTAACACTACAATTCTTGACATAGGCTTACTGACTATCTTATTTTCAACAATGCTATAGTAACTACTGCGAGGATGATTCCCACGATCCAGAACCTTGTCACGATCTTCGCCTCCGGAAGAGCCTTTGCAGGCGTCTGGATAAGGGCGTTTATTCCTTCCTTCTGGAAGTGGTGGTGAAGAGGAGCCATCCTGAAGATCCTTCTTCCCTCGCCGTATTTCTTCTTTGTGTATTTGAACCACACTCTCTGAAGTATCACTGATACGCTTTCTGCGAAGAATACTCCACAGAGAATCGGAATGAGAAGTTCCTTTCTGATGAGGACTGCAGTCACGCCGATGATTCCTCCGAGCATGAGGCTTCCTGTGTCGCCCATGAATACCTGTGCCGGATATGTATTGTACCAGAGGAAGCCGATGAGGGCTCCTACGAGGGCCGACATGAACACTGCAAGTTCACCGCTGCCCGGTATGTACATGATGTTGAGGTAATCCGCATTGACGATGTTGCCTCCGAGCCATGCGAATATTCCCAGCACGACTCCGACTATCGCCGTGGTACCGGCCGCAAGGCCGTCCATTCCGTCGGTGAGGTTCACTCCGTTCGAGCAGGCAGTGATCACGATCACGATCATTACAACGTAGATAGCCCACTTGCAGTACCATCCCATCGCCCCCTTGAACGGCGAGAGGTATTTGTAATCGAATTCGTGGCTCTTCACGAACGGAATCGTTGTCTTCGTGCTCTTGATGATGTCATTCTCCACCTCGCTGACGGTCTCGGTCTGCTCTCCTGCCTGGACATCTTCCCTTACCACGATCTGGTCGCTGAAGCATACTGCGAGTCCGATCGAAAGGGCCATGAGTCCCTGTCCGATGAGCTTCTTCCTTTCGCTGAGACCCTCCTTGTTCTTCTTGAACACCTTGATGTAGTCATCTGCAAATCCGAGAAGGAAGAACCATACTGTGCTGATGAGCAGCAGGATCGTGTAGATGTTTGTGAGGTCTGCGAAGAGGAGTACCGGGATCATGAGCGCTGCGAAGATGATGATGCCTCCCATTGTCGGTGTACCCTTCTTCTGGAGCTGTCCCTCGAGTCCGAGGTCGCGGATCGTCTCTCCGATCTGCTTCTTCTGAAGCCATCCGATGATCCTTTTTCCGGCGAAGACGGAAATGAGCAGTGCCAATGTGAAAGATGCGATGGCCCTGAAGGACAGGTAGCTGAAAAGGCCCTGTCCAGGAAGATCGATTCCGATCTGCTCCAGATATTCTATGAGGTGATAAATCATGTCTTTCCTATTCCATTGTTGAGAAGATCTCGCTTACGATCTCCTTTTCGTTAAAATGTCTCTTTTCTGTTCCGGTTATCTGGTAGGTCTCATGTCCCTTTCCTGCAAGGAGGATTGTGGCTCCCTGAGGTGCGATCATGATCGCTGTCCTGATGGCTTCCTCCCTGTCCTCGATGAAGAGGGAACGTGACCTTCCGTTCAGGTCGAGGCCTGCCTTGATGTCAGCCATGATGTCGGAAGTCTTCTCCGTGCGGCTGTTGTCAGATGTGACGATGATCCTGTCTGCAAGCTTCTGCGCTATCGCCGCCATCTCCGGGCGTTTCGTCCTGTCCCTGTCTCCTCCGCATCCGAACAGGCAGATGAGCTCTCGGTCCGGAGCAATCTCCCTGAGGGTCTTGAGCACGTTCTCAAGTGCGTCTGGAGTGTGTGCATAGTCTATGATTACGGAAATGTCCTTAGGTCCGCGCATGTTCTCGAGTCTTCCCGGTGCCGGCTTCAATGTGCTCATGGCCACGAGTACCTCTTCCGGCTCTGCACCCAGCACCACGGCTGTGGTGTAGATCGTCAGAAGGTTGTATGCGTTGTGCATGCCGATGAGTGCGCTCCATGCCTCGATCCCGTCGATCTTCAGCAGCATGCCTTCGAAACTCTGCTCCATCACTCTGCATGTGTGGTCCGCGATGCTCCTGAGGGAGTATGTGACAACTTCAGCCTTTGTGTTCTGGACCATCACGAGGCCATTGCGGTCGTCAGTGTTGGTGATTGCGTATGCGTCTGCAGGCAATGTGTCGAAGAAAAGCTTCTTGCAACGGAGGTATTCCGCAAATGTCTTGTGGTAGTCGAGGTGGTCGTGGGTAAGGTTCGAGAAGATTCCGACCTTGAACTTCAGTCCTGCGACCCTGTCCTGTTCGACGCCGATCGAACTTACTTCCATGAAGCAGTATTCGCATCCGGCTTCGACCATCTCCGCGAGAAGCGAGTTGATGGTGAGAGGATCTGAAGTCGTATTGACCGCCTCAGTGCCCTTTGTGCCTACATAGTTGGCGATTGTCGAAAGGAGTCCGCAGCTGTATCCCATTGCGGTGAACATCCTGTGGAGGAGGGTCACTGTGGTCGTCTTTCCGTTTGTACCGGTGATGCCCACGAGGGTAAGCTTCTCAGACGGGTTGTCGTAGAAGTTCGCTGCTATGATCGCCAATGCATATCTGGAAGATTCTGCCTTCACGAGGGTGACGTCCTTGCCTTCGATGGCCGGCATCTGTGACTTGAGCGCCTCTGCATCCTCATATACGATGACCGATGCTCCCTTTTCCACCGCTGTCGCGATAAAGCTGTGTCCGTCGCTAGCGAATCCCTTGACGGCAACGAAGAGTGCTCCCGGGCATACCTTTCTCGAGTCATTGCATACTGCAGTGACTTCCGCAATGCCGTTGCCTGAGGTTACGGTGCATCCGCTTCCTGATATGATCCTGTCAAGTGTCATTTATTTAAGCACAATCTTTACTGTTTCTCCTTTCTTGCATTCCTTTCCGGCTGCAGGGGTCTGGCTCACCACATGTCCCATTCCCTCGTACACACACTTGTAACCATTGTTTTCAAGTGCATAAAGGGCGTCCTTAAGTCCCATTCCCTTCACGTCCGGAACCGGAATGACGGTTCCGCTGATGGTTGCGATGTACTCCGGCTTCATGTCCGGAACATCTGCAGTTTGAGGCATCACCTCGCCCCATCTGCTGTCAAGCGACCATACCTGGTCCACGAGTTCCCTGAATGTCATCGCAGGGATCACACCTCCGTAGACGCTCTTTGTGGTCGGCTTGGTGTATACTGTCACGATTGCAGTGTACTGCGGGTCGTCTGCAGGGAAGAATCCCACGAATGTCGCCTGGTACTTTCTGCGTCCGTCGATGTCCTTGTAAGGGTCTCTGCTGCCTTTTCTTTCAGACACGTCCAGCACCATGCGGGCTGTACCTGTCTTTCCTGCCACCACGCATTTCGCATTCTTGAGTCTGGTAGCACCGGTACCCTCGAGGGTAACCATGGTGAGGGCCTTTGTAAGCGAGTCTGCTGTCGCCTTGGAGAAAGCCGAAGCGTTGAGGATCTCAGGACCGAACTTCTTCACGACCCTTCCGTCCACCTCCTGTGACTCGATGAGATAAGGCTTCATCATCTTTCCGTTGTTCGCGATCGTGTTGTAGAATGTCACGATGTTCAGAGGGGTCTCCATGACCGAATATCCGATGGCTGTCGAAGGCAGTGTGCTTCGGCTCCATTCGCTTGTTCCAGGGTCGGGAATCCTTGACTTGGTGCCGCCCTTCTCCTCAAGGTCGAATGTGTATGCGTTGTTGAGCTTGTATCCGTAGAGCTTGTCGATGAACTTCTGCGGCTTGTCGCCGTAGTGGTCGAGTACAAGTCTTCTGAACACGTAGTTCGATGAGATCTTGAATCCGTCCTGGATGCTTATCGACGAAGTCTTGTGGTTTCTTTCCCAGTCTGTGATGTAGCTGTCTGCTGTGATCTCAGGCATCTCGGCAATCTTTCCGTGATTTGTCGGGATGGTCTGGCTCAACTTCACCTTGCCGTCCTCGAGAAGGGTTGCGAGGGTAACTGCCTTGAAGATCGAACCCGGCTCTCCCGGACGTCCGATGGCCATGTTGAAGTATTCTCCAAGTTCGCCCTTGCTGTTTCTCTGGAGGTTGACCATTGCCCTTACGGCTCCTGTCTTCACGTCGAGAACCACAACGCATCCTCCTTCGATCTCCTGGTCGTCGCCGATGTTGCGTCTGAGAGCCCTGTCAGCGATGTCCTGGATATCAATGTCGAGGGTAGTCCTGATGTCCTTTCCATGCTCCACTTCCACGATTGTGCTGTCCGGATCGGTGATGCTTCCCTTGTCGGTCCTCTTCATCCATTCCGAGCCTTCGGTTCCGTGGAGTACATAGTCATACTGGCCCTCGATTCCGAGGTAGCGGCTTTCTTCAGGATTCTCCTTGTTGATCCTGACGTCTCCGATCACTCGGCCGGCGAGCGTTCCGTATGGATACTGTCTTGTCTCGACCTCGGTCTTGATCATTCCGCTCTTGTACTGACCTTCGTTGAAGAGGGGGAGTTCGCAGAGCTTGAGGTATGTCGCGTGGTCGATGTTCTTTGTGATAGGCACGTTCCTGCGGCCCTTGAGAGTCTCGGATTGGCGGTTGCTCATGATCAGCGTGTAGTAGTAGTCCGCTGTCTTTCCGTCCTTTGCGAGTACCTTCGGAAGCTCGTTGCAGAGCATGCGTAACTTCCTGCTCCATTCCCTTTCGAGCGAGTCGGTTTCCTTTGCACTCTTGCCGATCCTGAACTCTTCCTTCAGGATATGGCAGTCCATGTTGATGTTGTAGAGAGGAGTCGAGATGGCCAGAAGCTTGCCGTTCATGTCCATGATGGCGCCTCTTTCCGGCTTGGTCTTCTGCTCGTATCTGCTCGGCTGGAAATATTTCAGCGTGTCAGGGTCCGGCTCCCATACGAACTGTATGCCTATGATCCTGATAATCAGCACCAATGACAAAACCAGGAATCCACAATACAGAAACCAAAGGATCTTGCTGATCCTGTGTTTGTCTTCCTGTCGTATGTCGTTTCTTCTTGCCATGTGCCGTTATCGTATTACGTCAGCCGGTTTTTCCGGAGCCTTTACGGACGATCCGGCCTCTTCCAGCATCTTTTCAACTGTCGCTATTCTGTCGAGACCGACGATCTCGTAGGTCTTCTGGGCATTGTATATCTTCAGAGTCCTGATGGTCTCGTTGTTCTTCTGGACCTTCAGCATCGTCTGCTCTGCCTTGTAGCTGAGCCATATGCTGAAGCATCCGAGAATGAACAGATATAATATATAAGGAAGCAGCCTGTCCACCCTGAGTCTGGTCAGAAGGTCTCCTCGTCCCAGGGAGATGAAGAACTCCTTGGTTGCGATGGCTATCTTTTTCCAGTTTATGTTGATGTTCATGCCCATGCTATGCTTCCTTTTCTGCAATTCTGAGTTTTGCGCTTCGCGCTCTTGTGTTTGCCGCAATCTCGCTTTCCTGCGGGAGGATCGGCTTCCTGTTCACCGCCTTGAGCGGAGCCTTCGAGTTGCCGTAGAAATCCTTTTCTACCTTTCCCTCGATGTTACCGGCCTTGATGAAGTTCTTCACCATCCTGTCCTCAAGCGAGTGGTAGGTGATGACGACCAGTCTTCCGCCCGGCTTGAGTGATGCCGCAGCTCCTGAAAGGAACTTCTCCAGCGACTTCATCTCCTGATTGACTTCGATTCTCAGAGCCTGATAGACCTTTGCGAGGAACTTGTGCTCCGCGAACTTAGGTAGGGCGCTTTCGATTGCCTTGCCGAGATCTGTGGTGGTGGCGATCATCGCATTCTCTCTTGCCTTACAGATCATCTGGGCTATCCTTCGGCTGTTGTCCACCTCTCCGTAAAGTCTAAGAATCTTTTCAATCTCTTCCTGCTCGTAGCCGTTCACGATGTCAGCGGCAGTGGTGACAGCTTCCTGGTTCATTCTCATGTCCAGTGGGGCTTCATATCTGAATGAAAATCCTCGCTCTGCGGTGTCGAACTGATGTGATGACACACCGAGGTCTGCGAGTACTCCGTCTATGCCCTCAGGATAGCCCTGATGAATGATATGGTTGTGGATCCATCTGAAATCACTTCGGATGAGTGTGAGCCTGTCGTCGTCTGGCTTGTTCGCGATTGCGTCGCTGTCGCGGTCAAATGAAATCATGCGGCCCTCGGGAGAAAGTCTCCTGAGAACTTCGGACGTGTGTCCTCCTCCGCCGAAAGTGGCGTCTGCATATATTCCTGACGGTGAGCTGATCAAAGCAGAAACGCTTTCATCAAGCAATACTGGGATGTGATATTCGGACATATGCGGCCTCCTTATTGATTACGACCTGCTATCTTCTTGCCCATCATGCGGAATTCCTCTGGTGAGAGATTTCCTCCTTCAAGTTCTTCCTTTGCCCAGATCTCTACCTTGTAGTCGACACCAAGGAATACGACTTCCTTCTCGATGCCGGCCTTTTCAAGTATTTCCTTAGGTATGCTGATTCTACCCAACTTGGCGTCAGGGACAACGGTCACGGTATCGCTCATGTATGTTCTCCAGTAGCGCATGTGATCCTCGTCGAAAGCAAGGTCAAGCTTTGCCCTGACAGCCTGAGACATGTTTATCCATTCCTGTCTTGTGTACATCTCG
Source organism: Candidatus Cryptobacteroides sp. (assembly GCA_045646785.1). Classification (GTDB taxonomy): domain Bacteria; phylum Bacteroidota; class Bacteroidia; order Bacteroidales; family UBA932; genus Cryptobacteroides. Next base: position 50,948 of record JAZRLI010000008.1, on the reverse strand, counting down.
AGACAGTTTGAGTACATGTCCTTTCTGATGACGAATTCCATCTGATCGGCAGGCACGACGCTCTTGATGCCAGAAGGAATCACGAGTCTTCCCTTGTCATCGACCTTTGCGTTATGTTTGCCAAAAAATCCAGTCATCTTCATGAAGTCATTAGTGAGGCAAAATTAGGAATAATTTTCCACTTTGTTCCACTTTTTTACATTTTTTTCCACAAATATTTCAACACCCCGCTCTGGCGTTGTTTCAGGCTATGTTTTTATTTGTATCTTTGCCGCCATGAACACATCTGGAAAACTCTTTCGCATATCGCTCATATCGATGATCATAGTTGCCCTTCACATGATTGCGTCATGTGCTGGGGATTCTTCTGTATCTGAAAATGAATTGGTTACGTCTGCGGCGGACACTCTTGACACTGCGTCGTCTCTGGGATTCGATCCGGATTCGCTGAATGTCGTGGAAGGAAAGGTGAAGAACGGGCAGTTCTTCTCGACGCTCCTCGGTTCGCTCGGAATGTCGGCGCAGGAAGCGTACAATCTTACCCAGGCATGCGACACCGTATTCGATGTCAAGAGCCTTAGGGTGGGACAGGCGTACCGTGCGTATTACGAGCCGTCCGGAAGTGCTCCGCAGTACCTTGTCTATGACCGCGACAAAGCGAGCAGCATCGTCTTCTCATGCCGTCCTCCTTATGACGCATGGGTATATCATAAGCCGGTGACCATCGAACAGAAGTATGCCGATGTCACCATCAGCAGTTCCCTCTGGGTCGATATGCGTGCGGCAGATGTGTCTCCGCTTCTTATCGTGGACTTGTCTGACATCTATGCCTGGACAGTTGATTTCTTCGCCCTGCAGAAGGGTGACCGTTTCAGGGTCCTTTATGAGGAGAAGATATGTGATGGGGAAGTGATTGCCGTGGATACCGTCCGCTATGCAATCTTCAGCCATGACGGCGAGGATTTCCCAATGGTCATGTACAATCAGGGTGACGGTGGCAACGTGTGGTGGAATGAAAAGGGTGAGAGCATGAGAAAGGCCTTCCTGAAGGCTCCGCTCAACTATTCTCGCATCAGTTCGGGATTCTCCCATGCCAGAAGGCACCCTGTGACACGTAAGGTTCAGCCTCATACAGGTGTCGACTATGCTGCTCCGGCAGGAACTCCTGTCATGACTATCGGAGACGGAGTCGTGACCAGCGTGAAGTATGAAGGCGCAGGTGGCAACACAGTGAGGATCAAGCACAATTCCGTATATTCGACAGCATATCTCCACCTCTCGAAGTATGCCAAGGGCCTCAAGGCAGGACAGAGGGTACGTCAGGGAGAGGTAATCGGATATGTCGGATCTACAGGCCGTTCGACCGGTCCTCATCTTGACTTCCGCGTGTGGAAGAACGGAACTCCGATCAACCCGCTCAAGATGGACTCGCCTCCGGCTGAACCGATCAAGGAAGAGAGCCGCCCTGCATTCGAAGAGGCGTATGGAAAATACAAGGCCCAGATCGACTCGATCCAGGCCCGTTCAATTGCTGCTGAACTTTTCAACTTATTGTAATGATTCATAAATTGCCGCTACGGAGGCATGCACAGCCTCATCGTCGGCGATGATGTCCTGAAGTTCGGCAAGGCGTGCGGCATTGTCGCTCCATGGTATCCACAGTTTCAGATAGCCTCCACGTCCGTATTTCTCACGAAGATGGGCTACGGCCCTTTCTATATGACCGTCGCGGTCAAGTTCAGGATAATGCTTCTGGCCGAACTGGATGGTTCTGCGGATTATGGTTTCTCCATCGATCACCCTGTCCGCTTCAGCCACCAGCATGCCGTAGATGCTTCGTGGAGCTGACTTTCCTGATGCACGATGGTCTTCTGCTGCCTGTGCGATGGTTTCGATCTGTTCGGTGTCGAACCATTCCTTCAGTCTTTCGTCTTCACGGATGATCTTTCCTGAATCAAGGTGATGGTTGTCACGCCCGTTCACAAGACCGAGGTCGTGACACGCCGCGGCAGCCATAAGCATGTCTCTGTCCACCGGAGTGCCGTTCGACGGCATTCTGTCAAGCAGGAGCATTGCCTGTGAGATGACCGTCATGGCATGATCTTCCCTGTGGGCAAGATCAAATCCGGAGTATCGCGGTACGATTTCCTCCAGCAGATATTTCTCCAGCGAAGGGTTTACCATTTTCCGTAGTGGATGTTTTCCGGTTTCCACTTGTCCTTCGGCTGCTCGTTTCCTGCAGGATATCCGACAGGGATGCAGCAGAATGCCTCTACTGTTGTCGGGAGATTGAGGAAGTCGTGCATCTTTGGATAAAGGTCCGGGTTAGGATAGATGCCGGTCCATACAGCTCCGAGTCCGAGTGCTTCAGCTGCAAGAAGGATGTTCTGGGTCGCTGCCGCACAGTCCTGCTGCCAGTATGTGTTCTCGGCGCCTCCCATCCACTTTGTCTCTCCGCAGACTATGATTGCCGCTGTGGCCTGCTTGAGCATCTGGGCATAAGGAAGGATGCCTGCAATCTCGTCAAGTTCAGCCCTTTCTGTAACGACTACGAATCTCCAAGGCTGGTAGTTTACTGCTGTCGGTGCAGCCATTGCAGCCCTGAGCAAGGTCTCGATCTGCTCGCTTGTGACAGGCTCTGAAGTGTACTGGCGTACGCTTTTTCTGCTGTGGATGTTCTCAAGCACAGCGTCGGCATTGCTGCCGGAATTGCAACATGAACTCATAGCGATCAATGTAAATGCCGAAACGGCAATCAGTTTAAGGATGTTTTTCATAATGTATCTGTGTTGAAGTTGGATGTTCGGCAAACGTCCGTCCGATTCCGATACAATTATCCCCATCGACGAGGAAAGCATTTCCCATAGATTCAGCTTTCCGACCGATGGGGATAATTGTATGCTGACAGGATTAGTATCTGTTGAGTGGCATTCCGTTGGTCTTCATGCGTACCTGCTTCCTTACGTTTGCAAGTACCTCCTCGTAAGCCTCGCGTCCTTCTTCTGTCTTGCCTGCGATGAGGTCAAGGTTGGATGCTGCGTTTGCGAGTACCTGGTCGATGAGGTTAACGATGAACTCCATATCCTTCTCCACGAAACCTCTTGAAGTGATCGCCGGAGTACCTACGCGGATACCTGAGGTCTGGAACGGAGTACGTGAATCGAACGGTACCATGTTCTTGTTGATTGTGATGTCAGCCTTGCCGAGCTCCTTCTCTGCCACCTTTCCGGTAAGTTCAGGGAACTTGCTGCGGAGGTCGATGAGCATGAGGTGGTTGTCAGTACCGCCTGACACGATCTTGTATCCTCTTGAAGCGAAAGCCTCAGCCATTGCCTGTGCATTGGCTACTACCTGCTTCTGATATTCCTTGTACTCTGGCTGGAGTGCCTCGTAAAATGAAACTGCCTTTGCTGCGATGCAGTGCTCGAGCGGACCTCCCTGTACGCCTGGGAACACGCTTGAGTTGAGGATCTGAGACATCTTCTTCACTACGCCCTTAGGAGTTGTGAGACCCCATGGGTTGTCGAAGTCCTTGCCCATCAGGATGATACCTCCACGTGGACCACGGAGTGTCTTGTGGGTTGTAGATGTCACGATGTGAGCATACTTCACAGGGTTGCTGAGGAGACCTGCAGCGATGAGACCTGCAGTGTGGGCCATGTCAATCCAGAGGATTGCGCCTACCTTGTCGGCGATCTCACGCATGCGGGCGTAGTCCCACTCTCTTGAGTAAGCCGATGCACCACCGATGATGAGCTTTGGCTTGAACTCGAGGGCTCTCTGCTCCATCTGCTCGTAGTCGATCATTCCTGTAGACTCCTTGAGACCGTAAGCCACTGCGTTGTAGAGGATGCCTGACATGTTTACAGGGGAGCCGTGTGTAAGGTGTCCTCCGTGTGCAAGGTCAAGACCCATGAATGTCTCGCCAGGACGGATACATGCCATCATTACCGCCATGTTTGCCTGTGCACCAGAGTGCGGCTGCACATTTGCGTATTCAGCCTCGAACAATTCGCACAATCTGTCGATGGCAAGCTGCTCAATCTGGTCAACGATCTCGCATCCACCATAGTACCTGGCTCCTGGATATCCCTCGGCATACTTGTTTGTGCAGATTGAACCCAGAGCTTCAAGCACCTGCTCGCTCACATAGTTTTCAGACGCGATCAGCTCGATTCCTGATGTCTGTCTGTCCTCTTCCTTTTTGATCAGATTGAAAATTTGTACGTCCTGTTTCATATTCCGTTAGTTTTTGAGACTGCAAAAATAATCAATTTTTGTTTTTTCCTTACCTTTGCACCACAACTTTTCGTCATTTATGCAGAACAGGAAACTTTTGAACATCGAACTTGGTCGCGTTTCAGCGGAAGAATATAGGGAACTGCCTGAATCAGGGCTTGTTGTAGTGCTTGACAATATCAGGAGCGCACACAATGTCGGCTCCGCATTCAGGACATCGGATTCGTTCAAGATAGACAAGGTCTGGCTTTGCGGCATCTGTGCCGTTCCGCCTTCTGCAGAAATCCACAAGTCCGCCCTCGGAGCGGAAGACAGCGTCGCATGGGAACATGTCGACGACACCATGGAAGCTGTGCGTTGTCTCAAGGAAGATGGCTACACGATCGTAAGTGCCGAGCAGACAGTCGGCTCCGTGATGCTTGACACATTCAGACCTGAGCCTGGCCGCAAGTATGCTGTCGTATTCGGAAACGAGGTGGCAGGAGTTCGCCAGGACGTGGTCGATGCATCCGACTTCTGTCTCGAGATCCCTCAGTTCGGTACAAAGCACTCCCTGAATGTCTCTGTAAGCGTCGGAGTCATCCTCTGGCATTTCCGCATGAACCTATAGCAGACTCAGTAGCTGCGACATCAGGAAACCGAGGTAATTGCCTACGGCATAGCCTATTACTCCTATCGTAAGTCCAGGGATAAGTACGTCCTTGTTCTTCATTGCCGCCGCCATCATCGGAACGAACGGCGGTGAGTTGATGAATGTCACCGATGCGATGACCATCATGTCCGAATCGATCCTGAAGATCTTGGCGAAGATCGCCTGAAGGGCGAGTGAGCCGAACACGGCGACGAGAAGATATCCTAAAAGTCCGAGTCCTCCCACAAAATCCAGCTTGCTGAGGTCTGCCATGGAAGCGACCACGATGCAGAAGATGTAGATGAAGTACATGCCGATGTCATAGCTGTAGTTCATTTCCTTTATCTTCCTGCTGAATGATGCCGCGATGCCCAATGTGGTGAGCATCAGGATGAATATGGTCATGAATATGCTGTCGGGAAGTGCGAGCGCCACTCCTGCGGACGCACCCACGATCAGTATCGTGATGCCGAGAAGCTTTCCTGCCTGAGCCATTCCGCTGCGGGTGAAAAGTCCCTCGTATGGGTTTGCGTTGTCCTTTTCCATCTGTGCCTTGATGGCTGCCTCGTCCTTGGCAGTGAAGTCTCCGAGAGTGTTCGGGAGGAATTTTCTGAACAGCTTGATTCCGACGGCGAGAAGGAAGGACAGGTAAAGGAAGCTGACAAGGATGTCGTATGAATTGATGAGGATGTATGTCTCGTCATCCACTTCGAGCATGGTCTTGAGGGCCGCGAGGTTGATCGTGCCGCCTGTATAGACTCCGGTGAGCATTCCGCCGACCTTTGTGCCTTCAGGAATGTCCGCTCCGAATATGTGGTATCCGACCACGACTGCCGTGGCGACCGATATGATGCCTGTCACAAGCGCAAGGACCTGCGAACGGGCACCGCTCATCTTGAAGGTGCAGCTGAAAAGCATGAGGGGAATGGCCAGAGGGACCATCGCATTTGACAGAAGTTCCTGTACTGCAGGCATCTGGCCGGGCATGAGCCCAAGATTGCCGATTATGAGTCCGATGCCGTAAAGCAGCAGTACGGGGCCGATCTTTCCGAGAAGAGGAAATCGTCTGCAGAGTTGAAGAACACCTGCCGGGATGAGGCAGAATCCTGCAATGAGAACGATCCAGTTAAGAATTTCCATGTCCATTAAGGTTTTAGTGCGTCCAAAGTTAATGATTTTTATCAAAAATGATATAACCTTTTACTATTGTGACAAAATGTCAGTATTTTTGTCGTGGCATTCTGTTTGTCAAAAGCAGTGCCGTCCAGATGTGCTTGCGGGTGACATAGGGACATATCGGATAGAAATCAATATAAAAACAGAACAATATGATCAGACCATTAGCAGACAGGGTCGTAATCGAGCCGAAGGCGGCCGAGACCAAGACAGCATCAGGACTTTACATTCCTGACACAGCGAAAGAGAAACCTCAGCAGGGAACAGTCGTTGCGGCTGGTCCGGGCAAGAAGGATGAACCTATGGAGGTGCAGGTAGGTGACGTCGTGATCTACGGCAAGTACGCAGGAACAGAGGTGTCGGTAGACGGCAAGGATTACCTCATCATGAAGCAGTCGGACATTTTGGCAATACTTTAATATCATGGCAAAGGAAATCAAATTCAATATAGATGCTCGCGCCCGAATGAAGGAAGGCGCTGATGCACTCGCTGACGCAGTAAAGGTGACCCTTGGACCTAAGGGCCGTAATGTGGTGATCGCCAAGAAGTTCGGTGCGCCGCACGTTACAAAGGACGGTGTGACCGTGGCAAAGGAGATCCAGCTTGAGGATCAGTTTGCAGACATGGGAGCGCAGATGGTGAAGGAAGTTGCCGCAAAGACCAACGACCAGGCAGGTGACGGTACCACCACAGCTACCGTTCTCGCACAGGCAATCATCAATGTAGGTCTCAAGAACGTTACTGCAGGTGCCAACCCTATGGACCTCAAGAGAGGTATCGACAAGGCGGTTGCAGCCGTTGTGGAAAGCCTCCGTGCGCAGAGCCAGGAGGTAGGCGAGGACTACGCGAAGATCGAGCAGGTGGGTACCATCTCTGCAAACAACGACAACTATATCGGAAAGCTCATCGCTGACGCAATGTCGAAGGTGAAGAAGGACGGCGTCATCACTGTCGAGGAGGCAAAGGGTACCGAGACCGAGGTGAAGGTCGTTGAGGGAATGCAGTTCGACAGAGGATACATCTCTCCATATTTCATGACAAACGGTGACAAGATGGAGGCAGTCCTTGACACTCCTTACATCCTCGTGACTGACAAGAAGATTTCTACAATGAAGGACCTCCTTCCGGTGCTCGAGCCTATCGCACGTGAGGGCAAGTCTCTTCTTATCGTTGCGGAAGATGTTGATGGAGAGGCTCTTACAACTCTCGTTGTGAACAAGCTCCGCGGTACTCTCAAGATTGCTGCAGTAAAGGCTCCGGGCTTCGGTGACCGTCGCAAGGAGATGCTTCAGGACATCGCTGTCCTCACAGGCGGTCTCGTGATTTCGGAGGAAAGAGGATTCAGCCTCGAGAACACTACTCCTGACATGCTTGGAAAGGCAGAGAAGGTTGTGGTTACAAAGGACAATACCACAGTGGTAAACGGTGCTGGTGCGGCAGAGGCCATCCAGGAACGTGCAGACCTTATCCGCAAGCAGATCGAGACTACTACTTCAGACTATGACCGTGAGAAGCTCCAGGAGCGTCTCGGCAAGCTCGCCGGCGGTGTTGCCGTTCTCTATGTGGGTGCAGCTACCGAGGTTGAGATGAAGGAGAAGAAGGATAGGGTAGAGGATGCTCTCAGCGCTACACGTGCTGCTGTAGAGGAGGGCATCGTACCTGGCGGTGGAGTTGCATACATCCGTGCATCAGAGGCTATCAGAGGTCTCAAGGGTGCCAACGAGGATGAGACTACAGGTATCCATATCGTGGCTCGTGCCATTGAGGAGCCTCTCCGTCAGATTGCTGCCAATGCTGGTGTCGAGGGCAGCGTGATCATCAACAAGATCCGTGAGGGCAAGGGTGACTTCGGTTACAATGCGCGTACTGACGAGTATGTGAACATGTTCGAGGCCGGTGTGATCGACCCTACCAAGGTATCGCGTGTGGCTCTTGAGAATGCGGCTTCGGTTGCCGGCATGTTCCTTACTACAGAGTGTGCGATCGTGGATCTTCCGGAGCCGGCAGCTCCTGCAATGCCTGCAGGCGGCATGGGCGGAATGATGTAATCTGAATGGATTAAATCAGACAAGAGACTTTTACAATAAATCCGGTTGTCCGGATGATATGCAGGTGACATGCCACCCCCGGCTAGGGGGTGCCTCCCGAACGGGAGGCGGGGGTCACCGGAATATCGCCGGACAACCGGATTTGTCATGTAAAGGAGCTTAGTCGGTAACCCCGTCACGAAGACTGCCGAACTGATCCTGGACAGGCTGCGATCCGCCGGTATTGTCGACGATACCCTGATTGGTATTCTTCTCGCTTGAAGTGAACCTCATCAGCCACCAGCCGTCATCGGCAGCCATGTTGAATCTGAAAGCGGAAGGAACATTGCTCTCCTTCCCATCATGGAAGCGTACAAGCGGCTTTCCCAACCTTCTGGTGTCGCTGTTGGAGAACCCTTCTCCCCACAGCTCGATCCTACGCTGGAACCATATCTCGTCAGTAAGGCTGCGCCCCGAGGCGTCAGCCGAATATGCGGGATCCCTGTACGTCCTGACGAAATCCTCCAGCAAAGCCTTTCCTTGTGCTTCTGAACCGCTTCTGGCAAGTCCTTCCGCCTGAATAAGTATCATTTCCTCTACCCTCATGAGAGGCCAGTCATCGTCGTTAAGCGTTCCTCCGACAGTTCCGGTTCCGAACTTCACGTTTGTATAAGGGAGGAAGGCCATCTTTATGTTCTCTATCTCCAGCGAAGCGACAGCGTTGCCGCTGACTCCGTTCCATGTCACGTTCTCCAGAAGGGGAGACTCAAGCGAAGCGTCCACCCACCATCCCTTGCGTACGTCGGTTGACGGAATCTTGTCGTAGAGAAGGTTGTTGATGCATGAATATACCTGAGTGCCGGCTGAATATCCGTCTCCTGAAAACGACCTGATCCATGCGCTTGAAGTCGCGTACGGGTTCTTCATGGCGATATCCGTGGTCATGTCGTAGCCCCAGATCCAGTTGTGTTCGCTGATGTCGTAGAAGGAAGGTCCGGATACTTCGGCCATCGATGCCGGTGAATATCCGGCCGCGGCCGCCGATGCATCCGAAACCGCAAGTTCCCATTCTCCCATGTTCATATATGCGCGGGCCCTCAGTCCGTAGGCGGTCTGCCTGTCGATTCGTGACCTGTCTGTGCGCTCGTAATCGCCAAGATTGTCAATGGTGTAAGTCAAGTCGCTGATTATCAGTGCGTAGATATCTGCTACTGTGGCCCTTGGATTATTGGTGAAGTCCGTTGTCTCCTCAGTCACGAGAGGAACGCATGGAAGATCGCTTCCGCCGCTGCTGTATCCGAACTGGAAATATGGGGCAAGGTTGAGGTAGGCAAATGCCCTGACAGCATGGGCCTGTGCCAGCTTATGCCTTATTTCGGGAACATCGGTATCGGGTGGGTAGGACTTCAGGATCTCGTTGGCAGACGCAATCGTGTTGTATGGAACTGCGTATCTTATGTATGGATTGGCATAATCGGCGTTTCTGGATGTGAGTGCCCCGCATACCGAAAACCAGTTGTATCCGCTGTTTGCCAGCACGACGTCGGCAGCCTCGATGTCGTTGGAGAATGCCATCATTATGAATCCGAAGTCGTCCGGCCTTCCGCTTCCGATAGCGCTGTCCGGAGAGCCGATCTTTGTGAACATTCCGTTGAATGCAGCGTCAGCGCGGGATGGTATGACCGAATTCACGTCCTGCAGCTGCTGCGACAGCGTGATTCCGCCCTGCGGTTCCAGTTCGTCCATCTGGCTGCAGGACAGTGCCGCCGCTGCCAGGAGTATTGCATATGTCTTTTTCATTTCTGTATTCTTTAGAAGGTGAGTGTGACTCCGGCTGTGATCGTGCGCATTGCCGAATATGAACCGCTGTTGAGGCCGGAACCTGATGTGAGGGATCCGAGTCCGAGCGAATATCTCGGGTCCATGCCGCGGCGCGCTGAAACCACCGCCAGGTTGTCGCCCGCAACATATACCCTCAAGGCTTCGATCTGCATTGCGGCAACCAATCTCTCCGGTAAGGTGTATCCGAGGGTTATGTTATTGATACTCAGATAGTCCGAACTTATGAGAAAGTTGCTTACGGCCGTCTGTCCTACGCTTGTGTCTCCGTCGAGACGAGGGATGTCGGAATCCGGATTGTCAGGAGTCCATGATTTGAGCACATCCTTGTGCCATGCGGTTCCGACCGATGACGAGGTGTGCATGAGCGCCTGATATGTTCCGTCGTAGTATTTTCCTCCGAGCTGGAACGAGAACTGTGCGGAAAGATCGAATCCGTATATGGTCAGCGATGTCCCGAATCCTCCATAAAGGTCAGGGAGGACGCTTCCGAGTTCATATTGCGATGCCTTGGAGAAATCAGTAGTCACTTCCGATTCGCCGGTCCAGTTTCCATCTTCATTGAGGACCTTTACATACCACATTCCCTTTCCGCTTTCAGGATCGGTTCCCGCATATTTGCGCATGTATGCTTCATAAAGCGAGCCTCCTACCCTATATATGTAGTTGCCTCCCTTGATGCCTTTCTCCGAAACTGAAGGGTCCAGGGCTGTGATGCGGTTGCGGTAATGGCTGAGGTTGAGGTTCCATGTCCAGAGAAGGTCGTTCCTGTTCATTATGATGCCGTCGAATGAAAATTCGAATCCGTCGTTCACGATCGAGCCGACATTTACCGGATAATAGCCTGTCGGATTGCCGGACGACAACGGTACATCCTTGCTGTAGAGCAGGTTGACCGTCATTCGGGAGAAGTATTCCATGCTTCCCCTGAGGAGTCCGGAAAGCACCTCGAAGTCAAATCCTGTGTTGAATGAGTGCGATGATTCCCATGTCAGGGCTTCATTGCCCTTGTATGCAAGCTCAGTGGAATATTCGCCGGTCTCTTCATTGTAGGAATGAGTGTAGTTGTCGGCATACGGATAGTACTTGCGGGCGTAGTTCGAGTCAGGATAAAGGTTGTCGTTGCCCTGTACTCCGTAGCTTGCCTTCAGTTTCAGCATGTCAAGCCACCACAATTCCTCCATGAACCATTCGGAACTCATCAGCCACGCTGCACCGATGCTTCCGAAGTTGCCCCAGCGATGGCCGGGTGCAAACCTCGACGATCCGTCGCGGCGGTATGATGCGCTTGCGAAATAGCGGTTACCATATTCATATTGGACCCTTGCGAGAAATCCCTGGGTCATGTAGTCGGCGGTATAGGATGAAAGCTGCCTTGAACTGCTTCCGTCGGCGTTGCCGAGCTCTCCGATGTACGGATTGAACAGGTGGTCGTTCTGACCTTCAAGAAACTGTTCCTTGAGTCTGTACACTTCGTATCCTGCCAGTACGTTCAGACTATGTCCGTTTCCTTTGAAGTCGGTCTTGTATTCCGCAAGGTACTGGGTGTTTACCGCAAATGTTCTGTCGTGGCTCACATATGTCAGTCCATCTGTCGCACTTTGCGATCCGAACCGGCTGTAGAGGGCATTGTAGCGCGAATTGTCGTTGGAAATGCCGACATTCGCAGTGATGGAAAGTCCGCTTATCGGAGTCAGGACAAATCCCCATTTTCCGGTGATGAAATCCGACTGGTTCTGCCTTCTGTTGACTTCATTGTCGCGGACAGCATTGCCTACGAACGAAGGACGTACGAAATTCGTCTGGTTTGAGTCATAGACCTTCATCCCGTTTTCATACATGATGTTTCCATCCGCATCTCGAACATAGAGCGGGTAGATCGGTCCCATCATGTTGGTGACATAGAATACATTTCCTGATGAGCCGTAAGTGCTTGTATAGGAGGCGGTCTGCGAGCCGGAATGGGCATAGCTCATGCTGGTGCTGACCTTCATCCATGGCCTTGCCTGCCAGTCTACGTTGATCCTGGCAGTATATCTCTCATAACCCGAATTGCTGACGATGCCTCCGTCGTTGAGGTAACCGACGCTTCCGTAATAGTTGAGCATGTTCCTTCCGCCGCTGACGGACAGGTTGTATTCCTGCCTTAGCGAGTTCCTGAATGTCTCTCCGTACCAGTCGTCAGGAATGTAGAAATATTCGCCGTCGGAGTATCCAAGGACCGCATTCGGGTTCAGTCTGAAGTCCGTTCCTATGAACTTTTCCCCTGAGGGAACCGTATAGACCTGATATCCGAGACCTCCGTTGTTCTGGTTGAACAGGTTCGCATCAGCATAGGCGTAGGCCTCTTCCGGTGTTTTTCCTGCATATATCTGCGAGTTGTACATCATCCTGTAATGTGTCTCATAGTACAGGGCGGGGTGATCGATGATGTCGTACTGTGGGATGAGACGTGAGTTGGAACTCCATTTCGCATCGAGTCTTATGCGTGCGTCAGTGCTTCCTGTGGCCCTCTTTGTCGTGATCAGCACCACTCCGTTCGCTCCTCGTGCTCCATAGATGGCGGATGCAGATGCGTCCTTCAGCACAGACATAGATTCCACGTCATTGGGGTTGATGTCAGATATGGATCCGTCATACGGCATACCATCTATTATATATAGAGGGGAGTTGCTGGCGCTCATCGAGCCGATTCCTCGGATGCGTATGGCACCGCCTCCGGCTGCCGGGTCTCCGGATGAGGAGATTATCTGTACGCCCGGTGTCGTGCCTGCCAAGGCGCTTGTGACGTCCGTGCTCACCCGCGATTCTATGGTATTGGCGTCGATCATGGATGCAGAACCCGTGAATGAACTCTTGGTCGCAGTGCCGTAGGCGATGACGATCGTTTCTTCCAGGCTCTCGGTGTCCGGCTCAAGAATGATGTCCAGCAATGTCCTTCCTGCCACCGGCATTTCCATGGTCCTGTATCCGATCGATGAGAATATGAGGATTCCGTCCTCGGGTATGGTGATGACGAATTCGCCTTCACCGTTTGTGCTGACTCCGGTCATGGTGCCTTCCAGATGGACGGAGGCATAGGGGACCGGTTCTCCGGTCTCAAGATCCGTAACCTTTCCTTTTACTGTCAGTGGCATCTCCTGTCCGGATGCCACTATCGCTGTAAATGCGGCCAGAAAAGTCAAAATGCATTTCATATTTTGAATTATTTTAAATTACAAGACAAAAAAGACATTATTTGTGCCAATGAGATATGTCTGAAACATGAAAAACCATGCTGTTTTCTGTGCGTGGGTTGTGTGTTTTATGTTAAAAGGAAAGAAATTAAATTTTTGTTAAACTTACATTATGCTAAATAGTGGTGAATAAGGGTTTCATTCTGTAAGTTAATCCATAATTTATTCGAATTTTTTTTAGTAAAATTGTTAAGAAAATGTTACACATTGTCATAAAATGCTGTTTTTAAGAAGTTTGGAATCTTTGAAAACATTGTGTAACTTTGTACAAATTGCTGTTCTTGAAACCGCATGATTATAATAGTGCAGGATATTTAATGATCTAATGTGCTTATAAATTCACTCAATATTTATGTTTAACTAATTTCTAACGCTTATGAAAAAAATCAGACTTTTTTTCACGGCCATCATGGTGCTGATGACAGCTGGTCTGGCTCTTGCGCAGAACCAGACAGTCACAGGAACTGTTTACGATGCAGATAGCGGAGATCCTATCCCGTTTGCATCTGTTCAAGTAAAAGGTACCATGGTTGGAGCAGCGGCTAGTGCTAACGGTACTTACTCAGTAGTCGTTCCGTCTCCACAGAATGCTGTGCTCGTTTTCAGTTTCGTCGGCTATAAGACTGTCGAGGTTCCTGTCAATGGACGCATGACTGTAGATTGCACTCTTGCTCCAGATGCAACCGCACTCGAAGACGTTGTGGTTGTCGCTTACGGTTCGGCGAAGAGGGAAGCCGTGACCGGTTCGGTATCTTCAGTGAAAGGTGAGACCCTTGCGTCTGCTCCTGTAACTTCAGTCGACAAGGCTCTCTCAGGAAAGCTTGCCGGTGTGCAGATTACAGCTTCATCAGGACAGCCAGGTGCCGCTTCACAGATCCGTATCCGTGGTAACTCATCGATCAATGCGTCTAACGCACCTCTTTGGGTTGTCGATGGTATTCCTGTAGTATCAGGAGGTACAAGTGAGATGACCAATACTTCAAACGGTATTGCGACCATCAACCCTAACGACATTGAGTCAATTACAGTCCTTAAGGATGCTGCTGCAGCTGCAGTTTACGGTTCACGTGCTGCAAACGGTGTCATCCTCGTTACGACAAAGAGCGGTAAGGCTGGTAAGGCTCAGTTCGATGCACGTGTTAAGTATGGTGTGTCTTGGCTCCAGAGCGATAGCGGCTTCAGAATGATGAACGGTGCTGAGCTCCTTAGCTATCAGAGAGATGCTGCCATGAACGCAGGTCACGATCCTGACAACCCTAAGTCAACATATTACCGTCCTATGTCTCTCCTTTCAGGTGAGCTTACAAATTGGATGAACCACTTCACTCGCCCTGGTACTCTCCAGGAGTATGAGGTAAGTGCAAGAGGCGGTAACTCAAGAGGTAACTACTTCTCTTCTGTATCATATCACAAGAACGAGGGTGTATTCTACGGAATCGACTATTCACGTCTTCAGGCACGTGTGAACGCTGACTACAAGCTTCTCAACAACCTCGAGACAGGTGTTCGCGTGAACGTTTCTTATACAGATCAGAACGACGTTCCTATGCAGTCGCTTTACTATGCGAATGCTGCATGGGCAGGTCTTACTCTCCTTCCTTGGATTCCTAAGTATGACGAGAACGGAAACCACAATGTAAACATCGCATCTAACTCATACCAGAACCCTAGAGCTACTGCAGAGTACGATGAGCAGTGGTCTAAGTCATACAAGTTCAACGGTACTATGTTCCTTCGTTGGGAGCCTGTAAAGCACCTCGTTATCGAGACGAGAAACTCTGCCGAGGCTGCATTTACTCAGGACCGTCGTTACTGGAACCCGCTTGCTGACGGTAAGCCAGCTGATGCGACTCTTCAGGCAACAAAGAGCCAGTATACAAACCTCACTACTTCGAATACAATCAACTACTCTAACGTATTCAACGGATATCACTCTCTCCGCGTTCTCGCTGGTCAGGAGGCATCTGCATACAAGTATGAGTACTCTTATGTATACGCTCCAGGCGTAGATCCACAGATTCCTTATCAGAATACAGCTCCACAGGAAAACGTTGAGTCTTCTGTAGGATTCTCTAACGAGACAATGCTCTCATTTTTCGGTATCGCTGACTATAACTACGACAACAGATACTTCGTTCAGGCAACAGTGCGTGAGGACGGTTCTTCACTCTTCGGTGCAAAGAACAGATGGGGTCTCTTCTGGTCAGGTTCAGCTTCATGGAACATCACCAACGAGAAGTGGATGGACAAGGTAAATGGTCTTGACCTCCTCAAGCTCCGTGCAAGTTATGGTCTCAATGGTAACAACGGTATCGCAGCTTACCAGGCATACGGTGTATATGCTTCAGTTCAGAACAACGGTGTTGTAGGTATGCTTCCTTCACAGCCATCTAACGAGTATCTCTCATGGGAGAAGAACTCTACTTGGAACGTTGGTGTTGACTTTGGTGTCCTCAATAACAGAATCCGTGGTAACGTTGATGTTTACGAGCGTACAACAAAGGACATGCTCCTCGACGTTAAGGTTCCTCAGACTACAGGTTTTAGCACAAACTTCATGAATGCTGGTTCGATGAAGAACACAGGTGTTGAGCTCCAGGTTGACGGTGACATCATCTCTAAGTCAGACATGCTTTGGACCGTTGGTTTCAACCTTGCACACAACAAGACTGAAATTCTTGACCTCGCAGTTGATCCAGATGCTAACGGCATTGAGAAGATCGAGGCAGGTAGCTTCATGCACTATGTAGTAGGAAAGTCTATGTACACATTCTATCTTCCTGACTACTACGGTGTGAACCCTGCAAACGGTGAGGCTCTTTGGGTAACCGATGAAGGAACTCTTACAAACGACTATAACAAGGCAAGAAAGTATTATGCAGGTTCACCAGAGCCTAAGCTCCTCGGTGGTTTCAATACTACATTTGCTTGGAAGGGTCTTTCTGTAAGCGCATTCTTCGAGTTCAAGGTAGGTAACTACGTATGTATCCTTAACGAGCATTCATACCTCAACTCAGACGGTGGTCAGATGTCAATGAACCAGATGGCTTCTGCACTCAACTACTGGAAGCAGCCAGGTGATACAGGCGTCAACCCTAAGCCAATCGCAGGTAACTCTACAAACTCTGCAACTGCCCTTAGCGACAGATGGCTTGAGAGAGGTGACTACCTCAGAATCAAGGACGTGACAGTTTCATACTCGCTTCCTCAGAACATTCTTGACAAGATGCATGTCAAAGGTCTCAGATTCTATGTGAGCGGTCTTAACCTCTACTGCTTCAACGACGTTAACTTCTGGGATCCAGAAATGGGCGTAACAGGTACAGGTGCCGGTGTATATCCTTTGACAAAGTCATTCGTGGGCGGTATTGAATTATCATTCTAAAAGACAACGGATATGAAAAAATATATAGTAATAGCATTAACGACTCTCGCGGCATTTACAGGATGTCAGGACTTCCTCGTGGAGGAGCCAATCTTGTCGCAGAGTAATGAGATGACGCTCGGAACCTATGAGGGTCTCGATAAGGCAGTTGCAGGTGCTTACGCTCCTATGGCTTCTACAAGCTGGTACGGAGCTGACTTCATCATCCGCAATGAACTTAAGACTTCAAACGGTAAGAAGTGGATCGGTTCTACATATGACTCAGGTCGTTGCAACGATCTTTACAACATCAACCAGAGCTCGACAAACACTTCACCTCTCTGGAGTGCAGCATATTATGTGATTTCTGCAGTGAACAACGTTATGGACAACCTTGAAGGTAAGGCAACAGGCGACGTTACTGAGCAGGATCTCAACAACCTCAAGGCAGAGTGCCTTTTCCTCCGTGCAATTTCGCATTTCGATCTCGTTAGAACTTATGCGATGCCATACAACTATACAGCTAATGCATCTCATGATGGTGTTCCTGTAGTTCTTCATACAGATCCTAACGGAAAGCCAGCAAGAGAGACTGTCGCTAAGGTTTACGAACAGATCGTAGCCGACCTCCTTGAGGCAGAGGAGATCATCGATCCAACTTACGTAAGAGCAGGTGTAAAGGATGCAAAAGGTGTAGTTACTCTTGAGGTTATCCAGGCAATGCTTAGCCGCGTATATCTCTATTGCGAGCAGTGGCAGAAGTCTGCTGACTATGCAAAGACTGTAATCGACAGCAAGAAGTATACTCTTTGGACAGCTGATGAGATTGAGGATGCAGCATGTTATGTTGTTGACGTTCCTACAGGCGGCGAGGTTATCTTCGAGATCTACGGCGACAAGGCAAATGACTATGACGGATATCACGATGGTCTTTCACCAATGTGTGGTCCTAACGGTTATGGCGATGCTGGTGCTTCGACTGACCTCGTTAACCTTTACGAGTCTTCAGACGTTCGCGGCTCTCTCTTCCAGACTAAGGACGGTGTTATCTGGACAGCTAAGTATGCTGGTAAGGGCCTTGCTAAACCAGACCTTACAAACACAATCGTAATCCGCCTTTCTGAGATGTACCTCAACATCGCTGAGGCTGTTGTAAACGGTGCTACTGGTCACGATGGTCCTGCAGCTCTTGCAGCTATCGCAAACAGCAGAGGAGCAACTGTTCAGAACGTTACCAGCGAGGGTGTATTCACTGAAAGAAAGAAGGAACTTGCATGGGAAGGCCACCTCTGGTTCGACCTTGCTCGTACAGGCAGAGATATGACACGCGTTGATTTCGTAGGTGACGAGAGCGCGAAGTCAGTACCTGCAGGTGACATCAGATGGGCAATGCCTATTCCATTCCGTGAGTTTGGAGTTAACCCTAACCTCGTTCAGAATGAGGGTTATAAATAGTAGGAGGATTCGATTATGAAGAAAATTTTTAAGACATTTTGTTTTGCAGCTGCACTTACTGCAGCATTCTCCTGCAGCGATCTCAATGTAACTCCTGAGTTCGAAGACAGCAAGTCATTTGCAGCATTTGACGTGACTACAGTAACCGTTGATGAGAATGCAGGTACTGTAAGTATCCCTGTGACAGTTGCTTCTGTTGACCCAAAGATGGTTGCAGTCGCTTATGCAACTACTGATGGTACAGCAAAGAAAGGCGTGAACTACACACTTGCCGATGAGTCTGCCGTTCTCGCATTTGACGGTAAGACGCGCACAATGAATGTTGTAATCAATATTGTTGACCTTGCTGGTGAATATACTGGTGACCTTTCTTTCACAATTTCTCTTGTGAAGCCAGGCAACCTTGAGCTTGGAGCAAACTCTACATGTACTGTAAAGATTGCTGACCTTGACCACCCACTTGCTTCTATCCTCGGTACTTATACTGGATCTGGTAATGAGAACTGGGATGGTGATGTTGAGTGGAATGTTACATTCTCTAAGGATGAGACTGATGTGACAGTTGTATGGATCACTAACCTCGCAGGTATGGGTTCAAACGACGTGATGTACGGTAACGTATCAAGCGACTTGACAACAATCACTATTCCTCTTGGTCAGACTTATACTTACAACGCATCTTATACTGGTAAGCTCGTTGGTTTTGGTCCATTCAACGGATCATTATACTATACTCTTGATGGTAGCGTGGTTCTTACCAAGACTGACGCAGGTTGGGTACAGAGTACAACTATGGACGAGACTGATGCTATGTGGGGTTATGGACACCTTGCATATGCTGCAGACGGTTCTATCGCAGGTTGGCTCACCGGTCTCTATCCAGGTGTTACTTTCACAAAGAACTAATTGTAAGCTTTTATGAAAAGAATATTTACTTATATAGCAATGTTGACTCTGGCCGTAGGTTGTTCGGAACTCTACGGTCCGGAGGAAACTCCGCTGACTCCAGATAAGGCAGGCAGCGTAGAGATTACTTTCTCGGATGTTGCAGACGACTCTTTCACAGTTACTGTTACTCCTACAGGTAATGTTTCTTACTACTCTTATCTTGTAGATGATTCAGATGCAGCTCAGGTACTTGATGCTGAGACTCTTTACAAGGTTGGATACGCTAGCGTAGCTCAAGGTACTGTAAAGTACACTTCAGATGCTCCATCATATACTTTCGTAGTCAATGCACAGCCTAATACTACATATCAGGTTTATGCAGTTGCTGCTAGTGAGATGGGTTTCCCAGGTACAGTCGTTACAAATAGTGTAAAGACTACTGATACTGTTTCTCCAACTTTCAAGTCTTATACTACTGAAGAGAACCAGGTGGTCTTCACTTTCTCTGAGACTGTTACAAGAAATGCAGAGGCAGGTTCTATCAAAGTTCCTTACTATGCATACTACACTAACGCATTCCAGACTCAGGGAACTCCAGCCGGTGAGGTGACTGTTCCTGAAACAGCTATCCAGGTTTCTGGAAATCAGGCAACCATCACTGTTCCTAATCTCCCTACAGGAGCATATTGGACAATTGATATACCTGCGGGAGCATTCCTTGATTCTGTAGGACAGCCTATTCCTGCTTACAAGAGCGGATTCCAGATTACAGCAAACGGCCCTGCACCAACAGGATTCTATGGTAGTGTTGAATATACTGAAGTTCCTATGTTCGGCGAACTCGAACTCGAGTACTTCTCAGAGTGGGATTCTGGATTTGTTATTCCTTTGACAAATGAATATGCACTTGCAAGTTACAGCTCTAAGAATTTTGTTAAGGTAACTTATTCATCTTCGACAGATAATTCTACTAGCGAGACTGTATACACTTTGACAAAGGGTGTTGATTATCAGGTTACTTCGCTCGGTTTCGTAGTAAACCTTCCTGAGGAGCCGGTAATCGGTGCTGAAGTAACAATCAGCATCCCAACAGGATGTGTATATGATGTCTTCGGCAACGACAGCGAGGCTTGGGAGCATACAATGAAGTATTCATTCGGCTACACACTTGCTGATGTCATCGGTACATATGACATGGTTCAGAGAAGTGCTCTTGATGGTGAATATTATTCGTCAGCAATGGTGGTTGAAGCTAGTGATGATGCTGCTAAGGGTAATGTAATGATTACTACTTATGAGGATGAGGAGTGTACAACACCGATCTACGCAACATTCGATTGTGATGGCGGTACTTTGACAATTCCTGCACCACAGGCTTTCTTTGATCTTGGTGATGGTTTGGAAATGGTTATCACCTCATTGGTTGCTAATGGAAACCAGCTTGGAATCTCTCAGACTCCTGATCCAATAGTGTTCTATGTTAATGAGCCTAATGTAATTACTGGACCTAATTTTTACTATGGTGTAGTAATTTACTATGAAGGATCACCATATCAGTTCTATGATGCTTATATGGCAACACAGGCAACATTGGCTGAACCATCAGAAGGTGAGGCTACTCCAGATGCAGCATCTTCAAGAAGATCTTATGCATTGGATGCACCGATCGTTAAGTTCTTTTAATTTATAAGGCTGAAGGGTGGTGAAACACCCTTCAGTTTCCAAGTAAAAAACCACATAACTGCAAAAGACATGAAACGCCAATTATTTATTGTGCTTGCGCTTATCCTGTCGCTTTGCAAACTTACAGCGCAAGACTATCAGCCGACCACTACATGGCCGTACCTTTATCCTGATTTTACTGCAGGGGAACTCCAGAAGTATGGCGGATCGGCAAATGAAGGTTCATATAACATCCATCTCGCAAAAGGTACCCTGCATTTCATTGAGCAGGACATTATACGCGAGGCAGCTTCTTCTGAGGTTTTTTCAGTAAGGATCGCTCAGGATTATTATGCAAACGTAGGTGGTACCATAATGAAGGTTCTTGCCCGTTCTGACAATGGATTCATTGCACAGGAAGTACTTGCAGATTTCGCATCTCTCAATTCTACAGGAGGAGCATACGGATCATCTTCAAACTCAGTTTCAACACAGGCCCTCTCATCTCTTGAAGGCATAGGTGGTTCAAGAACCAACATGAACCACATGGAACTCAAGAATTCCAAATCGGATGGAGCCCTTCTTCCTGTGACTACAAAAGTATATCTTGTAATGCCTGACAAGGTGCTCTTTGCTGCAAAGAAAGACGTAAATGAGATCGATGGCGTTGACAAGAAAGCTCTTTCAGCATTTATCAAGGAGAAAAAGATCAAGTGGAAGAATCCTCAGGACCTTCTCGTTCTTCTTGACTTTATCGCGACTAATCAGAAATAATTTATGAAAAATATCAGACTCCTTTCATTGGCAGCTCTTGCTGCTTTCACCTTTACCGGATGTCAGGAAGACATGGTTCTCCCTGATGAGAACATGGATTCTCCGGACCAGGTTCAGGAAGAGGCACCTGCGGTCATTCCCGGTGAGGCTATCGTATATTTCTCTGATGAGATGATTGAACTCATCGAGTCGGACCTTGCAGATGGAAATCTGGTTACCAAGTCGTCGGACCTCAATTATCTCACCGAGTCTATCGGCATCACATCGATGACCCGTCTTTTTCCTCACGCAGGAAAATTTGAGGAAAGAACCCGTGCGGAAGGTCTTCACAAGTGGTATAAGGTCAAATATGACCAGGCTGTTCCTATGACCAAGGCAACATCTGACCTTTCATCATTCCCTGGAATTGAGATTGTCGAGGAAGTGAGATCAATCCAGCGCACTGATGTGTTCAATGACCCTAAGTTCGGACAGCAGTGGCATTACTATAATACAGGTTCGCTTCATAAGTCCCATGCAGCAGGCGCGGACATCAATGTCCTTCCTGTTTGGGAGAACTATACTACAGGAAATCCTGACGTGATCGTTGCAATCGTTGATGGAGGTATCGATTATGCTCATGAGGATCTTAAGGATAATTATCTTGGTGGTTACAACTTCATCCATAATACAAGCAAGATCGTGCCTCATGATCATGGTACCCATGTAGCTGGAACTGTGGCTGCTGTCAACAACAACGGTATCGGTGTTGCTGGTGTTGCTGGTGGTGACAAGAAGAATAATGTAAAGGGTGTCAAGCTTCTTTCATGTCAGATTTTCGAGCCTAATCCGGATAATCCTAACAGAGATTTGAGCGGTTCTGGAGCTGCGGCCATCAAGTGGGGTGCCGATAATGGAGCTGTCATCGCTCAGAACAGCTGGGGATATGTGTATGAGACAGATGCTGCGGCAGAAGCTGCAACTATCCCAGCTTCAGATAAGGCTGCGATTGATTACTTCATCAAGTATGCAGGATATGATCAAAATGGCAAGCAGGTAGGTCCAATGGCCGGTGGTGTAGTCATTTTCGCTGCTGGTAACGATTCAAGAGCCCACAACCCTATCGGAAAGTACGATCCTGTCATTTCTGTAGGTTCGATTTCACCAGACTTCACAAGAGCTTATTACTCTAACTATGGAGATTGGGTTGACCTTGCTGCTCCAGGTGGATCAGTTGACTATACTTATGGCCAGATACTCAGTACAACGCCTGGAAACACCTACGGCTATATGCAGGGAACATCAATGGCATGTCCTCATGTTTCAGGTGTAGCTGCCCTCGTGGTTTCGTATTATGCAGGTGCGGGATTCACCAACACTACATTGCGTGAGAAGCTCATCAATGGAGCCAATACGACTGCTCTTTCCAAGAATGCGAAGATCGGAGCGCTTGTTGATGCGTTCGGTGCAATGACTTATGGTGGTACAACACCTCCTGAGCCTGTGACTTCAATGACTATTGAATCCTATGCAAACAATATCCGATTGACATGGAAGGTTACAAGTGACAAGGATGATAAGAGAGCTTATGGATATACAATCTTTGCATCAAAGAACAAGGAGAGTCTTAATTCATTGAATTACAACTCTCTTCCGGCTGATGTGATATCTTCTACAGTCTTTACGGGCGACCTCAAGGTCAACGATGAGATCACAGGTGTTGTGTCGGGTCTTGAATTTGAGCAGGATTATCACGTAGCTGTGGTTGCATTCGACTACAATAAGAATTATTCTGCATTGTCATCGATATCTTCAGTGGCGACAGGCCCTAATAATCCTCCTACTGTCACTACTTCGTATGAAGGTGACTATGGTGTGAAGTCGCACGAAACCCTTAAGGTTCAGTATGCGATTGCTGATCCAGATGACCATGCTGTAACAATCCAGTTCACTTCAGGTTCGTCTGCTGATTCATGGACTCAGCTCCCTGACGGTAGCTATCAGATTCAGATCGTCGGAAATATGGCTGAGCCAGGAGACTATACTGCGAAGGTAACAGTAACCGATGAATATGGCTATTCTGTAGAGTATCCTATCGCCTATAAGATCTATCCGAACCATGCTCCTGAGATTCTCAAGAATGTTGACGACATGCTCTTTGTGATGGCAGGTCAGAAGATGACCCTTGACATGGCTCAGTATCTCTATGATCCAGATGGAGAACAGCTTGCTTTTGACATCAAGGTTTCAGATCCTACAGTTCTCCATATCAATCCAGCTGCTAACATTCTGTACGCTACTACGCTTTCATACGGTATTACAGATGTAATCATTACAGCTTTCGACTCACGTGGACTTAAGTGTACGCTTACTTTTAGAGTTGCTGTCAAGGACCCTTCAACGCCGGTTTCTGTGTACCCTAACCCTGTGAAGGACTTTGTCAATGTCAGTACAATGGATGCAGCCGAGACAAATGTCAAGATCGTGTCCTCTACAGGTAAGGTCGTTTACGATCAGACAGGCGAGGTCAGTGCATTCTATCCTGCACGCGTAGATATGATGGATTGCGCACCTGGAGTTTATGATGTGACAGTCACTTTTGGCGGAACATCTTATAAGAATACAATTGTCAAACTTTAGTTGATATGAGGACCATATACAGATATATATTTTCCTTCGCTGCCCTTGCTTTCTCTTTGACTGCAGGTGCACAGGCACTCCCTTTTGTCGCCGTGGATTACAATCCAGCCTCACTTGGCAAGGGCGGTGCAACCTATACTGATGTTTCCGGTGTGGCTTATGCTGCCTTCAACAATCCGGCTGCAGCAGCTTTCTATGACGGAAAACTCGACGTTTCTGCTGGATATACCATGTGGCAGCCTTCTGCAGTGAAGACCAATGTTATCAATGCTGCCGGAACATTCAAGCTTGGCGACAAGTTCGCTCTTTCAGCAGGATTTTCAACAGGCAAGAACCCAGCCTATGACGAGGTTGACGAGATAGGAAATGCCAACGGTACATTCACACCATCCCAGATGCAGCTTGGAGCAGGTTTCTCTTGGCGCTTCATGAAGAATGTTTCAGTGGGTGCGAACGTAGGATATGCGAAGTCTTCGCTTGCTGAAGAGGCTTCCTATGGTACTGTGGTAGCAGATGTTCAGGCTATGGCTGTATTCGGCGGTTTAAGGGCTTCTGTGGGCGTTTCTGATCTTGGTGGAAGTATTACATCAGTGTCTGGAGCAAAGTTCTCCCTTCCTTCTGCTGCAAAGTTTGGAGTAGGTTACTCTCTCAATGCGTCTGAGAAGCATCTGGTAGATGTTTCTGCTGATGCCGGATACTATTTCAGTGGTGGAGTAGCTGCCGCTTTTGGAGCATCCTATACCTTTAACGATATGGTTTCCGTTAGAGCCGGTTACAGGTATGGCGGAAATACAGTGTTGCCTTCATTCGCGTCTGTGGGAGTTGGTGTGAAGCTGGTAGGAATCAAGCTTGACGTAGCGTATGTCGTATCCAGCTCAGCAATGGCTAACACTCTCGGCGTATCTCTTGGATATGCCTTCTGATAGAACCTTCTGGTTATTTACATAAATATTGGCAAGCGGTCGGTACCTGTGAAGGCACCGGCCGTTCTTCCTTTATTTCAGATTGCAGGATGTGGTGCTTACCACATCTTTTTCTTGCTTACTGTAGCTACGAATTCCTTGAGATAGAATGGCTCGAAGTAGGCAACGTCCTTGAAGTCGCCTGCACGGTATGCTGCAAGGGCAGGGGAGAGCATTGCAGAAGCCTTTGGCCAGCACTGGCGGAAATGGGCGTTCGGATGCCTGATGACATCTGCGCATTTGCCCGCACCGTCACCGATGAAGAGGCATGGACCCTGCTCGAGATATTCTGCAAAGCTGGTCTCGTCGATGATTGCAGGGGCTGTTTCTGTGGTCTGGGTGTATGATCCTTCATCGGATGAGAATACGGCGGTATAGACCTCCATGCGGCGGGCATCTACCATCGGGATGATGTGACGGTATGGGGATCCCTCGGCTTCGTTCGGAACGGCATCAGATGCCTGAGCGACAAGAGTGTCCAAGGTTCCTACGGCCAGCAGCGGCTTGCCTGATCCGAAGCAGAGTCCCTTGGCTGTCGAAACTCCCACTCGGAGACCTGTATATGATCCCGGACCCATGCTTACGCATACTGCATCGCAGTCTGCGAGGGTCAGTCCACGTTCCTGGAGCATCTCCTGGATGAATACTGCGGTCAGTGAGGCATGTGCCTTCGGTGCGGAGCTTTCGCGATATGATGTGATGACGCCGTCCTCTGCGAGTGCAACTGAGCAGAGTGCAGTTGAAGTTTCTATGAGTATTATCTTTTCCATGTGAATTCTACTTTGCGGGTGTGATCAGGTCCTTGAGGTACGGGAATACTTCGGATGCGAGGTCCTTCAGTGGTGTATAGAGCACGGATTCGTTGAGTACCGACTCCTGTACAAGGTTGAATGTCTCGTTGATGGAGGCGAATGCCATGATTCCGAGTCCGACGAGCAGGCCTGTCTTGATCATGGCAAAAACGAGTCCGAGGACCTTGTTGAGCCATCCCAGGCTTACGAGGTTGAACATGCCCTCGAGTATCTTACCGATGGCCGCCAGCACCAGGAATACCACAACGAGGATAAGTGCGAATGACACCAGCTTCATTACCTGTTCGGATGCCGTGATGTATTGTGCCACCCATGTCGATGCAATGTCAGCGAAATGGGCTGATGCCCAGATGCCTGCAATGATGGATACAATCGATATGATCTGGGCTATGAAACCCTTCCTGAAGCCCTGGAAGACGGCAGGGACGAAACAGAACAAAAGAATGATATCCACTATGCTCATAATTGCTTGAAAATGTCTATATTTGCAGATTAAAATTCCCCTGTGGGATTTTCTGATTGCAAAAATAGGTAATAAATTTTATTTATGAAATTTAGAGAATATAAAGGTCTTGATCTTGTTGCGACAGGCAACGAGGTGCTCGACAGATGGAGAAAGAACCATGCGTTCGAGAAGTCGCTTGAATTGAGAGAAGGTGCCCCTGAATTCATTTTCTTCGAGGGTCCGCCTTCGGCAAACGGTATGCCGGGCATCCACCATGTGATGGCCCGTTCGATCAAGGACGCGATCTGCCGTTACAAGACTCAGTGCGGATTCAAGGTGAACAGAAAGGCGGGTTGGGATACCCATGGACTTCCTGTGGAACTCGGTGTCGAGAAGATGCTCGGCATCACCAAGGAGGATATCGGTACGAAGATCAGCGTAGAGGAATACAACGATGCATGTCGCAAGGAGGTCATGAAGTACACAGCAGAGTGGGTGAACATGACTGAGCGCGTGGGTTACTGGGTGGATATGAACGATCCATACATCACCTACGACAACCGCTACATCGAGACTCTCTGGCATCTCCTCAAGAAGATCTATGACAAGGGCCTTCTCTACAAGGGAAAGTCAATCCAGCCATACTCACCGGCGGCAGGTACAGGTCTGAGTACACATGAGCTTAACCAGCCGGGCTGCTATCGTGACGTGAAGGATACCACAGCAGTGGCTCAGTACGCGGTTATCCGTGACGAGAAGTCGGAGTTCCTCTTCAGCGAGGGCGTTGCTGCATACATCCTTGCATGGACAACTACTCCGTCGACCCTCCCTTCAAACACAGCACCCTGTGTGGGTCCGAACATCGACTATGTAAGAGTACTCTCTTCAAATCCATATACAGGTCAGCCGGCTCTCTATATCGTGGCTCAGGCTCTCGTGGGTGCGCATTTCAATCCTAAGAAGCAGGAGTTCACAGTACTCGAGGGCACCCTCAAGGGTACAGACCTCGTGGGCATCAGCTATGAGCAGCTCATCCCTTGGTTCAATCCGGGCGAGGGCGCATTCAAGGTGATCCCTGGCGACTATGTGACAACTGAGGACGGTACAGGTATCGTTCACATCGCACCTACTTTCGGTGCAGACGATGCCAAGGTGGCAAGACTCGCAGGCGTTCCAGGCCTTCAGGTTGTGGACCGCAACGGCGACCTCCAGGCTCAGGTGGACCTCCGCGGACGTTTCTTCTGCGTAGAGGATCTCGATCCTGAGTACGCTGCAGCGAACATGTCTCCTGAGTACGCAGAGTGGGCAGGTCGTTTCGTGAAGAACGCATATGACCCTACTCTCGACGCTGACGCTCCAACCCTCGACGTGGACATCTGCGTGATGCTCAAGCAGCAGAACAAGGCGTTCCGTATCGAGAAGCACACACATAACTACCCGCACTGCTGGCGTACAGACAAGCCGGTACTCTACTATCCTCTCAACTCATGGTTCATCAAGACCACTGCAGTACGCGAGAGAATGATGGAGCTCAACGAGCAGATCATGTGGAAGCCGGAGTCTACAGGTACAGGCCGATTCGGAAAGTGGCTTGAGAACATCCAGGACTGGAACCTCAGCCGTAGCCGTTACTGGGGTACTCCGCTCCCGATCTGGCAGACAGAGGACGGAAAGGAGGCAAAGTGCATCGGTTCGATCGCTGAACTCTACGCCGAGATCGAGAAGGCAGTAGCAGCAGGCATCATGACCGAGAATCCGTTCGCGGCAAAGGGCTTCGATCCGGCAGACATGTCGAAGGAGAACTACGACAAGATCGACATCCACCGTCCATACGTGGACAACATCTTCCTCGTTTCAGACAGCGGCAAGAAGATGGTACGTGAGCTCGACCTCATCGACGTATGGTTCGATTCAGGTGCGATGCCATATGCACAGGAGGGTCTCCGCAACATCGATTCGGAGAGATTCGGATGCACTGCGGACTTCATCGCAGAGGGTGTGGACCAGACTCGTGGATGGTTCTATACTCTCCATGCAATCAACACAATGGTAAGCGACAAGTGTGCGTTCAAGCGCGTGATCTCAAACGGTCTCGTCCTCGACAAGGACGGCAACAAGATGAGTAAGCGCCTCGGCAACGCCATCGACCCGTTCTGGGCTCTCGATACATACGGTGCCGACGCCCTTAGATGGTACATGCTTACAAACGCGCAGCCTTGGGACAACCTCCGCTTTGACGTGGGCGGTGTCGATGAGGTTCGCCGTAAATTCTTCGGAACACTCTACAATACATATTCATTCTTCGCTCTTTACGCGAACATCGACGGTTTTGACCCTTCAGCAGAGGCAGTGCCTATGTCGGAGCGTCCGGAGATTGACAGATGGGTCATCTCGCTGCTCAACACCCTCGTGAAGGACGTTACAGCCGCATATGAGGACTATGACATCACATCTGCCGGCCGTATGATCCAGGACTTCGTATGTGACCATGTCAGCAACTGGTACGTACGCCTTGGCAGAAAGCGTTTCTGGGGCGGATCTATGGATACAGACAAGCTTTCGGCATATCAGACACTCTATCAGGTGCTCGTGGCTGTGGCAAAGCTCGCCGCTCCTATCGCACCGTTCTTCATGGACCGTCTCTATCTTGACCTCGTAGAGGGCGCGGATTCGGTACATTACGTGGCAATGCCGGCATACGATGAGACAGTTGTCGAAAAGGACCTCGAGGAGCGTATGTCTCTCGCACAGAGAGCTACTTCAATGGTGCTCGCTCTTCGCCGCAAGGCTGAGATCAATGTCCGCAAGCCTCTCTCGAAGATCATCATCCCTGTGCTTGACGCACGCGTGAAGGATCAGCTCGAACTCGTCAAGGATCTCATCCTCGGTGAGGTGAACGTGAAGGAGGCAGAATTCATTTCAGATACTACAGGTCTCATCACCAAGAAGATCAAGCCGAACTTCAAGACCCTCGGCAAGATCTACGGAAAGCAGATGAAGGAGATCGCTGCGGCATTCGGTACCCTCTCGCAGGAGGTGATCAATGAAATCCAGGCAGCCGAGGCTTCTGGCACAGGTTATGTTCTGGCGCTTCCGTCAGGCGACGTCACCCTCAATGCAGGAGATTATGAAATCTCTTCTGAGGACATGCCAGGCTGGCTCGTGGCTACAGAGGGTGCGATGACAATCGCCCTTGACATCACCATCACAGAGGCCCTCAAGCAGGAAGGTGTTGCACGTGAGCTCATCAACAGAATCCAGAACCTGCGCAAGAGCAGCGGATTCGATGTGACCGACAAGGTCGAGGTGAAGATCTATGCAGACGGAGAGGACGGCGCTGAAATCGCCGCTTCGCTCGCAAACTTCGCCGAGTACGTCGGAGCACAGACACTCGCGCTTTCAGTCGAGGCAGCTCCTGCAGCTGAGGCCGGTGATGCTCCTGAAGTGGAGTGGAATGAAGGAACCATCAGAATTAAGGTAACTAAAAAATAATACGATTATGGCAGAAGAAATGAAGAACACACCTGAGTTTAAGGTACGTTACAGTGATGAGGAACTGCAGGAGTTCAAGGCCATCATCCTTGAGATGCTTGAAAACGCAAAGAAGGAATACAAGACTCTCCGTGATGTCGTGACACACGGTTCAAGCAATGATATCGAGGATACATCTCCGACATTCAAGGTAATGGAGGAGGGTGCTACCGCTCTTTCAAAGGAGGAGGCAGGTGCTCTTGCACAGCGTCAGTACAAGTTCATCCAGAACCTTGAGGCAGCGCTCATCAGAATCGAGAACAAGACATACGGCGTATGCCGCGTGACCGGCAAGCTCATCCCTAAGGAGAGACTCCGTCTCGTTCCTCATGCAACCCTTACCGTTGAGGCTAAGGAGATGATGAACAAGAACAAGTAGTCCGATGAAGATTTCAAAAGGGACAAGGCTTTTTGTTCTTGGAGCAGTTTTAGTCGTTCTTGACCAGATCATCAAGGTTCTGGTCAAGACGAATATGGATCTTGGAGAGACCATCGACGTGATCGGTGACTGGTTCAAGCTGCATTTCGTGCTGAACAAGGGAATGGCATTCGGAATGGCCTTCGGGGGAGTGTGGGGCAAAGTCCTGCTTTCTGTCTTCAGGATCATCCTTTTCGCAGTGCTGTTCAGATGGATCGGCAGGCTTGCAAGGAAACCGGAAACCCCTGCAGGAGTGCTTGTGGGACTTACGATGATCACTGCAGGAGCTCTCGGCAACATCATCGACTGCTTCTTCTACGGTCTCATCTGGCCTGAAACCGTCATGCCGGGCGCACCGTTTGCCTTCATGTTCGGGCAGGTTGTGGATATGTTCTACTTCCCTCTGTTCGATTACAAGCTTCCTTGGATGGACTATCCGCGCACGTTCTTCGGCGCAGTCTTCAACTTCGCCGACAGCTGCGTGACTTGCGGTGCCTTCTATCTGCTGCTGTTTCAGTACAAGTATTTCTCAAAAGAATAATAGCTGACACTTTTAAGCGTCAGCTATTATTATACTTGCCTGGTAGCCTTTGTCTGCAAATCCGGATACAATCCTTTCCGCTTCCTCCTTCTTCAGTCCGTTCGGTATTATGACAGGAATCCTGTCTATGGTTTCCTTTGCCTCTTTAAGCCCCAATCCTGAAATTTCCCTGTATATCTTGACAAGTTCCAGTTTCTTGTTACTGGCGCATTCGATCCGGACTCCGTAGGTTACTGGTACGGATGGTTTGCTTGGCTGTGCAGTCTTAGGCGCTTCAGTCGGTGCATATCCGTACTTGACCTTGTACTCGTTTATCTTGTCGATGATCCTGTACAGCGGATGAGGACTGGTCTTGCTACGTTCTATTGCATTGAAACTGATTCCTCTTATCAATGCCAACGCCGCCCACATTGCCCTTAGTTCCTTGCTGTAGCTTGAAACCGCTATCTGAGCCATCCTTTCGGTGGCGTACTTCCTTGTGCCGGTGAACAGCTTCATGTTACGTTCCTTCTTGGCCTGTCTCTGTTCCTCGGAAACAATGCGGATCTCGTCAACAAGCGACTTGGGCTTGACAACGGGAGCGGCAGGTGCAGCTGGGGATGCAGGAGTTTCCTGAAGCTTCTCTTCAGTCTTCTGCTTGACGATAGCGTTCAGAGCTGCCAGTTCGTCTTCGTATTTCTTCTTCTGTTCTTCAAACTGCTTCTTGATAGCCTCGAGTTCACGGATGGCATCGACGGATTCCTTCTTTGCCTTAAGGAAAAGCTGTTCTATCTCATCTGCAGCATGTTGCAGAGTCTCTGCATATATCTTTGCTGACTCTATTATTGATTCTGCAATGATGTATGCACCCTCGTTGATGTTCTTGATGTCTTCTGCCATGGTTCTGAATCGGATTGTCAGGATTCTTCCTTTGTTGTCGTGGATATGCCGATCTTCTCAAGAGCATTGCAGATGCTGGCCTTTTCCTCCGCTGTTACACCCTTGGCTACTGTATAACCTGTCGAGTTTGTCAGCGAATTCACGATGCCGTCGTATGTCGCCTTGCTGCATAGGCCTGTGACGATGTTGGCAATCTCAGTAATCTTCTTTTTGTCAGGTTTCCTGGTCAGTGAAATCGTATAGGTCGGTCCCTGGACTCCCTTATCCTTGATTGATTGCAGAAGTTGCTGCACCTTGCTTTCCGCTTCTGCCTTTGCCTCTGCCTTGATGCGTTCTGCCTCTTCCTTTGCCGCCTGGATGAGTTGTTCGCTGTAGTCCTCAGGATTATAATCCTTTATGTCAATACAGCTGTTGGTGAAGATTTCCAGCATCTTTGCGATGCCTGCAGGCATGCCCGAGGTTGTCGCATGGATGTTTATGTCGATCTCGTTGGTGACATTGTATTTCGATGTACGTGCAGCCTGGCTGTCCATCGTGTTGGAATACTTGGCTGTAATCGTTCCATCGGAACTTGTGGACATATCTGCACGGAACTTCAGGTCCACGCTGTCGATCTGCATGTACGGTATCGGGATGAGTGTGAGAAGCGGTACGGTAATCTTACGCGTGAGTCCTCCCTGCTGGAAAAGGAAACTAACCATGGCAACTTCCTCTTCGTTTTCAAAACCCATCGTGCGGATGGCATCCCATGTGGCCTGAGCGGATGTCTGCTGTGCCTTGATGCATGCCATCAGAGGGGCGCCGATGATATTGTCGAAAGGCAGAGCCTTCATGTACGATATCATGGCTTCGTTTCCTGATGTGTCGGTCTTAGCGATTTCCGCCAGCTTATCTTCCTGACTGACAAATTGTTGTTTAGCCATCGTTCGGTCTGTTTAGAGGATTGTTATTATAGTTTGCCCGCTTTGTCAAGCTTGCTCTGTGCTGTCTGCACGTTCTCCATGATCTCAAATGCCTTCTTCGATTCATTCCTGTCGATGTCGAGCTGGAGGAAGCAATGTGGACAGCGCAGACTTCGCTGAGTCAGAAGTTCCGTGATGCTGGTGTGTATTGTGTGGCCGCATACGGGACATTTGAATCCCGGCGCCTGCTGTGCGTTATTCATGATATTTACTCGTTTTTAATCTGGATGTTGTTAGTCATGACCTGAAGCAGATTCACAAGGCCGGACGGCATGTCGCTCTGCGTCAACTTCATGGAAATCTTCACGTTTGTAGTGGTCTGGGTGTTCTCTGTGCTGGTGCTCGAACTTTCGCTGGATTTAGTTGAAGAAGGGAGCATGATTCTCAGGCTCTGTTGTCTCGATCTCAATAATTCGGAAACTGTGACCTGGCTGCCTTTACTGAGTTTTTTCAGACTTGTTTCTGCGGATTTTTCCGTTTCAACTTTGCTCTCTTCAGCTGTATTCAGACACATGTTTCCCTCCAGCTCGAAGCTTGCCTCCGATATATGCAGCATCGGAATCGGCATGAGAATCATCTTAGGCACACTCAATATCTGAGTCTGACCGTTGGAGTTGCTGAGGCGTACATCTACCATCTGCAGTTCCGCAGTGCCATCCTGACCTTCCTTGAAGCTGTTTTCCTCCAGAATGCGGTAGTATTCGTCTGCAGTGCTTCTGTCGGCGTCGATCGTTGCCTGCAGGGTCTGCACCATGAGTTCTGTCAGCCCGATGATCTGTTCGCTATGTTCGTTTAAATTATCTGCCATGTCTTGCTATTCTTTCTTGTTTTCAATTGTTTCAGGTGACACCTTGAGCCTGATGGTCTGGGCGCATTCCGGCGGCAGTGATGCCAGTGTCGCGGCATTTACATCTATTATCAGGGATGAATTCGGAAACTCCTCCAGTCCCTTGACCTCGATGTCATGGTCATTGCCGGCCGGTTCTGTTCCATCTGTCACAAAGCGGAGCTCAATTTCGATGTCGGAGAACTTCACCTGCGGGATTTTCGCAAGCTTCTTTCCGTATTCGGCTTCATGTTGGTCCGCAATCGACTGCGAGTACAGGTTGGCCCTGTGCTGGGCCAACACTATATCGCACAATATGGAACTTAATATGTCTTTCAGGCTGCTTTTCATTATTCGGCTGTCACTATTACCGGCTGGCTCAACTTACCGGCTGTTACAGTATAAAGTCCAGGGCCGGAGAATATCACATTGGCTCCTTCGGAGTTCATCATTACAAGCGGTGCCTTCTGGTCCTCTGGGCCCTTGCATTTTATGCTTGAAGGTGAAATCATGCCGTCCGGGTCTCTGTATGTCACTCCAACAACAGCATAACCGTTGCTGATGGCCACCTGAGACTCGGCGACAGTAAGCTCTCCGTTAGGATTGATTATTTCTATCGCTCCGTCAAGAATGCTCAGCATGGTCTTGATTCCTCCAGGGATCTCGTTCGGCTCTATTGTGATGCCGATGTCCATTGTGGTGCTGACCGCATACTTGGAATCCTTAGTGGCGCTTGTGCCTGTCTGGGCTGTATAGCTTGCCGCTATGGTTGTCTCCTTTGAAGTGTTTGATACAGCGCTTTCTGCAGCAGGTGTTGTCGAATTTTTCTTCTTGTCGCCTCCGGCGGTGTCGGTTGCCGTTGTATCGCTTGCCGTAGTGTCGGTAGCATTGGCGTTGGTTGCCGTTGTATCTGCTGCGGCAGTTTCCGCTGTCGCTGTGTCGGCTGTCTTCTTCTTTTTCTCCTCAGGACCTGACGTTGAAGCGGCAGACTTTACAGGAGAGTTGCCGTGGGTCACGATTATGCTCGAATGCGAATCTATCTTCGCAGTAAACTTGTAGGTCATGCTCTTGATCTCCAGTGACGGAATGTTCACCAGAGAAAGAAGAGGAAGGTTGATGCGGGCCTTCTTTCCGTTCTTGAAGAACTCGAATGATACTACTGCGACCTGCTGAGAACCGTCAGGCGAAGTCACGCACATCTGCTTGACGAAGTCTAATGTGGATTTTGCGGCCTCTGCCTGTGCCTCGATGGCGGCAGTCATCGGTTTGCCGATAAGGTCCTTGAAGGAAAGATTCTCCAATGCATTGAAAGAGTCAGTCATGACAGCCTTGTCTGCTGTAACTGCCTGAAGCGTGGTCAAGGTTTCCTGTAATGACTGCTTGTCTTCAGCCTCCTTGCTTGCCAAGATGTTGTTGGCTTCATCAACGCCTGCCTTAAGGCTCTCGAAATCGACAGTGTCGGATAATGCGCTGGTGAAATCAAAATTTGATGAGAAAAGGTTATCTAATGGTTCCATAATTCCGTTTGTTTGAGAGTTTATTCGCTCACAATGATAGTCATCTGCTTTTCTCCTGCCTTCGCGATGTAGGTGCCTGCCTTGTAGAACGTACATATTGCGCCTGGATCATCTGCTGTCACCTTGCATACGGAGTCATTGACCTTTGAGCCCCTCTCGTTAGTAATCTGTATCTCAGAGGCATCGTAATATCCGTCCTGATTCTTATATGTGATGTAGGTTCCGACTGCAGATGAGCCGTTGAGTGCCAATGTCGTGTTGGAAACATTAAGTTCGCCTTTGGTGTCAACGGTGTCCACAGACTCATTGAGCAGTTCAAGGACCTTGGACATTCCGGCAGGCATGTCGTCCTGACCGGCAGTCACGTTGACATCCATAGTGTACTCTACGCTGTATTTGGAATCGCGTGTCGCAGCAGAATCCTTCTTGCTCGAAATGTTTGCACTGAAGCTTGCGCTGGCACGTGCAAAGCCGATGTTCATTCCGGCAGAAGCTGAAAAACCGTAATCCTGCTTCATGGACGAGTTCTGCGAGTCGGAAGTACTGGCTGATGCAGATATGTTGGCCTTGAACGATATGCTGATGTCGCGGATCGCAAGATATGGGATAGGGACCAGGGTCAGGAGCGGGATGCTCAGAACTGTGGTCTTTCCGTTTCTGCGATACTGGAACTTTACATAAACGGCCTCTTTGTTGCCGTCCTTGTCGGTGGTAAGACCTATGTCGTTGATGAACGACACTGTCGTCATGGCGGCTTCCCTTTGGGCGTCAACGCATGCCGAGAGCGGTCCTCCGATTATCTGACCGAAAGGAATGGCCTGCAATGCATTCGTCGCTACCGTTGAAGGGGTGGTATCGATCTTATTTTCCATAATGTCGAGGGATGAAAGTTATTACTTCTTCACGATCACGTCAATAGTGCGTGGAGATGTCTTGGAAGCGACCTTGTATGTGGTGCCGGCGCTGCTTCCTGCCAACATGTATGTGGCTGTTCCTGTGATTTCGTCGCGTGATTCAGGTTCCACGCCTTCTATATAGATGTCCTTCGGATCATATACACCCTTCGGAGTCTTGTATGATACAATGAGCTTGGCTTTATTCTCACCTGCACTAAGTTCGAAATAAGTCTCGTTTACGGTAAGCTCTCCATTAGGGTCGCAGAGGTCCATTGCAGATCCGAGCATCTCAAGAATCCTCGCCATACCTGCCGGCATCGAATCCTGGCTGGCGTGTACTGCAACGTCGATAGTCGCCTCTACACTATAGCTGGAATCCTTTGTGCTGGTGGAGTCTTTCTTTGTGGAAACTTCAGTGTTGAGTGAGGTTGTGTTGACTTTGAACCATCCGAGTTTTCCTTCATACTTCTTTTCCTTCTCATTTTTCTCAAACGAGTTAGAGGCTGTGTTGTTCTGGTTCTGTACACCTGTGACCTTGGCCTTGAAGTTGATGTCGATGGTGTTGATTGCGATATAAGGAATCGGAACCATGGTAAGGAGCGGTACGCTGATGGTCACGCGGCGGCCGCCCTGAATGAAGTTGAAATATACATAGACTGCCTCCTTGTTTCCGTTTTCATCTTCGTTGAGACCTACGTTCTGGATGAAGTTGATTGTTGACTGAGCTGCCTCAGCCTGTGCATTTACGCAGGCGTTGAGCGGTGCTGCGATAAGGCTGTCGAACGGAAGATTCTGAAGCGTGTTCAACACCTTGCTGTCTGTGTTGAATGTTGAAGATGCATTTGCTGCCATGGTAGTATAAGTTTTAAGTGTTAATAATTCGCTTTTTATGGGTTAAATTTTCTTAAAGTTAGATAACTTCGGCCTCGGAACACACTCTGTAAGTGGTTTATTTACAGAAACTAAGTATATTTACGTAGAAGTTTTGCAAGGGAATAAGGGTAAATTATCAAATCTTTGTAATCAAATTAATGCCCATGAAGATACTGTTCATACTGCTTGCCCTGCTTGCCGACATCCCGTCCGGCTACTACGAGACCTATTGTTCCAAGGAGACCGTTGATTCTGTCTATAATGCCTCTCTGACAGAGGCCTCGGAAGAATATGGAGATGATGCCGAGGCTGCCGCATGGTATTACATGGCGGATTGGGCTTATAATGTCAGTCTGCTTGACCTTTCTGAACACTGCATTGATGTCGCGTTGGATAAGGGCATCTCCGATCAGGTTCTTAGGGCGGATTGTCTGAGTATGGCCAGTGCGGTTGCCAGAATAAGAGGGGACCTTAGCCGCGCCATAGAGTATGCGGAGGAATGTCTTCTGATCGACAGGGAATCCGGCAATCAGGAGAACATAAGTTCGTCGCTGAACAATATCGCCGGTCTGTATCTAACTTATGGCGACCCTCAGACCTCGCGTAAATATATTGATGAAGCCATTGAGGTGGAAGAGTCGCTTGGCAGAAGTTCATATCTTGCCGTACGTTATGGCGTAGCATCAGAGATTTATCTGAAGCTTTCCGAATTCTCTTATGCCTTGAATCTTGCGGACAAGGCCCTTCAGCTCGACATCGCAGACGGAAGAACGGAGAAGATTGCGGTCCGTCGAAGTCAGAAGGCAGCTGTTCTTATGGAAATGAGGGACTATGCTGAGGCAGAAGTACAGCTGAAGATGGCTCTGCCGGTATTCGAGGAATATAACAGCCTGAATTCACTTGCGATCACATATGCACAGTTGGGCGAAATTGCTGCGATACGCTATGATACGGCTGCAGCATCTGAAGCCTTCGGTAAGTCCGTATCTGTATCCCGAAGCATCAGACATATATATATGGAGTCAAGAGCTCTCAAAGGTCTGTATAATCTTTATAAGGATACCGATCCTTCAAAGGCTCTCGAGAGTCTGGAAAGAGTCCTGGAAATAGAAATGCAGATCCATGATCAGAAAGCTACTGAAATGATGCAGTCCTTTGACGTGAAGTACGAGACCTTGAAGAAGGAACATACTATCACCCTTCAGAAACAGACCATCCGTACGAGGAATGTCGTCCTGATCCTCCTGACGGCTCTTTTGGTTCTTTCATGTATCCTTACATTCCTTAAGGCCAAGGCGGCTAAGGCAATGGAGCAGAAGAATGCAATCCTGGTCAAGGCAAACCTGGACAAAGACCGTCTTCTGTCGCTTTCAAGGCATAATGTTCCTGATGAAGTCAAGCAGGAAATCAATGCTATCGTTTCAGAAGTTGGCAGCATGCCGCAAATCAACCTTACCAAGCGTGAACTCCAGATAGCGGAACTCTGCTCCCAGGGTATGCTTAACAAGGAAATTGCAGCTGAACTCGGCATATCCCAGCGCACCGTAGAGACGCATAAAAACAACCTTTTCCGCAAACTTGGCATCAATAATACCGTAGAATTGATGCGATACATGCAGAAAATTCAAAAATAATTTGCAAGTTTCGATTTTATTCGTACCTTTGCAATCCCTTCTGAAAGGGAAACATATTGGAGAGATGGCAGAGTGGTCGAATGCGGCAGTCTTGAAAACTGTTGATCTTCACGGGTCCGGGGGTACGAATCCCTCTCCCTCCGCAAAAAACAAACCGGATGACGAAACTCATCATGTTTTGCTTTTATGCTGAAGTTATGCTCAGCGCTCAAGGATAAATCCGAAGCGGTAAGGCTGGTTCGGGTCGATGGTGTACTGGTCCATCGTGCGGGCGCCCCAGCCGTCGTTGCCTCCTACTCCGTGTATCTTGAAGTCGATGTTGACGTTGATGTAGTCGCGCTGTGGAAGGTCGAACGGATGCATTGCGGCTTCAAGGTCTTCCTCATTGTATGGCCATGCGCGGAAGTTCAGTTCCTGGAGGCCTGTGACCTTGATCTGGCCGGCAGCGCTCGAAGCAACGTCTGGTGCAGCACTGAACGAGAACCACCTTACATCTGAGCGGTTGGAGTTGTCCTGAGGTGAGGCATAATCCACCTTGAAATCATCAAGATCCATTCCGTAACGTCCTATGAAATAGCCGGTCTTACGGTCCGGGTAGTTTTCCCATGGTCCGCGTCCGTACCACTCTATCTGCGAATATGCTGCCGGAATCTTCATCCTCATGCCGACCTTCGGTATCAGAGGCAACGCCTTCTGTTCCAGGGAATCCTCTACTGCCTTAGGCTCATACTCCATCTCCACCTGCAACCTTCCCTGGCCGTCAGCCGTATATTTCACCTTGCAGCAGACTCCTAAAGCCATCTCGAAATCAAACGATATCACAGCCAGACCGTCCTGCACCCCTGCAGACAGCCCTGTGACTGTCCTCTCAGCCGCCGCAGTCTTCCATGCACCGAGACGTCTGTCGTAACTGTTCTTCTTCTGATTCTCATTGGCCGGCTTCCAGAAATACGGCTCCAGCGGCCCGCAGAGCATCTCCTGAGTGCCGGAAATCCAGTTCTTGAGTACTCCTGAACCTGTCTCAAAGGTAAATGTCTCATCCCCGGCCTTGACAATCAGAGCGCTGTCGCCGACCGCAAGGGACGGAGCTGCAACGCCTGGAGCAACGCCAGAGGCAACGCGCGGCTTGATCACATACTGCTCCCTTGCCACAGCAAATCCCTTCGGAGCCCAGATTTCATCCTTCCTGAGCATCGCATAGACATTGAGTATGAGTTCACCCTCATTCTGCGGGATATGCGGGATGAGGACCCTGGCCCCACGCAGCACAGTCTGCCTCTCACCGATCTTCTCTCCGTCGCAAAGCCATTCATATTTATAGTCAAATTCGTCCAGGGAAGTGAAGAAATGCTTGTTGGTCAGTGTGATGCCGCCGTTCTCCAGAGGTCCGAAGCCGATGTTCTGGTAAACCTCCGAAACCTGATGATAGTGTGGATTAGGAACGCGGTCGGCCCCTAC
Organism: Candidatus Cryptobacteroides sp.; assembly: GCA_045646785.1. Classification (GTDB taxonomy): domain Bacteria; phylum Bacteroidota; class Bacteroidia; order Bacteroidales; family UBA932; genus Cryptobacteroides. Next base: position 11,283 of record JAZRLI010000008.1, on the reverse strand, counting down.
GAGACCGTTGATCACCGTGCCTCCCGAGTTCGGATGGTCCCCGAAATCGCCTCCATATGCCCAGTATTCATCTTCATGGAGCTGGAGGTCGCCGCTCGGATCCTCGCCGTAGGCCAGAGGTGAACCGTCGATCTTCTTCGCTATTCCATGGTCATTCCACTCCCAGATAGCCGCGCCCGCTATGTCGTCGCGTGTCTCGATGATGTCCCAATATTCCTGAAGATTGCCCAGGGAATTACCCATGGCATGGACATATTCCCTCATCATGAACGGCTTGTCCGTCACCTTGTCCGCCACCTCGACCATCCTTGCAGGAGCAAGGTAGCTATCGTCATAAAGTTCTGACACAGAGCGGTCTGAGTCGTAGAATACAATCCTGCGAGGGTCCATCGCCTTTACAGTGTCCGCCATCGCTTTGGCATTGTCACCGCCTATGGACTCGTTGCCGAGCGACCAGAAGAGGATGCACGGATGATTCCTGTCCCTCTGCACGAGCGACACCGCCCTGTCCAGGAAGGCCTTCTTCCACATCGGGTCATTGCCCAGGATGCGGTTGCCGATGCCGTAGTCGTGGCTCTCGTTGTTTGCATCGCTCATCACATAGAATCCGTACTCGTCGCAAAGTTCATAGAACAGAGGCATGGAAGGGTAGTGGGAGGTTCGGATCATGTTGATGTTGGCCTGCTTCATCATCTCCAGGTCCTTCCTCAAGGTCGCCTCATCCATATATCGTCCTGTCCTTGGATGGTGTTCGTGGCGATTCACGCCCTTGAGCTTCACCTTCCTGCCGTTGATCAGCAGCACTTCTCCCTGCACCTCGACCCTGCGTACACCCGTACGGCAATGGAACTTCTCGACCACCTTTTTCCTGTCCATCAGCCTGATCTCGATATTGTAAAGTTCAGGTTTTTCCGCCGACCAGAGTCTCGGGTATTTCAAGTCGGTCAAAAGGTTTATCTCCACCTCTCCCGATGGAAGGACGGTGAAGGATTCGGAAGATACAGACAAGGCTTCCTCGTATCCATATGCGTCTGGCCCAGACACTTCCATCACCACCGAAAGGTTCTTCACAGTCTTCTCCGACATGTTGCGGACACGGAATGAACCCGAGAGGGATGCGGATGAAAAATCCTCGGAAGGAACTGCCTCGACGGTATAGTCACGGATGTTGGTCTGCGGGCGGATCCATAGTTCAACGGGACGGAAGATGCCGCTCAGACGCCACATGTCCTGGTCCTCGATATAACTGCTGTCGGACCATCTGTAGACCTCTACGGCCAGTCTGTTGGTGCCCTGGCGAATATGGTCGGTGATGTCGAACTCTGCCGGTGACATGGAATTCTCGCTGTATCCGACCTTCTGTCCGTTCACCCAGACATACATCGCCGATTTCACGCCCTCGAAATGCAGGAAGACTCTCTTTCCGTCCTCCGATTCTCCGATTGTGAACTCAGTGATATATGAACCTATAGGATTGCGGTTCTCATAACTGAAATATTCCCTCGGTGGCTTGCCCATGACATACGGAGCATCCTTCGCGAACGGATGGGTCCAGTTGGAGTATATGGGCATTCCATAACCCTGCATCTGCCAGTTGCCGGGCACGGTGATCTCGTCCCATTCCGAGGCATCGAAGTCCTCGCGGTAAAAGTCCGCAGGCCTGTGCAGCGGGTCCTTCGACCACATGAACTTCCATCTGCCGTTCAAAGACACGACCTCCCCGCACTCCGCTTTGCGGGACGGGAGGGTCAATGTCGTGTGGTATGGTTCCTTGTTTATACCGATTACCTGCGGGTCTTCCCAGTACGGCAGGCCTTGTGCTCCTGCATGCAAGCCGATGGCCATAGCAAGGATCGATAGGAATATGTGTCTGTTCATCAGAATTTTACGGTTACTGCTTTTCCGTTGTATTCTACGGACTTGGTCTCACCCATGAGGTTGACGGCGAATGTGCGTGTCTTTTCCATTCCGGCAAATGAACCGTTTCGCTTGCCGATGGTCAGGCTGCGTGATTCTTCGTCCCAATCCATGCGGATGGTGCTGTATGCCCCGTCCTCATAGTTGTAGTTAGTGCCTTCATCCTCGTAGAGAGTGAACGAAGCATCTGCTCCAGGATAGATGTTCATGGTCACAGGGCCTTCCACCTTTTCGGCCACATACTGCTTGTCCGGACCGGTAGGGACGATCGAACCGCCTTTGACATATACAGGTGTGGTCTTTATGTCGACCTTGGCGGTGATGTACTGTCCGCCGTCCATTTTCTCTCCTGTCCACCAGTCATACCAGCCGGCCTGGTTTTCAGGGAGATATACCTTCCATTCAGACACGCCTCCGTCCATGACAGGGCTTACGAGGATGGACTTTCCGAACATGTATGAACCGTTCTGTCTGAGAGCCTCCTGGTCACCAGGGAAGTCGAACACGAACGGACGCATTATGGTCGAACCGTTGAAAGTCACCTGTGCGGCCTCTGAATAGATGTAAGGCATGAGGGTATAGCGGAGACGGATGTAGTCTGTGATTATCTCCTGTGCCTCAGGACCATAGTTCCATGGCTCTGTGTCGCTCATGTAGCCGTGGACGCGCATGAGAGGGAGGAATGTGCCTGCCTGTACCCAGCGGATCAGACGCTCGATGTATTCAGGATTCGAGTACTGGTCGCGTGGACGGAAGAATCCGCCTGCGTCGTATGTCCACCAAGGGAGACCGGTGGTGACGAAGTTCAGTCCTGCTGCAATCTGATAGCGGAGAGTCTGCCAGTCGTTGCCCACGTCGCCTGACCAGAGGACTGCTCCATATTTCTGGATGCCCGAGAAACCGCTGCGGGTGAAAATCATTGCCCTGCGGCTCGGATCGTCCTGACGGAGACCTTCGTACACGGTCTTGTTGACCATGTTAGGATAGATGTTGCGGTATCTTTCACCAGGCTCTGCACCCTTCATGATGCGTCTGCCCTCGAGGTCGTCGTTCTCCGGCTCGGTCGCGTCCTGCCACCATGCATCGATGCCGATAGGGAGGAGTCTGCTGCTGAAGTTCTCCCAGTAGAAACCTGATGCCTCCTGGTCGAAGAAGTCGATCCATGTGGTCTCAGGAATATAAAGTCCGCGCTCTTCTGCCTGCTTTCCTATCTCGGAAGACGGGTCGATCTTCGACCATACGGAAAGCATGAGCTTCATGTCCATTTCGTGGAGGTCTGAAACCATCTGAGTAGGGTCCGGATAGAACTCCTCGTCAAATTTCATGGCGTTCCAGCCGTATTTACCCCAATACTGCCAGTCCTGGACGATGAGGTCGATCGGAATCTGCTCCTCGCGGAAACGCTGTGCAGTGGCCAGCAGTTCTTCCTGCGATTTGAACCTCTCTCGGCAGTGGATGTATCCCAGAGCCCATGACGGGAGCATAGGGACCTCTCCGGTAGCCTCGCGGTATGAGGCGATCACATTGTCTGCGCTGCCGGTGAATACGGTATAGTCCACGCATTCTGCCACCGGTGAACGGAATGTGCTGTTGTCGTCGATCTTCTTGTAATAAATCGAAGGCTGGTCGCCTCTTTCGAGCTCTGCCCTGAGTTCATGCGAACCTGCGGTGAGGCTCACGATGGCTGTAGTCGTAGGAGGAAGCCATGAGTTCACGAGGTTGATGACTGTCTGGCCGTCGATGCTCAGGTTGTGTCTTCTTGCCATCTTCTGACCTACGTCAAGGAGGATTGCATACTGTCCGTCCTCAGGTACTTCAAAAGTTGCCTTGAAGTTGTTGTTGCGGCGGATTTCCCATCTTCCGCCCTCTGTGGATGTCACGTTCACTCGCCTCTCTGCACCTACGCTCTCTTCGCGCTCCATGTCTATCCTGTTGTCGGCAGGGTTGAAGTCGGTGAGGCCGTAGTTGTTCCAAAGGATGCCGTAGCCCTTGCTTGACATCAGGAACGGCACGGATATCTGTGTGTTCACCTGGGTAAGGCGTCTTGTCAGACCCTTCACGTTGAGGAATCCGTCCTGGAACTGGCCCAGACCGTAGAGATACTCATCCTCAGGAGAAGCTATCGTCAGCGTTGCCTCGCGCGTTGCCTCGCCCTGCACCTGAGCATCCTTCAGTTCATGACCGGTGGCCTTGAACACTTCCTTGCCGGAAGCGTCAGCGACGGTCACAATGCCTTCTGCGGCATCTACGGTAATTGTCATCTTTGCAGTTGAAAACACTGCTACACTGCCTTCTGTAGCCTTTTTCATCTTTATAGGTCTGGTCTTCTCATAGACCATTTCCGGCATTTCTCTGACCTCTCCTTCCGAATACTGTACGCGTACGGCGTCGTCCTGGATGGCTGTAAGAGTGAGTGTTCCTTCGCCGAAGTCAATGGTCTGAGACTTAGGTGTGCAGCTGCAGCAGATGGCTGCCAATACTGCTGTGAGAGTTATGAAGCGTTTCATCTGATTGATTTTGTTTTTCCAAAGATAATGAAATACGCCCGATATTTCATATCTTTACGACGTTTACCATAAATTATCATGAAACCTAGGCTTTTATCCATCTTTGCGGCCCTTGTCTTTGCCGCTTTCGGCGCATATGCGCAGGACAGACTTTATTCCAATGAATTCCCTTTGGGAGATGTGACCCTTCTCGACGGACCTCTGAAGGATGCACGCGACCTCAATCTTGAGGTGTTGAAGCTGTATGATGTGGACCGTATGCTGGCTCCATATAGAAAGGAGTCCGGCCTCGAGATGAAGGCAAAGCCGTATCCTAACTGGGACGGACTTGACGGCCATATAGCAGGCCACTACCTCTCTGCAATGGCGCAGAACTATGCGGCAACCGGAGAGGAATGGTGCCGTGAAAGGATGGAATACATGCTTTCTGAACTCAAGGAAGTGCATGCCGCACATGCGAAGAACCATCCTGAGTGGGGAGTGGACTATATCGGAGGATTCCCTGGCAGCGACGACCTCTGGACATCCTTCAAGAAAGGAGAGTTCGACATCTACTATGCAGCCTGGGCTCCGTTCTACAACCTCCACAAGATGTACGCAGGCCTTCGTGATGCATGGGTTTACTGCGGATATGAGGAAGCAAAGGAGATGTTCCTTGCATTTTCTGACTGGGCCATCTCGCTGACTGCAGGCCTCACCGACGAGCAGATGCAGGCGATGATGCGCAATGAGCAGGGAGGTATGAACGAGGTGCTTGCCGACGCATATGCCGTATCGGGAGATAAGAAATACCTCGATGCGGCACGCCGCTTCTCTCATCTTCAGATGCTCGACCCTCTCTCACAGGGCATCGATCCTCTCGATAATCTCCATGCCAACACCCAGGTGCCTAAGGCTCAGGGATTTGAGCGTATCGGTGAGCTTTCGGGAGACCAGAAGTACCTCGATGCAGGACGCTTCTTCTGGGAGACAGTCACCGGCAACAGAAGCCTTGCATTCGGAGGAAACAGCCGAAGGGAGCACTTCCCGCCGGCTTCGGCATATATCGACTTCCTGAACGATAATGACGGACCGGAGTCATGCAATACATACAACATGCTCAAGCTGACTGAAACACTCTTCCGTCTCAATCCATCATCTTCATATACAGACTATTACGAGCGTGCGCTCTTCAATCATATCCTCTCTACCCAGCATCCTGAGCACGGAGGATATGTATACTTCACTCCTGTGCGTCCTCGCCATTACAGGGTATATTCGGCTCCTGAAGAGGCTATGTGGTGCTGCGTAGGAACAGGAATGGAGAACCATGGAAAATACGGACAGTTCATTTATACGCATGCTGACGGTGACCTCTATGTAAACCTCTTTGTGGCGTCCGAGCTCAATTGGAAAGAGCGCGGAATCGTTGTGCGTCAGGAGACGGCATTCCCATATGGAGAGACATCCCGTCTGACTGTTGATGGCAAGGGCAGGTTTACGATGAAGATCCGCAGACCTTCATGGGTGGCTGATGGCGCATTTGCGGTGAAGGTGAACGGAAAGACTGTTTCTGCAGTTGCCGGTGAGGATGGATATGTTGCGGTTGACAGAAAATGGAAGAAGGGAGATGTCGTTGAGGTTGCATTGCCTATGCATACCACTATAGTTCCGCTTCAGAATGAACCTCAGTATGTTGCCTTCATGCACGGACCTATCGTCCTGGGTATGAAGACCGGAACCGAGGACCTTCGCGGAATCATCGCCGACGACAGCCGTTTCGGACAGTATGCAGGCGGAGAATACCTTCCTGTGGACAAGGCGCCTATGCTTCTTTATGGTGAGGCCGATCTTGCCGACTGCCTCAAGCCGGTTCCCGGCAAACCTATGCATTTCACATTTGAAGGAATCGAGGTGCTCAATCCGATCGAAGGCGAGCTTCAGCCGTTCTATACAATCCACGATGCCCGTTACATGATGTACTGGCTTGCGCTCTCGAAGGACGGATATGAGGAGTATCTCTCTGAACTCGCGGCTGAAGAAGCGGCGAAACTCAAGCTCGAGGCACGTACCGTTGACCAGGTCCAGCCGGCTGAGCAGCAGCCTGAGACCGACCACAAGATGCTTTTCGAGAGATCTACTACAGGAAATACTAACAATGTGTTCTTCCGTGAAGCGCAGCATGGCGGATGGTTCAGCTATGAGCTTGCTACCAAAGGTAAGACCGACCTTGCCCTGTACCTCAAATACTGGGGCGTGGATGACTGGGGAACCCGTAAGTTCCAGATCCTGATCGATGATGAGATCCTGATCGAACTTGACAATTCGCGTCGCTGGCTTTCGTCAGTATTCAAGACCGAGGAATATAAGATTCCAGCATCGATGCTTGAAGGCAAGGAGTACATCCGCGTACGTTTCCAGAGCAGTCGCGGAACTCAGGTGGGAGGCATCTATGAACTTCGCCTGGTAGAACCTGCAACTCCGACAGTAGCGGTTCTCGGCGATTCATATTCCACATTCCAGGGCTATATCCCTGAAGGAAATGCCAGCTGGTATTTCACCCGTCCTCAGGGCGACAACGACGTCGTGAGGGTTGAGGATACATGGTGGCATCAGTTCTGTGCAAAGAACGGATATGAGCTCGTCCTGAACGAAAGCTGGAGCGGTTCGACTATCTGCAACACGGGATACAATGCCGAGCCATGCCCGACATGGTCGTTCATCGCCAGAATGAAGAATGTGGTAAAAGGAGAGGATGACCCTGATCTGATCCTCATCCTCGGAGGTACGAACGACTCATGGGCAAACTCTCCGATAGGCGAACTCAAGTTTTCCGACTGGACAGAAGCAGACCTGAACAACTATCTTCCTGCATGCTGCTACATGCTCGACTACCTCACCCGTGAGGCTCCCGAGGCTGAGATCGTATGCGTTATCAACTCCGAACTCAAGCCTGAAATCACCCAAGGCCAGTTCGACGCCTGCGCCCACTACGGCGCCCACGCCCTCCTCCTCAAAGACATCGAAAAGATCCTCGGCCACCCTAGCATAGCCGGCATGACCGCCATAAGCGACCAGATCACCGCCTTCCTGAAAGGCCTGTAATCCTGTTTAGGTTGCCCATTTGTCCACGATTTCCTTGATTTTGTGGAGAAACCTTGTTTAGATTACCCATTTGTCCACAATTTCCTTGATTTTGTGGACAAACCTTGTTTAGATTGCCCATTTGTCCACGATTTCCTTGATTTTGTGGAGAAACCTTGTTTAGATTGCCGTTTTCTGTGCCAGATAAAGGGGCTGTCAGCGCAGCTGACTGGGGTTGAGAAGTGGGTACACGAAAAAAGGACTCAAGTTTCTTGAGTCCTTTTGCGTGTACCCGGAGCCGAAATTCTCTATTTGTTGGAAATTGAGGTCCAGATTGACCTAACTGCGTGAAAATGAGGGGTTTTGTAATCCATTGATGCTGAATATCTGTAACTAATTGAGTAGTTGGTGGTTACGGGCAATTTGTGAAAAATGCACGCAGTTATAGTATGAAAAGGTGACCAAAAGTGACCAACACAAAATCCTTACGCGAAAATGAGGGATCCTGCGTGATAGTCATCAGCAGGAGATATCAAAAAAAGGAATAACCTTTTGGGCTATTCCTCTTAAAACATTTCACCATCACTTGATTTTGCAAGTTTGTGTGCCTTCTGGAGGCGTTATATGAATTGTGTCAAGGTTGGTAGATAAATCCGAATTTACTGTCTCTGAGATTCTTCCACCATCATCAAATCTAATATAGGTAAATTTAATTGTTCAAAGCATCTAAAATTCGTTGCCATTGAACTGGAGTCGTTCCTTCTTCGATCAAGACCACTTTGCCGTCTTCATCAAGAATTATTGTCAACGGATAACAACTGGCACCGACAGCGTCATGAAGATTGACAGCACCAAACAGTTGATGGAATCTAAATTTATTTTCTTTAACTACTTTTCTTACAATCTCGTCATCTTCATATGTCGCGGCGATGAACAGGAAATCGCGGTGTTTTCTGACCCACGTCCCCATTTCAGGCATTTCCTGTCGACAAGGGCCGCAGCCTGAATACCAGAAGTTAATCAATACCTTCTTGCCGTTAAGATCATCCTTGGTCCAAATCTTTCCTTTTGAATCTCGTTCGCAAAAATCAGGGAATTCATCCCCAATCTTTAACTTCAGGTCACTATAGATTTTACAAGGAACCATATTCACGCTTTTAGATTTCTCCAAAATTGCTTCTCCGTTCTCGATATCCTCTATTGGAATGGCATATGCAAGAGCCTCATTTGAAAGAGGTGTGTCATGGTTTTCCACTAAAATTGTTCCATGTACGTCATCCTTCATCAAGCCTTGCCAGAATAGCCTATCGACAGGTGACTGCTCTGGGTATCCTCTGAAAAAAATCCCATTAATTATCATCAGTTTCTGTTTAGGAGGTGTAGAGGTTTGCTTCGTTACACCGCATCCGCAAATACAAAACAGGCAAATAAACATGTACAGTACACGCTTCATATGACTCCGAATTTAAAGGTTGATAGAATAAGAATTTTACTCAATCAGTTTAATGTAATCACTATTGGCCATTCGCATTTATTACCGTCTAATGTCCATTTTTCTTTGACCGATAAGAATGTCTTGTTCACTTTTCTCGAATAGGTGATCGTGCTTGTAGATCCGTTTGCCCATTTGATTGTGAACACCTCTTCATCAACTTCTTCGTCACCATTAAAATCGCCGAATGACAGGATGTTCCCATAATACGATCCCCAGTCAATCATGAAGCCGTTAAACTCTGCCATGTACGCTTTTGTCTCAGGCGTCAATGCAATTTCGTAGTCTACTCCACGGTATGTCAATACTGTTCCCGATAATATCTGGTCATATGTGTCAGTGTCAAGGATATTCTTTCCGTCAGAGTTCTCGACCTTGACATATAAACTCCATGGTACCCAATCTCTTTCCACTGCACAACCGCAGAAACAAAGAATAGCGGAGATAATAAAAATTATACGTTTCATAATCACATGTGAATTATAATAAATGGATGCTGATGACGATAAGATCATGTCTGGTATGACGGCAAATCCCGATTTATCGGTATAAAGTTATGCAAACCAACGGAAAAATACAACATAACGATCCTCCACGAAGAAGAGTAGGAGATTTTGAGGTGTTTTGAGGTCACCTTTTGCAAAGTGATGACCAAAAGTGACCAAATTTTAGAAAAATATTAATTAAAGCGAAGCGATGGCGCATCAGCGCCGCGTCATCCGCGTCAGCAAGATTTTCGCAGAAAATCGCAGCAGCGGGGACGCCCGACTGAAGCGTGAGCGGAAGGCGGTATGCCCCTGAAAGGGGCTGTCACGAAGTGACTGGGGTTGAGAAGTGGGTACACGAAAAAAGGACTTAGCAATGCTAAGTCCTTTTGCGTGTACCCGGAGCCGGGGTCGCCAAATGGGTTTTGCGGCAAATCTGTGAAATTAAATTAAAATTTGCAAAGCATTAACAATCAATATAATACAAAACCTAAATTTGAAAAGTTATTCTTTGAGGTTTCTCTGATTTTCGTTAATGTGGTGCAAGAAATTTGTAATTTGCACCACCGATATTATCTTTGTAGTCAGAATTAAAAAGGAATAAAGTATGGCTACAGTAACAGCTTTTATTAGGGTGGCGTCCAAGAAGAAGGACAAAGTGAATGTGCGTTTCAGATTGAGAGACGGTAGGGCAGTGCAGCTGCTTTACGTGAGCGATCTGACCGTCAATCCGGACCATTGGAATCCGAAGAAGGAGGAGATTAAGCCTAAGGCTATAATGCATCCGGCCGATAAGGCTGAATTCAACAAACTGGTCGCTCTGCGTAAGTCGCAGATTATTGACCTGTACAATGCAGCTCCGGATAAGACGCTATTGACTTCGGAGTGGCTGAAGACTAAAATGAAGAAGATTGTATGTCCGGAGGAACGAACTCTGGACGATAATGGTAAGTTCTTTCAGGACTTTGAGCATTTTCTGCAGGTCCGTAATTTATCGGATGTCAGAACTAGAAATTTCAGAGTGGTCTTCCGTGCGCTTCAGCGTTTTGAACTCTACAAACGTTTGAACAGTAAGAAGAAATTCTTCCTGACATTTGATGTCGTGACTCCGGACTTATTGCACGAATTTGAGGCTTTCCTGCGCCAAGAACACACTTTCTTTGAGAAGGATGAGGAAACGGGCAAGTTGATACCGAAGTCTCAATATAAGCCTATTTATGACGTTTATCCGGAGACTCGTACTCCGAAACCTCGTGGCCAGAATACAATAAATGACATCTTTACCAAGCTGCGCACTTTGTTCAATTGGGCATTCGACCTCGAACTGACCAGGAACAGACCGTTCAGGCACTTCAAGGTTAAGGAGTGTGTGTATGGCCAGCCGATCTTCATCACAATAGATGAAAGGAATAAGGTGTACAATACCGACTTCAGCTTTGATCCGGCATTGGAAAAGCAAAGGGATGTTTTTGTGTTCCAATGTCTTGTAGGATGCCGCATAAGCGATCTATACAGTATGACCAAGCGTAGTATCATAGACGGAGCTGTCCAGTATATACCGAGAAAGACCAAAGATGGAAATCCGGTTGTAGTGCGTGTGCCTTTGCTGACAGCGACAAAAGAGATTCTTGACAAGTATAAGGACTTGCCAGGAGATGCAATCCTGCCGCTGATTTCGCAGCAGAAGTATAATATTGCCATCAAGAAGATCCTTAAGCATGCAGGCATCAATCGAGTTGTCACTAGGTTAAACCCTACGACCGGAGAACCAGAGCATTGCGTGATTTCTGATATCCTGTCATCTCACTCTGCGAGAAGG
>JAZRLI010000007.1:0-41444 GCA_045646785.1 Candidatus Cryptobacteroides sp. | reverse complement strand
GATGTTGATATGTTGAAAACTCAACTATGTGACTAAGCATCAATATCATACATATATGGAATCATGTTGAAAACCATGCTGTGAACTCAATGATAAATAAAATTGAAAATCCTTTGATTTTATTTTGAGGTTTTGGAATATACCGATTTTCCGGATTTTATAATTTTGTTTTCATTATTTTTCAACCGGGTTTTGAACAGGTTATCAATAGAAAAACAGGTCAAATGTTAATAAGTACGGAATCAATAAACGAACTTGCACGAAAAATAGACAATTCAGATGAGATATTCTGCAGCGGTCTGTTTCTTTCTGCCAGATGGTTCGCAGTGTCGCAGCTCGATCATGAAGGATTTCAGCTGATCATCCTTCCTGACAAGGATTCTGCGGAGTACTGTGCGGCTGACCTGTATAATCTCATAGAAGGGGACAGGGTGTTCTTTCTTCCCGATTCGGGAAAGACTCTTGAGAGGAGTAACTACAAGTCTACTCTCGGAGTGCAGAGAACCTCTGCAATAGGAAAGATCCTTGAACATAAGGAAGGGCAGCTTATCGTGGTTACATATCCTTCCGCCCTTGAAGAGGGGATTCCGGACAGCGGTAAGATCATGGAATCGGTACTTCGTCTCAATGTAGGCGATGAAATCAGCCATGAGAGGATAGTGGAGGCCTTGTTTGAAAGCGGGTTCGAGAGAGTGGACTTCGTTGCGGAGCCTGGCCAGTTCGCCATCAGGGGAGCCATCGTGGACATATTCTCATATTCATACAACAATCCTTTCCGCATATCGTTCTTCGGTGATGAAATAGATTCCATAAGCATCTTTGACTGCAATACCCAGCTGTCAAAGGAGAAGGTTCATGTGGCCGAGATCTATCCCGACATTGCGGTGTCGGATGGGGAAGGGGAGATGGCAAGCATATGCAGAATACTTCCTGAAGATGCCCTTGTATGGATGGATTCATCCGATATGTACAGGAACAAGGACTTCTTCAATGAACTCGAGCGGTTCACGAGGATATATATGGAACTTCCTCTGTCCAGACAGGATGAGGATGCGGTAAGGTTCAGGATTTCCCCTCAGCCGGTATTCAACAAGAACTTCGAACTCCTTACCGAGGACATAAGAAAGAACCTAGAGCAGGGCTACAGGGTAAGGATATACGGTGAAAAGCCTTCCCAGCTCGAAAGGCTCAGGTCCATCCTTTCCCAGAACGGAAACATCCTTCCTGAATTCATTTCGGGCTGCAACATCCATAATGGATTCATAGACCATGAAAACAAGGTCTGCTGCTACAGCGACCATGAGATATTCGACCGTTTCCACAGGGTAAGCATCCGCAGGACAGTCGAAAAGAGCGAACAGCTCACCCTGAATGACCTTACATCATTCGCAATCGGCGATTACATAGTCCATATCGACTACGGTGTGGGAATATTCGGCGGACTCGTCCGCATGAAGGATGACAAGGGCAGGATGCATGAGGTAGTGAAACTCATGTACAAGGATAATGACGTGGTATTCGTTTCCGTGCATGCCCTTCATAAGATATCAAGATACAAGTCCAAGGATTCCGAACCTCCTAAGATCCATAAGCTTGGTTCCAAGGTATGGCAGAACCTCAAGGCGAGCACGAAGTCAAAGGTCAAGGACATAGCCAAGGACCTCATCCAGCTTTATGCAAAGAGGAAGAGTGTAAAGGGATTTGCATATTCAGCGGATACATATCTTCAGCAGGAGCTTGAATCTTCATTCATGTATGAGGATACTCCGGATCAGGAGAAGGCCGTAAGTGCGGTGAAGCGTGACATGGAGGACGATTGTCCTATGGACAGGCTCGTCTGCGGCGATGTGGGCTTCGGAAAGACCGAGGTTGCCGTGCGTGCTGCATTCAAGGCCGTGGCCGACAGCAAGCAGGTTGCCGTGCTCGTGCCTACCACTATCCTTGCACTCCAGCATTTCAATACATTCAAGAACCGACTCAAGGACCTTCCTTGCAACATAGACTACGTGAGCCGACTCAGGACTGCAAAGGAAATAAGCGATATCCAGAAAAGGCTCAAGGCAGGTACCCTGGACATCGTTATCGGTACCCACAAGCTTGTAGGAAAGGGATTTGAATTCAAGGATCTTGGACTTCTCATCATCGATGAGGAACAGAAGTTCGGAGTAAGTGCAAAGGAAAAGCTCCGTCAGTTGAAGGCATCGGTAGATACCCTTACCCTTACCGCTACTCCGATTCCAAGAACCCTCCAGTTCTCTCTCCTCGGTGCGCGCGACCTTTCCATCATCAGTACTCCTCCGCCTAACAGGATCCCTGTCCAGACGGAAATCATGCTCTTTGACCATGACGAGATAAGGAAGATCATCGACTATGAACTGAACAGGGGAGGACAGATATTGTTAGTTCACAACAGGGTAGAGGAACTTCAGTCCATCCATGACATCCTGCACAGGCTCGTGCCTGACATGAAGATATGTGTGGCTCATGGCCAGATGGAAGCAAAAGTGCTTGAAAACAAGATACTTGACTTTATGGCAGGGGATTACGACATGCTCCTCTGTACCACCATCATCGAAAACGGACTCGACGTTCCAAATGCCAATACCATCATCATCAACCAGGCACAGAACATCGGTCTGAGCGACCTGCATCAGCTGCGAGGCAGGGTAGGAAGGTCGAACAGAAGATCTTTCTGCTATCTCATAGTCCCTCCACTCGTGTCCATAACTGAAGATGCCCGCCGAAGGCTCAAGGCCATCGAATCGTTCTCCGACCTCGGAAGCGGTTTCAATATCGCAATGCAGGACCTCGATATCAGAGGTGCCGGAAACCTTCTCGGAGCGGAACAGAGCGGATTCATCACCGACATGGGATTCGAGACCTACCAGAAGATCCTTGCGGAAGCCATGGAGGAACTCGGAATGGAGACAGGAATATCGTCGAAGGGTTCTTCGGACAACTATGTTTCCGACTGTACGATCGAGACAGACCAGCTGGCCCTCATTCCTGACGACTATATCGACATAACTGCGGAGAAGATCAGGATATACAAGGAACTTGACTCGCTCTCTTCAGAAAAGGAAATGGAACAGATGAAGAAGAAGCTTGCAGACCGTTTCGGAGCAATTCCGGAAGAACTTTCAAGACTCTTCGAAATCGTAAGGATAAGGCAGCTCGGACAGAAGCTGGGCTTCGAGAAGATCATCATAAAGAATGGAGTCATGATCGCGTTCTTCATCTACAATTCAATGTCGAGATACTACAGAAGCGAGACATTCTCCAAGATACTTGAAAACATCAGCCTCAATCCGAAATTGTTCGAACTGAAGCAGAATGACAATAAACTGAGGGTTTTCGTCCGTAATGTGGATACATTGTCGAAAGCTTATCAGATTTTGAGCAGATTGTGATACGCGCGAACGATATAATTTTATATTTTTGCGGCAATAAAGGTCATAAGGGTGGCAAATCTTATAATAGATATCGGCAATACAGCATTGAAAGCCTCATGGTGCGACGGAATGACTCTCGGAAAGACATTCAGATATCAGGGCGAAAGGATGCTTGATTTCATATTATCCCTTACTTCCAAGACAAGGCCTGAGACCATGGTTCTCAGCAATGTAAGGAACTTCTCCGAAAGCAATATAAAGAGACTTGAAAACGAGTGCGAAAGACTTGTTGTAGTTGGTCGTGACGTCTATTCAAGATATGATATCCCGGAATTCATAACCCCAGACAGAGCTGCAGCGATAGTTGCTTCAAGATATCTGTTCAAGGGAAAGGGATGTACTATCTTCGACTTCGGAACCACCCTGAGCATGGACTTCCTCGATGCCGAAGGAAAGTATGAAGGCGGAAACATATCTCCTGGCTGCAGGACAAGATTCAGGGCCCTGAACAGATATACGAAGTCTCTTCCGTTGGTGGATGCACCCGAATCCGAAAATGAAAAGGGAACAGACATCAGGACATCCATCGAATCTGGTGTAATTTCAGGCATAATATTTGAAATTGAGGGGTATATGTTGCGTCATCCTCAAAAAATATCTGTTTTTACGGGAGGTGATGCGATTTATTTTGCAAAACGGATGAAAAACTCCATCTTTGTAGTTTCTAACCTAGTTTTGATGGGTTTAGCATTAATTGCGGTTGAATATGATAAGAAAGATTGAAAAGATATTTCTGTTGTCAGTATTTCTCATCATAAGTATTTCCATGTCAGCACAGGAAGGTACTTATGGTGCGTATTCTCCATATTCCATCTTTGGAATCGGAGATATTTCGAAGGAGGCTACTGCATACAACAAGAGTATGGGAGGAACCGGAATCGCCACAAGAAACAAAAGATACATCAATTATCTTAACCCCGCTGCAGTGACTGCACGAGACTCGCTTTCATTCATGGCGGATTTCGGACTTGTACAGAACAACAAGGTGTTTGCCCAGGGAGACATCAAGTCCGGCAACAATACATTCAACATCTATGACTTCGTGATGACTTTCCCTATCTGGAGATCATCTGCGTTCATGGTGGGAATCACACCTTACAGTGATGTTGGATATGACTTCTCTTCTGTCGAGACTGACCAGGACATTATCGGAAACACAGGAAACATCACATACGATTCGTTCGGTACCGGTGGAGTATACCAGGCGTTCGTAGGAGCGGGAGTAACTTTCTGGAAGAAGCTTTCGGTGGGAGCTGAGATGATCTACTATTTCGGTAACATCGACAAGGTAACCAACATGAACTTCTCCGACAACACCTACATTTCGCTCAACAGCGGAAACGAGCTTTCGCTGAGAGGTGTCACCGGAAAGTTTGGACTTCAGTATGAGCAGAAGCTCGGAGGCGACGTTTCGATGATCGTGGGAGCCACATACAAGCTCGGCACAGGCGTAAAGGGATATACTACAGATTACAGATATGCAAACCAGTCAAGCGTCACTGACTCATTAAAGTATTCGGTGGACACATTGGCAGGAAAAGGAATCAGATTCGCTGATGAACTCGGTGTCGGAATCTCATTGAAGGGAGGAGACAAGTGGAGCGCTGAATTCAACTATCTCAGGTCCGACTGGAGAAATTCGGGAATGGAGACCGCAAAAGGATTTTCAGTGGTAGGTGATTCAAGGTTCACAACCACCGTTTCAGATTCATTCAGAGCTGGTTTTGAAATAGTTCCGGACAGAAATGACATCAGACACTATTTCAACAGATGTGCATACAGGGCCGGTGCATACTATGACAAGGCTTACTACAAGCTGGACGGAAATGCAGTGAACTCAATGGGTATCACGTTCGGTATGACCCTGCCGATCGAGACGGACAACTCGTACGGAAGGTACAACGGAATAAGTCTCGGAGTGGACATCGGACAGAAGGCGAATGCCAGAAACAACATGATCAGGGAAAGATACGTGATGTTCGTGGTAGGATTCAACATACACGACCTCTGGTTCAGGAAACACCAGTATAACTAATATTTCATCTAATCCGCATTAAAATAAAAACTCAATACCATTATGAAAAGAATCGTACTGTTAATTTCAATCGCTGCTATGGCATTATTCAGCAGCACAACACTTTCTGCACAGGGTAAGTTCGGTCCTGACAGCGCAGAGTGTATCAAGTATCTTTCGTACTATACTGAGTACTACAAGCAGAAGAACTATGATTCAGCTCTTCCTAACTGGAGACAGGCTTACAAACTCTGCCCTCCTACAGCGAGATATTCTCTCCTTTCTGACGGTACTACTCTCCTCAAGGATGTTCTCAAGAAGAACTCAAAGAACCCTATCTACAAGGAGGCTCTTGTTGACTCGATCATGAAGATCTATGATGAGCGTATCCAGTACTGGCCAAAGTACGCTACAAGCTCACTCAACAACAAGGCTCTTGATATGTACAACTACATGAAGGATGAGCCTGAGAAGCTCTATGAGGGTCTTACATATGCTATCTCTGAGCTCGGTACAGATGCAAGAACAAACCTCTACCTCTTCCAGATGAACACTGCGGTAGACCTTTACAAGGATGGCAAGCTCGATCCGGAGTCTGTAATCAACGCTTATGAGACTGCAGTAGCAAACATCAGCGCAATGACTCCAAAGAACGATGTTGAGAAGAGAAGCAACGAGAAGACTGTTTCTGACATCGAGAGCCTCTTCATCACAAGCCAGGTAGCAAGCTGCGACAACCTCATCGCCCTCTTCTCACCAAGATACGAGGCTGATCCACAGAACCTCGACCTTGCAAAGAACATCGTGAAGATGATGGGTATCACTGAGGGATGTACAGACAACGACCTCTTCCTCAACGCTGTTACAGTAATGCACAACCAGGAGCCTTCACACGTTTCTGCATACAACCTCTACAAGCTTTACGCTGGTCGTGTTGATGTTGACAACGCAGTCAAGTTCATGACTGAGGCTATCGAGAACGAGGCTTCTGACGCTGTTACAGACGGTGGTTATCAGTACGAGCTTGCAGCATTCTGCTACAAGAACGGTCAGAACGTCAAGGCTGAGGCTGCTGCAAAGGCTGCTCTCGAGCTTGATCCTTCACTCGCAGGTAAGGCTTACATGCTTCTCGGAACTATCTGGGGCAGCGTAGTATGCTCAGGTAACGATGTAGAGCAGAGAGCAAAGTACTGGGTAGCAGTTGACTACATGAACAAGGCAAAGGCAGCTGACGAGACACTTGCTGAGGATGCGAACAATATGATCAGACAGTACTCTTCATACTATCCACAGACAGCTGAGGCCTTCATGTACGACGTTACTGACGGTCAGTCATACACTGTTTCTTGCGGTGGCTTGAGAGCAACTACAACTGTAAGAACACAGAAATAATCTGATTTGAAAAGATTCGGACATATTCTGAAGATGATTGCAACCGCTTCGGCGGTTGCTTTCGTCGTTTATTCATGCAAGGGAAAACTGGCTGAAGCAGATGCTGTCAACCTCGGTGAAACACCCGTACAGTCCGTAGATGACATGTTCATCGTGCAGACTGAGAACAGCATCATCCAGCTCAGAGCTGAAGCACCGTTGATGGAGAGGTATGAAAACGACACTCTCTCATACGAACTCTTTCCAAAGGGAATCTCGGTATTCGGCTATACGGAAGACGGTCTTCTTGAGACGGAGATAACGGCTGAAAATGCCAAGCATCTCTACTACAAGGATGGCAGGGAGACCTGGGAGGCATTCGGCAATGTAGTGGTGAAGAACCTGATAAACCAGGAAACGATGGAGACAGACACGTTGTACTGGGACCAGAAGAATGAAAAGATCTACACCCATTGCTACGTCAGGATGTATTCTCCAGATGGATTTGCACAGGGATATGGAATGGAATCAGACCAGAGGGCAAGGCATACTGAACTCTTCAATCCGTTCAACAATTACGCAATCATGAGTCAGGACAGCACTCAGGTTGTGATAGATTCTGTCAATTTTATAGGACCTTTGCTAAAAAAATAGCGTCAGATTTACAGAAAATTGTTAACTTCGCCCCCTCATGTGCAAACGCGCATGGATGAACAAGATAAATAATCTAAAACAAACAATAACATGGCAGTTCTTGAAACAATTCGTGTAAAGCTCGGTATTGTCATCACAGCGCTCATCGCAGTAGCGTTGTTGTCATTTATTATCGATCCGAGCACACTTCAGTCTGTGTCATCATCAATGTCATCAAAGTATGATGTTGGTGAGATTGACGGAAAGTCCATTTCATACACTGACTTCCAGGCAGACATCGACAGATTTACAGCTATCAACGAGATCATGACAGGCTCTTCAGTTCAGAACGAGGAGATGCAGACTTCTATCAGAGATGCAGCATGGCAGTCTCTCGTAGACAAGTATCTTTTCATCAAGAATGCAAAGGCAGCAGGTCTCAACGTGGGTGAGGAAGAGATGGTAGACATCATCTCAGGTGTAATCGATTCTCCTGTATTCACTCAGAATCCTGCATTCTGCGATGAGAACGGAGTATTCTCTTCAGCACTTGTAAACGATTTCGTAAGCTACATCTCAACTGACGAGACTGGTCGTCTCCAGCTTTACTGGGATTACCTCATCGAGTCTGCATTGACACAGCAGTTCTATGACAAGTACTATTCACTCTTCACATTGAGCAACGTTGCAAACCCTCTCATGGTTACAAACCAGATCGCGGAGAACAACAACACTTTCGATGTAGAGTTCGTGATGATGCCTTTCGGATATACTGAGGATTCGACTATCGTTGTAACTGACAGCGAGATCAAGAAGTATTACGAGGACCACAAGAAGTACTTCAAGCAGCAGAACAGCAGAGATATCGAGTATGTCGTATACGAGGTTATCCCTTCAGATTCTGACGTTGCAGCTGCAAACGACGCTCTCGTGAAGGTATATGACGAGTTCGCTACAACAGAGAACATGAAGAGCTTCCTCCTTGCAAACTCTGACAGACAGTACGATCCTACATGGTATGCTGCAGGTGAGCTCAACGCTCTCTCAAAGGAGGCTAATGACTTCGTATTCGGAAAGAATCCAGGCGTTTCTGAGGTATTCCAGAACGGCAACACATTCTACGCTGTACGCGTGATCGAGGAGGCTCAGGTAGCTGACTCAGTATATGTGAAGTTCGTTCCTTCAGCTTCAGAGAACGTAGACAGCCTTCTTACAGTTTCAGAGCCTATGTGGATCTCACAGACTCCAGGTTATGAGGATCTCATGACTGTAAAGAAGAACGAGAAGTTCACTACAGGCGGTCTTACATTCCTCGTTGTTGACAGAACAGCTCCAGTTGCAAAGAAGAGAGTTGCAGTTCTCCAGAAGGACGCTGTAGCAAGCAAGGAGACAGTAAACGGATACTATGCACAGGCTAACACTCTTGCAACAAAGTCAGCAGGCAAGTACGAGAACTTCAAGACTGCTTGCACAGAGGAAGGCGTATATGCTCATCCAGTAAGCAGAATGCTTGAGAGCGCAAGCATGCTCGGTTCTATCAACCACACTAAGGAAGTTACAAGATGGGCTTTCGATGCTAAGGTTGGAGATGTTTCAAACATCATCACTGTTGACAACAACTACTTCATCGTTGCAGCCGTAACACGCATCCACAAGGAAGGCTACGCTGACGTAAACGAAGTTGCACCTCAGATCAAGGACGTTCTCTACATGGAGAAGTCAGGCGAGAAGCTTGCAGCTGACGTTGCAAAGAAGATCGAAGGCAAGGGTTCTATGGAGGCAATCGCTGAGGCTCTCCAGTCTTCAGTAAGCACTAAGGAAGGCGTTGCATTCTCATCACTTACTTCACAGGGTCTCGATCCAATGTTCATCGGTGCTGCTTCAGTATCTGAGGATGGCAAGATCTGCGGTCCGGTAATCGGTTCAGTAGGTGTATATGTGTACAAGGTTACAGGCCGTGACACAGGTGCTTTCTACACTGAGGACGATGCAAAGACATACGATGCACAGATGACTCAGTACTCATCACAGGCTCTCATGTCAACTATGATGACAGACGCAGAGGTTGTGGACAACAGAGCACGTTTCTTCTAGGATAACAGTACGACAAAATATTCTTTCTCCCGATGGTCATCTGATTGTCGGGAGATTTTTTATACATTTGCCGGTGTATGGCCGGTACGGTGCGGATTTTTGGGACCGTGGCCACCCTCGGCCCCGTAAGAGGGAGGGGCCCGCACCGAAGGTGTGGGAGGGGTCAGACGGAGTCTGACGTCCTGAAATCCGCATTGTACCGGCCAATAGAAGTAAGATTATGAAGAAACTGGTGATTGCGTTTACAGTGCTGGTGGGGCTTTGCGGATGTGTAAAGGAAAATCCGAAGGGAGCTGACCTGAAACTGGGGGAGATGATGCCGGATTTTGAGGTTGTGATGAGTGACGGAACTGTCGTGACTGACGACCTTCTCAAGGAATCCGTCTCTGTGGTCATGTTTTTCAGTACGGCATGCAAAGACTGCAGGGAGACTCTTCCCCAGATGCAGAAGATATACGATGAATATGCCTCAAAAGGCGTCGGATTTGCCCTTATAAGCCGTGCTGAATCCGAAACATCCATCATATCCTTCTGGGAGGAAAACGGCCTTGTGATGCCTTATTCGGCCCAAAATGACAGGGCTGTCTATGAACTCTTTGCCAGGGAAGGAATACCAAGGATATATGTATGCGAAAAGGGTGGAATCATCAGGCATATACATACCGACAATCCCACCCCTTCGTATGATGTTCTGAAGAATTCTATCGAATCCGTTATACGTTGAAAAGGAAGTGCATGATGTCACCGTCCTGAACTACATACTCCTTTCCTTCCACTCCGAGCTTTCCGGCTGCACGGCATGCAGACTCAGACTTGAGA
Source organism: Candidatus Cryptobacteroides sp. (assembly GCA_045646785.1). Classification (GTDB taxonomy): domain Bacteria; phylum Bacteroidota; class Bacteroidia; order Bacteroidales; family UBA932; genus Cryptobacteroides. Next base: position 31,061 of record JAZRLI010000007.1, on the reverse strand, counting down.
GATACGAAATCCTCGTATTTGATCACCTCTGCACGGATGAAGCCCTTCTCGAAATCGGTATGGATCACACCTGCAGCCTTAGGAGCCTTGTCACCCTTGTTGATTGTCCATGCGCGGCACTCGTCAGCACCCGCAGTGAAGTATGTACGAAGATTGAGGAGTGAATAAGCGCTCTGGATAAGTCTTACCACACCTGACTCCTCAAGACCCATCTCCTCAAGGAACATCTGACGCTCCTCGTAGCTCTCGAGCTCAGCGATGTCAGACTCGATCTTCGCAGCGATCACAAGGATCTCCGCATTCTCATCCTTCACAGCCTCACGAACCTGCTCTACATACTGGTTTCCTGTCTTTGCAGAAGCCTCGTCAACGTTGCAGACATACATAACAGGCTTGTTTGTAAGAAGGAAGAGTTCCTTTGCCATCTGCTCCTCTTCAGCGTTCTCAGGAACCACTGTACGGCATGACTTTCCGACCATGAGAGCATCCTTGTACTTGCAGAGAAGGTCATAGAGCTTCTTTGCGTTCTTGTCTCCACCTGTAGTAGCCTGCTTCTGAACCTTTGCGATACGGTTCTCAACAGTCTCGAGGTCCTTGAGCTGAAGCTCGGTGTCGATTACCTCCTTGTCACGAACAGGATCCACGCTACCGTCCACATGAACGATGTTGGCATCGTCAAAGCAACGGAGTACGTGGAGGATGGCGTCAGTCTCACGGATGTTTGCAAGGAACTGGTTACCAAGACCTTCACCCCTGCTCGCACCCTTTACAAGACCTGCGATATCCACGATTTCCACTGTAGCCGGAACAACCCTCTTAGGATTGCAGAGGCCCTCGAGCACCTCAAGTCTCTTGTCCGGTACGATGGTCGAACCGATGTTAGGCTCGATCGTACAGAAAGGGAAGTTTGCGCTCTGTGCCTTTCCTGAGCTTACGCAGTTGAACAATGTTGATTTACCCACGTTAGGGAGTCCTACGATACCGCATTTAAGTGCCATCTGTCTTTATCTTTTTAATGTAAAATATTCGTTATTCAAATCAGGGCGCAAATTTACGCTAACTTTTTCTTTTTCTTACCCTTATTTCCGTTTTTTAGCCCAAGTTTTTCCGTTTTTTAACATATATTTCACAGATACCAGCCATCTTTGGAAGGTTATGAAGAGAGCGATCATTGTGGTGTCTGCGATAATCCTGTGCAACGTACTCCAGGCACAGGAAAGTGACAGTCTGCTGACCGTCTTCTGGAATCTGGAGAATTTCTTCGATTACACGGACCAGGGAACAGGGGAGTCGGATGCTGAATTCTCATCCATGGGAAGCAGGCACTGGAGCAGGAAGAAGTTCTTCCGTAAATGCGACAACATAGCCAAGACACTTCTGTGGATGGAAGGAAGATACGGCAGGATGCCTGATGTCGTAGGATTCGCCGAGATCGAAAACAGGGGAGTGCTGTACAGGTTGCTGAACAATACATTATTGAGGAAATATGACTATGAAATAGTCCATAAGGATTCCGGCGACAGACGTGGAATCGACGTGGCTCTTATCTACCGTCGGTCTGTATTTACTTGTGTTTCAAGCACATGGAAGACGCCCGAGCATGAAGGTAAGAAGATGGATACCAGAGACATCCTACATGTACGGCTCCGCGGGAAAGACGGTCATGAACAGGATTTCATCGTGAACCACCACCCTTCGAAATACGGCGGTTCCAAGGAATCCGAAGACCGAAGGAATTCGGCCATGGCCTCGCTGCTGCAGATGTGCGATTCGCTGGCGGAGATATCGGATGTTCCCGTCATTGCGATGGGGGACTTCAACGATTCGCCGGTCGGACCCGCATTCTCCCTCATTGAAGGCAAACTGACAAACAAAGGCATGGACCTGCATGAACGGAAGGAAGGATCCATAAGGTATGAAGGCAAGTGGGACCTCATCGACATGTTCCTGGTCAGTCCACAGATAGGACATCTTACAGAAATGGAGGTATGCAAGGTTCCGTTCCTGATGACATGGGAAAGGAAACACCCCGGAGAAAAGCCTTTGAGGACATATTCCGGTCCTCGGTACATCGGGGGAGTCAGCGACCATTGCCCTATAATCCTTTGGTATTTCAAACCGAATTCTTACCTTTGATGTACTTCAAAACGCAAGGACATGAAACAGAGAATATCCGAAAAATATCAGTCAATATTCAATGAAGAAGGCGAATTCTTCGCATCTGCAGGCCGTATCAACCTCATCGGAGAGCACACCGACTACAACGGTGGATTCGTGTTCCCGGGTGCGGTGGACAAGGGCATGATTGCCGAAATCAAACCTAACGGAACGCTGAAGGTATGTGCATTCGCACTTGACCTTGATGAATACTGCGAATTCGGACTCAATGAAGAAGACGCCCCGACTCAGGGATGGGCACGATACATCTTCGGAGTATGCCGCGAAATCCATAAAAGGGGAGGAGAAATCTCAGGCTTCAATACCGTATTTGCCGGCGATGTTCCTCTCGGAGCAGGAATGTCATCCTCTGCCGCCCTTGAAAGCACATTCGCATTTGCCCTCAATGAACTCTTCTCGCTCGGCATCGACAAGTTCGAACTCGCACGTATCGGACAGGGCACCGAGCATAACTACTGTGGAGTTAAATGCGGAATCATGGACCAGTTTGCGTCCGTTTTCGGCAAGGCAGGCCACCTCATGCGTCTTGACTGCCGATCGATGGAATTCGAATACTTCCCGTTCGATCCGGAGCAGCATGGATACAAGGTGGTGCTTCTCAATTCATGCGTAAAGCATCAGCTCGTGGGATCTCCGTACAACGACCGTCGTGCATCATGCGAAAGAGTGGCTGCCGTCCTCGGACAGGAATTCCTACGCGGAGCCACCATGGAGCAGCTTGAAGCCGTCAGGGACAGGGTTTCTGAGGAAGATTACCTTCGTGCCCGTTACATAATAGGAGAGGAAAGAAGGGTACTGGACGTATGCGAAGCCCTTGAAAGAGGCGATTACGAGACTGTGGGAGCCCGTATGTATGAAACTCATTGGGGTATGTCCAGGGATTTCGAAGTCTCATGCGAAGAACTCGACTTCCTCGCAGAAATCGCAAAGGAATGCGGCGTTACAGGCTCCAGGATCATGGGTGGTGGCTTCGGCGGCTGCACGATCAACCTTGTAAAGACTGAACTCTACGACTCCTTCATAGCCAAGGCAAAGGCCGCATTTGCAGAGAAATATGGCCATGAACCGGTCGAAATCCCGGTCGTCATCAGCGACGGAGCACGCAGACTCGACTGAAACAACATCTCTGATATATCTATAAATCAGTAGTATGATTTCAAAATTATGGGTTTTTAGATGAGAAACATGTTTAATTTGATATTTATGAAACGATTTATGTTATTGCTCATTGGAGCGTTCTTGCTTTCGTTTACTGCAACAGCGCAGAATGAGAATGCCTTATACAAAAAAGGGTATTACGGTAATATGGAATTGGATATGGGATCCACCTTTGGTTTCAGTGCAGATGCGCCTGATAAAGGTCTTAATGCGGGAATATTGACCTCTCATGGATATAGTTCTGGATATGGACTATATGTAGGCGCAGGAGCAGGATTGATTTTCAACACCGAGGATTATTCCTATATTTCAGTGCCGGTGTTTGCAGATATCAAGTACTCGTTCATAGACAACGATTTTTCTCCTTTCGTGTCGTGCAAAATAGGAACAGTCATAAATGATGAACTTGGAGCTGGCGTTTATTGTGCTCCGTCTTTAGGAGTAGACATGAAACGATTTTCCGTCTTTCTGAAGTATGACTGTGGAACAGGAAAAACATCATGGTATTCAGATATGAAACTTTTCACGGTGGATTACACCAGACATGCTTTCAGCGTAGGTCTCTCTTACGCGTTCAGATAAGTATCATATCTAAATCAGTAGCATAATCAGATGACGCCCCCGATTATGCTTCTATAGGACGTTTTCAGGTCAGTGATGATGCGTTGGTGTTTCTCAAAAGCACAAAAAGCCTCGTTTTTGTGCTTTTGACTGTTAAAATTGCCCTTAAAAGAACAAATAAGCCCTTTTTTGTGCTTTTGAATTCTAAGAAATAAGTCTAAACCAGTCTTGAAGCAAGCCACTCGGCGTCGATCTTTGCGAAGCCGTCTTCAGGACGTACCTCAGGGTTGCGCTCGAGGATGCCTGCGCAGTACTGATAGACTTTGTTGGTGGTAGCCATAATGGTGTAAAAGGAGAGTGGCTTACTAAATGGTTGTCATTAGAGCTATAAACTCAACTAACACCCACTATGTGAACGCTGTAATATCACCAACAAATATCGGCCAGATAAATACAACGTATGGTTCTGCAAAGAAAAAGGATTCACAACTGCAGAGCCTGAATTTTGGCAAGATCCAAATGACTTCTGGAATTGATATTCCGGAGTCCGTGATCTTGTGTCAGAACGAGAGTCCCAGGCCGAGGCCGTTGGCGGTGGGGCCGAAGGACAGGGCCAGCTGAGGGCCTTCGTAGGTTCCGGAGGCTTTTCTGAGGAGATGGTCTCCGACGCACAGGCATGGTATTCCCGCTACCATGACCGCTCCTCCGGCAATTGCTCCGTATATGCTCAAGGCAATGATGCCAAGCGGCATGAGAGCATTTTCAGCATTATTTTCGCCGTAAGGAATTACTGCGATGCTTCCGAAAAGCAGTCCTGAAGCGCCGACTATTCCGGCTCCGACGCTGGTGGTGATCACTCCTGCCTTATAGACACGACGTCCCGAAAGGTAGTCCTGATAAGCGTCCTGCGAAAGCATTGCCGCTACCTGTTCCTTTGACAGTTTCTCTCCATCCGAACGCAGATGTCCCAGTCTGTATCTGACATCCGCATACTGTGCAGACGCGGAATATGTTGCGAGGCACAGAAGAAATGCGATGATGAACCGTTTCATATATCAGAATTCTAAGAAATAAGTCTAAGCCAGTCTTGAAGCAAGCCACTCGGCATCGATCTTTGCGAAGCCGTCTTCAGGGCGGACCTCAGGGTTGCGCTCGAGGATGCCTGCGCAGTCCTGGTAGACATTCCAGCCGATGTTGACTCCAAGCATCTGGCCGTCGAGAGCATACATGAAGGTCAGGATGCGCGCATCGTCATCACCTTCCATACGGTAGAAATGGAAATCCGAAGCAAGGAACTCCTCCTTCTGCTCGGCAGGAACGCTCTTCTGGATCATCTCCATCTTCGTCACATACTTGCACATCTCAAGCACCACATCATCCAGTCCGGCATCCTTGATAAGCACCTTCTCCATAAGCGAACCCATGACGTTCACACGGCGGAGGGTATATCCACCCATGGCCTTCGTATGCATGGTGATAGCCTGCATCTGGGTCTCCGAAATCTCTCCGGCAGGAATGAGCCAGACCATGAGCCTGGCAGCAGGATCGTGGTAAAGGGTCTCGTATCTCGCGAGGTTCACCTGACCGCAATGAGGGCACTCCCAAAGGAAGAGCGAACCGTCGCGGACCTTGTCCTTCAGTTCAGGATTCTCTGAGATGTTGATGCTTTTATATACTGTAACGGTCTGAGTCTGACCGCATTTGCTGCATGGCGCAAGGGCCTGTGTTGTAATAGACATATTAGAATGATACGTTAAATGTTGGTCCTATGTAATGGCGTCCAAGGGAGATTCCGCTCTGCTGGGCGAACACGTCAAATCCTTTTCCGCCGTTGTATGAATATGTGATTCCGAATGAACATGGCCATTCGAGAGTCAGTATGCTGTTCATGTCGAGAATGAGTTCCGCTCCGGCCGAGAAGAGTCCGTGTTTTCCGGCGAGGGTGTAGTCGAAATGAGGGTTAACGACCAGCCTCTTTATCGAGAATATATTACCTCCGAGTGCGAGGTCTCCGATGAATACAGGGATGGCATAATCGGCGGTGAACTTGGTCATATTGTCGTTCCTGATCGAAAGCCAGCTCAGAAGCGAACTGTTGTTGCTGAGTCCGCGAGGCATTACATTGACAATCGCCTGACCGAAAGGAGCGTCCGAAAGCTTGATCTGATGCATTGCGGTAAGTTTGAGACCATGGGTAGGGATAATTCCAGGCACATATCCGTAGATATAGCCATATCCCATAGGAGAGAGGTACTTCCTGCTTTCAAGGCTTCCCGATGCTCCCGCTTCCACTCCGATTCCCCATTTAGGATAGACGGCCGAGTTAGGTGTCGAAAGCATCGTATATGCCCTCAGGGAGCCGCTGAGGCTATGTCTGAAGGTGTTTCTATCCTTCTGGACCTCGCTGAAACTGAATTTTTCAGTGCTGACAAGGCTGCCTTTCGATTCGTCTTCTACAAACATTTCATAACCGTCCGCGATTGCAAGCGAGGTATTGAACTTGTCGTTGCTTATCCTGTACGAAAGTCTTGGGATCACTCCCTTGTACCATCCTCCCGAAGAAAAGTTCCATGGGATGTACATCGAAATGCTTCCCGAGACATACGGAACGTCAAGTGCGCGGCTGCTGATGCTCATTCCCGTTCTTCCGTCCAGATATCTGTTGGCAGTGGTGTAATACTGTCTGGCCGCACGGTCATTGAAGTCCACATTCATCTCAACCACAGGATAGAATCCCGAATAAATGAACCTCGCATGTCCGGAATGTCTCCATTTCGCAGGTTCGTACGGATCCTTATGGGCGGAGTATCCGAACTCGCCGGAAGCGTTCGAAAGCCTGTTCTGCATGATGGCTGTGGCACCGAGGGATGCGGCCTGCCAGATGTAGTCGTAGGACATGTTCATGATGTTGTCCACATTCACATAGAGCGGAGCCCATGAATGGATGTTGAATGCGTTGGGAAACTTTCTGTATCTGCGTGGCTCGGAATAGTTAACTTCGATTTCTTCGACTGCAGAATCGGCTCCCTGGACCTTTGCAACGGCATTTTCCTGTCTTGCGAGGGCTTCGGCAAGTACCCATTCATGCTTCTGCGTGAAGTCCGCTTCCCTGTCCACAAGGTCCTCCACCGCTGTCCTGAATATCTGCATTCCTTTGAGGGTCTGGGACGAATAGTAGAGATACCTTCCCTCAGGGTCGTATGCGAAATCGGATGCTCCGTAACGGGTCACGGTCTTCTGACGGAGTTCGCCTGTGCGGGGATTGAGGTGGTAGAGTTCGTTCACTCCTGTCCTGTCGCATGTGAAGATGACCTCGTCTCCGTATGCCTGGAAGTCCTTTATCTTCACCGGCTGAGGTTCGAGCACGACGCTCCATCTTCCGCCGGAATACCTGTAGATTCCGTATCCTTCATCGGTGATGCCTGTTGCGAGGATGTCATCTCCGACCCATGCGGTCTCGATCAGCTGTACGCCCGAAGGACCCTTGTCCGATGTCAGGACCATTCCGCCGATGCCTTCAATGACGGTAATCGATGAACTGCCGTCCACGCCGTATTCAATCGAAGCCATGGAGCCGTCGACCGGGTTGACGGACGGATTGTAAAGAAGGTCATTCCTGTCGGTGAGTGTCTTCTTGCCTATCTTTCCTACCTGGTAATATCTGATGCCGGAGTCCGACTTGAGCGACCATCTTGCGTCGGTAAGAGTCTCGCTCCAGTAGAGCCTGCCCTGCTTGTCGGATGCCTTCAGACGGCTTGTCTGGTAGGCGAAGCGGGAGAGCGTCCTTTCCTTTCCGTCAGTGCCGATTCTTACGAGGACTGGTGTGGTCTCATGTCCTTTCCTGATCGAATAAAGTTCGCCGTTCAGGAATGCAGTTCCTTGATAATCAGTATAAAGACGAGGTTCCTTGGTAACCTGTTCCATAGGGATGAACGGCGCACGGGCATCGGCTTCCACCTTCCAGATCACCTGCATCGTCCTGCAGACTTCCTCGAATGCATCCGCGAACTTCTTTCCTGTGAGATTCTTCGTTGTGGTGTAGAAAGCCGCAAGATTGTACGGACGTCGTGCGGAAAGCTCATAGCCTTCCTTCATGAATCCCGGGCAGTCGTAAAGGTATCTGAATCCTCCGACGGTGAGGTATCCGAGGGCATAGTGGTCGGGAGCATATCGTCTCTGCGAGCCGAGTCTCCACTGGTCCCACCTGCGGAAATCGCCGCTGTCGAATGCGACCTTGTAGTAGTTCAGGAAGTCGGCGGTTCGTCCGCGGCCGGAATTGGTGAGGGCTGTCTCGGCGATGACGGCGTCGCCCTCGATGTTCGAGAGTCCGGGATATACGAGGGATGCGAGGATGTTCCACATCTCTCCGAAGAACCATCCGATCGGCTTCTGTGCCCGCGTCATGCCAAACTGCATCTGGGTCACGTGCCTGCCTTCATGGACGGAAAGCATTGTGGACCATGGCATGGGTTCCGGTGCATATGGGGACGGGATGGTGAACAGGTCCATTCGTTTCGGGGCCCATGCCACCGAGCCGTTGGCCGCGTTGTATGCATGGATGACCACGGGCATCCTTCCCTTGTTGAGGTAGCCTGTGGTACGTGATACCGGTATCCTGAATTTTTCGAGCTTGTATCCGTATTCCCTTGCAAGAGAGTCGGTTCCTTCCGGGTATATGAGGCTGAAATGGTCTGTGTCCATGATATTCCATCTGACTCTTCCGGGGTCATCTCCAGTCACATAGAACTGGGCTTTCAGACTCACCGAAAGAAGAAAGAATATGCTTAATGTCAGAATTAACCTTTTCATTATGTCTGTAGTGCGATAACTTATTTACAAATCTAATATTTTTATTTATTTTTGCGTGATTTTCAACCTAAGATATTTATGAGTAATCTCCTTCAGGTCCTGACACTTATCGGTGCCCTCGGTATGTTCCTTTACGGAATGACGCTGATGAGCGAAGGTCTTCAGAAAACAGCCGGTGACAAGTTGAGGTCTTTCCTTGCACAGATGACCTCGAACAGGTTCAAGCGTGTAATCACCGGTCTCGGCGTGACTGCCCTCGTGCAGTCGTCTTCTGCAACGACGATCATGGTCGTGAGCTTCGTGAACGCTGGTCTCCTCACCCTTGGAAATGCCATCGGTGTGATCATGGGTGCCAACATCGGTACCACACTTACAGCATGGGTAACAGCTCTCGGATTTTCAGTTGATATTTCAGTATTCTCCGTGCCTTTGATGGCCCTTGGATTCATTCTCCACGCATCAAAGAAGCAGAAGAACAAGAGCATCGGCGAGTTCGTAGTCGGCTTCGCAATCATGTTCCTCGGACTTTCGTTCATGAAGTCATCGGCAGGAGCCCTTCTCGACAACAAGGATGCTATGCTTGCATTCTTCTCGCATTTCACAGGCTTCGGATTCTGGTCGCAGATCATCTTCCTCCTTGCCGGAACCATCCTTACGATCGTTCTCCAGGCTTCGAGTGCGACAATGGCGATCACCATGCTCCTTACTACATCAGGCCTCATCGATTTCCAGCTCGCATGCGCGATGGTGCTTGGTGAGAACATCGGAACGACAATCACTGCAAACATGGCTGCGGCCGTCGGAAACACTTCGGCGAAGAGAGCCGCCCGTGCCCATACTGTGTTCAATGTGTTCGGTGTGATATGGGTGCTGATAATCTTCAACCCATTCCTGAACCTTGTAGGATTTGTGATGGAGAACCTCGGATTCTCGAATCCTCTTACAGTCGACCTTACATCACCGGATGCCAACGAGTCGCTTCTCTACGGTATCTCGATGCTCCATACTCTCTTCAACATCTTCAATACGATGCTTCTTATCTGGTTCACTCCTCAGATCGAGAAGATTGTCGTATGGATGGTGAAGTCTCCGAAGGGAGAAGAGGTGTTCAGGCTCAAGTACATCTCAGGTGGTCCTCTTTCTACAGCGGAACTCTCGCTGCATGAGGCTCAGCAGGAGGTGATCCACTTTGCGGAAATCTGCCGCAACGGATTCAGCTATCTCCGACAGGCTGTCAACGAGCAGAATCCTGACAAGTTCGAGGCACTGAACGACAAGCTCATCAAGTACGAGGAGATCACCGACCGTATCGAATACGAGATCGCTTCATACCTTAACGAGGTTTCGAAGAACGAGATCAGCGAAGAGTCGGCCGATACCATCAAGTCCCTCTACAAGATCATCAAGGAAATGGAGTCCCTCGGCGACTCAGGCGAGTCGATCGGACGTATCCTCAAGAGAAAGAACGCTCATGGAAAGGTATTCGACAAGAGCCTCCTGGACCGTCTCAACAAGATGATGGACCTCGTGCAGAAGGGCTTCGATGTGATGGTAGCAAACATGAAGAACGGCGAGCTTACAGACATTGCCAACGCCGTGAACGCCGAATACAACATCAACGAATGCAGAAACCACCTCAGGGAGGAACATATCGTGAACATCGAGAGCAACAGCTACAACTATCTTACAGGTGTATATTACATCGATGTGCTTAACGAACTCGAGAAGATCGGTGACTTCCTCATCAACATCTCTGAGGCGGCAGTAAAGACAGTAAATGAATAAAGTTACATTCATAACCGTCCTGACCCTTCTTCTTGCGGTCGGATGCGGACAGAAAAAGGCGGAGCAGTTCAAGGCTCTGCCTTTTCCGGATATTGCTCTTCCTGGAATCATACAGAACCAGCAGGATGCTGCAGACTACTATGCGCTGCATATGTGGGACAAGCTTGCGGACCCTGAAAGGACCTATCCTTCGGACTCCCTTCTTGTAAGCGGAGTGAAGAAGGAGGATGTGGAGCAGAGGTATGCAAACTGGCTTGCAATCCTTGACATGGTAAGCCTCAAGACATCAGAAAAGGCTCTTGACAGACTTTATGAAAGGGCTCTTTCCTGCGAGAGGAAGGACAGCGCTTCGAATGTGTTCGAGACCTTCATCAAGCTTGCTGAAAAGTATCTCTATGATCCCAATTCTCCTTTGAGGAATGAGGAGCATTACCTCCATTATGCGGAGAACCTTGCTTCATACGAGGGTCATGACCAGGTCGTGAGGGACAGATATGCCCGTCAGGCGGCTGACTGCTCATTGAACCGCATAGGCACAAAAGCGGCCGATTTCAGCTTCGCGGACAGCAGGGGCAGGGTTACCTCCCTTTATGACATAAAGGCTCCTTATACCCTTCTTTTCTTCAGCAATCCGGGCTGTGAGGCCTGTCTGAGCATCATCGAGATGCTCAAGGGAGAGCAGAAGGTTGCCGACATGGTCTCATCCGGTTTCCTCGCCGTGGTCAATGTGTATATCGATGAGGACATCCAGGCCTGGATGGAATACATGCCGATATATCCGACCGACTGGCACAACGGATTCGACCAGGATCAGGCGGTAAGGATCGAAGGCCTGTACAGCGTCCGTGCAATACCTTCCCTCTACCTTCTCGACAATGAAAAAAGGGTCATCCTGAAGGATGCCCCTGAAAACAAGATGATGAATCATCTTATGAATCTTTAGTCTATTCGTTCTTCCAGCCCTGTGCCTTCATCGGAAGTTCCACTCCGTCCGGAGTGACCACAGCCGCGCCTACTTCAGGCTTTGCAAGGTGGCCGATGATGTCGAATGTCTGGAAATCATGACGGAACTTCTCATGCTTGCCGATAGGGATGGTGAAGAGCAGACGGTAGTCTTCTCCGCCGTTGAGGGCTGCAGAGATAGGGTCGATGTTCAGTTCCTTGCCCAGTTCGAATGTCTTGCCGGCAAACGGAAGCTTGTCCACATATACCTTTGCTCCGAGTCCGCTGTCCCTGACGAGCCTCTTTACCGCGTCAGCAAGTCCTCTGGTCACGAGATATCCGTATGAAGGTACGATTTCAGCATCTTCCAGCTGCGAGACGGTCTGTGCGTTGATCTGCGGCTTCAGGTATGCGCCCACAAGGTGCTTGTAGTCGTCAAGCTTTGGCTGAGCCTTTGCGTCTCCACTCTTTTCGAATGCCCTCTTCTCCCTTTCCAGTACCTGGAATCCCATGAATGCGGCTCCGAGGTTGTCAGATACGCAGATAAGGTCCATGCTCTTGGCTGCAGGACGGCGCTTTGCTGTCAGAAGCGACGTCTCTCCAGTTGCCGCAACGCTTACTGCAAGGCCGTTCGGAGACGGTACAAGGTCAAGCGACACCTTCTTGTAGCCGTGTTCCCTTGCAGCGGCAACAATGCCTTCCCATACCTCCTTGATGTGCTTGAAATCCAGCTTGGATGAGATTCCGAGGCGGATGTCAAGTGTGCGTGGATGCGACAGTTCTGCGTAAAGTTCGCCTGTTACGGCGGTCACGCATTTGTATCCGAGGTGCTTGAGCGGGAAGTATATCAAATCGAAGTCGATGCCTTCGATGAAGGTGCGTGACTGCTGGCTTACATATGCCTTGCCCGAAGTCTCGAACCAGCTGCTTTCAAACGGTTTGTAAGGAGTTCCTTCGTAGAGTTTTGCGATGGCCTCGACTCTGCCGAGGTCTGAGAAAGTTTCTTCTGCCATGTTGTGAATCGTATTTCTGCAAAATTACAATAAAATAGTTAATTTTGTAGTATGAAAAGAACACTTACAACCATCATTGCAGCGATGCTTCTGTCGCTTGCCCTCAATGCCCAGGATCTCAAGGTCATTTCGTACAACATCAGGAACAGTCAGGAAAAGGACGGTACCAATTCATGGGTGTACAGGTATGCTGCGAGTGCGGAGATGATCCAGGACCAGAAGGCAGATGTCATCGGTCTCCAGGAGGCTCTTTCGGACCAGGTCCGCTTTTTCGAGCAGAACTTCAAGGACTATAAATGGGCTGGAGAGTCTGCGACCATCCTCTGGAACAGGAAGACCGTGACCCTTCAGAAGTCAGGCTCGTTCGATGTGGCTACATGGGCTCTTTTCAAGGATAAGGAGACCGGAAGGAAATTCTATGTCGTGAATGTGGATCTTGACAAGACCCCTGCCGAGGAACGAAAGGCAGCGGTCGCTCAGGTAATCGAAAGGACAGAGGCCCTGAACAAGGAATCACTCCCGGTGGTCATAACCGGAGGTTTCTTCATGAAGCCGGGGGATACCGCTCTTGCGGACCTTGATTCGAAGATGACGAATGCCCGCAAGTCAGCAGAAAAGACCGACAATACGGGCACATATAACAATTGGGGAAAGACTTCGGAGATCCGCGATCACATCTATTATGCGGGATTTACAGCATGTCCTGAGTATCAGACCATTACAAAGAAATATACTGATCGCAAGTTCATCTCTGACCACTTCCCTCTGATGGTTCAGCTTACTTTTTAAGCACGGTGTAGCGGATATGGAGCTTCTCGAGCTCATTGATGAATTCCGCGGTCACTCCTACCTTGAATTTTCTTGAAAGGAATTCAATGTTCCATCCCTTTGCAGGGTCATGGAGCATCATAGTGAGCGGAACATTACCTTTGTTCCGCTTTATCATTTTTACGAGAGCTTCGCGGAACTCCGGCGTGAGCATAGGGGTGGTTATGCTGATTGCAAATCCCTTGATGTATGTGTCCGATACGTTTCCAAGAAGCATTACCTTCTTTACCTTGAATCCATACGGGGAAGTCTTGCCCTGGGCTCTTTCTTCCGGTTTCAGATAATATCTTTCGTCGATCTCTCCTTCGATGAAAAGGGTGTTGTGGAGGGTCATGTAACTCATGAAAGCCTCATGATCCTTTCCATAGAGCTTGAGTTCATAGCTGCCGCTGAAGTCCTCGATTGTGGTTTTTGACCATGGGCGGCCGTTTCCTGTATTGATGTGCTCGGCATTGGTCACGAATCCTGCAACCGCTACCTTCATCTTGGTCTTCTTCGCCTCGCATTCCGTTACAAGGTTGGCGATGTCGCTGACCTGGCATGTCGCGAAGTTCTCCATCTCGAACTGATATCTGTCAAGAGGATGCGATGAGAGGTACATTCCCACCAGTTCCTTCTCGTACTGGAGTTTCTCGAGGATGTCCTCCTCCCCGACCATGACAGGGATCTCAGGCCTTTCCGGCTTGAGTTCCTCGGCTTCTCCGAAAAGGGAGATGCTGCTTTCCATGCTGTCCTTCCTGTAGAGTTCGCCGTATCTGAGGAGCGTGTCCATGAAGATGTCTCCGTTCTTTGACGGAAGCACGAACTGCTTGCGGCAGATGCCGAAACTGTCGAATGCACCCGCATGGAGAAGCGATTCGAATGCCTTTCTGTTGACTATACCGGACATTCTCTCTACAAAGTCGTAGATATCCTCGAAAAGGCCGTTTTCTTCCCTTTCTGCGAGGATTGCACGCACGATGTTGTCACCGAATCCCTTGATTCCGCCGAGACCGAAACGGATCTCTCCGTTCTTGTTCACGGTGAACTTCGCGTCGGACTCGTTGATGTCCGGATTGAGCACCTTGATGCCGTTCTTCTTGCAGTCGTCCATGATCTTCTTGATCTCGTCCATGTTGGAGAGGTTCTTCGTAAGGTTGGCCGCCTGGAATTCGGCAGGGTAGTGGGCCTTTAGCCATCCGGTCTGGTAGCTTACCCATGCATAGCAGGTCGCATGGGACTTGTTGAAGGCGTATGAGGCGAACTTCACCCAGTCCTTCCATATCTTTTCGAGCACATCCTGAGGATGGCCGTTCTTGATGCCTCCGCTGATGAACTTGCCCTTCAATGAGTTAAGGAGGTCGATGATCTTCTTACCCATCGCCTTTCTGAGGGTGTCGGCCTCACCTCGCGTGAAGTCGGCAAGTTTACGCGAAAGAAGCATCACCTGCTCCTGATAGACGGTGATTCCGTATGTATCCTGAAGGATTTCCTCCATGGCTGGAAGGTCGTATTCAATAGGCTTACGTCCCTGCTTGCGGTCTACGAAGTCCGGAATATAGTCCATAGGACCCGGACGGTAGAGGGCGTTCATGGCGATGAGGTCCTCGAAGCGGGTAGGCTGGAGCTTGATGAGCCATTCCTTCATGCCCGGAGACTCGAACTGGAACACGCTGGTGGTGTCTCCACGGCCATAGAGAGCATATGTCTCTGCGTCGTCGATAGGAATCTTCTCGATATCGAACTCGATGCCGAAACGTTTCTTGATGTTCGCCTGGCATTCCTTGATGATGGACAGGGTACGAAGACCCAGGAAGTCCATCTTGAGCATTCCGACCTCCTCGATGTAGTGGCCGTCATACTGCGACACCCATACTTCCTCGCCTGTAAGCTTGTCATTAGCCACGCAGATAGGAATGTATTCGGTGAGGTTGCTTCTGCCGATGATCATGGCGCATGCATGTACGCCTGTCTGACGGACGCAACCCTCGAGCTTTCCGGCATACTTGAGCACGTCCTTGATTTCCTCTGTTCCGTTTTCGATCTCTTCCTTGAGCTCAGGGATGAGCTTGTAGCAGTTCTTGAGCTTCGGCTTGTATGATACTTCCTTCTTGTATTTCTTGAACTTCTTCCTGACCTTGATCTTCTGTCCTGCGTTGTCCGGATCGTCGACCTCCACTTCCTTTTCGATCAGTTTCTGGCCCTCCTCGAGTGTATCTCCCTCGTTGAAAGGATCCTCAGCATCTTCCATCTGCACGATAGGCTTGTCCGGAATCATCTTGGTAAGCCTGTTCGATTCAGGAATAGGAAGATTGCTCACTCGTGCGACGTCCTTGATTGCGGACTTCGCAGCCATGGTTCCGTATGTGATCACATGGGAAATCTGCTCCTTTCCGTACTTTTCCTCGATATACTGGAACACGCGGTAACGGCCGTCATCGTCGAAGTCGATATCGACATCGGGCATGTTGATACGGTCAGGATTGAGGAATCGCTCAAAGAGGAGGTCGTACTTGATAGGGTCTATGTTGGTGATCTTCAGGCAGTATGCAACTGCAGATCCCGCTGCCGATCCACGGCCCGGGCCTACCGAAATACCCTCGCTTCTGGCCGCCGCAATGAAGTCCTGGACGATGAGGAAGTAGTCCGGGAATCCCATCTTGCAGATGGTCTTGAGCTCGAATTCGATACGTTCAGCCTGCTCATCGTTGAGGGTGTCTCCATACCTTTCCTGCGCTCCCTTGTATGTAAGGTGGCAGAGGAAGGCTACGGAGTTGCAGAACTCTTCGCCGCGTTCGTTTCCGCTCTTGTCGCAGCGTCCCTCATCTATGATATGCCTGTATTTTTCAAGATAAGTGTCGATTCCCGCCATGAATTCTTCCGGAAGGTCGAACTTAGGCAGGATAGGGTCCTTGTCGATCTTGAACGATGTGATCTTGTCTGCCACCTCGAGAGTGTTTGCGAGTGTCTCAGGGTGCTTGTAGAACATGTCAAGCATCTCCTCCTCGCTCTTGAGATACTCCTGCTGGGTGTATCTCATTCGGTTAGGATCGTCAAGGTTGGCGTTTGTGGTAAGGCAGATGAGACGGTCATGAGCCGGACCGTCCTCCTTACGTGTGAAGTGGACGTCGTTTGTTGCCACGACCTTCGTACCGGTCTTTTCCGCCAGTTCGAAGATGCCCTCGTTTGCCACAAGCTGCCTTTCATAGACCTCCTGCGATTGTGCGGGAATCTCTGTCTTATGCTGCTGTACCTCGAGGTAGAAATCCTCCCCGAAGATCCTCTTGTGCCACATGATGGCCTCTTCGGCACCCTTCATGTCACCTGCGATGATGGCCCTCGGAATCTCTCCTGCGATACATGCAGAGCAGCATACAAGTCCTTCAGAATACCTTTCCACGATTTCATGAGAAACCCTCGGCTTGTCGTAGTACTTACCCTCGATATGGCCGGTAGAAACGATCCTCATCAGGTTCTTGTATCCCTCATAGTTCTTCGCCAGGAGGATGAGATGGAAGTAACTTCTGTGGTCCTTGTCCTTGATCTTGTGGTCGTAATGGCGGGTCACATAGATCTCGCAGCCGATGATTGGCTTGACCTCAGGGAACTTCTTCGCCACCTTCAGGAACTCCTTCACACCGTACATGTTTCCATGGTCGGTAATCGCCAATGCAGGCATTTCGAGCTCTTTGGCGCGCTCGAAAAGGCTTCCGATCGAAGCCTGACCGTCAAGAATCGAGTACTGTGTATGGACGTGAAGATGGACGAATGACATAGGGGTATATATTATATAAGTAAGGAGGACAAAGATACAAAAAACAGAGCGACCCGTCAAGGTCGCTCTGTCACATTATGTGTTATTGGAGAATCCGATTACTCTGCCTTCTTTGCAGCCTTCTTCTCTGCCTTCTTAGTCACATCGAACATGATTGGTGTTGCGATGAAGATAGAAGCGTAAGTACCGATCACGATACCGAGGATAAGGGCTACTGCAAGACCTCTGATCACCTCACCACCGAAGATTGCAATCGCGAGCATAGTCACGAGAGTAGTGAGTGAGGTATTCATTGTACGTGAGAGTGTGCTGTTGAGAGCGGAGTTCACGTTCTGACGGAAGTCTGCCTTTGGATGGAGCTCCTTGTACTCACGGATACGGTCGAAGATAACCACTGTATCGTTGATTGCGTAACCGATGATGGTCAGGATCGCAGCGATGAATGTCTGGTCGATATCAAGGCTGAATGGAAGGATACCTGAGAAGAGTGAGAAGAAGCCGATCACGATGAGTGCTGTGTGTGCAAGACCTACAACACCACCAAGACCCCAAGTCCAGCCCTTGAATCGTACTGCAATGTAAGCGAAGATCACGAAGAGAGCGATAAACACAGCGATGATAGCGTTTCTTGTGATGTCGTTTGCGATTGTAGGACCTACCTTGTCAGAGCTGATGATACCGTTAGGGTTGTCAAGGGTAGATGTGAACTCAGCGAATGTAAGCTCGTTTGTGAAGAAGCCCTTGAGTGCGTTGTAGAGCATGTTCTCTACAGTTGCATCAGCCTCAGTAGACTCGTCAGCAACAAGGTACTGAGTAGTGATCTTCATCTGGCTCTCACCACCGAACTGCTTAACCTCGACAGCGCCGTCGAACTCAGCGATAGCTGCAGCACGTACGTCCTCTGCACTTACAGGCTGGTCGAATCTTACAACGTAAGTACGTCCACCGGTGAAGTCAACACCGTATGTGAAGCCCTTGGTAAAGATTGATACGAGCGAGATGAGGATGAGCGCACCTGAAACGATGTAAGCGATCTTCTTCTTGCCGATGAAGTCAACCTTGGTGTTCTGGAGGAAGTTTCTTGTGAACTTGTTGTCGAATGTGATGTTCTTGCCCTTGCTTACTCTGTCATCGAAGATGATTCTTGTGATGAATACAGAAGTGAGGACTGAAGTGATGATACCGATGATGAGGGTAGTAGCGAAGCCCTGTACCGGACCTGAACCGAATGCGAAGAGAACCACACCGGTAAGGAATGTAGTGAACTGACCGTCGATGATAGCTGAGTAAGCGTTCTTGTAACCGTCAGCGATTGCCTTGCTGAGACCCTTGCCTGCACGAAGCTCTTCCTTGATACGCTCGTAGATGATCACGTTTGCATCCACTGCCATACCGAGGGTCAATACGAGACCGGCGATACCAGGGAGTGTGAGGACGGCACCGAATGAAACGAGGGTTCCGAAGAGGAGCACTACGTTGCAGAGGAGTGCGATGTTGGCTACGAGACCTGCGCCCTGATAGAAGAAGAGCATGTAGAGGAGTACGAGTACGAAGGCGATCACGAATGAGATGAGACCTGCGTTGATTGACTCAGCACCGAGTGATGGTCCTACAACCTGCTCCTGGATGATTGTTGCAGGTGCAGGGAGCTTACCTGACTTGAGGACGTTTGCAAGGTCCTCAGCCTCCTCGACTGTGAAGTTACCTGAAATCTCTGAGCTACCGCCTGTGATCTCGCTGTTTACTGTAGGGTATGAGTAAACCATACCGTCGAGTACGATAGCGATCTGCTTGCCGATGTTCTCCTTTGTCATGCGAGCCCAAACGTTAGCACCCTCTGCGTTCATTGACATTGAAACTGAAGGGCTACCGCCTGTGTTGCCATATGAAATACGTGCGTCAGTAACTGAACCTCCGTCGAGAGGTGCCTTGCCGTCACGTGAAGTTGCCTTGATTGCCACGAGCTCGAAGATGTTCTGGTTAGGATCGAGAACCGAAGCCTTTACAGACCACATTGCCTTGAACTCAGGTGGGAAGAGCTGCTTTACCTGTGGCATTGCGAGGTACTTGTTCACGAGTGCAGTATCTGCATAGTGAGCGTAACCGATGCATGCATAGCCTCTTGCGCCTGATGGCTGGAGTACTGAGAAGAGCGGGTTCTGCTTTCTGACCGCCTCTTCAGCCGCAGCGTCGTTCTCTGCCTGCTGGAGCTCCTGTGCGAGGAGGTCGTCACCCTCTGCAGCAGTCTCTTCAACTGCAGTCTCCTCAACGCCTGCGAGGAGGGTAGCGAGAGTTGCGTTTGCCTCTGCGAGGTAAGGCTCGATCTCAGTGTTGTCGTATGTTGCCCAGAACTCGAGTGATGCAGTTCCCTGGAGGAGCTTTCTTACACGCTCCGGCTCCTTTACACCTGGGAGCTCAACGAGGATACGTCCGCTGTTGCCGAGCTTCTGGATGTTTGGCTGTGTCACACCGAAACGGTCGATACGGTTTCTGAGGACGTTGAATGAGTTGGAGATTGCGCTCTCAGACTCGCCTCTGATTACCTCGATGACCTCAGCGTTTGTAGACTCTGGACCGATCTTGTCTCTCATCTCGTATGTTCCGAAGATCTGAGCGAGTGGCATGCCGTTTGAAGTCTCCTCCCAAGCCTCAGCGAAAAGAGTGATGAAGTCCTGGCGTGAGTTTACGCTGCGCTCCTCAGCGAGTGCGAGAGCCTGAGCGAACTCCGGAGCCTCGTTGCCACCTGCAAGAGCCTTCACGAGGTCCTTGAGCTGTACCTGAAGCATTACGTTCATACCACCCTTAAGGTCGAGACCAAGGTTGATTGCCTTAGACTTTACGTCCTTGTAAGTGTATCCGAAATAGATCTTCTCTGATGAGATAGAATCGATGTACCTTCTGTTCTCGTCCTTCTTGATCGAGTCGAGGTAGAAGGCTCTGTCGCCTTCGGCAACCTTACCGAATGCGGCTGTCTGCATTGCGGCTGCCGCCTTAGCCTCAGCGTACTTCTCTGCCTTCTTCTCCTGTCTGTTGGTTACAAGAGTGAATGAAAGCTGCCAGAGAGACGCTATCATAAGGAGGATAGCCACAAATCTGATTGCACCTTTGCTTTGCATAATAATTTATTGTTTTAATGATATTTATTGCATTATCCCGACGGCTCTGCACACGCCTATGCATACCGACTGCAAAATAGGGCACAAATTTACGCTTTTTTTCTTATAAATAAAGAAACAACCCTTTTTTATCATCTTTTTATGTAATTATTTCATATTTTTGTAGGCTGAAAACATGAGAAAGACAACATACATACTCGTTTTTGCCCTGATGTTCCTGCAGGCCTTCCGGCTTTCA
This sequence comes from Candidatus Cryptobacteroides sp., assembly GCA_045646785.1. Lineage (GTDB taxonomy): Bacteria > Bacteroidota > Bacteroidia > Bacteroidales > UBA932 > Cryptobacteroides. The sequence goes on along the minus strand of JAZRLI010000007.1, from coordinate 10,679 downwards.
GCGCAGACTGAAGAAGCGGTGGATCTGGTACATAGGGGAGATTCACTCCGTCTGCAGTACCGTTTCGAGGATGCTGCCGACGTCTATCTGTCTGCCTCTGAAATGCTTGTGGATTCCCTCCTTACGCCGGAAGATTCCCTTTTCAAGCTGGATGTCAGCGACCGTATCCTCATGGCGGAAAACGGTCTGAGCATGTCGGATTATGTGTATGTTCCGAACGTCGTGGCGCGCCACAGGTTCCCGATCGACGACTTCTATCTCTATTATCCTCTCGCCGACGGTGTGTGGAGACCTTCCCCGTCCCAGCTGGACACAGCCGCGCATGAATTTTCCAAGGCTTCATACGTTCCCGAAGAAAGCAAGGCAATCTATTGGTCTGCAACGGATAAGGACGGCATCAGAAACATATTCCATTCCGAATATCAGGATACCGTGTGGTCGGTTCCCGCCCTTCTTAACGAGCACATGACGTCGCCTTCGGACGAGATCTATCCGATGCTTTCGCCGGACGGTACAAAGCTGTATTTTTCGTCTGCCGGCCTGTACGGCGTCGGAGGCTATGACATCTATGTGTCCGAGTGGGATGAGGCGACCGGCGAATGGTCGGTTCCAGTCAACATGGGCTTTCCGTATTCGTCTCCATACGACGATTTCCTCTATGTCGCTACAGATGATCTTAAATATTCCGTATTCGCTTCAAACAGAGACTGTTCGAGAGACAGCGTGAACGTGTATGTCCTCGAATTCGACAGCATGCCGGTAAGACGTGCGGTGACCGATCCGGACGAACTGAAGGAGATCATGTCCCTCGTTCCGGCCCAGATGAATGCCGGTGGCACTGCGTCGGATGTTGAGGCCGACATTCCGGAGAATCTCGATACCCGAAGATACATGTTGAAGATGTCGGAGGTGAGAGCCCTCCGCGATTCGATCGACCGTCTCGGTGCGAAGGTCGAGGATGCCCGAATCGTCTATGACGAGGAGGCGGTGCTTGACGGAGAATTCGCCCTCGTGACTCTGCGTGACTCGCTTGCAAGGGCTACGGCCATCCTGCAGGACATCGAGATGGAGTTCCTTTTCAGCGGAGTGATCATCGATCCTGACAAGCTTCTTGCAGAGGCCGACCGCGAGATTGCTGTGCAGACTGCCGATTTCGTGTTTACAAGGAACAATCCTGGAGAGGCCCTGGCGCTGAACATGCTTGAGCCTGAACCGGAATTCGACTACTCGTTCAAGATCCTGGAAGAAGGTCAGTTTGCGGCTGACAACACCCTCCCGTCAGGACTTGTCTATCAGATACAGATGTTCTCGTCGAACGAAAAGGTGGGAACGTCTAAGCTCAAGGGACTCAGCCCGGTATTTGAAAGCAGGACTGCTGCAGGACGATATATCTACAGGGTGGGTCTGTTCCAGAACTATTCCGATGTGCTTGCAAACCTCAACTCTGTGAAGCGCGCCGGCTTCAGAAGCGCATTCATCGTGGCCTTCAACGACGGCAAGGAGCTGAATGTGGCTACGGCAAGGACAATGGAAGCGGAGCAGAAGGACAAGTACTTCTATGAGGTAAGGATAGACACTGCCGGCGGAGAACTTGATTCTCTTGCTGCAGACGGCATCAGACAGCAGGCTCCGGACAAGGATATCGCACGAGTGGAGATGGCCGATGGTACCAATGTTTTTGTGGTAGGCCCGTTCACTGACAAGGTCAAGGCCGATAATCTTGCGGCATTCATAAATGCCATGGGCATCGGGGAAGCCAAATGTGTCGAAATCCCTCAGAAGAAATAAAAAAAGCGGAGTCACACGACTCCGCTTTTCTGTTGATGGACTATCCTTTTCTACTTCATGTCATATCCTGCAACCTTTGCAATGATAGGAGCAATGTCGGTGTTGTCTCTTGCCGGAAGGAATGCCTCGGCAGCCTCTCCCTTGACATAGAGACCTACAGGTGAGCCTGAGTGTGATCCGTAGCTCCATCCGTAACCTGCAGCCTTGTTAAGGTATCCTACAGCCTGCTGAACCATCAATGAGCTTGAAGAATACATGTTCACTACTCTTTCCTCAGTAGAGTCTGTCTTTCCGTAGTTTCTGTCGAAGATCGCCTTAAGCTCCTGCTCGGTTCTTCTGTCGACTGCAACGTCTCCCCAAAGACCGAGGTGCTCGGTAAAGAATGCCTTTGCCTCTTCCCATGTAGGGTTGTTCTCCTTCTTGAATGTCTCGCCGAAAAGCCTTGAGAGCATGTCTGTCGACATTTTCTGAGCCTTCAGCAGTTCCGGCTTCATTTCGTAACGGCCGGCACCAAGCATGAGTCCGCCTGTCTCGTGGTCGGCAGTAACGACGATGAGAGTCTCGTTCGGATGCTTCTCATAGAATGCGAGGACAACATCGATTGCTGCTGCGAAGTCGTTGACCTCCTGGAAGCATGCAGCTCCGTCATCAGCGTGTCCGGCGTTGTCGATTCTTCCGCCCTCGACCATCATGAAGAAGCCTTTCTTCGCATATTTGGACTCAAGGTATGAGATACCGGCGCTCACAAAGTCCGAAAGTTTTGTGTCGTCAGCCTTGCGGTTGATCGCATAAGGAAGTTCACCTTCAGTCTTGCCGCTGAGGCAGAGCACTCTTTTGTCGGATTTCGACATCTTGCTCCATTCGTTCTTTCCGTGATATACCTCGATTCCTGCATCCTCAGCCTTCTGCTCGAAGTATGCTGCGTCGTTTCCGCTGCCTCTCTGAGTAAGGATTCCGCCACCTGCAGCAAAGTCAACCTTGCTGTCAATGTACTGAAGGATGATGTCTTCGTAAAGGTTGCGGTCCTCAGCATGAGCATAGAAGCTTGCAGGAGTTGCGTGGTTTACACCCACTGAAGTGATGACTCCAACACCCTTGCCGCTTGCTGCTACCCATTCGCCAAGAACAGATACCGGGTTCTTGTCCGCATCCACACCGATGGCGTTGTTGTATGTCTTTACGCCGGATGCAAGAGCTGTTCCTCCTGCTGCAGAGTCAGTTACGAGGGCGTTTGCCGAATGTGTGGTCACAAATCCGCAAACCGGGAAGTCAAGGAAGTTGATTTCCTCTGGTCCTAATCCGGTTCCCTTGTTGTAGAGTTCGGCTCCGACCACCTCGTTGATGCCCATGCCGTCACCGATCATGTAGAACACATACTTGACCTGAGGATCCTTTCCTTTTCCAAGCATTGTTGCAGGCATTGCCATAAGCACGATGGCGATGCATGCCAAAAAGTTGAAGATTCTTCTCATTTCTTTAATTAATTAGTTTAAGGTTATCATTATCTGGTGATGTGATTCTGAGATTCCTAGAGCCTGCCAAGGTCATATACCGGAAGTGCCTCCGGATCAGGTGTCTCATAGTTCGAGATCCTGAGTCTGAATGAGCGGAGCTCCTCGAATGTGTGCTGCGGCTCGCTGCAGTCCTCAGGGATAGGGAGGTTCGAGAATATCTGGAAGTAGAGCATTGTCGCATCTCTCCACCAGAGCGCATCCTTCGCCTGGCGTACGAGCTTGATGTTCACCTCGTTCCAGCGCTCCTCATCCACGAACTCACGTACCGATGCCCATGTGTCGATGTAGTCTGCGGCAGCGTCGATACCGTCCTGGAATGTGTAGCAGAGGGTGTCCCAGAGGGTCTTTCCGCTCTTCATCTGGTAGTCCCATGGAAGGTGGTGGAACCAAAGGATCAGCTCCTCAGGGCATGTCTCCGGATTGTCGTAGATCGATGCGAGCGGCTCATGGTACTGGCCTGTGTTGCCGCTGCCCTTCATCGTACGGTCGAATCCTACGCCGTCAGGACCTGCCTTGTGGTAGTACATAGGCGACCAGTCAGGACGGATGCTGCCTTCCCATGGGCCTGGTCCGTAGTGGCCTGCGCCTGCGAATGTATGGTGAAGTCCGAGAGGCATCTCGTAACGTACGGTATTCTCCCTTGATTCCATCATGAGAGCCTTGATCGGGTTCACAAAATCCTTGTCGTCGGTGAATGTCTGCTTGATCCACTCGTCTGCGATCTCCTCTGATGAGAGTTCAGGATCCCATGCCATACGGCCGTATGCGTACCAGTTTGCCTGCGCGAAGTGGTGGCCGCACCAGTTTGTGCTGTCTCCGATGTTTGTCACGCCGGCAATCGCATTGATCGGACGGTTGTGGAGCTTGCCTGTAGTGATGTCGCGTACTGTCGAGCCTTCTCCCTTCTGGAATGTGTCTGAATCGAGGCACTCCTTCCACATAGGGTGGAGATATACGAGGTGGTTCGAGTGACCGAGGTACTCCTGTGTGATCTGCATCTCAGCCATCACGGTTGTGTTCTCAAGCTGGCCGAAAAGCGGGCTGAACGGCTCGCGTGGCTGGAAGTCGATAGGTCCGTTCTTGATCTGGATGATCACGTTGTCGTCGAACTTGCCGTCGAACGGTACGAACTCGAGGCTTGCCTGCATTGCGCGGTCCGGTGCCTGTGCGTCATAAACGAATGCACGCCACATCACGATTCCGCCGAAAGGCTTCAGCGCCTTTGCAAGCATGTTGGCTCCGTCTGCATGTGTGCGGCCATAGTCCTGAGGACCTGACTGACCTTCTGAATTTGCCTTCACGAGGAATCCGCCGAAGTCAGGAATGATCGAGTAGATTTCAGCTACCTTTTCGTTCCACCACTTGATCACGTCCTTGTCAAGAGGGTCGGAAGTCTTGAGGTTGCCGAGGTGCTTCGGTGATGCGAAGTTGATCGAGAGGAACACCTTGAGACCGTATGGACGGAAGATGTCGGCGAGAGCCTTGACCTTGTAAAGATATTCTGTTGAGATGTTTACAGGATCTGCGTTAACGTTGTTGAGGACTGTGCTGTTGATTCCGAGGGATGCGTTGGCACGTGCATACTCCTCGTATACAGGGAGGATTGTGCCAGGGAGGCTTTCCCATTTCCAGAGCGACTGTCCTGCATATCCGCGCTCTACGGTGAGGTCAGGGTTGTCCCAGTGGTTGAGGACACGGTACTGGTATGCCGGAACCTCTGTAACCGAACCGCTATTGAGGACCTTGCCGGTCTCCTGTCTGCGGAGAAGGTCATATACTCCATAGAGGACTCCGAATTCGCTGTTCGCCTCTACCGAGATTGCGTTCTTGTCGAATGACAGTCTGTAGCCCTCGCTTCCGAGAGTCTCGTCCTGGCTTTCGAGCACGTTGAATGAAACGGCCTGCGAGCCCTTCCAGTACTGCTGGATCTCATTCTCTGCAATTGCCATTGTCGTCTTTTCCGACGAAAGGTTCATGCCGTCCTGGTCCATCGAGTAGAACCAGAGCTGATGTCCGTCGTTGTTTTCCGGCTTTACCGGTCCCTGGCATGCGGCCAGAGCGGCAACCGCCAGAGTCAAAATGATGGTCTTGGTTATTTTCATGATATATCTGTTGGTTATTTTCTCTCTATAATATCGCAATTTACAAAAATATCCATAATTTGCGACCTTTCCAAATGGGGTGATATATGTATGTATCAAAAACTTGATACTATGTTGCTCCAGACAGATTATTTCATTATCTTTGTTGTTCAGGTAGTCTTAAATAAGAATTGATTTATGGGATTTATCATAACCTTGATACTTGTCGGCCTTGTGCTGATCTTTGCCGAGATCCTTCTCGTTCCGGGGGTCGGAATTGCGGGAATTCTCGGACTCCTTTCGCTCGGCGGTTCATGCTTCTATGCGTTCACCCAGTTGGGTACAACGGCAGGAACCATTGTCACTGCAGTCAACGTGGTGGTTCTGGCAGCCTTTACCGTATGGATACTCAGGGCAAAGACATGGAGAAGGATGGCTCTCCAGACCGAAATCCAGTCGAAGGCTGTTCCGACAGAAAGTTCGGTGCTTTCGGTAGGCGACAAGGGCAAGACCATCACAAGGCTCGCCCCGATGGGAACGGTACGCTTTGGTGATCTTGTGGTCGAGGTGAAGGCCCTCGAGGGAATGATCGATCCTGATGTAGATGTCCAGGTGGTCCTTATCGAGGACAACAAGATATATGTCGAGACAGTCGGTGAAGAATTCTAAACACAAAAAATAAACACTATTATGGACCCAATGATTCTCTTATGGATTGCGCTTGCAATCGTCGGACTCGTGATCTTCCTTTGGTTCTTCCCTGTGACCCTCTGGTTCCAGGCGTTGATTTCGGGAGTTCACATTTCACTTATCCAGTTAGTCCTGATGCGTTGGAGAGGCGTTTCGCCTAGCACCATCGTGATGGCAATGGTGACAGGAACAAAGGCAGGATTGAAACTTTACGCCAATGAACTTGAGGCCCACTACCTTGCAAAGGGTGATGTTCCGAAGGTGGTAAATGCCTTGATTTCAGCCGACAAGGCGAACATCTCGCTCGACTTCAAGATGGCTGCGGCAATCGACCTCGCAGGCCGTGACGTGTTCGAGGCCGTTCAGATGTCGGTAAATCCTAAGGTCATCAACACACCTCCTGTGACAGCGGTTGCAAAGGATGGTATCCAGCTCATCGCAAAGGCTCGTGTAACCGTACGCGCGAATATCAAGCAGCTCGTCGGTGGTGCCGGTGAAGAGACCGTACTCGCTCGAGTTGGTGAGGGTATCGTATCGTCGATCGGTTCGGCAGAAAGCCACAAGCTCGTTCTCGAGAACCCTGACAGCATCTCGAAGGTAGTGCTCCACAAGGGCCTTGACGCAGGTACCGCATTCGAAATCCTCTCGATCGACATCGCGGACATCGACATCGGAAAGAACATCGGTGCAGTCCTCCAGATCGACCAGGCAGAGGCTGACAAGAACATCGCCCAGGCCCGTGCAGAGGAGCGTCGCGCAATGGCGGTAGCCCTCGAGCAGGAGATGAAAGCAAAGGCTCAGGAAGCACGTGCACGCGTGATCGAGGCAGAGGCAGAAGTCCCTCTCGCAATGGCGGAAGCATTCCGTACAGGCAACCTCGGCATCATGGACTACTACAAGATGAAGAACATCCAGGCCGACACTGAAATGCGCGAGAACATCGCCAAGCAGTAATTCAGATTCAGCCTGCTGATAGATACAATGCCCGGTCTGTTCAGGTCCAACTCCTGTCAGATCGGGCATCTCATTCAATTTGTTAAGTTTTATTTGGTGAATCACTAAATTTATTTATATCTTTGCAGTCCCATTGGAAAAAATGGGTCAGTTTTGGTGAGATGGGTGAGTGGCTGAAACCACCAGTTTGCTAAACTGACGTACGGGTAACCGTACCGGGGGTTCGAATCCCCCTCTCACCGCAAATGAAAAAGAGAAAAGCACCACGAATTTATTCGATGGTGCTTTTCTCTTTTTCGTTTGCACTGCCCGCCGCAGGCGGCAGGGGATGTCGGAGCGCAGCGACGAAATCCCGGTGAGAGAAACCCAGCCTCAGCGCCCCTCCAAGGTGGCTAATCCTCATAAAAATGTCCACAAAAACCTACATTCCGTGGACAAAATCCTCCTGTTAACTCTTTTTGTCCACCAAATCGCCCAATTCGTGGACAAAGCATCTCCAGTATAGCAGTTTCTCCACCAAACCGCCCATTCCGTGGACAAAGCATCGCTGAAGCCTCAGTTGCAGACTTCCTCTTTTCATCCACTCTGTAGTGGTGTAAAATCTGTTGCTTTTGATCCATGGTTAACATTGGTTAGTTATTTACCCTGGCAAGGTAAGTAAACCGTCCAATGTGGTCCCATTTTCAAGGAGAATAGTGGGGGGAATTTTCAATTACTATCTACAGTTAAGTTTAAAAATTCGTAAATTTGTGTACTGAAACCTGTACAACTCCCTAAACCGCTGATCAATGAGAAGGTTAGTCATCATAGTGATTGCCTTATTCTCTTCATTGCCTGTATTTTCCGGGCCAAGGACTTCCGTGTTCAACAGGAAACACATGAATGTTTCCGTTCACGGACGCTACCAGCATATGTTATATGATAAGATTCTGTATAATGATATCCTGGATAGCTACGGTTCTGTCCTGACCGGTGTGCAGGTGGGTTTTGACACCCATCCTTCGGACAGCAGCTGGTGGTCCGGTGTTTACAATTATCCGAGCCTTTCGCTAGGATTTTCCTATGACAATACAGGTTCCATGAGGGTTAAGCCGGGTGCACATATGGGAGATTTCTACAACCTGTATCTTGCCGCGGAATTTGATTTTTTCCGTGCCGGAATCTTTTCTCTCGGACCGGTTATCGAGCTGGGATTGTCCTTAACCACAGACAAATACGATCCTTTATCCAACAGTTCCAACAGGTTCATCGGCTCGACCGTGCTTGCAGATTTTGCAGGCGGAATAGAGGCGGCCGTACGTTTCCTGCCCCAATGGGAACTTGCCTTGACGGGGTATCTGATCCATCATTCCAACGGTATGACCAGGTCTCCCAACTGGGGCGTAAATCAGTGGGCTACAGGAGCGAAACTCAAGTATTATCTGGCTCCTCAGGAGGGTGAAAGGAAGGTCATTCCGGCCAAGCCTGCCTTTCCGAAAGGTCTGAGATGGAATATTTATACAGCCTTGGGCGGCCACAGCTGTGACTGGGAACTGATGGCAAGAGGTGCTGATGCCTATCCGGTAAAGTTCCGCCTCAGGGCACTCATCGGTGCCGAGGCTGTGTGGAGATACAGCAGGGTCCTGTCCACAGGCCTGGGAATCGAGGGCAATTATGCGGACAATGCGCATAGGGAAACGGATCTGCTGCAAAGGGGCATGGTGGATCCGGAAGGATATTCTCCGTTCTATACATCCGTACACCTCATGCAGAATCTGCATTATGCTGATTTTTCCGTCAATCTTGCATTCGGAGTATACACCTTCAAGAAGACGGGCCTTGTCGAGGATATGGGCAGGTGCTTCCAACGCATAGGCATGCGTTATCATCTGCCTTCGTTCAAGACCGGACAGATGTTTCTTGGACTTGCCATGAGGGCCCATTATTTCGACAGGTCATACTGTATGGAATACGGCGTAGGAATCACATTCTGATGATTACAGTATTAAAAACTAATATTTATTTAACAGGCTTATCCGACCTTTCTTCCATCACTTCCGCATGTCATGCAGACATTTCAGCTGCTCACGAAAAATCCTTGTTTGAGGGGGTTTCAATGGGTTTTTACCGCGACTCACCGCAATGAAGTCACTGAACTCCAGCGATGACCCCTCTAAGGTGGCTAATCCCCATAAAAATGTCCACAAAAACTTACATTCCGTGGACAAAATCCTTTCGACTCTTTTTGTCCACCAAATCGCCCAATTTGTGGATAAACCATTGTTAACAAAGCAGTTTCTCCACCAAACCGCCCATTCTGTGGACAAAGCATTGCTAAAAGAGTAACTTGTCCACAATATCGCCCAATTCGTGGACAAAGTAACCTCATAAATGCAGTTTGTCCACGAAAATTAGGTTTTCGTGGACAAACATGCACGCTGGCTGGCCTCCTGCTGACTCAATGTCTGGATTCAGTATCTAGCCTCGGTGTCTGATCTCAATGTCTGGCCCCAGCCCCTGGACTCAGCATCCAGCCTCAGCGCCCGACAGCATCTCCGATCAGTTCTCGAAATAGGAATTGATATACCTATCATACTTATCCTTATAGATATCAGCCACAGTAATGATCATTGCTGTGTCGTAGCAGTCGCCGAAGTCGGGGTCGAATGTGGTTCCGAAGGTCTTCATCGTGTCTGACAGGCCGATGTAGGAGTGGATGAGCGGAGGGATCACGTCGCCGAACGACTTGACGTAGTTGTTCAGGATCTGATAGTTCTCCTTGTAGTCCGCTCCTGTGAACATTTCTTCGAACATGGCTTCCTGCTCAGGGGTCCAGCGCTCCGGATCCTTTGATGTGAGGAGCCCTTCCCTGTCTCCGAAATGCTTGTCAAGGTAGTATACCATGGCCTTTCTGCTGAGTTCCGGACTTGAACTGTAGATGGTTACCTTTCCTGAAAGATACTTCACCGTAGGGTCCGTAGCAACGAGTCCTCCGATGCCGTCCCAGAGGTTGTCAAGGGCGAAAAGGGCCTTTCTGCCCATCTGTGCTGACTGATATTTAGGCTGCACGAATGCGCGGGCCATCTCGATGCAGTATGGGAAATAGTCGTCAAGGAACTTCTGCGAGAAGTCGAACAGATGCTCCGTATTCACATACGGCTGGCCATTTTCGTGGAATGAAGCCATCGCCCATCTTGTGAACCTGTATCCTCCGATGATCTCGTCAGCCTCAGGGTTCCATACCACGAGCTGGAAGCATGCCTTGTCCTCAAGGTCGAAGTGGTCGAGGTCACATTCTGTTCCGCTTCCTCCTCCGACTGCCCTGAATGACACTTCTCTGAGTCTTCCGATCTCTCTGAGCACGTTCGGAGCTGTCTCGTTGTTGACTACGTAGATTTCATTGTTTCCTCTGTTTGTTGTGCGGAGGAATCTCTTTTCATTGAGCTCAGCTTTAAGAAGCTGGACGTCAACCGGTTCAATTATAGGTACTATCATTTTCTTACATGTTTGCAGGGCAGCCGTTGTCCTTTGACAGGGCTTCTACCTGATCCTTTATTTCTGCAGCCCACTGTAGGTCTGTCTTTGTCTTGTCGAAAGTGGTGTATGGCACTGGCTTTCCGAATGTGACCACGAATTCCTGGCCTTTCTTGTTGAACAGCTCGTCCACAAGGAA
>JAZRLI010000006.1:0-2363 GCA_045646785.1 Candidatus Cryptobacteroides sp. | reverse complement strand
ACCAAATCACCTAAGAATCGCTATCCTACGTATGTAGAATGCATATAATCACATTCTGGAATGAGGAGGAGTATTAATAAACAAAGACGCTGACTAAGTTAACTTAGCCAGCGTCTTGTTTTATGTATCTATACGATTAGTCGATAAGAGCGTTCTTCTCGATTGTCCAGTCGTCGCGGAGAGCAAGGCCGCAAGGGTCACCCTTGAACATCTTTGCTGCCTCCTCATCACCCTTGAGCTGCCACTGGAGCCATGCAAGAGCGGGAACAGAGAACTCACCACCGTTTGGCTGTCTGTATGTACCGCCGTGGCCTACAGGATAGTTAGCTACGAATGCAGGGACATTTGTAATGCGGTAGAAGTCATCCATACCGTTAGCATAAGCGATATCCTCCGGTCCACCGAGTACATAAAGGATAGGAACCTGGATCTTCTGGAGCTTCTCCTTCTCAGGCATAGGCATACCTGGAACCGCACCTGCCGGATTCACGAACAGACCGCTGTTCATGATCATGAGGGTCTTGAAACGTGGGTCAGCAGAGTTGTCGAGAGTCTGGAGTCCGCCACATGACATACCTGCCGCTGCGATTGCATCAACATCGATACGTCCATAGAACGGGCTGTTCTTGTCTGCATTCTGAGCGATTGCCCAATCAACAGACTCGAGCTGCTGAGCTGAAGTCGACTGAGGTCCGCGATATGGAACTTCCTCCATAGGAATGTATCCGGTTGCGACTACGAGGAAACCGTAAGAAGCGATTTCATTGAGGAACTTATAATGTTCCCAAGGTGAGTTGGTACATGCACCGTTACCCCAAACGAGGACTGGGAGAGGATTCTTCTTGTTGAACTTTGAAAGGTCCTGAGGAGCGAATACCGTATGAGCCTCAAATGCCGGAGCCTCGAACATGATGGCCTTGTATGGGCCGGATCCGCCTTCATCTACTATCTTTGACTGAACTGTCTCAGGAGCCACCGGTCCTGATGCACATGCAGCGAAGAATACAGCTGCACAAACGAAGGAAAACAATCTTTTCATGGTAGTGTTATTTTATGTAGGATAAAGGTAGGAAAAATAATCTAGAAACTGTCAAAGCTTCCGTAAAATGTGTGTCAGAACATCTTCCCAGACCGTTTCCTTGCCGATTTCATTCAAGACTTCATGCCTCATTCCAGAATAGATTGCAGATGTGACATCCTTATATCCAAGGTCAGCCATATGCTGGACTGAAGCATGGAAATCCGCTTCTGTCCTCATGCATGGGTCATCAGAGCCAGAAATGAAATAGACCGGAACCGATGGATTCGATACTTTCCATCCGTCTGACGAGTATGTTTCCTTCATCATGCTCATCAATGCAAGAAGGGCGTTGGAAGTAAAGTCGAATGCAGATTCCGGGTCAGAGCCAAACTCCTTCTGCTCGAGAGGATCCGAACTCAGCCAAGCATATTTTCCTTCTGAAGAAAACCTTCTGTTATATATCCACGAAATCAGGTCCTGAACCATCCTGGGACGCATCCTGCCCTGTCCGAAGACATTCATCGCGGCAAACATATGCAATGCGACCGGAAAGGCTGGAGGAGCACTCGGACTGCCGCACAATATGACACCGTCAACACTGTCATCGTGAGTCTTGAGATACGTCCTGACCGCAAGAGAACCCATGCTGTGCCCAAGAAGAAACACCGGCTTTTCGGGAAAGCGGCGATGGATCCATTCATTCACCATCCTGATATCGTCGACAAGCGCCGGATAACCTCCTTGATACATGTACCCGCGGTCTTCAACAACCCTCACGCTGTCCCCATGGCCACGATGGTCATTCGCCACGCAAGCGACCCCGTTTCCTGACAGATACTCCATCAATGGGGCAAAACGTTCCTTGTGTCCCCTCATTCCATGAGCCAGCTGCAGCACCGCCAAAGGCTCCCCATCCGGCAAGGTCATCATCACGCTGATATCCAACCCGTCATATCCCGACCTCAATGTAAAATTCTCTTTCATGACTCCACGATTCTACCGCACATAAGGCAAATACCGTGCATCGGGAAGGATATAGACAAAAAAGGAAGTTCATTTCTGAACTGCCTTTGTGCTCCCCCAGGGGCTCGAACCCTGGACCCCAACATTAAGAGTGTCGTGCTCTACCAACTGAGCTAGGGAAGCGTTGCTTCAATATTTTAAGGGGGCTTTCGCCTTTGTGCTCCCCCAGGGGCTCGAACCCTGGACCCCAACATTAAGAGTGTCGTGCTCTACCAACTGAGCTAGGGAAGCAGTATTATCGTGATTCGTTTGGGGCTCGAACCCAAGACCCCAACATTAAAAGTGTTGTGCTCTACCTACTGAGCTAACGAATCAATCC
>JAZRLI010000005.1:0-25940 GCA_045646785.1 Candidatus Cryptobacteroides sp. | reverse complement strand
CGTAGCTGCAGGTGTAGAGGTTGACAAGAAGGACATCACAGTAGCTGAGGCTGCTAAGGAGCTCGGTGTTTACGAGGCAACTGTAAAGTGCTACAAGGACATCAAGGGTACCTTCAAGTATGAGATCGTAGCTGAGTAATTTCAGTTTCGACATAAAGATAATCCCGGACCTTTCGGTCCGGGATTTTTTATTTCATTTTCTGGATCGTCTCAGTCTTGACCTTGAAGAAGTTGTTGCTTCCGGTGCTCATGAGACGGTAGTCACCGCGGTTTCCCCATGAGGCAGGCTGATCGTAGATGGACATGTCTTCGCCTGTGTCATTGCTGATGTACGGGCTGATTCTGTTCTGCCACTCCTTTACCCTTGCAACGCTTGCATTCATGTCGAGAAGGCTGTTTGCAGGGTCTGCAATTTCATTCAGGGCATTCTTGTACATCTTCCTGAAGTCATCGAACTTCATGAGTCTTTCCATGAGTATGCCTGCGTCCCCCCAGTTGTATGGGTCCTGACGGCCTGAGTCAGACTGCACTCCGCAGTTTGAACTTGTACCAAGGGTGTTGTCGTAGTCGTATGGGAGGAAGAAGACCTCGTAATCATACATGTCTGTAGAGTTGAAATACAGGTAGTAGTTGTTACCGTTGTTCCAGAAGTCATCCCACATGCCGACAGCTACGTTCACTGCATATGTCTTGAGGAGGAAGTTCACGTCACACACCTCGTTTATCCACTGGTAGAAGCTCTCGTCACCCTTTCCGTTGAGTTTGAGGATGAAGTCCTTCAGCTGTGCCTTTGCAGCCTCAAAATCTTCCTCGTCACCCTTGAACTCGTATGTATAGTTGATTCCGTTGTCCTGGTCCCAGTTGAATTTGTAGTCATCAGTACTCCTGAGGTCTGCCATTCCGCCTTCTCCGTAAACGCATTTCCACAGATATCCGTCCTTGTTCTCGAACATTCCATCCACTCGTCTGCTCACGAACTTGTCATCGATCGGCTCGATCATGTTGTAAACTCCATAGTATGCAGGAGTCTCGTCGTCGATCTGGAGCCATACGCGGCAGTATGATGAGAATGCGCTTGTCCATATTCCATAACGGCGGAAAAGGTCGTAGCAGTAAAGCTCGCGCACATAGCATGGGTCGTCCTTGAACCATTTGAGGTTGACTTTCCTGATGCCGTTGATGGTGTGGGCGTCATCCTTATGGTATTTGCGGAAGTTGATTCCGAAATGGCAGTGGTGCCAGTCCGGATTCACTGAATCATGATTCTGACCTCCATTGCCTTCCGGACGGCGACGGGATGTGTTTCCCCTGAGACGTACTCCTCCGTCCTCGATGAATGTCACATCATTACCTTTCTTATATGTGAAGTCCGCATGGAAATAATCCACGTTGTGCTGGTACTCGTCGTATCTCTTGAGGAGCTTGTTCCACTCTGACGAAGTCATGTGGATGGTGATTTCCGGAATCACGCTGTCGTCCCATACATACATCACTCCTGCATCGTTGGTGCTGGCTGTGGTGAACGGGATGATTACGCCCGGTGCAGGATCCGGATTTGTCGGATCATCAGGATTCTCCGGATCATCAGGATTGTCCGGGTCATTTGGATCGGATGGTTCTGTCGGGTCGTTCGGGTCTGAAGGATCTTCCGGAGTCTCAGGATCTTCCGGATTTTCCGGGTCCTCCTTGTCGGGAGTCGTGTTTTCAGTGTCGACTCCGTCGATGTCCGGGTATTTGTCTATAGGGTCACATCCGATGAAAAATGCGAGTGCAATAAGTGAAATGAATAATAGTTTCTTCATTATGTAATGTTGTCTTTATTTAAGTATCTGTGCTGCGTGGTTCTTTGTGTCCACTTTCTCTATGATTTCCGTAAGGATGCCGTTCTCATCAAAGATGAATGTCTTTCTGATGGTTCCCATCACGGTCTTGCCGTACATCTTCTTCTCGCCCCATGCGCCGAAGGCCTGAAGCATCTGTGTCGATGTGTCTGAAAGAAGGGTGAACGGAAGATCGTACTTCTCCTTGAATTTCCTGTGCGATGCCGCGCTGTCCTTGCTTACTCCTACCACATTGTAACCTCTTGCGATGAGGGCTTCATGGTTGTCCCTGAGGTTGCATGCTTCTGCAGTGCATCCGCTCGTATTGTCCTTCGGATAGAAGTATATGATGGTCTTCCTGCCGATAAGGACCTTTGAATCTATAGTGTTGCCGTCCTGGTCCATGACCTCAAACTCAGGCATCCTGTCTCCAATCTTCAACATAGTATCATTATAATAATTCAATAATAGCCTAAAATTGTGCCAACAAATATAAGAATTTAATCTTATTTAATGATTTTGTGTCTATAGTTTGTGGGTTAATAAAAATTCTCATAAATTAGTCAAATGTTATGAAAACACTAAAACACATATAAATGAAAAAAATCTTATCGACTTTATTGCTTCTTGCAGTTGCATTTTCTGCATTTGCGCAGTTCGGCGGCGGACAGTCATATCCGTCTCCGGTTGTCAATCCTGACAACACAGTAACCTTCAACCTCAGCGCTCCTAACGCAAAGAACGTCAAGATCAGCGCTCAGTTTGCCCCTAAGGCTGACATGACAAGACTTGATAACGGCGTATGGACCATCACCCTCGGACCTGTGGAGCCGGATATCTATCCATACTGCTTCGAGGTGGACGGAGTCGCAGTAATGGACCCTCAGTGCCCAGACTGGTTCCCTAACGAGGGCTTTAAGAACTCTATGGTGGACGTCAGAGCGGGCAAGGACCACGACGTGAAGTCAGTGCCTCACGGAAAGGTTGACTATGTTAACTACTGGTCAGAGACAATGGGTCTCCATGGCAACGCCATCATCTACACTCCTCCTACATACGACAAGAACACAGACAAGAAGTATCCTGTATTCTACCTCATCAGCGGTACTACAGATACAGAGGAGGTTTACTTCAAGGTCGGCAAGATGAACCTCATCCTTGACAACCTCATCGCTGAGGGCAAGGCGAAGGAGATGATCATCGTCCTCCCTTACGGAAACCCTTCAAAGTATTTCCCTGCAGGAACAAACACATTCGCAATGGGTGACATGTTCAGCAAGGATCTCCTCAATGACCTCATGCCTTACGTAGAGTCAAACTACAGGACAATCAACGACAGGGAGAACCGTGCGATCGGTGGCTTCTCACGCGGTGGCAACCAGGGTCTTGCATTCGGTCTCAACAACATCGACAAGTTCTCATACCTTTGCTCATACAGTTCATTCACAAACATGAACATCCCGGGAGTATATGATGATGCGAAGAAGACCAACAGCATGATCAACCTCTTCTGGCTTGGCGTAGGTACAGACGACTTCCTTTACGGCAACGCAAAGGAGTATGCCGAGTTCCTCGATGCAAAGGGTATCAGAAACGTACAGGAGTACACTACAGGTATGTTCGGCCACACTTGGATGAACGCAAGATACTTCCTCAGCCAGACATTCCCTCTCCTCTTCAACAAGGAGGCTTCTGCAGAGGCCATGAGCAAGACAACTGCCGTAAAGAATCCTAAGAAGGCAAAGAAGAACGCCAAGAATGCCGCTCCGGCTGCAAGACCGGCTGCACCTGCAAGACCAGCGGCTCCGGCAGCAGGCGAGGGCCAGAGACTCACTCCTGAGGTGATGGCAGCCCTCTTCCCAGCAGGCGTTGTTTCTCCAGAGTGCAACAAGGACGGCAGCGTTACATTCCGCGTTCAGGCTGCAAATGCCGAGAAGGTGGAACTCGAGTGCCAGATGTTCGACGGCACAAAGCCGATGACAAAGAATGAAAAGGGCGTATGGTCAATCACTGTAAAGCCTGATCAGCCAGACATCTACCCATATGCATTCGTTATCGACGGCACAAAGATCGCCGACCCTAACAATATGGAACTCTTCCCTAACGAGGGATTCAAGTACAGCCTTGTTGACGTGAAGGGCCCTCAGCCTGACTATCAGGACCTCCAGAAGGTTCCGCACGGAAAGGTAAGCTATACATGGTACACTTCGAATGCAGTAGGTTTCGACCGTCCTGTATGTATCTACACTCCTGCTGGCTATGATCCTGCAAGCGACAAGAAGTATCCTGTTCTCTACCTCATCCACGGTATGACTGACACATACGAGACATGGTTCAAGGTAGGTAAGGTGAACAACATCCTCGACAACCTCATCGCATCAGGCAAGGCAGAGGAAATGATCGTTGTGATGCCTTATGCAAATCCATATCCTGAGATGATGCTCCGCGGTATCACCAACAGATACGATTCAATGGATACAAAGCTCACTACCAAGGAGTTCACTGAGTCTGTGATCCCATTCATCGAGGCTAACTACAATGTCTATACTGACGCTGCTCACAGGGCAATCGCAGGATTCTCACTCGGCGGAAGACAGACCCTCGCATGCGGACTCGGAAACCCTGACATGTTCAACTATGTATGTGCATTTGCACCAGCCATCTTCGGACCGGAGATCTCTTCAAACTTCGAGAACGGTACATATGCACCTGCTGACCAGCTCAATGAGAAGCTTGACCTTCTCTGGCTCAGCTGCGGTACATCAGACTTCCTCTACCAGTCTTCTCTCCAGCTTGAGAGAAACCTCAAGGACAGAGGAATCGAGTACAAGACAATGTATCCTGGCGGTGGCCACACATGGATGAACTGCCGTGACTACATCACTGCTGTAGCACAGCTTCTCTTCAAGTAAGACCATCAACTTCAATAAGGCAGACCCGGGTGTAAGTGCATCCGGGTCTGCTTGTTTCATATAAAGTTTGCTGATTTCAAGAATTTGTACTAAATTGGTCAGCATAAATGCCACACACTAAACTAATTATACTATGCTTAAAAGATTCATTTCTACATTTGCGGCAGTGGTATTCGCCTTTACCGCATTTGCTCAGACTCAGATGAGTACTTTCTGCAACCCTCTTGACCTGCTTCCGGAACATGAGCGCGCAAGCAGAGGAGGCGAGCCTGTAGTTCTCATCTATGAGGATGACTACTATCTCTTCGTGACAGGACGTAGAGGTTATTGGTACGGTCCGGACCTCAAGAACTGGACTTATGTCAACGCTCCTAACTTCCCGGGCGGAGTGGTTTCTGTAATCGAAAAGGATGGAATCCTCTATGCATGCTCGATGAACAACAGCAATGTGTACAAGTCTGAAAATCCTAAATCGGGTGAATGGGTGCCTGCCGGAACATTCGACAGCGACCGCTACGGCGATGCCAACATGTTCCTCGATGACGACGGAAGACTTTACATGTTCTACGGATGGTCACAGCTCATGCCTTTCAAGGTCGTGGAACTTGACCCTGTTACATTCAAGGAGATTTCAGAGCCTCAGATCCTCTTCTGGGGTGACTACAAGAACCATGGATTTGAGAACAGAAGAGATGATGACGTCATCTTCTCGATCTTCAACGGACGCCGTCCTTACTATGAGGAGGAGTTCCCTTGGATCGAAGGACCGTGGGTGACAAAGCACAATGGCAAGTACTATCTCCAGTATGCTGCCATCGGTCTTGAGCTCCTTACCTATTCTCACGGAGTATATGTGGCTGACAATCCTATGGGCCCATACACATATTCGAAGCACAATCCTCTTACATACAAGACAACAGGTTATGCAGTCGGCGGCGGTCACGGAAGTACATTCCATGACAAGAACGGCCAGCTCTGGACAATCTGTATGATTCCTGCCCATTATGGCAACAACGGTGGTGCTGAACTCGCGATCTTCCCTACAGCGGTGGACGAGGAAGGAAACATGTATTCGAATGTTGCATATGGTGACTATCCTCAGTACTGGCCAGGCACAAGGACTGACGCAGTCGACAACAACTTTACAGGGTGGTACCTCCTTTCAAACAAGAAGCGTGTAGAGGTGTCTTCTACATTCGAGGACAATCTTGCAAAGAATGCAGTTGACGAGAACTTCATGACAAACTGGTGCGCTGAGACCGGAAATGCCGGCGAGTACATCACAGTGGACCTCGGCAAGCCTGCTGACATCTACGCTATCCAGTGCAACTTCAACCACCTGGGATCTACAGTGATGGTAGGCCGTGGCGCAGGTTACTCTGCTGCTCCTTCTACATATCAGTGCTACATCGTGGAGGTTTCCGACGACAATGCGACCTGGACAAAGATCATCGACAAGTCAAACAACACATATGACTTCCGTCATGACTACACAGAGCTCGACAAGCCGGTGAAGGCAAGATACGTGAAGGTTACAAACGTATCCGTACACGACGGTGCCAAGTTCTCTATGCAGGACCTTCGCGTATTCGGAAGGACCGATGCTACAAAGACAACCAAGGTGACTGACTTCAAGGCAGTACGCAATCCTCAGGACCGTCGCGAGGCTGACCTCCTCTGGACACCTGTTGACGGAGCTGACGGTTATATCGTACGCTACGGTGTAGATCCTAAGAAACTGTATAACAGCTATACTGTATATGAGGGCACAACTCTCAATATCCACAGCCTTAACAGCGAGTTCGAGTACTACTATTCTGTAGAGGCATTCGATACAGGACTTGACTACTACAAGGAGAAGTCCGAGGTAGTGAACGGTACAGGTGCAGAGATCGAGCTTCAGAAGGTTGTTCCTGGTCAGCGTATGTCGGGCTGGGGCGGTGCTGAAGTACCGAGACTCATGATCCATGAGGGACAGAACGAGTATGTGTTCGACAACCTTACTCCAGGCAGATACACACTCAGACATTCTTACGGACCTGTTCTCTGGGCAGGCGAGCTTACAGAGGCTGAACTCATCGGCGACGGTGCAGTTACAGTGAAGGCAGACCTTACAGAACTCGGAGTAGGCCAGACACAGACAGGAATGCTCAGAATGAAGGTTGTAAGCGGCGAGAAGGCAGGAAAGATCGTCGTGACTACTGAATACAACCGCAGAGGCGCACAGTATGCATCTCCGATCGTCAACCCAGACAACACTGTTACATTCAATATCAGCGCACCTGAGGCCAAGTCTGTAAAGATCAGCGCTCAGTTCGCTCCTAAGACTGAAATGTACAGAAGGGCAGACGGAACATGGACCATCACTCTCGGCCCGGTTGAGCCGGATATCTATCCATACTGCTTCGAGGTGGACGGCATCGCTGTCATGGACCCTCAGAACCCGGACTGGTTCCCTAACGAGGGCTTCAAGAACTCTATGGTGGACGTAAGAGCGGGTAAGGACCACGACGTGAAGTCGGTACCTCACGGAAAGGTTGACTACGTGAACTACTGGTCAGAGACAATGGGTCTCCACGGTAACGCCATCATCTACACTCCTCCTACATACGACAAGAACCCAGACAAGAAGTATCCTGTATTCTACCTCATCAGCGGTACTACGGATACAGAGGAGGTTTACTTCAAGGTCGGCAAGATGAACCTCATCCTTGACAACCTCATCGCTGAGGGCAAGGCGAAGGAGATGATCATCGTGCTTCCTTACGGAAACCCATCGAAGTATTTCCCTGCAGGAACAAATACCTTCACAATGGGCGATATGTTCAGCAAGGATCTCCTCAATGACCTCATGCCTTACGTAGAGGCCAACTACAGGACTATCAACGACAGGGAGAACCGTGCAATCGGTGGCTTCTCACGCGGTGGTAATCAGGGTCTTGCATTCGGTCTTACAAACATCGACAAGTTCTCATACTTCTGCTCTTACAGTTCGTTCACCAGCATGACTCTTCCTAAGGTGTACGACAATGCCAAGAAGACAAACAAGATGATCAACCTCTTCTGGCTTGGCGTAGGTACAGATGACTTCCTTTACGGCAACGCAAAGGAGTATGCTGAGTTCCTCGACAAGAGAGGCATCAAGAATGTACAGGAGTACACTACAGGCATGTTCGGCCACACTTGGATGAACGCAAGATACTTCCTCAGCCAGACATTCCCGCTCCTCTTCAACAAGGAGGCTTCTGCAGAGGCTATGAGCAAGTCCACAGCTGTAGAGCCTAAGGGCAAGCAGGCTCCTGTAGCGGCAGCTGCACCGGCGGCAAGACCATCAGCACCGGCAAGACCGGCAGCACCAGCCGCTGGCGAAGGTCAGAGACTTACTCCTGAGGTGATGGCGGCTCTCTTCCCTGCAGGTGTTGTTTCTCCTGAGTACAACAAGGACGGAAGCGTTACATTCCGCGTTCAGGCAGCTAACGCACAGAAGGTAGAGCTTGAGTGTCAGATGTTCGACGGTACAAAGCCGATGGAGAAAGGCGCAAGAGGCGTATGGTCAATCACAGTAAAGCCTGATCAGCCAGACATCTATCCGTATGCGTTCGTGATCGACGGCACAAAGATCGCTGACCCTAACAACATGTTCATCTTCCCTAACGAGGGATTCAAGTACAGCCTTGCTGACGTAAGAGGTGCAGAGCCTGATTTCCAGGATCTTCAGAACGTTCCTCACGGAAAGGTAAGCTATACATGGTACACTTCGAATGCAGTAGGCTTCGACCGTCCGGTATGTATCTATACACCTCCAGGATATGACCCTGCAGACAAGTCAAAGAAGTACCCTGTGCTTTACCTCATCCACGGTATGACTGACACATACGAGACATGGTTCAAGGTGGGTAAGGTGAACAACATCCTTGACAATCTCATCGCAGCAGGCAAGGCTGAGCCAATGATCATCGTCATGCCTTACGCTAACCCTTATCCTGAGATGATGCTCCGCGGAGTTGCCGACAGATACGACTCAATGGACACCAAGCTCACTACCGAGGAGTTTACAAAGTCGGTTGTTCCATTCATCGAGGCAAACTATAACGTCTATACTGACGCTGCAAACAGAGCGATCGCAGGATTCTCACTCGGTGGAAGACAGACTCTCGCATGCGGACTCGGCAACCCAGACATGTTCAGCTATGTATGTGCATTTGCACCGGCTGTGTTCGGACCGGAGATCTCTTCGAACTTCGAGAACGGAACATACGCTCCTGCAGCGGAACTCAACGAGAAGCTTGACCTCCTCTGGCTCAGCTGCGGTACATCAGACTTCCTTTACCAGTCTTCTCTCCAGCTCGAGCAGAACTTCAAGGACAGAGGAATCGAATACAAGACCATGTATCCTGGCGGAGGACACACTTGGATGAACTGCCGTGACTACATCACAGCAGTTGCCCAGCTCCTCTTCAAATAGGACTGTGAAACATAATGCTGCAGAGGCCTCCGGAAGGGGGCCTCTGTTGTTGTAATATGTCGGCAGAAATCCGTATATTTACACTATAAAATGAATGACATGAAGAAGATAATGTTTCTGTGCCACGGAAACATCTGTCGCAGTCCTATGGCTGAATATGTGATGAAGGATCTTGTGCGCAAGACCGGGTGTCAGGGCCTTCTGGAGCAGATTCGTGGAAATTATGACCTCTAAATGAAGAATTTTCCGTAAGTTTGTATGATAAAACGAACGATCCATGAGAATCTCCATCATCCAGCAGGACATACTATGGGCTGATGTCGCGGAAAATATCCGCAAAGCAGACGCCGCAATCGACTCCGATCCCGGAGCCGACCTCTATGTCCTTCCCGAAATGTTCTCTACAGGCTTCTGTACATATCCCGAAGGCATTGCCGAAGAGGTTGAAGGCAAGAGTCTCAAATGGATGAAGGCGAAGGCAGGGCAGACAGGTGCCGCAATCGCCGGAAGCGTGGCCATACACGAAGAAGGAAAGTACTTCAACAGGTTCTACTTCGTAAAGCCGGATGGAGAAGTTGTCTGGTATGACAAGAAGCATCTGTTTACGTTTGGCGGTGAGCATGAACGTTTCACTGCCGGCAATGAAAGGGTAGTGACTGAGTTCAAGGGTGTGAGGATCCTTCTGGAGGTATGCTATGACCTCAGGTTTCCGATATGGTCACGAAACCATGGCGATTATGACATGATCCTCTATGTGGCAAGCTGGCCGACCGTACGCGTAGGTGCATGGAAATCCCTTCTTGTAGCACGCGCCATCGAGAACCAGTGCTATGTTGCAGGAGTAAACCGCGTCGGAACAGATCCGACCAACGAGTACTGCGGAGGAAGCATGGTCATAGACCCGTATGGAAAGATAATCGCCTCATGCGAGGACGGAACTGAATCGACAGCGACCGCTGATATCGACATTCCTGCCCTCGAGGCGTTCAGGGCAAAGTTTCCTGTATTAAACGATTCTGATGTATTATGAAGATATTCAGTGAAGAGTTGGTAGAAAGGGCCGTCAGTGACCTGCATGTTGCGGATCTCTCAAAGGCGACCATCGGCGAGGTGCTTCTTGTGGCACAGTATCTTGAGAAGGAGACCGGCATTCCGTTCATCCGGATGGATCAGGGTTCTCCAGGACTTCCGGTTAACAGTTATGGCGTAAAGGCTGAAAAGGCTGCCCTCGACAGGGGAGTGGGCTCACAGTATCCTGCTGCCGCCGGCGTACCTGAACTAAAGGCTGAGGCTTCAAGATTCGTGAAGGCCTTCATGGACATCGATGTCTCTGCAAGAAGCTGCGTTCCTACGGTGGGAAGCGTATCCGGTTCCTTCGGTTCATTCATAGCATGTACCCAGCGCATTCCGGGAAAGGACAAGGTTCTGTTCATCGATCCGGGTTTTCCGATCCAGAAGTCGCAGCTGCGTATCCTTGGCGTGGAGTGGAAGGAGTTCGACATATATTCATACAGAGGCTCCGCCCTTCGTGCGAAACTCGAGGAAATGCTCGCTGACGGTGATGTGGCGGCGATTGTATATTCCAATCCGAACAATCCGGCATGGATATGCCTGGAGGATGAGGAACTTAAGATAATAGGCGAAATGGCCGACAGGTATGATGTGGTCGTAATGGAAGACCTCGCATATTTCTGCATGGATTACCGCAGGGATATGGGCCATCCGTTCCAGCCTCCTTATCCGCCGACAGTCGCAAGATATACAGACAATTACATCCTGATGCTTTCCGCATCGAAGATATTCAGCTATGCGGGCCAGCGTATCGCGATGCTCTGCATAAGCGACGCACTCTTTGAAAGACAGTACCCGGCTATGGCTGAGAGATACAAGGATTCGGGAGTGTTCGGAGAGACGTTGATCGCATCGATCCTTTACATGATAACATCGGGCTGTACCGCATCGACTCAGTATGCCTATGCGGAAATGCTCAGACTCTCGACCGAAGGTGAACTCAACTTCGTTGAGGATACACGCGAATATGCCGTACGTGCTGAAAGGATGAAGAAGGTATTCACTGACAACGGTTTCCATATCGTATATGATGCTGATGTCAGTCAGAAGGTCGGAGACGGCTTCTTCTTCACCATCGGTTACGGAGACATGGACGGCGGAGAACTCCTGCGTGAACTCCTGTACTACGGAGTAAGCAGCATTTCGCTTGCTCTCACCGGCAGCGGACAGAAGGGTGTGCGTGCATGTACATCGAGAATGAGAGAAGATTTATATCCTGTTCTGGAAGAGAGAATGAAGGCTTTCAGTCAGGATCATCCCATAAATAGATAAGAATATGATCTGGAATCCAAACAAGGAATGCATGAGCCGCGAGCAGATGAGGGACCTGCAGGGAAAGAGGCTCCAGAAGCTGGTGCAGTATGTCTATCATAATGTGCCTTTCTACAGAAACAAGATGCAGGAGATGAATGTATCTCCTGAAGATATAGTGACCATTGATGATATCGTGAAGCTGCCGTTTACCACAAAGCAGGACCTTCGAGACAACTATCCATATGGCCTTCAGGCGGCTCCCGCTTCGGAGATCGTGCGTGTGCATGCATCTTCGGGAACTACCGGAAATCCGACCATCGTCGGCTACACCCGAAAGGACCTGGCCGTATGGTCTGAAGTGATGACACGTTGCCTTACAGCCTATGGCGTTACAAGAGAAGACACCTTCTCGGTAAGTTACGGATACGGTCTCTTCACAGGTGGTCTCGGTGCGCATTACGGAGTCGAGAACCTCGGTGCGACAGTAATCCCTGCCTCTACAGGAAATACAGAAAAGCATATCAGGCTCATCAAGGACCTTAACATCACAGGTATAGCATGTACTCCTTCATACGCCCTCTACCTTGCCGAGACTCTCGATAAGATGGGAATCGACAAGAGCGAGATCGGACTTCGCATAGGTGCCTTCGGTGCAGAGCCTTGGACAGAAAACATGCGTAAGGAGATCGAAAGCCGTCTCGGACTCAAGGGCTACAACATCTACGGACTAAGCGAGATCATGGGACCTGGAGTGTCGTACGAGTGTCAGGAGCAGAACGGATCCCATATCAATGAAGACCATTTCTATCCTGAAATCATCAATCCTGAAACATTGGAGCAGCTTCCATATGGCGAACAGGGTGAGCTTGTATTCACGACTCTTACCAAGGAAGGAATGCCGCTTCTGAGATACCGTACAAAGGACCTCTGTACATTGATGGATGGCGAGTGTCCTTGCGGACGTACTTCGGTAAGAATGGGCAGGATCGTGGGACGAAGCGACGATATGCTCATCATCAGAGGAATCAATGTCTTCCCGTCACAGGTGGAAAGCGTGATACTCGAGATGCCGGAATTCGAGCCTCAGTATATGCTCGTTGTGGATAGGATCAACAACCTTGACACTCTCCAGGTGCAGGTCGAGGTAAGAAAGGACTACTTCAGCGACGACATCGGAAGCATGCTCGCAATGAAGAAGAGGCTGTCAGACAAGCTCAAGAGCGTACTCTCGATTGCGGCTGACGTACGTCTTATGGAACCAGGAAGCATCGAGCGTGCTCAGGGCAAGGGAAAACATGTTGTAGATAAACGAATACTGAAATAATATGACTATCAAGCAGTTATCTATCTTCCTTGAGAATAGGACAGGAAGAATCAACGAGGTCGCAAGGATACTTGCAGACAATGGCATCAACATGCAGGCGTTCAGTATGGCGGAGACTGCTGATTTCGGTCTTCTTCGTCTTATCGTTCCAGATGTGGTAAAGGCTGTCGAAGTGCTTCGTGCAGCAGACATTGCAGTCATGGTTACGGACGTCCTGTGCCTGAACTGCCCGAATGTTCCGGGAGCATTGTCCACTGTGCTTGAGAAGCTTGCGGCAAACAATATCTTCATCGAGTACATGTACGCTTATTCTGACGGTGATTCAGCCAATGTGATCATCCGTCCGAACAATATCGAAGAGGCTGTCAGGATCCTTGCCTGACAGCTACATCTTTCCGATTTCCTTGTCCATCCACTCCAGTTTTGCAGTGTAGGATGCGACCATGCTTTCGACTGCATCGTCGAATGACATGCTCTCGTCCTTGTTGACAACCTGGGTGATAGGCCACATCATGTGGTTCATGTACTCCGAACTTCTGATATGTTCGGCTTTGCTGCGTATGTACTCTGGGAATGTCTCGAATTCCGGCTTGAGTGCGGCCCAGCGCTCCTTGACCAATGCGACGAACTCCGGATCCTGGAAGAGACGTCCGTAATACAGGGCATCCTTGATCCTGAACCATGTTGTCGACATGTATGTCTCCCAGTCGAAATCCCATACCGGACCCATTGTCAGCTTGCCTCCCTTGTCCTTGTGCATGTATGTGCTTTTAGGATGGTTAGGTTCCCATATTCCGGTAAGTTCCATTGTTATCCACCAATCTGCAAAAGACTGTAGGTCAATGTACTCCACATACTCTCTCTTCGCAAATCTTGCGTTATCATAGAGGGAGTTCTCAAAGTTGTTCACATAGTCCTGCATGAACGAGAACTGCTCCGCGCTTACTTCATCGGGATCCTTGAACATGTAAGGAAGATTGCGCACTGCTGATTTGAACTTGTGGACCTCGTCATAATATGCGTCAAGCTCCATGATATATCCGCCGTCTACCTCGTCCTCGTCAAGTTCGTCTATGTTGACTCTGTTTTCATCCACCTTGATGTGTTCGCAAAGGAAATAGTTGCCCAGATGTACGTCGTTGACGAACAGTTCGACGAACTCTCCACGTGGAGTGTAGGCAAGGCTTGTGCGTGATGCAAGATTGAACGACGCCGCGTTTCTGAGCAGGGTTCTGTCCATCCAGTTTGCAAGCAGTACCCATCTCTTGTGCTTCGGCATGCCCAGAACTTCCTGCTTCTCCTTCAGCTTGAGTGCATATGGCTTCTTCGGGTAGGTCCATGTGGTGTTGCCTCTTCCTCTGATGTCTGTTTCCCCTTCAAGATGCAATGTCCAGTCCGGATTGTAGATCTTCACTGTGGCTGACAGCCAGTTTTCATTCTTGCTCGGTATCTGCATGCCACCCTGGGTTCTGATGAATACCTTAGGGAGGGCAGAGTGGATCACCTGGACGGTGAATGAGTATTCGATCCTGTCCTTTACCGTGTATTTGATTGGCTTTGAAAAGTCGTTCATGGTCTCTCCGCTGATCTGCTCAACTCCGTCTACATAGACCTTTACTCCCTCCGGCTTGTTGAAACGTGCAATGAGGTTAGGATTGCTGATCATTGGTGAGATGACTATGGCCTCTCCCGAGTTGATGTTTACTCTTATGTTGTTGTCAAAAATAGCTTCCGGATTGTCATTCTTGAAGAAAACAAAGTCTTTAAGCGCGATCTGCCATGTCTGCTGCATTTCGATGACAAACGGCTTCCATGAGGCGACATGCCTTTCATCTGCGTCTGTTTGCAAGTTGCTGATATATAGGAGTATGCGTTCTCTGTAGTCAATGGATTTGTTAAGGTCATGTATTTTTGCGGAGTATATGCCATCTTCCTTGGAAACCTGTACGACTTCAATCATCCTGTAGTACTCGGACTCCTCGTAGTTCAGTCCGGTCGCATTGTCAACAACCAACCTGATCTGACACTGCGGTGATGATACATCATAGTTGAATGCAATTTCCGGTGGGTATACCTGGAACAGGAGTTCTTCCGTCGAACCTGGACCCATCTCAAGTCCACCGTCAGTGTTGAGTATGTCGATCATTGAAGGAATTTCAACAATCTTCTCCTTTGTGCATGAAGCTGCCAAGAAGCATATAAGCGAAAAAAACAGATATATTGACTTTTTCATTTTGCTTTGAATTTTAGGTTTCGTAAATTTATGAAAATTTTCGGAATATGAAACGCATATTGATCATGCTTATGTCCCTTGGACTCGCACTTTGTGCATGTCAGGAAAAACCGGATACAGAGGTTGATGTACCTGTGGGAAAGATAAATGTTTCCCTTTCTGATATCAGTGGAGGCGTCGGTTCGGTTTCTGCCACCATCAATGCCATGGGTGCCAGCAAGGATGCTTACCGGAGTTGGGGAATAACCTACGGTGAAACAGCTGACAGGACCCAGGGAACTGATCTCGTGGCTGCCGGTACACCTTCGGATGGAAGTGTGGAAGTCGTCCTGGACGGCCTTAAGGAAGAGGCTACATACCATCTGTGGGCATGGGCAGAGGCCGAAGGGACTGAAAGACTGTGGTCCAATTCATATTCTACAGTTACGACACTTAAGTATCATCCTTCGGACAAACTCTCCGGCAAGATCATAGGAAGTACCTATTCGGTAGACTACAATACAGGTCAGCAGTCAGAAACGGTCAATGTCAAGGAAAATGCATTCGATGGAAATTTCGAGACATTCTTCGCCTCGTATGACCGTTCCAGCACATGGGTGGGCCTTGACCTCGGCTCGAAGCATGTGATAAACAAGATCGGATATTCACCAAGGATCACTCAGGAACATCGAGTGCAGCTTGCTGTCTTCGAAGGTGCCAATGAACCAGACTTCAGCGATGCGATTCCGATCCACATGATCAAGAACTCGGCAAGCTCAGGTGTGATGCATCATGAGGATGTCAAATGCTCAAGGGGATTCAGGTATGTACGTTATGTTACGCCGAATGATGCGAGGTGCAACCTGGCTGAACTTGAATTCTATGGTTATGAGGGCGAGGGTGACGATTCCAAGCTCTATCAGATAACAAACCTTCCTACTGTCGTAATCAACACTCCTGGAATGGAGGACATCACATCGAAGGAATATGAACTTTCCAGCAATGTATACATCATTTCTGAGAACGGAACCAACCTTCTTGCGACCAGCGAGACCGGTGTGAGAGGACGAGGAAACGCCAGCTGGCTCTATTTCCCCAAGAAGCCTTACAGGCTGAAGTTCAAGTCGAAGCAGAGTCCGCTCGATGCTCCTGCATCTGCAAAGAAATGGACACTTATAAGCAATTACAGCGACAAGTCACTGATGAGAAACATCCTGGCCTTCAAGGTCAGCAAGACCGTCGGACAGGCTTATACACCATATATCCATCCTGTAGATGTGGTCGTAAATGGTGAATACAGGGGATGCTATCAACTCTGTGACCAGGTTGAGGCGGCTTCGGACCGAGTGCCTGCCAAGGACGGATACCTGATCGAGGTTGACAGTTATGCATATGACGAGACTGTCATGTTTACTTCAGTGAATGGAACACCTGTCACCATCAAGCATCCTGACGAAGAGGATATTACACAGGAACAGTGGAGCTTCATCGAGGGATTCTTCAACAAGATGGAAAACAGCGTGCTTTCTTCGGATTTCATGGATGCTGAAAAGGGATATCGCAATTATCTCGACTTGGAAAGCTTCCTGAAAAACTTTATCGTGGGAGAGTTCTGCGGCAATCCGGACATGCTTTGGAGCGTGTATATGTACAAGGATGCTGCTGACGGAAAGCTGTATGTCGGCCCGACATGGGACCATGACCTCTCGTTCGATAACGACTATACAAGCCATCCGATAAACAATCTCGGCGATTACGTGTTCTGCACCAAGGGACGTGCGGCAAGCGATGCGATAAGGCGTGTTACCGAAAGGATTGTGAAGCAGGACCCTGAGGCTATGGAACTTCTTGCTGATCTTTGGAAGGAGGCCTATGATGCAGGAATCAAGGACCTGCCTCTGTATCTGGACGAAACATACCTCCGTCTTAAGGAATCGCAGGAACTGAACTTCAAGCGCTGGCCGATCCTCAACGAGAAGGTCCATATGAATTTCCAGGCTCTGGGCTCATATGATGCTGAGGTACAGTTCGTCAGGAAGACCATCGTCGAGCGTCTTCAGAAGTTCGGCGGTTATGTCAATAAATAAAGACAAGTGATATGAGAAACTTTTTCAGCCTTATGCTGGTTTCATTGCTGGCCTTATCAGCGGTGGCTCAGGAACGCAAGATGCCTGTAATGGGCGAACGTACGGTAATGGATATGCCCATCGAAGAATTCTCCGGCCTCTGCATGGCTGCGGACGGATCGTGTCTTCTTGCATGCGGAGACGTCGGTGTGGTAAAGAAGGTTTCGTTTGAAGGCGAGATTTCTGACGTATGGGCCAACCCGGGAGATACGGAGGGCATAACAATAGACCCGTCAACCGGACATATCTATCTTGCCATAGAGAGGACCCAGAATGTCACCAGAGTGGATGCACCCGACTATGATACCCATTCGGTCATACTGACTGTACAGGAGGCTGTAGACAACAGATACTGGAACGACGGATTAGAAGCTGTGGAATATTATAAGGATGATATCCTCTTGGTCGGAAGTCAGAGGAATGCCAACCTGTGGCAGTTCAAGACAGACGGAACCATGCTGTCGAAGATTTCCCTTTCAAGTTTTGCCAGGGAAATCGCCGGACTTTGCTATGATCCTGTAACCGATTGGCTTTGGGTGGTCGATTCGATTGCCTTCAAGATCTTCATCTGCACAGTAGACGGCGAACTTCTCGCAACTTATGATGTAAGTGACATCGAGAACGCCGAATCAATCTGCGTCGATCGCGAAAGAAACTGCGTATGGGTCGGCAGTGACGAGGATTTTCCTAAGCTCTACAGATATTCGTTTGAGTTCTAGTCAGCCTCTTACTATTTAGTCATATCGGGAGGGTGGCAGTTATATAAACATAAAAGAGAAACCAACCCTTTTGGGTCGGCTTCTAAGAGTTGTCAGCATCAGAAAGATTCTTTTGCATTTTCCAAGGTTTCGATGACCTTGTCGCACCAGGCATCGAATTCGGGATCCTCACGCTGCGTTTCCGGATGTTCCAATATATATGAAATTGCCTTGCGGATGCCCTGATCCAAGTGTGTCGTTGCACAGAAGCCCGGTACGGCGCGCTTGAGCTTGCTGCAGTCGAAGCGGACTGTCACGGCCTTGTCTCCAAGCAGAGCGCCTCTGAGGTCATATGCACGAGGGGCGATGGCGGCAAGATAGTCGGAAGATACATAATACGGCTTGAACTCCACGCCGAGTGCATCTGCTACGCACTGATAAATCTGGTTCCATGTGAGTGATTCATCGGACATGATCTGATATACTTCTCCGATAGCCTGAGGGTTACCCAGCAGACCGATGAATCCCTTTGCAAAGTCTTCGTTCCATGTCATCGTCCAAAGTGAACTGCCGTCTCCATGCACGATGATCGGCTTTCCCTCGATCATACGCTTGAGAACCTGCCAGCTTCCATTGCTGCCGTGTACTCCTACAGGAACTTCGCGTTCGCAGTATGTATGGCTAGGACGGATGATGGTTACAGGGAAACCGGTCTCGCGATAGGCCTTCATAAGTACGGCCTCGCACTCGATCTTGTTTCGGGAATACTCCCAGTAAGGATTTGCAAGGGTAGTGCCTTCGGTTATGACATGATGGCGTGCCGGCTTGTTGTAGGCAGAGGCCGAGCTGATGAATACATACTGTCTTGTGCGACCGGAGAAAAGCCTTATGTCTCGTTCCACCTGTTCCGGCAAGAATCCGATGAACTCGCAGACTGCGTCGAAGGTCTCGTCGCCAAGCTTGGCCATGACCTCTTCCGTACGTTCGTTGATGTCTCCGGTTATCTGCTTGACATTCTGCGGCAGTCCTGCGTTACGATTGCCACGGTTGAGCAGCCAAAGATCATGTCCTTCTGCTGCCAGTTGTCTTGTGATGGCACTGCTGATGGTGCCGGTACCTCCGATAATAAGTATTTTCATAGCATGTCCTCCCTGAACTAAGGTTATAAAAAGATTGATTAGCCCAAAGTTAATAAATTTATTCCTGACTTACCTCCTGCCTGCTTCCGGAATTTTATAGGGAATTTGAGTGATGATGCTGACTTTTCGGATAAAAAAAGAGACATCCTTTCGGGATGTCCCTTTTTAGTCTATTTCTTCCAGAGTTTTGGAAGGAAACCATAGTAGAGGAGACCTCTCCATGTTGACCAGTCGTGACCGGTTTCACCTACGCAGAAGTACTCATATTCGATTCCGTGCTTGTCGAGAGCCTCTCTGAAAGGCTTTACGCGGAAGTTGAACATACCCTTCTCTTCGTCGCCTCCCTGTCCGATGAACAGATAATCCACCTTGTCGTTGACCTTAGGGTCATTGAGGAATTCGCCGAGGGTCTCTTCCGGTTTGTTGTCACCTGCACTGAGGACACCGAAGTTTGCGAAGAGGTCAAGAGAGTTAAGACCTACGAACATAGTGTGGCGGCCACCCATTGAAAGACCGGAAATTGCACGGCCGTGTGGATTTGCGATGGTCTTGTAGTGACTGTCGATGAATGGAATGACAGCCTCGCGATACTCACGCTCCATGATGTCGAAAGTAAGGTCGGCATGCTGAGGATGATTGCGGTGAACGACCTGGTTGTTAACGAGTACGATCAACATTGGCTCTGCCTTTCCTTCAGCAAGGAGGTTGTCCATGATGAAGTTCACGCGTCCGTCATACATCCAGTTTGAAGGGAGCTCGCCGCTTCCGCCCATAAGGTAGAGGACTGGGTATTTCTTCTTTGGATTGTACTGTGGAGGAGTGTATACGTAGAGTTCACGCTGTCCTTCTGTTACAGGACTGTAATAGATATGACGTGTGATGGCTCCGTGAGGTACATCCTTTGCGTCCCACCATGATGGTCCGTCACCGTGTATGATAAGCTCGCTGTAAGGAGGCATTGCGGTAAAGGATGCATATGTGTTGTTAGGGTCGGCCATGCTGACACCGTCCACAACGATATTGTACTGGTACATGTCCACAGGGAGAGGACCGATAGTGAGGGTCCAGATGCCGTCTTCACCCTTGGTGAAAGGAATGTTTCCACGTACTTTCATTACTGTTGTCATTGCGCCGGAGAGGGCTACAGACTCCGCCTTAGGAGCTCTGAGTCGGAAAGTTACGGTCTGGTCGTCATTTACCTGAGGCGAATTGAGGTTCGCGCTGAAAGGGATCAATCCTTCGGTATCTTTCTGTGGGTTGTAACTGAGGTTTACATTTGACTGCTGGGCAGATGCCGTCAAGGCAGCAAGCAGCGAAATCGCTACGGTAATTAGTTTTCGGTTCATAATAGTGTTAATTTTGTGCAATATACGAAAAAAAGAGACACCCCGAGCGGATTATTCATGTTTTCATGTAGCCGCTACTGAAAGTGGTATAAACTACGGACTGGCGTACAATGCCAGGCATCAGAATCTGATCGAGATTCCAAAGAGGATCTTCCTTGATATAGGATAAGATCCGTAATCCTGACCAAGTTTCTTGTCATTTCCGCATTCTTTGATTTCTTGCAAGCCGGGGGTAGAATATAACTTTGCCCAAGGGTCCAGGAGACGGCTTCCGTATGTGGCTGTTTCTGGATCTCCTCCAGGGTAGCTGCTGAATGTGAAGAAGTCATCAAGAGATACGAAGACTCTTGCTTTCTGCATGAACATCTTCTCGGTCAGACGTTTCGGAAGAGTGTACCCCAGCTGTATCTGTCGGATCCTGAAATAGCTGCCGTCATAAACCATCATATCCGACTGCCACTTATATGACTGCGTCATGTCCTTCTGATCGATATCTCCAAGGATATTCTTATATGTCAGATAATAATCAAACGCACAGTTGGCGATGTCATTGCCGGATGTTCCGTTTCCATACATGCTGAAATCAAATCCCTTGTATGCCAGATTCAAGGTCAGTCCATAAAATACGGACGGAATGCCCTTGCCTATGAATGCTCCTTTATCAGGATAGCTTCCTGATTCAAAGTCCTTGGACTGATTTCCGTAAAAAAACCACATCGGGTATCCCTTTTCATATGCGGTAACGACCTG
Organism: Candidatus Cryptobacteroides sp.; assembly: GCA_045646785.1. Classification (GTDB taxonomy): domain Bacteria; phylum Bacteroidota; class Bacteroidia; order Bacteroidales; family UBA932; genus Cryptobacteroides. The sequence goes on along the minus strand of JAZRLI010000005.1, from coordinate 4,823 downwards.
ATCTGTTCCATAAGTAATCTTGCGGACAAGGCCTTCCGCCATGGATGTCACCTCGTTATTCAAGGTTGACAGGTTTCCCGAAAGACTGTAAGTGAAATCCCCAATCTTGTCCTTCCATGAAAGGTCTATTTCAACGCCTGTATTCCTGACAGAAGTGACTTCAAACATGGACATATCTATGATGCTTGCAAGTCCATCAACATCGGTATTCTTGACATACCAGTCTGCCGCAAGAACCATACGGCCTTTGAAGAACTCAGCATCTGCCCCTACATCGAGATGATCAGAAACCTCATGGACAAACTTTGTCTGTTTGTTATAGAAGGCCTCCAGATCGCTGGTGTTGCCTCCCTTTCCCCATGAACCTCTGATTTTTACGAATGGTTCTTTCAATACCACGGCCCCTGCAGAAACGGTAGGGAAGATCATCCATGAATCGTCAGTCCCCAAAAACCTGTCAGATTTGTACTTGTCCGCTCTGACACTTGCCTGAACACTTAAGCGTCCTCCGAATGTATATCCGGCCTGAGCAAAGAAAGCCAGGTCGGATGACTTTGATTCCTTTGTGTCAAAGGATATGTCGCCATACTCGGGAACCACTGTTTCAGAATAAGCATTACCATCTCTAAATGTCTGACTTACACTTTCATAATACATTCCGGCCCTTGCATCAAGTCCGTGCCTTCCTTTGGAAAAAGCATATTCCGCAACTGCATCAGCCTGATATCCGCTGTTCATCATTTCTGATGCTATGTAATAATGATAGATGGAATTCTTGAAGCGTGAAAAATAGTAAGGATGACCGCTGCGACATTTGTCCTGCTGTTCTCCACGATAACCAAATCTTGCAGTGAAGGCAAATCCCTTGAACGGAGTCAGCTTTGCATACATGATGGCATTAATGTCCTGATTGTCTGCATTGATCTTATCTATATCCCTCAACACCAACGGATTATCTGTCGTGTAGAATGATCCGGCATAATACATCCCATTTGAAGGGTCTTTCAATATGGCCTTACCCTCATTGTATGCCTGGAGCATCTCGGACGGGAATTCCTCAGGACCAGAGGCGTACGGCTTGGTCACAGGATCTGTGTAGAGTATGGAGCCATAAACCGAACTGTAATCCCACTGAGGAAGATAGGATATCTTCTGAGCGGCGAAAGATGCATTGAGTCCGAACTGCATCCAGTCTGTAACCTTGTACTGTCCGTTCAGTTGAGCGGCAATGCGCCTGTGGGTATCGGACGATCCGGCCATGATGCCGTCATTGTCAAGATAATTAACCGCTGCGAAGAAACTTCCCTTGTCATTGCCGCCCTGTGCTGACAGTCCATGCTGGTGGGCGAATCCGTTTCCGTACATGACATCCTGCCAGTCGGTATAGTTATCCGCATGTCCTCTTTCCTCCAGAATCTGGGGCATGAGAGGATTTATCTTAGTCACGCGTTCAATCCATTCCGACTTCTCCAGAAGGTCGGCCTTCATGCCCGGGAGTGAGCTTGTAAGCTTGAAATCATATGCTACGCTGACCTTGCCGGCGCCCTTCTTTGTCGTAATGCGGATGACTCCGTTACCGCCCTGAATGCCGTATAAGGCGGTTGCAGCTGCATCCTTCAATATCTCGACCTTCTCGATCATGGCAGGATCCAGATGCTGAATGTTCTCGACTTTCAGTCCGTCTACTATAAGAAGAGGACCTCCATTTCCGGTGTCTGTCGTAAATCCGCGAAGACGGAGCCTTGCTGTTTCGCCTGGGGCACCTGACATATTCAATACAAGAAGGCCGGCAGCCTTTCCCTGCAAAGCTGCACCGGCGTCAGTGACCGACCTGTTGATGAGATCGTCCTCGTAAATGACAGTCTTGGCTTCCTGAGCATGAATGACGCTTGCAAAGAGCATGGCGAGTATTGTAATGATGAACTTTTTCATGGTCATATCAGTTATAGTGTATGCAACAAAGTTATGGATTTTCGCTGACTTTGGTGTTTTTTTGTCTCTTTTTTAGGGGGACTAAAAACACCCGGCAGCATGAGCGATGATATCAGCTCAAGATACAGGCGCCGGCGAAAAGCAGTGCGAAAATCAGAAGGTTCATTGCTGTTTTGCCCAGAATCGGGTTTATTGCTGATCCGACAGATTGCCCGAGGCTGTACCAGGTCTTGATATGGAGGATCAGGTAGACAGAAGGAACTGCCAATACCCAGACAGGCATGGCAAGCCAGACCGTGGTCATCACTGACATTCCGATAAAGCCGGACAGCAGGTACGCTACGCTCATGACCTTTCGGCCGAAAATTACCACCGTTGTGCGTTTGCCGACTGCGGCATCGTCTTCCATGTCCCTGTAATTATTGACTACCAGCACATTGGCGGCAAGGAGACCGACGGCCAGAGATGTTGCTGCAACAAGACCTACGGAATTCCATGAAGATGTTTGAAGATACCAGGTCAGCACGACCGGCACTATGCCGAAGAAAATGATTACGGCGATATCTCCCAATCCATGATGTGACAGAGGATATGGCCCTGCGCTGTATGCGAGTGCGAAGCACATGATCAGAATTCCGGCGATGATGAGCCACCAAGGACCATAAATAAGCATGGCACATCCGACTGCCGCAGCGATTCCCAATGTAATGAATGTCGCTGCTTTCATTGCCTTGGGAGTGATCTCCCCTTCGGTCACGCCCCTGCGGAATCCAACACGTCCCTTCTTGTCGATCCCGTTCTTGAAATCATAATATTCGTTTCCGAAATTGGCGGCTATCTGCGCAAGGATTGCAAATGTGAGACACAGCAGAGCCGGAATTACCTTGAAGGATTCAGTCAGAATGGCGCAGCCGGTACCGGCAATCACGCCTGCAACGCTGACAGGGAGCGTCCTGAGCCTCATGGCCTCTATCCAATGTCTGATCATAACGCAGCTTTTTTCCCTACATACATGCGGCAGATGCCGAAGGTCATTGGGGTATGCTCCACGACTGCAAAGCCTGCGGACTTCATCATTTCCATGAACTTATCCGGCGCTGGAAAACGCAGGACAGATGCAGGTAGGTATTCATATGCGCTACGGTTTCCTGATACAAGGCCGCCTATTGCAGGAAGGATCTTCAGGAAATACAGCTTGTAGCACCAGCGTATGAATGCGTTGGAAGGAACCGACAGCTCGAGGATCACAAGTTTTCCACCCGGAACCAGTACCCTGAACATCTCACTGAGGCCAATCTCAAGATGTTCGAAATTACGCACTCCAAATCCCACTGATATGCGGTCAAATGTATCATCTGGGTAGGGAAGTGCTTCACAATCTGCTACCGATAATTCTGCGGAGAGACCGGCTTTCCTAATCTTCTCCCTACCTATGGTCATCATTCCTTCGGATATATCCACTCCCGTCACTTTGCTTCCCGGAGCGACCTTCTGGGCGATCTCGATTGTAAAGTCTGCCGTTCCGCAAGCCACATCAAGTATCTTCATCGGCTTGTCTATGTCAGCAATCTCTCGTACAGCCTTCTTTCTCCAACCCTTGTCAATGTTGAGGGAAAGGATATGATTCAGTTTGTCATATTCAGGAGCAATATTGTCAAACAGTTTTCTTATTCCTTCTTTCTTTGCCATATCTATTTCTGTCTTCTTCGGATTAAATATACATATGTAAGCAGAATCACATTCATGAACAACGCATAACAGATGGCAGGAAGAGCCATCTCGCCGCTGTTGAAAATGAAAGGAGACGATGCTATTGCAATGGCCTGTGCCGCGTTCTGCATTCCTACTTCTATCACTATCGTACGCCTTACCGTATCGTTGAATTTTCCAATCCTGGATATGCATGAGCTGCAAGCCATTGCGGCGACTATAAGCAATGCCGCAGAGAGTCCCAAAGAAGCAAAATTCCCGGCGATTTCTGTCTTATACTGCAGGAAGAATACCGCAGCAAGAATCATTAAGGCTGGGAAAGCCATCTTGCTCAGGACCTTGCTGACCTTGCCTGCTGCTTCAGGGTAGAAATGCTTGAACATGCTTCCGGCAAGAAGAGGCACGAAAAGCAATACGATATTCTGCACAAGCAGTTTTCCCACAGGCAGTTCAATGCTTACTCCTGCCATACCAGATACAGCATCGGTAACGAACTCCATGATCACCGGAAGAGTGAAAAGAGTTATTATGCTGCTCAGTGCGGTCAGAGTGACCGACAACGCGACATCACCCTTTGCAAGCAAGGAAAAGACATTTGAAGAACTGCCTCCCGGACAGCAGGCCACAAGTACAAGTCCCATGAAATATACAGGTGGCAGTTTCAACAGCCACGCTATCGAGAATGCGAGGATGGGAAGAATGATAAGCTGGCCGATCAAGCCCAGCATCACAGCCTTGGGATTATGCGCAATATCCGCAAAGGCCTTCCTGCTGATGTCGATGCCCAACAGGAACATCAGAACAATGAGAATCGGCATCACTATCCATATCGTATTCATAGAATCAAGCATTTAGGTTTATCGAAGTAAAATTACAAGTTCTTCATATTAATTACAAGTATTTTTCAACATCTTGCGTAGGCGTGATGGGAAGGATATCTTGATATGTATTTACGGCATTATTTTACAGTGGCCTTGGACCTATGTTGCTGTTATCTTCCTTGAGATTTGTAGCTAATCATCAATCTCGCTCCTAAATTGGAATTTAGTTTTTTCTCTTGAAACGTTTGTAATCTGTAATAAGTGTTCCTTCAGAGAACTCTGTTCCAACCTTCTGCCACTCCATAATGGATTTGTCTAGCCTCACGATTTTATAGCTAGTGCTTCCATAAGGAGTAGTTG
>JAZRLI010000004.1:0-6013 GCA_045646785.1 Candidatus Cryptobacteroides sp. | reverse complement strand
AATCATCGAGACAGCCGGTAAGGTTCGCTTCGACAGCATGATTGACGGTGTGACATTCCGTGAGGAGATGGCAGATGAGTACTCACTCAACCGTGATAAGGTTATCATCGAGTCTCGTGACAAGTCTAAGAACCCTACTATCGTCATTGTTGACGAGCATGGTGAGGCTCTCAAGCATTACAACCTCCCTGTAGGTGCCCATGTAATGGTTGAAGACGGTCAGGACGTGAAGGTCGGTGACATCAACATCAAGATCCCACGTGCTATCGGTAAGTCAAGCGATATCACCGGAGGTCTCCCACGAGTTACAGAGCTCTTCGAGGCACGTAACCCATCTAACCCTGCGATCGTATCTGAGATCAACGGTGAGGTTATCATGGGTAAGAACAAGAGAGGTAACCGTGAGATCATCATCAAGAACAAGTCAGGTATCGAGAAGCATTACCTTGTTCCTCTTACCAAGCAGATCCTTGTTCAGGAGAATGACTACGTGAAGGCAGGTACAAGACTTTCAGACGGTGCGGTTTCACCTACAGACATCCTCGGCATCCTCGGTCCTATCAAGGTTCAGGAGTACATCGTGAATGAGATCCAGGAGGTTTACCGTCTCCAGGGTGTGAAGATCAACGACAAGCACTTCGAGATCATCGTTCGTCAGATGATGAGAAAGGTGCAGATCAACGATCCGGGCGACACAGACTTCCTTCCAGAGGAGCTCGTGGACAAGTGGCTGTTCATGGATACAAATGACTCTATCTATGGTAAGTTCATCGTCCTCGAGGCAGGTGACTCACAGACTTACTCAGAGGGTGACATCATCACTGCACGTGAGATGAGAAGCGAGAATTCTTCTCTCGAGCGTCAGGGTCTCCAGATGATGGTTCTCCGCGAAGCTAAGCCGGCAACTGCAAGCCAGGTACTCCAGGGTATCACAAGAGCTGCGTTGAAGACTAACAGCTTCATCTCTGCAGCGTCATTCCAGGAGACTACAAAGGTACTCAGCGAGGCAGCTATCCGCGGTCGCGTCGATACTCTCGAAGGTCTTAAGGAGAATGTCATCTGTGGTCATCCGATCCCTGCAGGTACAGGTCAGAAGGAGTTCCAGGAAATCCTCGTTGCTCCAGCTGTTGACCAGCAGAAGAATCTTGCAGATCTCTAACAGATCATGATATAGCCAAAGAGAGGCTGATTCATCGGAATCAGCCTCTCTTTTTTTATTTGACTTCCCGGGCTACTGACCCAGGTTCTTCACGAATTCAGATGGTGTGATGTTGAACTGCTTCAGGAAGCAGGTTGCAAAGTATGAAGGCGAAGAGAAGCCTGTCATGAAGGCGACCTCATTGATCTTGTACTTCTGGGACGAGAGGAGTTCAGCAGCCTGCTTGAGTCGGTATAGACGTATGTACTCATTGATGCTCAGACCGGTATTCGCCTTGAGCTTCCTGTAGAGCGACGACTTGCTGGTACCGATCTGCATGGTAAGGCTTTCTATGTTCAGATCCGGTTCCGAAATGTGCTTCATGATGAATTCATGCACCTTGTCCATGTATTCCTGGTCCACATTGCTTGCAGTTACGCTGTTATAATGCGTCAATGGCTTGCTGATGAACTGTTTGTATGAAATCTCCTTGTTTCTGAACAGGTTGTTGATGTTCGATATGAGCAGTTCGATAGGGAACGGCTTCTCGATGTATCCGTCAGCTCCTGACTTGAGGGTCTCCATGCGGGTTTCAATGCCGACCGCTGCGGTAAGAAGAATCACAGGCACATGGCTCAGGTCAGAGTCTGCCTTAATCCTGTTGCAGAGTTCGCATCCGTCCATGATAGGCATCATGACATCGCTGACAACCAGGTCGATCTTTTCGTTCTTCGCAATCTCAAGCGCATCGGCTCCGTTTGCCGCCGTAAACACGTTGAAATCCTCTGAAAGTTCCTTGGCGAGGTATGACCTCATCTCTGAGGAATCTTCCGCCAGAAGGATCGTATGCCTTGAATTGTCGAATGCAGGAAGTTCAGGGTCATGCTCTACATGAACCTGCTCGATCGTGATCTGTTCCGCCTGCTTCACAGGAAGTTCAAGCACGAATGAATTCATTTCTGTTACTGCATCGTCAAGGAAGAGTCGGCCGTTATGCATGTTCGCCATGGTCCTTGCGTATGGAAGTCCGAGTCCTGTACCATGCACGCCCTTTTCTGCTCCCTCGCGCTGGAAGAAGAGCTTGAAGATGTTATCCCTGTCAGTTCCGGTTATGATTTCGCCGTTGCTTTCCACCCTGATGATTACCGACTGTTCATCCTCAGACTTCTGCAACCTTACATTTATAAGTCCATTACCATACTTTACGGCATTCGAAATCAGGTTGCTGACGATTGACAGAACCGAATCCTTAGCACACATTATGTACACAGGCTCGTCAGGAATCTCGCAGTTCATGGTTATGTGCTGATCTGCTGCCATCTGCTCGAAGAGCCTCATTGCACTCCTTACTATGTCGCAGATGTCCTCCTTTATGAATGAAAGGCTGATTTCATTGTGCTCCATCTTCCTCATGTCCAGCAGCTGGTTCGTGAGGTTGAGAAGGCGATCTGTGTTTGCCTGGATGATCCTGAGGTTCTTCTCGTTGGATGCATTGTATGCTCCGGATGCAAGAATCTTGTCGATAGGCATCTTGATGAGCGTCAGCGGCGTCCTGATCTCATGTGTTATGTTGGTGAAGAAGTTGATCTTTGCATTGTAGATGTCCTTCTCCTTCTTGTTTTCCAGTATGATGTGCTGCCTTCTCTTGTTTCTCTTGATCTTCATATGCGCAAGAAAGCCAAGCGTAGCCAATATTCCCAATGCAATAATGATATAGAGGACCTTTGCGCCTGTGCTGAGCATCGGATGAGGCTTGATGTCTATCTGGATGGTACGGCGGCTGTCTTCGACGTTCTGCCTGCCGGTAATCCATATGTCGAAAATATACTTTCCTGGACGCAGGCCGGTGAACGACACGGTGTTCTCCTCTGTTGTGCCGGTAAAGCTGCGTTTCGATCTGCCCCTTGTCAGCGTATATGAATACAATGGTTTCCTGCTTGTGAATTCAGGACATACGAAATCAATCTGGATGGATGACGCATTCCTGTGCTTCACTTCAACATGTGTGGCGCTCATTGCCGAAGTGCCCTCATTGCAAAGGGAAATGAACCTGTCCTTGTCCTTTGCATGGATGTCGGTGATTATGAGACGCTCGGTGTTTCTCCTGTTCTTCATTATCGACGGCACGATCGAAATCATTCCGTCGGTGTTGCCGAAGTAGAATACGCCGTTTCTCGTAGTGCATACTGCTCCATACGAGAACTGATTTCCCGTCGATTCGTCGTCTCCGTTGATGATTTCAGTGACCATGAAGGTCTTGCCATCCATGTATGCGATACCGTTTGTCGTTGATATCCAGAGCATTCCGTCAGCATCTTCAGCTATGGCGCAGGCGATGTCGGACGGAAGGCCGTCGTCGGAAGTCAGGTTGTTCAGATACGGGGCGGTTATGTCGTATTCCTTGTCAGTGTAATATACTCCACCGCCTCCGGTCGTGATCCACATCCTGTGGCTCGCATCCTCATGGAATGAAGTGATGATGCCGGAAGTAAGTTCTCCTTCATTTTTGGAGGCGGATATCCTCGCGATCCTGTTGCCCTCTTCGTCAATGCATCGTATGCCGTTTCCATACGTACCGACCCAGATGACTCCGTCGCTGCTCTGGTATAGGCTGTGTACGAAATGCATTCCTGCATTTTCCACGAAATCGAAGTTGTCGCTGGATTCGTCATATCTGTACAGTCCGCTTGTGGTACCGATGAATATCTGGCCTTTCGCTGACTTGATTCCGAGAGTAGTGGTGTTGTTCGGAAGGTCGTAATGCTTCATTATGCGGCCGCTTTCCCTGTTCACGAGCCAGACTCCGTCACCGTACGAGCATATCCACATCTTCTTGCCGTCCGCTACAATTCCCTGGAGGTTTGTGTCTTCGGCAAGCTGGAAATTCGAGATCGTGTGGGTTGTCGGATTATAGCGGTTGAGCCATCCGTCCTCTGTGCAGAACCATATGTATCCGTTCTCATCCTCGCATATCGAGCGCACGATGGTTCCCTTGATGGAATTTTCGGAAGGATTGCTGAAATACATTCCTATGTCTCTCCAGCGGTCTTTCCAGATGTTTATGCCCTTGTAGTATGTTCCGACCCATACATTGCCGTCCCTATCCTTTCCAAGGCTGGTGATGTAGTCGGCTGAAAGCGATTGGGGAGTGGCGGCATCATGAAATGCCTCTCCCTTGTAGTCGTCCCCGGCCCTTCTGATGAAAAGACCCTCGTTCGTTCCGATCCAGCATTCTCCCTGTGTCCTTTCAATCATGTTGAGGATGCGCTGACCCTTTCTTGCCGTAAACACGACATCTTCCTCCAATGTGATGCAGTCGAGGTACATCACCTGATTCCTGTCGGTCAGGACAAGAAGCTTGCCTTCTTCGCCGGATGTCAGCCTGCGGATGATGTGTCCGCACTGTCTGTGTTCAAACTCTTCCGTGCGCGCGTCATATATATATAAGCTGCCGTCTCTCATCATGACCCACAGCGAGCCGTAGCTGTCGATCGTCATGCCTGAAGGCCAATGACCTTCGATCCTGTATGACTTCATTTCCATTGTGGCGGTCTCGACCCTGACTATCTCGTTGGTAAGCAGCCATACCCTGCCTTTGCCGTCAGACTGTATGCTGTGGCATGTCGATTCATTCAGTGTTCCGAGCTGTTCAAGGGTTCCGGTCAGGGGGTTGTAGATATTGAGGCCGGAATTGGAGGAAAACCAGATCCTGCCGAGATTATCCTCGCAGACTGTCGAGATGTTGCCGTCCAGACCTTCGCCGCTGACGATGTCCCTTATGTTCACGAAGTTGTTGCCGTCATATCTGCTCAGACCGTCGCGCGTACCTATCCACATGAAGCCGTAGCTGTCCTGTGTCGTACTGTATATGGTATTGCTGGAGAGTCCGTCCTTGGATGTTACGTGGTCAAAATGGTAATATCTTTCAGCTCTGGCACCTGATGCGGTTGCCATGGAGAGGATTATGGCGAAAAATACCGTGCGTTTCATTTCTTAAGATTTGAGGTCGCAAGTTATGAAAATATGATGATAGATTGGGCTATGGCTTTCAAAAAATAGTCAAAATGCCGTTTTTGTCTAATTTTTTCATAGCAATTGTTGCGTTTATTACTGATTATTGCTACTTTTGAACCACGAATTGACAACAATACGTACCCATTTATTTAAACACTAACAAACTAACTTTTCTATGCTTAGAAATTTATTCGCTAAGGCAGTGGCGATATCTATGATATTCGCCTCTCTTTTCTGTGTAGAACTTTCTGCACAGAACAAGCCAATCAGCGGTACTGTCGTTGACGCGTCAGGAGTTCCAGTTATTGGAGCAGCTGTTTACGTTGTCGGCAATACCAGCACAGGCGTAATGACTGATGTGGATGGTAAATACAACCTCTCAGTCCCTTCTAATTCCGCTGTTGCAGTTTCTTGCATCGGCTATGCAACTCAGACAATCCAGATCGGAGCTGAGTCTGTTTACAATGTAATCCTTCTTGAGGACACACAGCTCCTCGATGAGACAGTCGTAATCGGTTACGGTGTCCAGAAGAAGTCTGACCTTACAGGTTCAGTTGCTTCAGTAGGTGAGGAGTCACTCAAGAACCAGTCAGTTACTGACGCCGCAGCAGCTCTTCAGGGTCGCGCATCAGGTGTGCATATCATCAACACCGGTGGTCCTGGACAGGGTGCTACAATCCGCGTTCGTGGTTATTCTTCAAACTCAGGCAACATTGGACCTCTCCTCATCGTTGACGGTCTCCAGGTTGACAACATCCAGTACCTCGACCCATCTATGATCGCATCTATGGAGGTCCTCAAGGACGCCGCTTCAGCAGCGATCTACGGTGCTCAGGCAGGTAACGGTGTCGTTCTCATCAC
>JAZRLI010000003.1:0-17249 GCA_045646785.1 Candidatus Cryptobacteroides sp. | reverse complement strand
CCCTTGAGGATTGCAGGCATGAAGCGTGCATCGATGGCACCACCGACAACGCAGTTGTAGTACTCGAGCTTACCGCCCCATGGGAGGTCATACTCTTCCTTGCCCTTGATGTTGAGGACAACTTCCTTGCCGTCTACCTTGAATCTGTTGCCTGGGTCAACGCCCTCCTGGTAAGGAGCGATGAGGAGGTGAACCTCACCGAACTGACCTGCACCACCGGACTGCTTCTTGTGACGATAGTCAGCAGTTGCAACCTTTGTGATTGTCTCACGGTAAGAGATCTTAGGTGCAGAGAACTCGATCTCAAGCTTGTTCTCGTTCTGGAGTCTCCACTTGAGAGTGTTCACATGCTGCTCACCCTGTCCCTTGAGGATGGTCTGCTTCTGCTCCTTGTGGTACTCGATGATGTATGTAGGATCCTCAGCGGCGATCTTTGCCATTGCGTCACTTACCTTCTCCTCATCCTTGGCGTCCTTTGCCTTTACGGCGCAACGATACTTGTAGTGAGGGAACTTGATGTCGAGGTAGCTGAGCTCAGCACCTGGAGCACAGAGAGTTACGTTTGTCTTTGCAGCGCGGAGCTTCACTGTACATCCGATGTCACCTGCCTGGAGGTCAGTTACCTTCTCCTTCTTCTTACCTGCAACGGCGTAGATAGCTGTGATACGCTCCTTGTCGCCTGTCTCAGGATTCTCGAGGTCCATGCCTTCAGTAAGTTCACCTGACATCACCTTGAAATATGCAACTTCACCGAGGTGCTGCTCTACTGCTGTCTTATATATGAAGAGTGAAACCGGTGCATCCACCTTGCACTCTACCTTCTTTCCGTCCTTTGTAACGCCTACGCGCTCTGCTGGAGAAGCCGCTGTGCGGATTGTGAACTCCATGAGACGCTTTACTCCGATGTCCTTCTTTGCCGAAAGACAGAAGATAGGCATAACGTCGCCCTTGCGGATACCGATACCGAGTCCCTTTCTGATTTCGTCCTCAGAAAGAACGCCCTGCTCGAAGAATGTCTCCATAAGGGTATCATCGTACTCGGCTGCACGCTCGATGAGAGCATTTCTGAGTTCTTCAGCCTCGTCCGCGAATTCTGCAGGAATCTCCAGGTCTTCACGCTTTCCTGTATCGCCTGCAAAACGATAGTACTTCATCTTGAGAACATCGATGAAACCGTCAAATTCAGGACCTGTAGTCACAGGATACTGAACCACTACCGGCTTGCTTCCGAATGTCTCCTTCATTGATTCGAGAGTTCCCTCCCAATTTGCCTTTTCACCGTCAAGCTGGTTTACGGCCACGATCATAGGAATTCCATATTCCTTAGCATAGCGAGAGTAGATCTGAGTACCTACCTCAACGCCCTGCTGTGCGTTCACTACGAGTACGCCAAGGTCACATACCTTGAAAGCGGAAACTGCACCGCCCACGAAGTCGTCAGCACCCGGAGTGTCGATGATATTGAACTTGGTGTCCATGAACTCAGCGTAAAGCGGAGTAGCATAGATTGACCTCTGGTTGATCTGCTCGATCTCAGCATTGTCCGAAACAGTATTCTTTGCTTCTACTGTACCTCTTCTGTCAATTACCTTACCTTCGTAAAGCATCGCTTCAGATAACGTGGTCTTACCTGACTTGGTGCTACCAAGCAGAACCACATTACGGATGTTTTGGGTTGAATAAACTTTCATCAGTCGTTAGTGTTATTGTGTTATTACTTTGTGGTCTTTCAGTGTCACAAAAGACACATCCTCGCAAATTTAATAAAACAATGTCAGATTATCAACACTTTGCCTCCGTAATTTCTACTCGCGCTCTTCCGGAACTGACCGGAATTCCGCCAGAATATCCTCTGCAGACATGCCAAATGCGGCATACAGCATGTTGTCGATTCTTGTCAGGTCGCCTGCGCAACCGTCGATGTCTTCCCCGTTCAATAGTTTCCCGCATATGTCGGGTAATCTGATTTCGTCTTTCATAAGCATCAATGTTTAACACCGGCAAATCTGCTCCCATCCGTCGGAAAATCCAAACAATTGTGACGAAATCGGCGCGAAACCCCTCAGATTTTTCTTTTTCTTATCATTTTTTCCGTTTTTTAGTCGGATTTTCCGATGTTTCGGCAGAATATCCGGTTTATCCTGCGTCCTTGTATGGGGTAATTTTGCCTTGAAATCAAGTTTCAGGTCATGGACAACACATCGATTAAGCAGAATATCCGCAACATCAGGAAGTCAAGAAAACTCACCCAGGAGGAAATGGCATACAGGATGGGCATCTCGCTGACCGCATACCGCGATCTCGAGAAAGGAGAGACATCGATCGTAAATTCAAATCTCATAAAAGTGGCCGAACTCCTGGACACATCATCCGAGGAACTCGTCCTTGGCTACCGTCCCGTCCAGATGGAGGGACCGGGACTCGAAGATGTCAGGGAAGAATATCTCGAACGCATGAGCGTTCTCGAAAAAAGGATCACCGACCTCGAAAAACTCATAGGTTCGCTGGAGGAAACAATCTCTACCAAGAATGAAATCATCACTATGCTCAAAAAATCCCTTGGCGAGGAAAAATAATTGTGTATTTTTGTAGAATGCACAATGTACCACAACTTTTGAGCTGCAAGAATCCGGATCTGGTTGAAGCGGGATGTGACGAAGCGGGAAGAGGCCCTCTGGCCGGTTCCGTGTTCGCCGCAGCCGTCATCCTGCCCAAGGACTTCCACCACCCTCTGCTCAACGACTCCAAGAAGATGACGGAAAAGGCAAGGGAAACCCTTCGCCCGATCATCGAACAGGAGGCCATAGCATGGGCGGTCGAGGAGGTTACGGCAGAGGAAATCGACAGGATAAACATCCTCAACGCATCGATCACCGGCATGCAGAGGGCGGTCAGCCGACTGAGCGTCAGACCTGAATTCCTGCTCATCGACGGCAACAGGTTCAAGCCCTTCGACGGCTATCAGTACGAATGCGTGGTCAAGGGAGACGCCACATATGCATCCATCGCCGCGGCATCGGTGCTGGCAAAGACATACAGGGACGAGTACATGCGCAGACTGGCGGAGGAATATCCGCAGTACGGATGGGATAGGAACATGGGATATCCTACAAAGGAACATGTCGAGGCCATCATCAGGCACGGATACACGCCTCACCACCGCAAGAGCTTCCATCTCAAGCAGCTGGAGCCGACCTTGTTTTAGAAAACAATTAAACTGCATATCATGAAACGAATAGCAAGCTTTATCGTGGCATTGACCATCTGCGCCAGCGCAATGGCGGACGAAGGAATGTGGATGCTTCCGCTCCTCAAGAAGATGAATGCCGACGCAATGAAGGAACTGGGTTGCGAACTTACTCCAAAGCAGATCTATGACATAAACAACAGTTCACTCAAGGATGCCATCGTGCAGTTCGGAGGCGGATGTACAGGTGAGATAATCTCAAGCGAGGGTCTCCTCGTGACCAACCACCACTGCGGCTACAGCAACATCCAGAAGCTCAGCAGCGTCGAGCACGACTATCTCAAGGACGGCTACTGGGCGATGCGCCGAAGCGAGGAACTCCCATGCGAGGGCCTTACAGTCACTTTCCTCGAGTACATGCAGGACATCACCCCTATGATCGAGAAGGCCGAGAAGAAGGGCAGGCAGACAAGGGACGATGTCATCAAGGAGGCAGTGGCAAAGGCTGAGAAGCAGAACCCGGGATGCACCGTAAGGGCAACTTCATTCTATGACAACAACGTAGTATATATCATTGTATATAAGGTATATCGCGACGTACGCTTCGTGGGCGCACCGCCTTCATCCATCGGAAAGTTCGGCGCAGATACGGACAACTGGATGTGGCCTCGCCATACAGGTGACTTCTCGATGTTCCGCGTATATGCCGACAAGGACAACAATCCGGCCGACTATTCTCCGGACAATGTCCCTTACAAGCCGAAGAACCACCTCAAAATCTCCATGAGCGGAGTAGACGAGGGTGACTTCACAATGATCATGGGTTATCCTGGTCGCACTACCCGTTTCCAGACTTCCCCTGAACTCAAGTTCCAGATCGAGAAGAACGACATCAGCATAGCTGCCCGCACAATAAGACAGGACGTGCTCCTCGAGGACATGCTCGCTGACCCTAAGGTGAAGATCCAGTACGCAAGCAAGTACTCAAGCTCTTCCAACGCATGGAAGAAGTGGCAGGGCATGAAGCTCGCCTTCGACAAGCTCGACATCATCGGAAGAGCGGAGCAGGAAGAGGCTGCGTTCACAGAGTGGGTAAACGCAGACAGGAAGCGCAAGGAGAAGTACGGCAACGCCCTCAAGGGACTTGCTGACGGAGTGGAGGCAAGCAAGGAGACAAGCTTTGCATTCACAAAGGCATATGAGTCCGTGTACAGGATCGAGATGACAAGCTTCGCAAACACATTCGCAACCGTGGCAAGACGTGCCATCGAGGCAGGAAAGAGCGAAAGCGAGGCACTTGCATCAGCATACGAGAGGATCGCCGGACAGTATGGCGACTACTCGTTCAGCACAGACCGCAAGGTTGCAAAGGCGATGATGAAGCACTACCGCGACATCGCTTCCCCTGAATACTATCTCAAGGATATCCCTGTGGATTTCGCTACAGTGGACATCGACGCATATGTGGACGAGGTCTATGACAACAGCGTATTCTGCTCTGCAGAGGCCCTGAAGGCCGCTATCGAGGAGAAGGGAGCTGCCGTACTCGACGACCCTGCGGCAACGCTCGGAAAGTCGATCTATACGGAGTGCCTCAACCTCCAGACCCTTTCAAACGCCGCAACGCCTGAGGATTACGACAAGTCGAAGACAGCATATACGGCAGGTCTCCTCGAGTGGAAGGACGGCGAGCCTTCATATCCGGACGCAAACTCTACGATGAGACTTACATACGGTACGGTGAAGGGATACTCCCCTAAGGACGCTGTGGTTTACAAGCACTACACCACCCTCGACGGAGTCATGGAGAAGGAAGATCCGGACAACTGGGAATTCGTTGTGCCAGAGAAACTTAAGGAACTCTGGAAGAACAAGGATTACAGTTCTGAAGACGGTTTCCGCAATTACGGCACCCCTGACGGCAAGCTGCCGACATGCTTCCTCAGCAACAACGACATCACAGGAGGAAACTCAGGCAGCCCTGTGCTCAACTCCCGCGGACACCTGATCGGACTTGCATTCGACGGCAACTGGGAGTCAATGAGCAGCGACGTGATGTTCGAGCCGGACCTCCAGAGATGCATCAACGTGGACATCCGCTATGTCCTCTTCATCGTGGACAAGTTCGGTGGCGCAGGCCACCTCGTTGATGAGATGGATCTGGTATGGTCAACAGGAAAGGATTATTAACGGAATTGAATATGGAAGTAAACGAAATAAGGAACTGGCTCCAGGAAGTGGAGCACCCGGCAAAAGGCGACAAGAGCATCGTCGAGCTGGGCATGGTGGAAGGCATAGAGGTCGGTGAAGATGCAGTAACCGTGACCCTCGCATTCTCCAAGCACCGTGACCCGCTCGCAGAATACCTGATCGGCAGCACAAAGGCTACCATCATCAGAAACTCGCCGGCCGGAACAAAGGTCGAAGTAAAGACCGTCATAAAGGACGAGGCACCGAAGAAGAAGCCGGGCCTTGACCTCGGAGAAGAAGAACTCGCGAATGTAAAGCATGTGATAGGAATCGCATCCGGCAAGGGCGGAGTCGGCAAATCGACCGTTTCGGTCAACCTCGCAGTTGCACTCGCACGCCTTGGATACAAGGTAGGACTTGCGGATGCTGATGTATATGGACCATCCGTTCCGAAGATGACCGCTACTGAAGGCGAGATGCCTGACGCGATCCAGGAGGGAGACAAGGAGGTCATCCTTCCAATGGAGAAATACGGAGTGAAATGGATGTCCATCGGATATTTTGCAAAACCGGAACAGGCTCTCATCTGGAGAGGTCCTATGGCTTGCAATGCATTGAAACAGATGATATTGCAGGTAAGATGGGGCGAACTCGACTTCCTCCTCATAGACATGCCTCCGGGAACGGGAGACATCCATATCAGCCTCGTGCATGACATCCCGATGGAGGGTGCGGTAATCGTCAGCACACCTCAGGATGTGGCCCTCGCAGACGTGGAGAAGGGTGTGAACATGTTCCGCAACGACAGCGTGAAGAAGCCGATTCTCGGACTCGTGGAGAACATGGCATGGTTCACTCCGGCCGAGCATCCGGACGAGAAGTACTACCTTTTCGGAAGGGACGGCGGAGTAAGGATGGCAGAGAAATACGGAATTCCTCTCCTCGGACAGATTCCTATCGTGCAGAGCATCCGCGAAGGCGGTGACTGCGGAGAGCCTGCAGCGCTTTCGAGCCGTCCGGACGGACTTGCCTTCATCGCACTTGCAGAAAAGATTGCAGAAAACATTTAACCTTGACTGTCATGAAAAAAATTTGGTACATGGTGATCTTGCTTTGTGGCGCCACCCTGGCTGGCCTGGGAATTCACAAGGCAGTGGAACAGAAGCCCGCAGAGGGTCCATGTGACATTTACCAGGCGCACGGTGTAGAATGCGTTGCCGCGCATAGTACGACAAGAACGCTTTATTCGAAGTACGACGGACCACTGTATCAGGTGGTGCGTGAATCTGACGGAAAGAAGCTCGACATCGGCACTGTCCGTGGAGGATATGCCGATGCTGCAGCACAGGATGCCTTCCTTGAAGGAACCATCGGCTACATCAGCATCATCTATGACCAGACAGGACACGGCAATGACCTTACCCAGGCGCCTCCGGGCACGTTCAAGGGCCCGGCAAAGGGTGAGTTCAACACCTTGCCGATCGCAGATATGGCTCCGGTCGTCCTGAACGGCCACAAGGTATATGGAGCCTACTTCATGCCTGGAATGGGCTTGAGGAACAACAACGCTTCGTACCTTGCCATCAACGATGAGCCGGAAGGCATCTACTATGTCGTGGATGGAACCCATTTCGACAGCGGATGCTGCTTTGACTACGGCAACTCGTCGACAAACGGCCGCGCTGTGGGACGAGGCACCATGGAAACGACCTATTTCGGTACATCGACCAACTGGGGAAGCGGAAACGATGAAGGTCCATGGATCATGGCGGACATGGAAGCGGGCCTCTTCTCGGGATTCAATGCAAAGAAGAACGATGTGCCTGCCATTACAGACTGGCGCTTTGTGGCTGCATACGTAAACGGCGGAGGCGGCAACAAATGGGACCTTCGCGGCGGCGATGCCACAAAGACTGAAGTAGTGACATATTATGAAGGTGTCCGCCCGGTATCACCGGATCCGAACGAAGGCTATTTCCCTATGAGCAAGAAGGGAGGTCTGCTGCTGGCCAACGGCGGTGACAACGGAAACGGTTCTGCCGGAACATTCTACGAAGGCGTCATGACCGTGGGTTATCCGTCGCTTGAGGCCGTAGAGGCAGTCCAGGCCAACATTGCTGCGGCAAGATACGCAGAGCGGACCATCGAGACTTCACGACTGCTGACATTCCGCAAGGGAGAAAGTCAGTCGATGACCGTAATATTCCGCAACAACACAGAGAAGGCCCTTTCGAACCTTGACATCGAACTCGAACTTCCTGACGGATGGACATATGAACTTGAAGCTACAGACATCACCGGAAGCATGAAGCCGGGACAGATGGCCTATGCATCATTCCGAATCACAGGTCCGGACACAGACCAGGCCGGATTCGCCAAGGTAAATGCAGAATGGAGAGGCGGAAAGGAATCTTCGTCACAGCGGATCCGTAGCGCCGCGTCGGTCAGCATCAACGAAATTTCATTCGGAAGCGAACAGTTCATCGAACTTTACAATGCCTCTGACGAGGCTGTAGACCTCTCCGGATGGGAGGTTGAAATCACCCGCAGCGGATGGGCTCCTGTCCGTGCTGCACAGCTTCCTGCCGGTATGGTCATCCCTGCAAAGGGATTCATAGTCCTGCGTCCTGACGCAAATGCGCTTGCTTTTGACGCAGCACCTCTTACCTCGATATTCATCCCTGTTTCAACAGACCCTAAGAGCGTGTTCAAGGCTGGAAGCAACTGGCTTCCTGCAACATCTACAGCCGGCCTTCAGGCAGGACAGAAGATCGGCATCGACCTTGGCGGAAACTACGAGGAGGTTACACTCACAAAGGTTGGAACCCCAGGTACCCAGACGGTACTTGTCGGCCCTGCAAAGGCCGGTGACAAGGTCCTGACCCTCGAAGCGACTGCCGACATGCGGGAAGGAATGGAGATCACGATCAGCACCGGACAGAGAAAGGAAGTACGCCGCATCACAAAGGTGATAAAGTCATCCGAGGCTCCGAAGCCACGCCGTTTCGGCCAGCCTGCGGAAATTCATGAGCCAGGCATCGTCGAGATCGACGAGCCGCTTTCAATCGACCAGATAGCAGGCGTGGACGTATCGACTCCAGGTACCGGAATCGAGTTTACCCCTGCCCTGAAGCATGACCACACCAGCGGCGACGCAATCTCGGCTCCTGCTGCCCCTGTAGCTCAGGACGGCAGTTACAGCTATACCTACTCGACACGTGCCGGAGCGATTGCACTGTATCACGGAGACGTGCTGGTGGATGCGGTCATCTATGGTTCAAAGCAGAGCGACTCCAGCGCCAACGGAACCATTACCCGTCCTGACCTTGCAGTCCTTGAGGGAGAACAGAGCCAGGGTGGATGCCAGGCCGTAGTTCCTCAGATGAGAAGGCCTTTCGGCAGAAACATGGAACCTGCACCGATGCCTTCACAGTCATTGATCCGTTTCCCTGACGGCAGAGACAAGGATGCCATGTGCGAAATAAGGACAAGCGAGAGTCCTACTCCTGGAAGTCAGAACATTCGATAACTAACTAACACACCAATATTATAACACCATGAAAAAAACACTGAAATTTATCTCAATGGCGGCTTTCGCAGTCATCGCCGCCTCATGCTGCAACAATCAGCCAACTGCTGAAAAGGTTGTAGTTGAACCAGGCGAGCAGGCACCTCTCGCTGACCCAGGTCAGAAGAATTTCGGAGGTTCTGCAGTAATTCCTTCACAGCCAAGAGATACCACAGGTATGGCTGAAAGAATGCGTAAGATGATGGAGGAGAGAAACAAGATCAGAACAGTTCACTTCAACGACCTTTCAATGAGTGACCCGTTCATCATTCCTGATCCTGAGACTCAGACTTACTACCTCACAAGCACTGGTGGCCGTCTTTACAAGAGTAAGGACCTCATCTGGTGGGAAGGACCTTACAACGTAATCAACACAGAGGGCACATGGCTCACAACAGGTGGTGGCCCGGCTGCATCCGAGATCCATAAGATCGGTGATTACTACTACTATGCAGGTACATGGAACGACCACGCTGACCTCATCCAGCAGGTTCCAAGACGTTACAACGTTCCTCACAACCAGACTTACCTCCTCCGTTCAAAGAACATCGAGGGACCATACGAGGTGTTCACAGAGGATCCTAACTACGACTGGCAGCCACGCGAGTGGGACTGCATCGACGGTACACTTTACGAGGAGGACGGCAAGATATACATGATCTTCGTTCACGAGTGGACTCAGATCATCGACGGTACAATGGACTACATCGAGCTCTCTGCTGACCTTTCAAAGACTATTTCAGAGTGGCCTGTAACCATGTTCCGTGCAACTGAGAACCCTTCTGTAAAGGAAATGAACAGCCTCGGCGAGGCAACATTCGGACGCAAGCTCCCAGGTTGGGTGACAGACGGTCCACAGATGTTCCGCACTCAGACAGGCAAGCTCGGTATGCTTTGGTCAGGTTGGGGTGACGAGCGTTACCTCCAGCTCGTATGCTACTCTGAGTCTGGCACAATCGCTGGTCCATGGGTACAGGAGCCGGAGCCATTCCTTGGCAACAACTCAGGTCACGGTATGCTCTTCCGCACATTCGAGGGCAAGCTCATGTACGTTGTACACCACGTAGAGGGCAACGGTCCAAGAAAGCCACAGTACTGGAATGTTGACGACTCAGGCGACAAGCTCGTTCTTCTCGATCAGATCGTTCTTGAGAAATAAGAGATATCCATTACAACAATGAACTTCCCAGTTTCCGAATTGCCGGAAACTGGGATTTTTCTTATCTTTGAGACATCAGTACCGATCAATGCAATCTTAACACATTTCCGATATGAAGAATCTGTATTCAATCCTCTCTATCCTTGCCGTCATGATCGCGGCATATGCGAATGCGCAGGACCTGAAAAGACAGTACTGCAACCCGCTTCCTATGGAAATCGGCCCTGGAGGAAACGCTTCAGGCGACGTTACCGTACTGGAGTATCAGGACAAATATTACATGTACTGCACAGGCGGAGGTGCATGGGTATCATCCGACCTTGTCAACTGGGAATATGAACATGTCGAACATGTAAGCCGCATACCCGTGGCTCCGGACGTGGCGGAATACAACGGAAGATTCTACATGTCGGGAAACGACTGCCCGCTGTATGTCGCAGATCATCCTCTGGGACCATACACGCTTGCCGGAGAATGGACAAATACCGGCGAGATTTCCGAAGGATGGAACGGCGCATTCGACACGCATATATATGTGGATGACGACAACCAGCCTTACCTTTTCTGGCCGGGCAGAGGAATCAGCGGAATCTATGGTGTAAAGCTGAACCCTGACAACCTTTGCGAATTCATGGGCAAGCCTGTGCACCTGTTCGGATTCAACCCTATGCACAAATGGGAACGCTATGGAGAAATGAACGAGTATCCGGGAGTGGCATGGATCGAGGGTCCGTGGGTCATCAAGAGAAACGGCGTCTATTATCTCGAGTACTCCGCATCGGGTACGCAGTGGAAGACATACGCAGAGGGTTACTACACTGCGACATCTCCTCTTGGACCATATACTTATGCAGCCAACAACCCATTGCTTCAGAAGACGGAAGGTCTTGTGACAGGAACCGCACATGGTTCCATCGTAAAGGGTCCGGATGATGAGTGGTGGCAGTTCTATACCATCGTCCTTTCAAACCCTCCGGGAGGCCGACGCATCGGCATGGACAAGGTCGAATTCGACGATGACGGCCTTATGTCGGTAACGGTTACCGACACTCCACAGCCCGCTCCGCTCGCAGAACCGGCAAAGGACAAGCCAAGATCGGTACCTGTGACCATCAACAAGATGCGCGCAATGAACGCGCTCTCGAAGGCTTCATCCGAGCAGTTCGGATTCTTCGGATCATATGCAGTAGATGATTTCAGCGGTACGATATGGATGCCGGAGGAGGAAGACAAGGAACCATATCTTATGATAGAACTTTCTCCTGCTACGAGATTTGACGTCGTACAGCTGTTCACCGTCGATGCCATGCGCGTCATGTTCGGCGGCATGTCCAAGTCAGGATCGGGCAGAGGATTCGGAAGAAGTTACTCGGATCAGGTCTACAAATACAAACTGGAGGTTTCGATGGACGGAGAGAACTTCACCACCGTCCTCGACAGGACAGGCAATACGGTCTCAAGAAACACTGTCTTTGATGAGTTTGAGCCTGTAGAATGCAGATTCGTAAAGCTTACAGTCACATCATGGCCGGAAGGAGCACCAAGAGGCATCATCGACTTCACTGTATTCGGATATCCTTCGACTTATCTCCCTGCAGCAGTTGCCACTCCGACTTTCAGTGATTTGCCGAAAGATGGCTCCAGACAATAAAAACCAACAATATACTATGAAACTCAACAGAATTTCAATTATGCTTGCGGCAGCAGCGCTTGCCGCATGTACGCCAAAGGCTTCCGAAACCACCCTCAAGGATGCATACGCAGACAGCTTCATGATCGGATGTGCTGTCAATCCTCGCCATACAAGCGGCAGGCTTGAGAAGGCGAATGAACTGATCCTCAAGCATTTCAATGCAATTTCTCCAGAAAACTGCCTTAAGGCGGAGGTCGTGCAGCCAAGACCAGGCGTGTGGGATTTCAGGGAGGCAGATGAATTCGTAGAGTACGGCGAGGCAAACGACATGTGGATGCTCGGACACACCCTCGTATGGCACAACCAGACTCCTTCGTTCTATTGGGAAAACGAGGACGGAACCCCTAAGACAAGGGAACAGCTCATCGAGACCATGAGAGAGCACATCGAGACCGTTGCAGGCCGATATGCGGGCAGGATCGACGCATGGGACGTTGTCAACGAGATCATCGGCGAATTCGGCGAATACCGCAACAAGGGATGGGTCAAGGCCTTCGACGGCGACGGTTATGAGGTCGTAAGAAATGCCTTCATCTTCGCGGACCGCTATGCTCCTGATGCCGAACTTTACTACAACGACTTCAATGTATGGAGACCTGCCCATGTGGACGGTATCGTGACCATGGTCAAGAAGCTCCAGGCAGAGGGCATCCGCATCGACGGAGTGGGCATCCAGGCACACTGGGGACTCAATTACCCTAAGACCGAGTACATCGAGCATGCGATCGATACGCTCCATTCGCTCGGAGTGAAGGTGATGATCACGGAACTTGACGTAGACGTCCTTCCTATCACAAGGGAAGGCCAGGTCATCGGCCAATCTCTCACCGATCCTCTCTACCAGCACGAGGAATTCGAGGAGTATCTCGATCCGTACAAGGATGGTCTTCCTGCAGAGGTGGAGCAGCAGCTCGCAGACAGATATGAGGAGCTTTTCCGCATATTCTACAACCGCAGGGACAAGATCGACAGAGTAACCCTCTGGGGCCTCACAGACGACACATCGTGGAAGAACGGCTATCCTGTACCGGGCAGAACAAACTATCCTTTGCTCTGGAATACGGATTATACCCCTCACGATGCCTTGAATGCTGTTCTCAGTGTTCCTGAAAAATAATCTCGGCAATCATAAATGGAACCGATGTACTTGATGGTACATCGGTTTTTTGATTATCTTTGCGGCCGTTTTTGAAAACAGTAGTAGTGTAGAGTATGAAATACGGTAAATTAAGCAGACAGCTGACAGCGCTGGCTGGACCGATCTTTGTCGAGACCCTGCTGGTGATGATGCTCGGAGCTGTCGACACATTCATGCTGAGCCGTTATTCCGACAACAGTGTCGCTGCCGTCGGTGTGGTCAATCAGCTGATGAATCTCGTTTTTCTTCTTTTTGAAGTGATCTCCCTCGGAACATCTATCCTATGTTCCCAGTATTTCGGAGCCAAGAGAAGGGACAAGGTAATCCAGGTTGTAGGTATATCCCTGATATTCAACCTCTTGTCAGGACTTGTCATGAGTCTGTGCCTCTATTTCTTTGCAGGAAATTTCCTCAATATGATGGGTCTCAGACCAGACCTGATGAGTTACGGACTCCCGTATATGAAGATAGTCGGAGGATTCGCTTTCCTTCAGGCAATATCGCTTTCGCTCTCAGCCTCGCTCAGAAGTGCAAACAAGGCAAAGTATCCGATGTACGTATCGGTTGTGGTCAATGTACTGAACATCATAGGAAACTATACCCTCATCTTCGGTAAGTTCGGCATGCCGGCTCTCGGAGTGGAGGGTGCGGCGATTTCTACATCGTTCTGCAGATTCGTATCTGTGGCAATCCTCTTTATAGTGCTCTTCAAGAAGCATATTCCGTCCTTCCCGAAGGAACTTTTCAGACCTTTCCCATGGATCGAACTGAAGAACCTCCTAAAGATCGGAATCCCTTCTGCGGGCGAACACATGTCCTACAGTCTTTCACAGGTTGTGATCGCCTACTTCATCAACATGATCAGCAATGAGGCGCTTGCGACAAGGACATATATCGTAAACATCGTGATGTTCACATACATCTTCGCGCTATCGCTCTCACAGGGAGGCGCCATCCTGATCGGACAGCTGGTGGGAATGAAGAAGATAAGGGCAGCCTATACCATCGGCAAAAGGGTCATGAGGGTAGGAGTGGCTTTCTCCGTCACCCTTTCGCTTGTGGTCGCCATATTCGGAAAGTCCATCCTGTCCATGCTTACGTCAGACCCTTGGATCATATCGACAGGTGCGATAATCCTTTGGGTGGAAATCCTTCTTGAGAATGGCCGAGCGCTCAATTTCTTCGGCGTAAATGCCCTCAGAAGTGCCGGTGACATATATTTCCCTGTAATCCTCGGAATCATCGTGATGTGGGGCGTACAGGTGGTCGGAAGCTACCTTTTCGGTATCACGCTGGGCTGGGGCCTCGTAGCGATGTGGCTCATCTTTGCCCTCGATGAAAACATCCGCGGCCTCATCTTCGTCCGCCGCTGGAACAGTTTCAAATGGGTCGGCAAGGAGTTTCTTAAATAGACATCATAATACAGCAAAATACACAGATGTGGCTCGCTACGCAGAAGCATAGGTATATGCTTCGCTCGCGCACATCTGTGGATTTTGTTATATTTGTCAGTGAGATATTCAAATAGGACCTGCATTTCATAGGCATTCCAGTACGATTTGATACTCAGATATGGTCTTGGAAAGGGTTCGACATATGACATTTTCCTTGAATGCAGGTATTCGCTTTGATCTTTGACAGCAGTATATTTCTACGAAAAACATTAGAAACAAGACTATTTTGAGTGATTTTTGATATATTTGCAGATAGAAAAGGTCTATAAGGAATTCCCGCTCGCTTCAGGTCAATCCTGTGACATATCGCTTGAAGCAGGAACCTTTGTCTGGGAAACAGGCTCAGACATCCGGATTGCGGGTACGGAATAGACCTTTTTCTTATTTCTGGAATATGTTATACGGAACACTCCTCCGCTAATGACTTTCCAATATTCCTTCCCCTTTGCCAATGAAATGAACAGTGTATGGTTGCGGTCTGTATTGACTTCCAGCAGATATGTACCGTGATGTCCTTCTTTAATTGTTGTAAAATTGACAGTAACGTGTTCTACGAATGACGCAACATCAGTAAACCCACATTCTGTTAATTGTTCTGAATGGTTCTTTATCATGTGAGCCAATCCATAACTATCGTTTCCCTCTGCAACCCTGATTGGAGCTGGAGAGAGGTTCATTTCTTCTGTAATGTAACCGAAATCAATTGATCCTTTGCTATTCAGCACGAATGGAGAGCCATTTTCATCAACGGCAAGACGATAATTCTTCATTTTTTCGCGTGAAGTTCATGAAGAAACCTGCGGCGATAAAATTAATGTGGTGAAGTCCGAAAGATTTTTCCGTTTCTTATTGTGTTTGCATTTTTCTTTGCATGAAATGTCATCATAGAGTTCGTTTTTTAATAACTTTGTATCTGACAAATCATGCTTATGAACACAATTGAGAAACTTTCAGCTGACCTGAATTCCTTGAATGATGCATTCAAGGAGACTGAAGAGTACTTTCTGATTCAGAAAATTCAGATGCAGAGCACAACTGTCACAAGTGCAGAAAAGAATCGTATCAAGGAAAGTATTCTCGATGTGTATTCTCCGCTGTTCTTGTCCATCTCTCTTGACAAGAATATAAATGTCATGGTTACCTGCGTGCTGTCTTCGATGCAGTTTACATCTGCGACAATTGCGCAGATCCTGAATATGGAAGACAGCAGCGTGCGCAGCTTGAAGCACAGACTGAAGAAGAAGATGGAGCCGGAGGCGTTCAGCTTGTTTTTCGAGCCGAAGGATGAATCTCTGAAGCAGGATACTGCTGCTCCGGTCAAGAAACGCAAGCCATATCTTTGGATTATATTGGGATGCGTTGTGGCGGCTGCCCTGGTCCTTGTATTCCGTTCGGGTGCCCCTAAGCAGAGCGAGTTGGGATATACGGCGAAAAATGATGCGATTCTAGATGAACATCGTTTTATAAGGGTGTCGGAAAATCAGACTGATGTTGAATATTCTCTGAAGAAGGGTTATGCTCCGGAAGTGGTTGCTTTGGACAAGCTTCCGAAGAAGCTGAAGAGAGAAAAGGCAAGCAGATTGACTATCAAGATAGACGACTATGACTTGAAACCATACAAATCCTTGATGGAAAGTCTATGGAAAGTCGGAGTTAAAAGCCATATAACCAACGAGGAAAAGGATGTCGAGAATACTTACCATACGGATTCAAGAATGGTAAGGGTGTGGATCCAGGGAGAGGATATGCCATATCATATAAGGTACAATGACTTTGCATGGACCTGCGAGACTCTGGAGGATGTACTGTCCTGGGTTCCGATGCTTGATGCCCATGGACTGTGTATGTATCCGTTGAATGATGATATACCATATTCAATACTTCAGGAGATTGCTGAATCGGCTTGGGAGTCCAACAACAAACAGGTCAGCATGTTGCTGAAGGGGGAAGATGGTTATTATTGCACCATTCTGCCTGAAACGAGAGACCTGTCAGCTAAATTTCCGGGTTATACCGTCCGTCAGATAGAAACTCAGCTGCTGAGTGAGTATGACTCGACGGAGCCGGATGTCGTTACAATAGAGAATCCGCTGGTAAGAGTTTCGACTTCATCAGTATCCATCGATAAGATAGAACGTTCCGGCAAGGAGCTTCGCGTATTCACATCGCTTATCCAAGGTTCGGATCTGTGGATTTCGTATGATGCGAAAGATGTGATCGTGGCTGACGGCAAGACATACAAATGCAAGGAAGTCATAGGAATGGCCGGATGTGAAAGGGATATCTTCTGGTCTCCGGACTATTGTAGATTCAGATTATGCCATGTTTTTGAGCCTTTGGATGCAGATGTCAAGGAGTTTGATCTCAATCCGGATAGCGAAAAGAATAATTGGTATGGTGTGCAGGCATCAGCAGGACATAATCCGTACGAGGATTGTCTTAAACTGGAAATGCCATACACCTATTATTTACTTGACAAGGTGGATTCTGATTCTCAGATAGATCTTTTGGTTTTGTCTACTATAGAGTATAATAATGATAATACTATGCTCTATTTTCAGCTGTCTCTTATGGAGCCGCGTCATGTCCCTGTCTTTGTCGGTAGTGACCTCACCATCACCACCAAGTCCGGTAGTGTATACAATATACAGAAACTTCATGGCATTCCTCTGAATGAGAATTTTATCCGCAATGCCGGATATACTACTACACCTTTCCTTGCAGAGTTCCCTGCAATAACGGATGAAATCGATGTTGTGAGAGGTACCGTATGTGGCGAGGTTGTAACCATAAAAGGTAAGAGAGAACCCGTAAATACTGTCTCTGAATAGGCTGCAACGCAATTGCAACGCTCATGTCA
>JAZRLI010000002.1:0-22144 GCA_045646785.1 Candidatus Cryptobacteroides sp. | reverse complement strand
TTTCCACTTTTGATCACTCCATGTCTGTGTGCATGGCTGGTAAGGTATCTTTGGCCAAAAGCACATCGCAAGATCCTTCAGTATCCGGACCTTCCGTTCTATCTCTGGGCTGTCGCCCTCACCCTTGCCATTGCAGTGACGACAAAGTCCATCGTACAGAGCGACATGAAGTTCGGCCTCATCATGGCAATGTCCGCAGTCTCGCTCATCTGCTGTGCGTTCCAGTTCTATATCGGACGACATGTCGGAAGCCGCTACCGCCCTCGCAGGACAGTATCGGCCGAGATCGAAGAGAAAGGCAAGGAAGTCCGCAAGATCACAGCGGGACAGTCCATCGGACAGAAGAATACCGTCTTCGCAATCTGGCTTGCCTATACATTCATGACACCGGAAACCGCTATCGTCGGAGGCCTCTACAGCATCTGGCACAACATCTACAACTCATGGCAGCTGTATCGTGCCAACCATCAGGAATAAACGGGAAGGATACCTGTCGTATCCTCCCCGTTTATGATTCTGAGATTAATTGACGGTCACTACCATTCTGCGATAATTGACCAGAGAAGGTTCTCCATCGTCTCGAGCTTCGCAGATAACGTGAATCTCTGTTCCGGCAGCCTCTTCCGGGATGGATATGGTCGAGATGCCGTCAATCACCTGAATATCGACACTACCGTCGAATGTTCCTGCATCGCCCTGCAGCCACCATGTGTATTCCACATCATCACCATCCGGATCATAACTTTGCGACAGATCTACATTGATTACCGATCCTGCCGCAACACTCACATAAACAGGCATATAGCTTACTGTTCCATCAAGCACGATCACAGGATTTCTGTTTCCGATTCCGTCTGCAGCCCAATCCATTCTGGCTGCAAAATCATTGAAGGTTTCAGGATAGAATCTCTCCTCATATTTACGTGAAATATCCTTCATCGGCTGGTTGCAGTTTGTCCATGCCACTGTCAGTGAATCAGGACATACTCCACGTCGGAAGCATCCAGCCCATCCGATCTGCTCAGGGCGGCTAGGATCATGGAGTCCGTTAGGCATCACATTAAGGAAGCTTGGAGTGTCACCTTCTACACCCCACTTATATGTAGGATAGGCCTTTCCAAGATTGCCTCTGCCCTGGATGCGTTCAGTATATCTGTCCCAGCTTTTGCTTCCCAGCTCATTCTGAGAAAGCCATGCGCTTTCGTCCCAAATGAAAAGAAGGTCATCTGCAAATTCACGTCGCATCCACTGGTGCGAGCTATATGCGCGGTTCATTCTCATGGCCCATACCATATCCTGGTCTGTAATGGTATATACTCTCAACTTGTTAAGGAACGCCTTCAGTTCTTCCGGAGAACGTTCCTGCTGGACTTTCCAGATCGCCTGAGCCAAGGTATTTCCTCCACCCCAGCATGTGATCCACAAAGGTCGCTCGTCTTCCTCATCCACCAGACGTATGATAAGTTCACTGCCCGGCGTATCGTTATCCGCACCTATGACACCGATTCCTGAACGCTGGCTTCCCATGGCGACTCTGCTGCGAAGATATTCAGGGCTAGGCCAATATCCTAAGGTCTGCTGTCCCTGTTCTTCCGTCAAAGACAGGAAGTCAGTCTGCTCGGAACGTTTCATGAGATTGTCCACATCCATTTCATAAGCATTGATGACTCTATGAAGAGAGTCTGCCCATGATGTAGGATATGGGTCGCAGTTCCATCCCGTAGTTGTTATAAGTGCTTCGATTTCATACTGGTCAGCGTATGTCATCAGACGCACCATGGATTCCATGTCGTCCGGTTCTATGTTTCCCGGAGCAATGTCTGTCAGGACTACGATTCTAGGCTTAAGCTGAGGTTCGGCTGTAGGTTTTCCACACATAGTCAGCATAGGGACTACAGCGAGTAAGGTGAACAGGATTTTTCTCATGATTGATAGATGGGAGTGGTTTATATAAAGAAACAGGAGATGACCTCAGCCATCCCCTGTCCTATTAAGTTAGTCTTCGTAGAGATCCGTAGGATACTCATGATTGAAGCATGCGAGACAGAGGTCGTCGCGCTTGCCGGCCCTGAGCATGCCGTCATGAGAGAGGAATGCGAGCGAGTCGGCATCGATAAGCTTGCAGACCTGCTCCACGCTGTTGCTGTTGCTGATGAGTTCCTGTGGGGTATGCACATCCACTCCATAGTAGCATGTGTACTTCAATGGAGCACTTGCGATACGCACATGTACCTCAGCCGCACCGGCCTCGCGAAGCATCTTCACGATCTTGAGCGAAGTGGTACCACGAACGATGGAGTCATCCACGAGCACAACCCTCTTGCCCTTCACGATGGACCTTACAGGCGAAAGCTTCATCTTCACGCCCTTCTCACGGAGAGCCTGGGTAGGAAGGATGAATGTACGTCCCACATATTTATTCTTGATGAGGCCCATTTCATATGGAAGTCCGCTGGCCTCGGCATAACCCTGGGCAGCACTGAGGCTGGAATCAGGAACACCGATAACGATGTCCGCATCTGCAGGAGCCTCCTGGAAGAGGATCTTGCCGGACTCCTTGCGATAGTTGTGGACATTGCATCCCTCGATGTCGCTATCCGGACGTGCGAAGTATACATATTCCATAGCACACATGGCATGGCGCTGAGGCTCGGAATAGAACTGGCTGCGTATGCCGTGGTGGTCCACTGTAACGATCTCACCCGGCTCAATGTCTCTTATGTACTCTGCTCCGAGAACATCAAATGCACATGTCTCGCTGGCCACGACATAACCGTCGCCAAGCTTTCCGAGTGCGAGAGGATGGAATCCGTACTTGTCACGGCAGGCGTAGATCCTACGGCCTGTCATGATCACGAACGAATATGCACCGTCCATCTGGTTCAGGGCATCCCTGATCGCATTGATTCGCGGAACGTTGTTGTACGCGCCCTGCTTCTTGATGAGGTGAGCGAGGATTTCAGCATCCGAAGATGACTGGAAAAGGCTTCCTTTGTCCTCAAGTTCCTTGCGCAACTGCACGTAGTTCACAATGCTTCCGTTGTTGGCCATTGCGAAGTCTCCCGAGTTGTGGTGGAAGAGGAAAGGCTGGATATTCTCAGTTCCCTTGCAGCCGGCATTGCTGTAACGCACATGACCGATCGCCATCTTTCCAGGAAGCTGGCTCATCTTCTTTTCGTTGAAGACCTCAGTAACAAGGCCGTCACCCTTTACTCTGTGGAATACCTTGTCTTCGTCTACGGTAACTATACCGCATCCCTGCTGTCCTCTGTGCTGAAGCGTATGCAGGCCATAATATGCAAGGCCTGCAGCATCTTCAACTCCATAGATGCCAAGCACGCCACACTCATGGTGGATCTTGTCATCCCTGTATTTATTGCATTTACACATCTTGTTCGTTTTAATTGTTTCCCCGGGGCGGGGATGTCCTGACTACTCTCCGCGGAAGTAAGCTACTGCATTGTGGAACAGAGGCTGCTCACGGGTATCGTCATCGATGTTCTTGAAGAGGTTCTCCTCGAAACGCTCGGTGTGACCCATCTTTCCAAGGATCTGGCCGTTCTTGCTGATGATACCCTCGATAGCGTAGTATGAACCGTTAGGGTTGTAAGGTGAATCCATTGTAGGAACCTCGTCGATAGGGTCCACATACTGGAATGCAACCTGTCCGTTTGCGAAGAGTTCCTTTGCGAATTCCTCGTTCACCACAAACTTACCCTCACCGTGGCTGACTGCGATAGTGTGGAGGTCTCCGATCGCGAAGTCCTTGAGCCATGGAGAATTGGTAGTGCCGACACGTGTTGTCACCATCTGTGAGATGTGACGGTTGATGTCGTTACGGAAGAGTGTAGGGCTGTCCTTTGTAACCTGGCCGAGGCGTCCGTAAGGGAGGAGACCTGACTTAACGAGAGCCTGGAATCCGTTACAGATACCGAGGATGAGACCGCCACGGTCAAGAAGGGCGTGGATTGCATCCGCGATGTCCTTGTTGTTGAGTACATTCGCGATGAACTTACCGCTTCCGTCCGGCTCGTCACCTGCAGAGAAACCTCCGCAGAGCATGAGGATGTGGCACTCGTCGATGTTCTTCTTCATCTCTGCGATAGATCTGAAGATATCGTCCTCTGTAAGGTTGCAGAATACGCTCATGCGAACCTCTGCACCTGCATTGCGCCATGCCTTTGCAGAGTCATAGTCGCAGTTAGTACCAGGGAATACAGGGAGATAAGCGATAGGCTTCTCAACCGGCTCACCCTTATATTTAAGATCCGCCTTCTTTGCCTTGAACGGCTTGACACCCTCAAGACCGGCAGGAACCATCTTCTTGTGATATGCATCAGCGGTATCAGGATATACCTCGGCGAACTTCGCACCATTTACAGCCATGAGCTCGAAGATATCGAACTTTGTACCGTTGATTGTGAGTTCGCTTTCCTCTCCGTCCGTAACCTCACCTACGAGGATTGCGTTAGGATAGTCGAGAGCCTCTTCAGCCTCTACGAGGATCGAACCGTAACCGTAGTTGAAGAGTTCAGCCTCGTCAACGTTGATCTTCGCATCAAGGGCGTTACCGAACGACATCTTGCAGACAGCCTCGGCGATACCACCGAATCCAAGAGCGTAACCTGAAACGATGTTGCCCTCCTTAATCTGCTCTGTCACATAGTTCCAGTTTGCCTTAAGCTGCTCAACGTCAGGCATATAGTTGGCAAGCGGAGTATGCTTGATGAGGTAAAGTCTGTTGCCCTCGTACTTGAGTTCAGGAGAGATCACAGTGCCTGCATCGACAGTAGTGATACCGAATGCCATGAGCATAGGTGGAACGTTGATGTTCTCGAATGTTCCACTCATCGAGTCCTTACCTCCGATTGAAGGAAGACCGAACTCTACCTGCATCTTGAGAGCACCCATGAGTGCTGAAAGCGGCTTGCCCCATGACTTGCGGTCTGTCATGCGCTCGAAATACTCCTGATATGAGAAACGCATCTTCTCGTATGATGCACCGGCAGCTACCACCTTTGCACATGCCTCGACTACCGAGTATGCAGCACCGTGGTATGGGCTCCAGCTTGCGATGAACGGATTGTATCCGAACGCCATGATTGAAGATGTGTCTGTATATCCGTCAGTAGGAAGCTTCTGTACTGAAACCTGTGTCTCAGTGGTCTGGAGCATACCTCCGAACGGCATGAGGACTGTAGAACGTCCGATTGTAGAGTCGAACATCTCGATGAGTCCCTTCTGTGATGTCACGTTAGGATCCTGGAGGTTGTGGAACACCTTGTCCCTGAGGTTGTCGCCAGGAACTGTGCGCTCAAACGGATTCTTATCCTCTACTGCGCCTACGGTAGCCTTTGCATAGTGCTTTGCACCGGCACTGTCGATAAATTCGCGTGAAAGGTCAACGATGAGCCTGTCGCCGTTGAACATACGCATGCGGCCTCTGTCGGTAACGTCAGCGACATGTGTCACCTCAACGTTCTCGCTGAGACAGTAAGCGATCATCTGCTCCTTGTCCTTTGCCTCGATCACGATGGACATACGCTCCTGAGACTCGCTGATGGCAAGTTCTGTAGAGTTGAGTCCGCTGTACTTGGTAGGAACCCTGTCGAGATATATGTCAAGACCGTCGGTAAGCTCACCGATGGCAACGCTGACACCGCCGGCTCCGAAGTCGTTTGACTTCTTGATCAGTTTTGTAACCTCCGGACGACGGAAGAGTCTCTGGAGCTTTCTCTCCTCAGGAGCATTACCCTTCTGAACCTCGCTTCCGCAAGTCTCGAGTGACTCCTCAGTATGCTCCTTTGATGAACCTGTAGCACCGCCGACACCGTCACGGCCTGTACGGCCTCCGAGGAGGAGTACGATATCGCCAGGAGCAGGGCTCTCGCGACGTACGCTTTCAGCCTTCACTGCACCTACAACGGCACCTACCTCAAGACGCTTTGCCACATAACCGTCGTGGTAAACCTCACGTACATGTGTTGTGGCAAGACCGATCTGATTACCGTAGCTTGAGTATCCATGAGCCGCCTTGCGAGAGATGATGCTCTGCGGAAGCTTGCCAGGGATGGTCTCAGCGACTGGCTGCCAGATGTTGCCGGCACCGGTCACACGCATTGCCTGATATACATATGCACGGCCTGAAAGCGGGTCACGGATTGCACCTCCGAGACATGTAGCCGCACCACCGAAAGGTTCGATTTCAGTTGGGTGGTTGTGGGTCTCGTTCTTGAACTGGAGAAGCCACTTCTCTGTAGTCATCTCGCCCTCGTCGTCAACGATGTCCACATCCACATATATGCTGCATGCATTGTTCTCTTCACTCACCTCCATGTCATCGAGGTATCCGTTTGCCTTGAGGTAACGGGCTCCGATGCAAGCCATGTCCATAAGGTTGAGTCCCTTGTTCTCACGGCCGAGTTCCTTGCGGATCTTCATGTAGAGGTTGAGGGTACCGTCGATCTCCTCCTTCATGAACGACTCCTCGACATCAATGTCCTCGAGTTCGGTTGTGAAGGTGGTGTGACGGCAGTGGTCACTCCAGTATGTATCAAGGATACGGAGTTCTGTTTCGTATGGATCGCGACCCTCAGCCTTGAAGTAGTTCACAACTTCGCGAAGGTCATCCGCATTCATGGCAAGCCCCATCTTCTTGCAGTATGGAGCAAGCTCCTCTTCTGTCAGGGCTGTAAGTCCTTCGAGTACATTCACAGGCACAACCTCAGGCTGTTCCATCGCTGTAAGCTTCGCAAGGTCCTTCTCGCGAGACTCCACGGCGTTGATATAGTACTTCTTGATTCTGTCCACAACCTCGTCAGATGTATCTCCCGGAAGGATGATGAGCTTCGAGCTCTTGATGCTGACCTTGGCTGAAGGATCGATAAGACGGACACAGTCCACTGCCGAAGCGGCACGCTGGTCGAACTGACCAGGAAGATACTCCACTGCGATATACTTTGTTCCTGCAAGGTCACATTCATCAGCAACGTTGTCAGTCACGATTTCGCCGAAGACGCTGTAACGGCTCTTCTCGAGAAGTTCTTCAGAGAATCCGAAAAGGTCATAGACGTTAAGGAAGCGCAGAGACGGAAGCGAGAGCTGAAGATTCTCGTTCAGCTCGTTCAGAAGGCTGCGTGCCTCCACCTGAAATTCAGGATACTTTTCTACATAAATGCGGTAATTGTTCATATCTCTTTTACCAGTATGAAATGGATTTATATTCAACAAAAGCAAAAAGGGTGGAATGCATATCCGGGAATCCCGGATGCACACCACCTATTCTGTACATTCTGTCACATATTGCTAGATAGTAGCTTCAAGAACCTTCTGAGTCTGCTCCTTTCTGAACTCATCGAGCTTTGCAGAAAGAGTCTCGTCAGTGAGCGCAAGGATCTGCGCTGCGAACAGACCTGCATTCTTTGCACCGTTGATAGCCATTGTAGCCACAGGGATACCTGCTGGCATCTGAACGATGGAAAGAAGCGAATCCATACCACCAAGGGCCTTTGTCTGGATAGGAACACCGATTACAGGGACCGTAGTCATACCTGCAACAACTCCCGCCACGTGAGCCGCTCCACCTGCTCCGGCGATGATCACGCCGATTCCGTTTGACTTTGCCGACTTTGCGAACTCGCACATGAGATCAGGAGTCCTGTGGGCGCTGATGACCTTCTTCACAACCTCCACTCCGAATCCTTCGAGGACGTTGATTGCCTGCGACATGATCTCAAGGTCGCTGGTCGAACCCATGATGATAGCTACTTTCATATTTTCCGAATTAAGTCGCAAATATATGTAATTTTATGATGACATCAAAGGACAAAAACTCCTAAAACTTCTTTTAATGCATACTCATTTATGCCTGAATCAAATTTGGCCACCGATATCATTCCCTCGTCGATTTCAAAGCACTTTCCCAGACATTCGACGACATATTCGTCCGCAGAAAATTCATCCGGATGCATCTGGCAATGAGCCCTTGCCCTCAGATACCATGTAAACGCCTCATCCTCAGGCATGGACCCGAGTACCTCCAGCGTCGATTCGTCCACCTTGTCCGAGACCATGTCCATGATGACCCTATTCCTCGGCGACGACTCCGCGACCAGCCTTGCAGACTCTTCGTCAGCAGGCTCCTTTCCGGCCTTGCATCTCACAAGTTCACGAAGGGATGCATAATCGTCCGGCAATCTTTCGGCAAGGGATGCAGCCTCGTCAAGATCGTCTGTCATCATATGCATGAGAACCTGGTTTGCAAGTATCTCCGACCTCTCCGACTGACCGATGAACGGTGCAAGGATCGAGGTATCGGGACGGCCCTGCCTTATATGGACCGCAGCCAGCATGTTGGAAGCATAGTCCCATGACATACCCTCCAGGATCATGCTTTCTTCGATGGCCTGACGGCAGAGTTCCTCGAGGCCTGCATCATCCTTGGCTCGCCTGAAGCGGGCCAGGTAATCGTTTCTGGAGAACTGCCTGCCGGTACTGAGGACATAGCGGTATTCCACGCCGGTTCCTTCCTTTGCAAACTGTGAGATCTTTGTCACCCTGACCTTATCGTCCAACTTGTCTCCAAAGGCGGCACGGAGCTCTCCCATGGTCTTTGCCAACATACTGTCAGCCAATGCGATGCACTCATCATATGGTCTATCCTGAGCGACCGACGCCTTCAGGTGGAGTTCCTTCAGGATGTATGACGAATCCTTGAGGACCTCCGGCACCCTGCCGTCATACACGCCCTCAAGAACCAGTCTTCTGGACACTGCCGCACGACGCTGTTCCGTCGTTTCCTCGACCTCCCAAACATATGGATCGATTTCATATTCCAGATACTTCAGGGGCTTGTCCACACGGTTGGTCATCATGTATAGAGTGTCGAGCATCTTCACTTCCCCATCGGTTTCAATGCCCACGAAATATCCGAGCCTGAAGCATCTGTCCTTCCACATTTCGGTATCTATCCTGTCCGTCACCCTTACGCTTGCCGTGGTGTCGGAAAGCAGAGGGAAACGGTCGGCCAAGGCATAGAGACTGTCGCTGACCTCACCCTTCGCAATCATCTTTCGTCTCTGTTTATGGAATGCCTTTCCGTCCCGCACTGCAGAAACGGTCGAAGACAGTATCTCACCGGTCTCCACGTCGGTCAGACGCCTCTCCACAGTCACCCTGGACACCTTTGCACGGTCTCCCGGCTGAGGGATGTACGCATTGAAATCCATGTCCAGGACCACACCTTCCGCGTCCTTGCGGCGCACCTTGCCCTCGCTTCTCCTGTAGTCCTTTCCGAGAAGTTCCGTTATGTCGTAACCGGCCGTCTGTTCCTTCTTCTGCCGCCCGATGCTGACCTCGGATCTGCCCATGATCTCCTCTACAAGAACGGTATTGCCTTCTGGGATGCAGAACACCAGGACGCCGGTGCTCAGCGCGGGAATCATGTATCTTCCGGAACCGTCGGTGCGGGTCTCCACGACATCTCCCTTCAGCCTGACGCTCATTGGGTTGCGCGACTTGGTCAAGGCTTCCCTTCCCTGCTCCGCATCCTCGGCGGAATCAAAGGCATAGACCTTCACGTCCGATATGGGCTCATGGGTAAGGGTGTCAAGGATATAGCCGTACACCGGCCTGTATATGGTCTCGAAAGTCGGCTTCGCCTTCTTCTGGGCACAGAGGGTGCCTGCTGACAAGGAAAAAAGCAAAATCGCGACAAGTATTGAGAGTCTTTTCATATTTTTAGGTTCCCGTGGAATAAAATCATCCAAAGGTACTAAATATTCACTATATTTGCAGATTGTAACAATGGTAATATGAGAGATTTATTTATAACCAATTCGCTTTCTAGAAAGAAAGAGCTTTTCACTCCTCTTAACGATGGACATGTTGGACTTTATGTTTGTGGTCCGACAGTTTACGGAGACGCACATCTCGGCCATGCAAGACCAGGCGTGACTTACGACGTGTTCGTCAAGCTCCTCAAGCACCTGGGATACAAGGTGCGCTATGTCCGTAACATCACCGACGTGGGACATCTCGAGCATGATGCCGACGAGGGAGAGGACAAGATTGCAAAGAAGGCACGTCTTGAGCAGCTCGAGCCTATGGAAGTGGTGCAGAGATGCACTCTTGCATACCATGAGGCGATGCGCATGCTCAACGTTGCACCTCCATCGATCGAGCCTCGCGCTTCAGGACACATCATCGAGCAGATCGACCTCGTGAAGAAGATCCTCGATGCAGGATATGCATACGAAAGCAACGGTTCGATATATTTCGACGTCCTCAAATACGACAAGGACCACAGGTACGGCATCCTTTCAGGCCGTACGCTCGACGAAGTGAAGGAAGGAACACGCGACCTCGACGGACAGCAGGACAAGCGTGCATCATACG
This sequence comes from Candidatus Cryptobacteroides sp., assembly GCA_045646785.1. GTDB lineage: Bacteria > Bacteroidota > Bacteroidia > Bacteroidales > UBA932 > Cryptobacteroides. The sequence continues at coordinate 11,749 of JAZRLI010000002.1, read as the reverse complement.
ACTTCGCCCTCTGGAAGAAGGCTTCTCCTGAGCACATCATGCGCTGGCCTTCACCATGGAGCGACGGATTCCCAGGCTGGCACCTCGAGTGCTCTGCCATGAGCGAGAAGTATCTCGGCAAGGAGTTCGACATCCACGGCGGCGGAATGGACCTCCTCTTCCCTCACCACGAGTGCGAGATCGCGCAGAACACCGCATCACGCGGATGCAGCGGCGTTAAGTACTGGATGCACAACAACATGATCACTATCGAGGGAAAGAAGATGGGCAAGTCGCTCGGCAACTTCATCACGCTTCCTGAACTCTTCGCCGGAAAGCACGAGAAGCTCGAGCAGGCTTACACACCTATGACGGTGAGGTTCTTCATCCTTCAGGCACACTACCGCGGAACCCTCGACTTCAGCAACGAGGCGCTCCAGGCAGCCGAAAAGGGTCTCAAGAGAATCATGCAGGCAGGCAAGGACCTCCGCGCACTCGCTTCTGCAGCAGGCGTGGCATCCGCTCCGGCATTGGCATACGGCGAGTTCACAAGCGCAGTCGCTCCAGCAGAGATTTCAGCATCGAACGCTGAGGTACGTGCATTGGCAGAGGGTATCTACGAGGCACTCTGCGACGACCTCAACACACCTATCGCACTCTCGCATGTGTTTGACGCAGTACGTATCATCAATACCGCAAAGGACAAGAAGACCGCTCTTGACGCATCTGATTACAAGACACTTGTAGACATCTTCGACAACATCGTATACGGAGTTCTCGGACTTCGCGACGAGGAGAGCGAGGGCGGCAAGGCAGTGCAGACAATCGACGGACTTGTGAACATGGTACTTGAGCAGCGCAAGGCAGCGAAGGCGGCCAAGGACTGGGCAACCAGCGACCGCATCCGTGACGACCTCAAGGCTCTCGGCATCCAGATCAAAGACACCAAGGACGGCACCGAATGGACATTGGAATAGGTCTCCATTGTTTTTTCACTGAGACCTGACGCAGTTTTATAAGTAAAATGCTCGCGATCCCCATCTTTTTCGGGGGGTCGCGAGCATTTTTGTAGCATTTTTGCACTAGGTCTATACTATCTTTGACACCACATCCGGATCCAAACGGGTAATTCGTGAGATCTGTTTGACACCAGCCCTGAAATTCTTCTTCATCAGGTAACACAATCTCAACCGCTGCTCCATGGACAGTTGCGAAATGGATTCCTTCCTGAATTCTTTCATTATAAGTTCATTCGTCTGCGTCAGAATTTCCTGATCCGTCATGCTGACATTTTCAGCAAGCCCCAAACGCAATTCCACATCGACTTCAATCTTTCTCGCCAGGGCGGCCATCAACCTTGCAGGATGGCGGAACACCTTTTCCACAAACTCAGCATTCACATAACACGAAGTCAATATCATTCCGTACTCATCAACCATATAGGCATCCGGAACATCTGACCTCGACTTCAGCACACGGAACCGCTTTCTTTCACTCATGCCATTAAGCCTTACACCTTCATAGGTCCTGCCGCCATTGAAATACAGCGATATGGAAGACCAGGGGTAATGATACGGCATCATATGTATTCCGGCTGCTATAGGATTACGGAGGATGTATGCTATCACATTCTCCAGATATTCCTGAGCATCTACCCTATCCACATGGATCTCAACTTCCCTCAAGGCTTGAACATCTCCCGCCTCTCTCATTCTCATGGCGCACCTCCTTTTATACTCCTGAGAAAACCTCATGCATTCCTCCGCCGTCCCATATAGAAGAAAATGAAAATGATTGCTCATGAGACAAAAGCACAAAATGGACACATCAAAACCTAATATGCATATGGCGATGTCGTTCATCCCCGTAATAAAATCCTCACTTTTCTTGAAGATGTCATTCTTCTCCAGCCCATGGCTGCACACATGATAATAACCTTTCATTTTTTCGTCTAAGTTATGGCGAGCGGTAGGAACAATCTGCAGATCATAAAAAAGATGCATGATTTTTTTCTTTTTCTTATCATATTTTCCGTTTTCAGTCATAGTACCCTTGACCCATTGACTGGTGGTAACGCTGGCGGCGAACACGTTGACCGCCAGTTCAAAGCTTCCCCGCAAATCAGACCAAGACAGCATCGCCAGCGTTATGATCACATGAAGCGTGGAAAATGTAGACCTAGAGCATTATGGTAGCCTAACTGCGCTTGATCACCCTTTAAAAGAGGGTACCTAGTGCAAAATCCATAGGAAAGTGCACTAAGTCTCATCAAGATTTATTGAAAAGCGCTATCTTAGCAAAAGTTAAGACTGAAAATCATGTACAAATTCATTTCATGGAATGTAAACGGCCTGAGGGCTGTGTGCGGAAAGGGGTTCGCGGATATATTTACCGATCTGGATGCGGATTTCTTCTGTCTGCAGGAGACAAAGCTGCAGGCGGGACAGATCGACCTGGAGTTTCTTGGCTACAGGTCATACTGGAACTATGCAGACAAGAAGGGATATTCCGGTACTGCCATCTTCACGAAGCATGAACCGGTTTCCGTGACATACGGACTGGGCATCGATGAGCATGACCATGAAGGCAGGGTCATTACCCTCGAGATGGAGGACTTCTTCCTTGTATGTGTCTATACTCCGAACGCGCAGGACGGCTTGAAGAGACTGGAGTACAGGATGAGATGGGAGGATGACTTCAGGGAATACCTCAAGGGACTTTCCGAGCGCACGAATGCCGCAGGTAAGAAGATGGGAGTCGTAGTCTGCGGAGACCTCAACGTCGCACACAAGGAGATCGACCTGAAGAACCCGAAGGGCAACAGGATGAACCCTGGATTCACCGACGAGGAGCGCGGACAGTTCACCAGCCTTCTTGACGCAGGCTTCATAGACACTTTCCGACATTTCTACCCTGACCAGGCAGACATATATTCATGGTGGTCATACAGATTTCAGGCACGTCAGAAGAACGTCGGCTGGCGTATCGACTATTTCGTGACTTCGGAAAACCTCAGGGACCGTCTCGAAGGAGCAAGGATCCATACTGAAATATACGGTTCAGACCACTGCCCTGTGGAACTGACCATGAACTAGAACAAGAAAGGCTGTCATGATTGACAGCCTTTTCGTTTAATTCATCCTTTCTATCTTGAGATGCTGTATCTTGTAGTCAGCATCGGTGTAGTTCACGAATATCGTCACCACGAACATCTCTCCTCCCGCATTCAGCGTTCCCAGAGCATATTTCTTGTTCGAGCGTCCTGCCCTGTGGGTGATTTCAAAGGACCTCGGAGTGTAGGACTTGAAGAAGGACTTCATGATCTGACGCGCCTGGTTACGGCTCGAGTCGTTTGAATTGGCGAAGATGGTAACCTCAAGATTGACGGAAAACCATGCAGACAGTTTCTCCGCATCACCGCTGGCGATGTATTTCGATATGGGGTTGAAGACATCATAGCTGCTGTCCTGCGCAGAAGCATCCAGCCCCGAAAACAGGGCGAAGGCTGCAGCGATCATTCCGATGATTCCTACACGCGTCATAAATAGTCCTTGAAAAAATCCGTGCAAATATACTGCAAATTTCGGACCGTGCAATACTGCCGCATGCACGATCTGACCGGTCATGGATGAAAGAGACCCTGCACAGGTAAAAGTGGTCCCGACCATGAGCGAAAGAGGTAAAGGGAATAACGGGGAGAGGTCGGGAATGCAACAGAATCAGTAAATTATGTTATATTTGTACGATTATTGCAGTCATACAATGAAGATAACATTACTTACGGTAGGAAAGACTGACAAGGACTGGGTAAGACAGGGCATGGATATATATGTTTCGCGCCTGAAGCATTATATCCCGTTTTCCGTCGTGGAGATCCCCGAACTCAGGAACGTATCCGCGCTCACGAAGGATCAGATAAAGACCCGCGAGGGCGAGCTCATCCTCAAGAACATCCGTCCGACTGACGACGTGATACTTCTTGACGAGAGAGGAAAGGAATACACTTCAGTCGAACTTGCAAAGGTCATCCAGGACAAGATCTCATATACAGGAAAGGACATGGTCTACATCATCGGAGGAGCATACGGATTCTCCGAGGCGGTTTACCAGAGGGCCAATTCGAAGATATCGCTGTCAAGGATGACATTCTCCCACCAGATGGTAAGAGCGATCTTTGTAGAGCAGATCTACAGGGCCTTCACCATCATGAAGGGAGAACCTTATCACCACGAATGAAATGAGGAACAACATTTTCATAACCAAGAGGCTGCCCCTGCTGATACTCTTTCTCGCCTTCTCGCTGTTCATGTTTTCAATGGTTGGAAACAGCAGTGAGAACGAGACGGCCGGCATTGCCGAGAAGGCTCAGGCAAGGCTGGAAAAGAGACTTGCCAGACTGGACAATTTCGCGACGAGGGCCCTCCATGAGACCGGGGACGGATGTCTTGACGGACTTCCGGACGACATGGTCATATACAAATATGAAAATGACTCGCTCAAGTTCTGGAGCAACCAGTTCCCTATCCTCAACGACGACATAAGCCGAAAACTCGCGGTCCAGCGCCTTACGACCTACAGCAACAGGGCGTCATCCCCGCTTTCGGATGCGACCGAAACCGTATCATACATGAACCTTGGTCCGAAATGGTACGTAGTGAAGGCATATGAAGACGGTAAAAGCACCAAGGTAATCGCAGGTGTCGAGATAAAGAACAACCTCATCGAGGAATTAAGCACATCCGAAAACGGAACCAACCCGCATCTGGGCATCGGAGGCCGATATTCCGTCGTTCCGATCACCACCAGCAACGGTTCGCCGGTAATCATCGACGACATCCCGCTGTTCAAGGTCCTGTTCGATTCCGACCAGATGTCGAGGTTCTTCGACAACTCCCTGCTCAGGTGGAGCGCCCTGCTTCTCCTTGCGGTAGCAACGATGCTCTTCCTGTTCGGACACAGGTCATACAGGGTCTATGTCGCAGTCGTATCGACGCTTACCGTCCTTACCGCAGTGGCCTTCGTATGGGGCGTGCAGATGAGCAATTCCCTCGACCTGTTCTCGCCTACCCTCTACGCCGACGGCCAGGTACTCTTCTCGCTCGGAGCTCTCATCCTCATCAACACATATATAACGATGCTCCATATATGTGCATACATGATGAGGGAGAAGGTCGCAGACAGCATCCGTGCGCGCAAGAAGAACAAGAGAAGGAACTTCATCATTTATGGAACAGTTTCGCTGGCTGCCGTCGTAGCCACTCTGATATACACCCATGTAACCCTCAAGAGCCTCATCCTCAACTCAAACATCAGCCTTGAACTCTACAGGGGCAACAGCGAGGTGCATTACACGGCACTTGTCTATCTCTCGTATACCGGACTCCTATTCTGCATCATGCTCATGCTGCAGGCGATCCAGCCGGTGGCACGCGAGACCATAGGGCTGAAATACAACGCACTCAAGGTCCGCAACCTTGCGGTATTCGCATTCTTCTGCGCCTTGTACTTTACCATCACCGCCGCCGTCCTCGGATTCAGGAAAGAGCAGGACAGGGTTACGGTCTGGGCGAACAGGCTTGCCGTCGAACGAGACCTCGGACTTGAGATCCAGCTCCGTTCGGTCGAGGAATCCATTGCATCCGACCAGCTGATCGCGACACTGGCAAGGCTTGACAACACCCAGTCAATGATCCTCAACAGAATCGCGGAATACTACCTTGCCCGCACTCGACAGGGCTACAATACAAGCGTGTACCTGTTCAGGGACAACGACAGGGCAGGACTGACATACTTCAACAACATCCTCCGCACTGCAACCCCTATCGCGTCCGGTTCAAGCTTCCTCTTCCTGACAGACAACAATGGCAGAAGCCGCTATGTGGGAGCATTCGCCTACTACTCGCGCGAGGAAGGCCTCACACGCATGCTCGTGGAACTCGAGCCTGAGTCCAACCGTGAGGACCGAGGCTACTACAGCATCCTGGGACAGTTCTCCAATCCGGGAGACATCAACATCCCTACCCTGTACTCATACGCGAAATACCGCTCCGGAAAGTTGAATTCGTACAAGGGCAACTACCCTTATCCGACAATCCATACCGAGGCAAGTCCTAAGCTTTACGAAGAGAGCGAGGAAGTGGTCCGCTCGGGCAAGCACGTGCATTTCCAGCACATGGTCGGAGACGATGAACTCATCATCATCTCAAGGCCGCAGCGAGGCGCGATGGTGTACTTCACATCGTTCTCGTACCTCTTCCTGGGACTCTGTGCTATGCTTTACATATTCTCGAAGAGCGACGACAAGAAGAAGGGATTCAGAAGGAACTACTTCAGGATGAGAATCAACTCGATCCTTTTCATTTCTTCCTTCATGATCCTCACCAGCATGACCACCATCAGCGTGCTGTTCGTGTACAAGAGAAACGAGGTCAACATGCAGAACCTGATGTCCACAAAGATCAACACCATCCAGGCGCTGATCGAGAGCAGGGTACGTCAGGCGGCATCTTCGGAGGACCTGCGCATGCAGGATTTCAGCACTGCGCTCGAGAGCATCGGAAACACGACGAAATCCGACATCACACTGTTCTCTCCGGAGGGAAAGGTACTCATGTCCACTACGCCTGAGGTCTTTGAGAAGATGATTCTCGGCAGCAGGATCGACCAGGAGGCATACCACAACATCACCCACAACAACCAGAGGTACTACATCCAGAGGGAAAAGATCGACAACTACAGCTACTGGTCAATGTATGCCCCTATATTCAATGACAACGGAGAGATGCTGGGCATCATAAGTTCGCCATATACCGACCAGAACTACGACTTCCGAAGAGAGGCATTCTTCCATGCGGCCCTCATCTTCAACCTCTTCATCCTCCTCCTCATTGCGTCACTGCTTTTCAGTACGAGGGAAGTGAACTCGATGTTCTCTCCTCTGCTGGAAATGGGTAAGAAGATGAACGTGGCGGATGTCCATAACCTTGAATACATCATCTACAAGCGAGACGACGAGATTTCTTCGCTCGTGGAGGCATATAACCGAATGGTACATGACCTTTCGGACTCCACCAAGCAGCTGGCTCAGGCCGAGAGAGACAAGGCGTGGAGCCAGATGGCCCGTCAGGTGGCCCATGAGATCAAGAACCCGCTTACGCCTATCAAGCTTCAGCTTCAGAGGCTCATCAGGATGAAGAACAACAACAATCCGAAGTGGGAGGAGAGGTTCGACGAGGTGTCTGCAATCGTCCTTGAGCATATCGACATCCTGACAGAGACCGCAAACGAATTCTCGACTTTCGCAAAGCTTTACAGCGAGGATCCCGTGCTCATCGACCTTGACAAGACCCTGAAGGATCAGCTGGTCATCTTTGACAACAAGGACAATGTGAACATCAGTTACATGGGTCTTGAGGGAGCATTCGTCATGGCTCCTAAGCCTCAGCTGATACGTGTGTTCGTGAACCTTATCACCAATGCCGTACAGGCCGTTGAGATCCAGCAGAAGGAGGCGGAGGACAAGGGTGAGGCAGCAAAGCCTGGAAAGGTGCTCATATGCCTCAGGAACAGCGTCAAGGACGGTTATTACGACATAGTCGTGGATGACAACGGGCCTGGTGTGAGCGAGGAGAACCAGGACAGGCTCTTCACTCCGAACTTCACGACAAAGAGTTCGGGTACAGGTCTGGGCCTCGCAATCTGCCGCAACATCATCGAGAAGTGCGACGGCGAGATCGGCTACCAGAAGTCCTTCTCCCTCGGCGGTGCTTCATTCATTGTCACACTGCCTAAACATCAGGCATAGCGGACATTCCCTTCCGATATCATTCCTGACATTTCTCCACGAAAACGGCATTTTGGTGGAGAAACTGTACAATTTGATGTGACTTCTCCACAAAAACCGCCTTTTGGTGGAGAAACGGCACAAATTATATTCAGAACACCAAAATTCCCGTCAGTGCGCGAGCGGAGCATAAACCTTTTGCTCTGCGTAGCGAGCCACTGACGGGAATTTTGTATGAGGGTATATTCTAAAGCACGTATGCCTTGACGTCTGAAGCAGTGATTCGGCTGCCGGAGAGGATGAGGAGACGCTCGACAACGTTGCGGAGCTCTCGGATGTTTCCTGTCCATGACTTGTCGATCAGCAGCTGCATGGCATCGGCATCGATCTCGCGCGGAGTCATTCCGGTTTCCGAGCATATCTGTCCGATGAAATAATCAACCAGCAGAGGAATATCGCTCTTTCTCTCGTCAAGGGTCGGCATGTTGATCACGATCACGCTGAGACGGTGGTAGAGGTCCTCCCTGAAATGGCCTTTTGCAATCTCCTCCTTGAGGTTCTTGTTGGTTGCTGCAAGCACCCTTACATCCACGATGATGTCCTTGTCGCTTCCCACGCGTGAGAGCTTCTTCTCCTGAAGCACCCTGAGTACCTTTGCCTGAGCCGCGAGTGACATGTCACCGATCTCGTCGAGGAAAAGGGTACCGCCGTCCGCCTGCTCGAACTTGCCCTTATGCTGCTTGATGGCCGATGTGAAGGCTCCCTTCTCATGGCCGAAGAGTTCGCTTTCGATGAGTTCCGAAGGGATGGCAGCACAGTTCACTTCCACATACGGAGCCGCCGAACGAGGGCTCTTCTGATGGAGATTGCGCGCCACGAGTTCCTTACCTGTACCGTTCAAGCCAACGATAAGTACACGTGCGTCAGTCGGAGCGACCTTGTCGATCATGTCCTTTACTTGGACAAGGGCAGGCGACTCACCCACCATCTCCTGACCATACACCTTCTTCTTCAGGATCTTGGTCTCCTTTACCAATGATACCTTTTCGGTCGCGTTCTTTATGGTGATGAGGATACGGTTCAGGTCGAGCGGCTTCTGGATGAAGTCGAATGCACCTCTCTTGATGCAGTCCACCGCCGTATCGATGTCTCCATGTCCGGAAATCATGATGACTGCCGCATCCACCCCCATCTGAGTCAGACGGTCGAGTACTTCCATGCCGTCCATCTCGGGCATCTTTATATCACAGAAAATGACGCTGTACTTCTCCTTATCCACCATTGCGCAGCCCTGCGCACCGTTTTCCGCCACATCTACATCATATCCTTCATCGGCGAGAATCTCCTTGAGGGAGTTGCGGATCGAGCGTTCGTCATCAATAATAAGAATCTTCATGGCCATATAGTTTATAGTTCTACAAATATCGACATTTTTGGGAGTTTACACAATATTTTATATTTTTGCTTGGTTTTAGAGTTTAACGTGTACTAATGCAGATACCTGATATAATCATCGCAATTGACGGATATTCGTCGACCGGCAAAAGTTCATTCGCCAAGATAGTCGCAAACGAATTTTCCTTCCTGTATCTTGACTCAGGCGCCCTTTACAGAGGCGTCACCCTTTTCGCCATCGAAAACGGACACATCGGGCAGGACAATACAATTAATGTGCCTGAACTGAAGTCCGCTCTCGAGACTCTTGACCTGCACTTCGGTCCCGAAGGAACATACATCGGGGACAGATGCATCGAGAAGGAGATCCGATCGATGTACGTTGCCGAGAAGGTAAGCCCGATCGCCACCGTAGCCGAGGTCCGCGAGTACGTGGACAGGAAGCTCAGGGAGTTCGGAAAGAACGGACGCATCGTCATGGACGGACGCGACATCGGCACGACTGTGTTCCCTGATGCGGAGCTCAAGATCTTCATGACCGCCGACCCTATGGTCAGGGCGCAGAGAAGGGCTGACGAGATGAAGGCAAAGGGCATGGAAGCCGACATTCAGGAAGTGCTTAAGAACCTTCAGGAAAGGGATTATATCGACTCGCACAGAGAGGTTTCGCCTCTCAGCAAGGCAGAGGATGCAATAGTACTCGACAACTCGGACATGACCATGGAAGAACAGATGACATGGTTGAAAGGTATCATAAAGGAACGCTTTGCACTCTGATCTTATGCTCACAGTTGACATAGACAAGAATTCAGGATTCTGCGCCGGGGTCATCAGGGCCATCGGCAAGGCTGAGGAATACCTGGACAAAGGAGACGAAAACCGTCTGTACTCCCTCGGAGCCATCGTACATAACGACTCCGAACTGGAAAGGCTCTCCAGGAAAGGCCTCGTCACAATCGACAAGGAGGACTTCGATGACATGGTAGGAGCTGCAGGCGAGGTCCTTCTCATCAGGGCCCATGGAGAACCTCCTCAGACATATGAGCGTGCGGAAGCGCTTGGCTTCGAGGTGATCGACTGCACATGTCCGGTTGTCCTCAAGCTCCAGCAGAGCATCAAGCAGGCCTATGTCAGACAGAGGGAAGCCGGATGCGGCCAGATACTGATATTCGGAAAGATCGGCCATGCCGAGGTTCTCGGACTCATTGGCCAGACTGACGGAACCGCTGTGGTCATCGAGGACATCGCTATGATGGAAGAGGCCGTTTCCGAGGGAAGGATAGCGCTTGATGTTCCTACCGAGATATTCAGCCAGACCACAAAGAGCCCTGCAGAATACAGAAGCCTCTGTGCAAGGCTTGAAGAAATGATGGGAAACGGACTTCTCAATGTCCACAACACCATATGTTCACAGGTGGCCACTCGCCACGAGAGACTCTCCAAGTTTGCATATGAACATGACATCATCGTGTTCGTGGCCGGCAAGGCAAGTTCAAACGGAAAGGTCCTCTGCGACCTTTGCAAGTCACTGAACATCCGTACATACCACATAGACTCCCCTGCCGAGATCAAGCGCGAATGGTTCCGTGCGGACGACAAGGTCGGCGTCTGCGGAGCGACATCAACCCCTAAATGGCTTCTCGAGGAGACTGCCGCACATGTACTGGAGCTCAACAGATTCGTACAGGAGTAGGAGGAATCCTAAAAATTTGGTGGTAAGGCTACAATTTTATATTTTTGCAGCCGTTTTCAAAAGACTAATGATTTTAATATAGAATATTTTATGGCAACAACAGCTGATTTCAAGAACGGACTTTATCTGAACTACAACGGAAAGCCATGCCAGATCGTATGGTTCCAGCACGTAAAGCCAGGTAAGGGTCCAGCTTTCGTAAAGACAAAGCTCAGAAACCTCGAGAACGGTCGTATCCTCGAGAACACATTCACAGCAGGTGCAAAGATCGACACTATCAACGTTGAGAGAAGACCTTATCAGTTCCTTTACAAGGACGAGGACGGATTCAACTTCATGCATGAGGAGACTTACGAGCAGATCCACCTCGACACTGAACTCGTAGACAACGCTGACCTCATGAAGGAAGGACAGCACGTTGAGATGATGTTCCTCGCTGACGAGGAGCGTTGCCTCACTTGCGAGCTCCCTACATACGTAGAGCTCGAGGTAACTTACACTGAGCCTGCAGTAAAGGGTGATACAGCTTCAACCAACGCTCAGAAGGAGATCACTCTCGAGACTGGCGCCATCATCATGGCACCTCTCTTCATCAACATCGGTGAGAGAATCCGCGTGAACACAACTGACCGTTCATACGGCGAGCGCGTGAAGTAATTCCCGCACATACAAAAACAAAAATCCCGTCAGTGGCTCGCTACGCAGAAGCATGGAAAAATGCTTCGCTCGCGCACTGACGGGATTTTTGTATTTATATGTTGGTAATGTTGCCAAAAACAGTTGGTGACATTGGATAAAAAGAAAGGGAAATAGGTAGAACCGCCACACGTAGTTCGGACTATTTTCCTTTCTTTTTATTGTCCATGTTCCTAAAGTATAAATACCATTTGACATAGTTC
>JAZRLI010000001.1:0-76046 GCA_045646785.1 Candidatus Cryptobacteroides sp. | reverse complement strand
ACATAAACGCGAGCGACTGCTGATTTACGTCTTCCAAGGGCGTTTACTACTTTCATGCTCTGCTTAAATTTCGTTTAAAGTGATTGTTCTAGGGTTCTGTGCCTGGTGTGGGTGCTCGTTACCTGCGTAAAGATACAGGTTGTTAAGGAGCTTTGAACCGAGGCGATTCTTAGGAAGCATACCCTTTACTGCCATCCTTAAGACTTCAGTAGGCTTCTTTGCCATGATCTCCTTAGGAGTAGTGAAACGCTGTCCACCTGGGTAGCCAGTGTGGCGAACGTACACCTTGTCAGTCATCTTCTTTCCAGTGAATCTCACCTTGTCAGCATTTACTACGATCACATTGTCACCGCAGTCCATGTGTGGAGTGAAAGATGCCTTGTTCTTACCGCGAAGAACGAGTGCAACTCTGGAAGCAAGACGGCCTACTACGAGATCAGTAGCATCGATAACGACCCACTCCTTCTTGATATCGCCTGCCTTGAGGGATACCGTTTTGTAGCTCTGTGTGTCCATCTTGTACTTTTAAATGGTTAATACTTAATAAAAAAACTTTGCGATCCCTACACTACATAGGGGGCGCAAAGATAGAAATAAATTTTGGAACCACAAAATTTTTAAGAATGTTAGATCGAAAGTACGTTAAGTACGTTGATGAGTTCCCTGTCGATAGGCTTTGCGATTCGGATGGCCTTGTTGAAAGGTACATAGACGATCTGGTCGTTCTTCACTCCGATCATCACGTTGCGCTGTCCGTCCTTGAGGGCCTCGATCGCTGCAACGCCCATGCGGCTTGCGAGGATTCGGTCGTTGGCGGTAGGTACTCCTCCTCTCTGGAGGTGACCGAGGATGGTCACGCGCGCCTCGAACTCAGGATACTCATGCACGAGTCGGTCCGCATACCACTGTGCTCCGCCTGTGCCGTCCTTCTTGCTCTCGGACACGAGGACGATCGAACTGTTCTTGCTCTTGCGGACTCCGCGGCCGATGAATGTAGCCAGCTGGTCCACGTCTGTCTGGTCTTCAGGGATGATGGCAGCCTCCGCACCCGTAGCGATTGCCGCGTTCTGTGCGAGGAAACCTGCATCACGGCCCATCACCTCGACGAAGAAGATGCGGTTGTGCGAGTTCGCAGTGTCGCGGATCTTGTCCACGCAGTCCATGATGGTGTTGAGCGCCGTGTTGTATCCGATGGTTGTATCAGTACCGTAGAGGTCGTTGTCGATTGTTCCAGGGAGTCCGACACATGGGATGTCATGCTCAGCCGCGATTGCCTGTGCTCCCGCGAGGGATCCGTTGCCACCGATCACGACGAGGGCGTCGATTCCATGAGCCTTCATGTTCTCGTAGGCCTTTGCACGGCCTGCCTCATCCATGAAGTCCTTGCTTCGTGCGGTACGGAGTATCGTACCTCCGCGGTTGATGGTACCGCTCACGCTCTCCGATGTGAAATCCTTTATCTCATTGTTGATGAGTCCTTCCCATCCCCTGTAGATTCCCTTTACCTTCCAGCCGTTGAAGATGGCTGCTCTTGTCACGGCTCTGATGGCCGCGTTCATTCCCGGTGCGTCTCCTCCGGATGTAAGGACGCCGATTGTATTGATCTTTGCCATTTGTTTTCGTTTTACGGAATGCAAAGGTACAAAATCCGTGAAAATATATAAATTTATTCGTACTTTTGTCGGGTTATGAATATAGGTAACATTGAACTGGGAGACAGGCCGCTTTTCCTTGCGCCGATGGAGGATGTGACAGACGCATCCTTCCGTTTCATATGCAAGGAATTCGGAGCGGACATGATGTACACTGAGTTCATCTCATCCGACGGACTCATCCGCGACGCCCGCAAGTCGCTCGAAAAACTGGTCACATACGACTACGAAGCACCTATCGGCATCCAGATCTATGGAAACATCCCTGAAGCGATGGTCGATGCTGCGGTGATGGCGGAAAGGGCTGCGGAGATCGCAGGCGGACATGGCGCCGACCTCGTGGACATCAACTTCGGCTGCCCGGTGAACAAGATCGCACGCAGGGGAGCAGGCTCGGGAATGATGCGTGAGCCGGACAAGATGGTCGAGATCACGAGACAGGTCGTGGAGGCAGTGAAGCTTCCGGTGACCGTGAAGACCCGCCTGGGATGGGACGAAGACTCGAAGATCATCGTGGAACTCGCGGAAAGGCTGCAGGATGTCGGCATCCAGGCCCTTACCATCCACGGACGCACACGCTGCCAGATGTACTCGGGCGAGGCCGACTGGACCCTCATCGGAAAGGTCAAGGAAAACCCGCGCATGCATATTCCTATAATAGGTAACGGCGACATCAACTCGCCGCAGAAGGCAAAGGAGTATTTCGACCGCTACGGAGTCGACGCCATCATGATCGGACGTGCCACCTACGGCCACCCATGGATATTCAAGGAGATCAAGCACTACCTGCAGACAGGCGAACTGCTTCCGCAGATGAGCGTGAACGACAGGGTTGCCCTGGCGAAGAGACATCTCGCGAAATCCATCGAGATAAAGGGCGACAGGGTCGGAATCCTCGAGATGCGCAGACACCTTTCATGTTACTTCAAGGGACTCCACGACTTCAAGGAGACCCGACTGAAGCTCGTTACGATCAACGATCCGGAGGAACTTTTCAGCACCCTGGATTCGATTTCGGAAAGATGGGGCGGAGAGGAAGCCCCTGAGGCCTCTAATATATATAATGTATGATAGATAAGATATTGCTATTTCCATACTGGCTTGCACTCAAGGCCAGACACTTCATGTATGACCACGGAATGAAGAAGTCCGCAGGCGCGGAGGTTCCTACCATCTGCGTGGGCAACCTCACCGTGGGCGGTACCGGAAAGACTCCGCATACGGAGATGCTGATCAGGACCCTTACAAAGGACGTGGAGTGGGGAGCAAGGAATATCGCCGTACTTTCAAGAGGCTACAAGCGCAGGACCAGGGGATTCCAGCAGGTGGTTGCAGACGGCACCGCCAGAGAATTCGGAGACGAACCGCTCCAGATAAAGAGGAAGTTCCCGTTCGTGACCGTGGCTGTGGACAAGTCAAGGAAGGAGGGATGCGACTTCCTCTGCAATCCGGAAAAGGTACAGACATCCAAGAAGGCAAGGAAGTGCCTCCACAAGGACTTCCAGAAGGCCGACCTCATAATCCTCGACGACGCATTCCAGCACAGGGCCCTCAAGCCTTCTGTTTCCATCGTCCTCGTGGACTACAGCCGCCCTACATTCAAGGACCATCTCATGCCTATGGGCAGGCTCAGGGACCTTCCTGAGCGCATCGCCAAGGCCGACATCATCATAGTCTCGAAATGCCCGACATATCTCGATGCATGGGAAAGGAGCAAATGGACAGAAGCCCTCAAGATAAGGAAGGACCAGCACCTTTTCTTCACCACCATCGGCTACGACCAGTCGCAGGCGGTCTTCCCTGAAGGTGACCCACGCTACCTCTACACCCAGAGGCTCATCCTCTTCTCCGGCATCGCCAACGACAAGCCGCTCCGCAACTACCTCAGCGGCACATACAAGATCGTGAGACATTTCGACTTCCCTGACCACCACAGCTTCAGCAAGTCGGACATCACATCCATCTACAACGCTTCACGCGCCTTCCCGACATCGGTGGTGATGACAACAGAAAAAGATTGCCAGAGAATCCGCGACTGCAAGATAATCCCTGACAACCTTAAGCAACGTATGTTCTATGCTCCGATCAAGGTCAACTTCTTCTCGGAAGAGGAGCAGGAGACCTTCTCGACAGTACTTAATTCCTATCTGAAATAATTTCGTTCTGGATTTCCACGGATGCCTCGTGGATTGCATTGAACACGTCTGTCAGAAGCTTCTCCGACAGGCCGTATTCCTTTCCCCTTTCCACAACCTTGGCAAGGAGGGAATCCCAACGTGACGCCTGTACGATGGCGATATTGTTGTTCTTCTTGTATTCTCCGATCTGCCTGCTGATCTTCACTCTGGAACCGAGGGCATAGAGGATATTCTCGTCGATAACATCGATCTTCGCACGGAGCTGGTCGATGTTCTCCCTCCATTCCTTCGCATCTGAATCCGCATCCCTTACGACGATCTGATTGTGCAGAAGGTCTTTCAGTCCGTCAGGAGTAAGCTGCTGCTTCGAGTCGCTGAGCGCAACCTCAGGATTGTTGTGGGCCTCGATCATGAGGCCTTCGAATCCAAGGTCGAGCGAACGCTGCGATATCTCGAGAAGATAGTCGCGGCTTCCACCCATGTGGCTTGGGTCCACGAAGAACGGAAGTTCCGGGAAACTGCTTCGCAAATCGATCGCAATGTCCCAATGAGGGTCATTACGGTACTTGATCTTGTCGAATGTTGAGAATCCCCTGTGGATCACTCCAAGCTTCCTGACCCCCGCACGGTTCAGACGCTCGAGGGCACCGATCCAAAGTTCGATGTCAGGGCTTACAGGGTTCTTTACCAGCACCGGGATGTCGGTTCCCTTGAGTGCATCCGCAATCTCCTGCACAAGGAAAGGATTGGCAGTTGTCCTCGCTCCGATCCACACCAGGTCCACTCCGTACTTCAGACACTCATACACATGTCTTTCGCTGGCCACCTCGGTAGCAACCTTGAGACCGGTCTCCCTCTTCACCTTCTGGAGCCACTCGAGTCCGGGAACACCCACGCCCTCGAAGCATCCCGGATGTGTCCTCGGCTTCCATATACCAGCGCGGAACACATTGATTCCCAATTCCCTGAGACCTTTTGCCGTCTCCATAAGCTGCTCTTCCGACTCGGCGCTGCATGGTCCTGCAACCACGCTCGGACGAGGGTCGGTAAACATTCCCCAATCATACAACGGTATGATATCCAACTTCTTGTTAGCCATAAATATCTGGATTTATCTTATTATTCTTCTGATCTTGTTCGCATCCTGGATGAGTCTCCTGAGCGATTCCTCGTCGGATTCGTCGATCGCCTTTCGGAACGCCTCCAGCATGCCGGTGTATGTATCCATCACATGAAGCACGTTCTTCCTGTTCTGCAGGAGGATCGGAGTCCACATGTCCGCGCTGCTCTTTGCAAGACGCACGGTCGACGAGAAACCTCCCGATGCCAGATCGAAGATATGCTTCTCGTCCTTCTCCTTCTCAAGCACTGTCAAAGCCAATGCAAATGAAATCACATGCGAGAAATGAGAAACGTACGCGGTATGGACATCATGGCTTGATGAATTCATATGCACCACCCTCATGTTCAGCACGCCGTAGATCTCCTCAACCGTCCTCACCGCCGAAGGCAGGGACTCCTGAAAATCGCAGATGATGCACGCGCGTCCGTCAAAAAGGCCCGGCAGTGCAGCCCACGGGCCGCTGTACTCCGTACCGGACATCGGATGCGAAGCCACATAGCACTTGCGCATAGGATGGTACTTCACCGCTTCCGCAAGACTCTCCTTCGTCGAACACACGTCCATCAGTACCTTCTCGCATCCGCCCTGGGGATACATCTGAGCCATCACATCCAGCACCTGAGGAACGATCCTGATCGCCGCACCTACAGGGACCGAAACTATCACCACATCGCTCTGTCTTACACACTCCTCAAGGGATGTAACCTCATCGACCAACCCTATGCGCTCCGCCGCCGAAGCATTCACAGGATCGCTCTCGACTCCCACAATCCTGGAAGCATACCCCTTTCTCCTCAAGTCAATCGCCATCGAGCCTCCAATGAGTCCGAGGCCTATGATTCCAATATTCTTCATATCTGCATATTCCTAAAAAAATGCTGTCCGGCAGATACCGGACAGCACGAATTAAGATCTATATCATTCGACGCACAGCTTCCGGCCTATCCCCTTTTCTGGAAATAGGAATAATAATAACCGAAGCTGTCAAATCGATAATTTCCCATAACGGACACAAATATAGAAAATATTCCTTAGACTGTCATCATTTCCTTCTCCTTAGCCACAACGAGCTCGTCAACCTTCTTTGTGAAAGCGTCAGTCTCCTTCTGGATAAGCTGCTCGTACTCCTTCTGGAGATCCTCAGGCATACCCTCCTTGTTTGCCTTCTTGAGAAGCTC
The DNA here is from genome assembly GCA_045646785.1 of Candidatus Cryptobacteroides sp. Taxonomy (GTDB): domain Bacteria; phylum Bacteroidota; class Bacteroidia; order Bacteroidales; family UBA932; genus Cryptobacteroides. The sequence goes on along the minus strand of JAZRLI010000001.1, from coordinate 69,955 downwards.
GATAGCGTCGCGACGTGCGTTACGTACGCTTACCTTTGCGTTCTCGCCAGCGCCCTTTGCCTTCTTGAGAAGTTCCTTACGACGGTCCTCAGTAAGAGGCGGAACTGTACAGCGGATGCTCTCACCGTTGTTTGACGGAGTAAGGCCGATGTTTGCATCGAGGATAGCCTTCTCGATCACAGGGATCATCTTCTTCTCCCATGGCTGGAGCATGAGTGTCTTTGCATCAGGAGTAGTTACAGATGCAACCTGCGGTACAGGTGTAGGGCTGCCATAGTAGTCAACCATCACATTGTTGAATACAAGCGGATTAGCCTTACCCGCGCGATATGTCTTGAGTTCCTCGTCGAGGTGTGCGACAGCATGCGACATCTTGTCCTTTGCACCTGCCAGAATTTCTTTTGCTCTAGTAATCATAGTGGTATATACTTTATTTGATCATTCATTAAACATGCACGAGCGTGCCCACCTTCTCGCCCTTCACAAGCTTTGTAAGGTTGCCCTTCTGGTTCATGTCGAACACGATGATAGGCATGTTGCCCTCACGGCAGAGTGCGAACGCTGTCTGGTCCATCACCTTGAGACGGTCTTCGATGGCCTTGTCGAAAGAGAGTTCCTCGTACTTCACGGCTGTAGGGTCCTTCTCAGGGTCCGCCGTATAGACTCCGTCAACTCGAGTACCCTTGAGGAGAGCATCCGCTCCGATTTCAAGAGCACGGAGAGCAGCGCCCGAGTCTGTGGTGAAGTAAGGGTTACCTGTACCGCCGGCGATAAGGGCAACTCCGCCCTTCTCCATCACGGCTACGGCATCGTCCCTCATGTAGTAGCGTGCAACCGGCATCATAGGGGTGGCTGTGAAGACCTCCGCCTCGACGCCTGCGCTTCTGATGGCCATTGCAAGACCGAGAGAGTTGATCACTGTGGCAAGCATACCCATCTTGTCACCGTTCACCCTGTCAAAACCTTTTCCTACGCCCTGAAGACCACGGAAAATATTTCCTCCACCGATGACGATAGCCACCTGAAGGCCGTTCTTCACCGCCTCAGCGACCTCTTCCGCATAAGCGGCAAGCCAGTTCTCGTCAATACCTTTGCCGGCAGGGCCTCCAAGGCTCTCGCCGCTCAATTTCAAAAGAACGCGTCTATATGCTCCCATAAGTGTAATGTTTCATGTTTTACAACAAACAAAAGTATCGAATTATTATGAAACTTCCAAGAAAGAATATATCTTTGCATGGCTTTATGGCTTATTCTGACTGATATTAACTAAAACAGATTATAAAACTATTATGGCACTTTCATCAATTACCAAGAAGCTTATCATGAGTATAAGCGGACTGTTCCTCATCGTCTTCATGCTTCTTCACATGACAATCAACTTCTTCTCAGTGATTGACACATGCACAGGAAAGTACGGAGCCGCTGACGGTCTTTTCCAGGCAGGTTGTGATTTCATGGCACTCCCTATCATCACAATCATGGTCCCTGTACTCGCTGCAGGCTTCATCGTACACATCGTTTATGCATTCATCCTTTCTTACGGCAACTTCAAGGCTCGCGGTACTGAGCGTTACGCTGTTGCAAACAAGACAAAGGCTGAGTCATGGGCAGCAAAGAACATGCTCGTTCTCGGAGTAGTTGTTCTCGGTATCGTTGCTTTCCACCTCAACCACTTCTGGGCTGACATGCAGCTCGCTGAGTGGCAGGGACATCACGCAGCAAGCCCATATGACCTCCTCAACGCAACATTCGGCAACTGGATCTGGGTGGTTGTTTACCTCGTATGGTTCGTAGCCCTCGGCCTTCACCTCTGCCACGGCTTCTGGAGCGCATTCCAGAGCATGGGTCTCAGCAACAAGAACTGGGAGAAGAGACTCCTTTACATCGGCTACGCTGTCGTAGCAGTGATCGTTCTCGGCTTCTCTGCAGTTGCAATCAACGCTTGCCTCCACGCAAACGGCATTCTCGCATAATCACATTGCTGACATATAAGCATAAGGCTGACCCTTCCGGTCAGCCTTTTTTTTACAATGTCTGGCAGCAAACGGAATCCCCCGGATATGGGCGAGCGAAGCATATTCCCATACTTCAGCGAAGCGACCCATATCCGGGGGATTTCGTATTTATGTAACGTCTATTCTGTAATATCTGAAGCAGTCCTGCGACCCTTGAAGAACCCCAGAATACCCTTACCCATTGCACCGACAGTACCTGCAAGCACACCCGGAATCGCAACAAAAGCATCCTTGAAGGCCTTGATCGAAACCTCACGACGTCTGGTCCTGCCGGCAAGTGCATCCGGTCCTTCCATCAGGAATGTCTTGGTCACATAGCCGATCCTGAGGGTCAGAAGGGCATTTACGGCACCCTGGATGGCCGATTCGGTTATGACACCCGGAATCTTCAGATTTGCCATGGCGCCGGTAAGGGTCGTCTCTCCGGCAAGGTCGGAAAGCACCTCGGAAGTACAGTATGAAATGAGGGTCGTGGTAAGAATGTTTACATAGATACGGAACATCTGGGCCCTGGTAGGACGGAAACCGGTCGCAAGGACGAGGTCCTCGATCTGCCTGTAGTTCATCACGAGCACCACGGTCGTATCGACGAGGTTGTTCTGCGAGACCGCAGTTATCATGAATACGGACTTTGCCCATTCCTTCATCTTGGCGTTCACTCCCTGTATGCCCATTTCCTTGCTGCCGTCGAAGCGGAGAGCCACCTCCCTGTCGATGATGGCCTTCAGTCCTTCCATATCCTCGGCACATGCCTTCAGTTCAGCTCGAAGGGCTTCCTGATGCTTAGCACGCTGTTCCGCATCCTCGATGTATCCGCAGTTCGAAACGAGCTTCCTGCCGAATGAGTTCAGTTTCTTGAGGTCGGAAGTCTCGTCCCCCATTCCGAGGGCAGGGAACTCCGGAGCGGCATGGACCTTTATTATAGGAACGATCACAAAAGCCAGCACCAGGATGGACACAAGGGCATAGAAGGCGTACTCGGCATATACGGTATGACAGATTTCGCCGAGTTTTTCGCCGACTGTGATGACGTTTCCAAGGAGGAGGATCACCAGCACTCCGATGAACACTCCGATAATCAGCAAAAGATTTCTTTTCATTTTTCCTTATTTATATAGGCATGGTCTTGTCGCGGAGCCATGCGGCCGTGTCTGCAGGGAGCAGTGGCGCAAGAGTCCTGTAAACCCATGCATTGTAGTCGTTCAGCCATTCGAGCGCTTCCGGTCCAAGGATTTCCGGCACTACGGCAGAAGTGTCGAAGTGGCAGCAGGTGAGGGTCTCAAAATCGAGCCAGTCGCCGAACTCCGAAATACCGGCCTCACGGCACAGCACTATGTTCTCATGTCTCACTCCATGCATTCCTTCCCTGTAGAGGGCCGGTTCGTTTGAGGTCACCATGCCCGGAAGCAGAGGCTGAGGGTTGTACTGGTAACGGATGGACTGTGGCCCTTCGTGGACGCAGAGGTAGTATCCGATGCCATGTCCGGTGCCATGTCCGAAATTCCTCATCTTCTTCCATAGAGGCATTCGGGCGATGGAATCTATCTGGCATCCTGCAGTTCCACGCGGAAATACTGCCATCGAAAGGTCGATCATGCCCTTGAGGACGAGGGTGTAGTCCTCTTTTTCGAGGTCCGTGCAATCTCCCATCGGCACTGTTCGGGTGATATCGGTCGTTCCTGTGAGGTACTGTCCGCCCGAATCAACAAGATACAGGCCGAACGGACGGATGACGGCTGAGCCTTCGCGCGGTGTCGAATAATGCGGAAGGGCGGCACCCGGACCGTATGCCGATATATTCTCGAAGCTGTTGCCTCGATATCCCGGGATCTGCGCCCTGAACTGCGTGAGCCTTTCGGACGCCTCCCACTCGTCGACTTCCCTGCCTGTCGCAACCTCTGTCTCAAGCCAGTGCAGGAAGCATTCCATGGCAACACCGTCATCGATGTAGGTCTGGCGCATGCTCTCGATCTCCGAAGGGGTCTTTATGGCCTTCTCGAGGATCACAGGGGAGGTTCCGCAGACAACCAGTTCTGCAGGGTATGCGTCCTGGATGTACGTGTGTATATGGTGGTTCAGGGTCGATGGATCGATGAAAAGGGTCACAGAGGAATGTTCCTGGCTGAAGTCCGAGAGTGCAAAGAATACTGCATCGTAGTCCTCGACCTCGATTCCCTCCATCTCCAGTTCACTGAAGCTATCCAATGTATCCGGGTCTTCGCAGCCTTCGGCCACCGCCTTCTTCACGAACCATTTCACGCGGTCCTGGGATATGAGCAGATATGAAATCACCAGAGGGTTGTACTCGATGTCGCTTCCTCTGACATTCAGCATCCATGCGATCTCATCCAATGACGAAAGCAGGACGCGGTCAACTCCCTTCAGGAGCATCCATTTCCTGAGCCATGATATCTTTTCCGTGCGCGGAGTTCCTCCGAACGTGTCCACGTCGAGGGTCGTAATCGGGGTCACAGGTATCTGCGGGCGGTTTTCCCAAAGGTCTTCAAGCATGTCGGGAACATCCACCACGAGACCGCCTTTACCAAGAGTATCAGCGATCTCCTTTACGGCATCGACATTCCAGCAGAGGCCGTCAACTACGACTGTCTTCGCCTTGTCCGAAAGCCACTGAGGGATGCCCACTGCGCCCGGAACCCTTGTCTTGTGGAGCTCGACGCCTGTGCCTTCCAGTTGGGTCAGGGCCTGGATGAAATATCGTGAATCCGTCCAGAGTCCGGCATGGTCACGGGTTATGACAAGGTCTCCGGCCTCACCGGTAAATCCGCTGAGCCACTTCACCTGCTGCCATCTAGGTGCCGGGTACTCGCTGCTGTGCGGGTCTGAACCGCTTACCACTACGGCGTCCCAGCCGTTTCTTTCCATGACTGCCCTGAGGGCGTCGATCCTCTCTGAATATTTGTTTACCATGGTTTGTGAATGTTATCTATACAAAAGGCTGAGCGGTACTACCGTTCAGCCTCATATTATCTTTCCTGAAAGGAAATTATTCTGTTCCTAATGAGAGCTTGTCAAGCTTTGACTGTCTGTACATCTTCGAACGGCTGAGAGTCTCGACTGCCTCAAGGTCTTCAGCGGTAGGTTCTCTGAAATTGATGTAGTTTGCAGGATAACCGCTTACTGCTATGCTTTTCACTCTCTTTCCGATGAATCCCCTCCTGATTGTTATATAGTAGTTTACCTCAATGAGTTCATCGGCACCGCCATTGACCTGGAGAGCCTGATACACAGCATTTCTGACAAGCTGGTCCTGAGAAAGCGTCTTTGCGTCCTTCTTTTCAGGATAGTACACATAATTGATTTTCTTGCCTGTAACTTCGAGAGAAGCCATTGTAGTGGTTTCAACAGACGGAGAATAGACAGAAGTCACACCTACGCTGGCTCTATGGAGAGAGCAGGAAGCGAAAAGCAACATTGCAGCTGCAAGGATTACAAGTTTTTTCATATCGCGAAAATTGATAGTTGTCTGATATCCCTACAAAATTAAAAAAACTATATCAAAGATGCAATGATGTTGTCAGAAATGAAGAAATGGGATTCGGGGATGCGGACCATGTCGTTTTCAATGGGTTCAAGGTTGCCTGCAGCGAGGGCACGGGAGAGTTCATGCCGGTCGCAATGTTCCCTGAGATATGCCTCTAAAATGCCTTCAGAAGTGCGCAGGGCAAGCATTATGCGCTCAATGACCAACTGTTCATCCGTAAGTTCCTCACCTCCGTTGCAGCCTGTCGGATTCTCAATATATTTCTTAAGGTCGGGTTCATTCCATTGCCTCCTCATGCCCACGAAGCTATGCGCTCCGGGACCCAGGCCGACATATGGGACATGCCTCCAGTATGCTGAATTATGCTTCGCCTCATATCCCTCCAGGGCGAAGTTCGAGATTTCATAATGACGGTAGCCGGCCTTCTGCAGAGCATCACAGAGCATTCCGTACTGCTTCATGCAAAGCTCATCGGATGCCTCTTCCCAACGCCCTCTTTCGACGAGTTTCGCCAGCATGCTGCCCGGCTCCACCGAAAGCTGATATGACGAAATGTGCTTTGGAAGGGTACCGGAGCCCGAAATGGACAGTGCCTGGTCCAAAGTTTCCTGCCACTGCGCGTCCGAAAGCTGAGGAAGACCGAAGATCAGGTCTATGCTGATGTTCTCCACTCCCGCATCTTCCAGAATCCTATAGGCCTTGCGGGCTGTTTCCGAGTCGTGACGACGGTTCATGAACTTGAGGATTCCGTCATCAAATGACTGGACTCCCATGCTGATGCGGTTCACGCCCAAGGCAAGAAGTCCCTTCACATAGGCCTCGCCCTTGTCAACGATGTCCTCCGGATTGACCTCTACGGTAAACTCCTCGTATGGGCCGCCGTGTCCCGCCTCCTTCAAGGCATCCAGGACCCGCTCATATACATAAAGGGGCAGCACCGATGGGGTGCCGCCTCCTATGTACAATGTATTTACATCATCTGTTATTTCCGCCTTGCGATGACCGACCTCCACGGTCAGTGCATCTGCGAACCTTCCGAACATCTCCTCCTGCTGCTGCGCCTCCTCTGCCTTGCGGCATCTGGCAGCGACCTCCGAATAGAAGTCACAATATGTGCAGAAACTTCTGCAGAAGGGTATGTGGATATAGATCACGGTTAGCGGAGCATGAGTTCTGCAGAACCGAGAAGAGACTGCTCTGTGTAAGCCTCGACTGTGTAGATACCCTTTACATACTCAGGGATCTCGTTGAGGTAGATCACGAGTTCAACCTCCTTGCCGGTATAGTCAACCTCACGCGATGCAGAGCAGATCATCGGCTCGCCTGCAACCTCGAATGTCCTCTGGGTGCTGTTGGTGAGAAGGATTCCGTCCGGACCCTTTACCCTGATGTATACTCTTACCGGACCCTTAGGTGCGAGGTCGTTCTCCACGAGGCTGAGTGAAGTGAGGAGTCTCACCACCCTGCTGCTGCGGTCAGTAACCTTGTCCGATGAGTTGTAGGCCTCGATCTTGATGCCACGTGCCTTGATCACGGAACCTGCTGCAACCTGACCTGAAAGGGTTTCGACTTCCTTATTGAGGGCTTCCTCCCTCTTCTTGCTCTCGGCAGCCTCGCGACGTGCAGCCGCTGCATCTGCCGTAAGCTTCTTGTTGAGGGTGTTGAGCGAGTCGATCTGGACGATATAGCCCCTCATGATTGTCCTGAGTGTGCCGAGTTCCTTCTCGTACTGACGCATCTTGCTTCTGTTCGTAGCCTCGGTCTGCTTGATTCTCTCGATGAGCTGAGAAACCTCCTCCCTCGACGAATCGAGCTGTGAGTTGATGGTATCATAGTCGGAAGAAAGGGTCGCATAGTCGTTCTGGAGTTCGACCATCTGAGCTGTGAGTTCTTCCTTATCTATTGTGAGTTCCTTTACAAGAGATGACTTCTGGTACCAGATGTATGCAAGCGCTCCTGCAAGAAGCACAGCCACCGCTGTCATGGCATACATGATTTTCTTCAGAGTGTTGTTTTCCATAAATGTATGTGATTTTATATGATTGCAAAGATAGCAAAATCTCGGATTATTCGTATATTTGTAAGACGTTCACAGGTAAGTAACGTATCGGACACAGCAAATTTGAAGCCATGAAATACCTTATCAGATCTGTAAAATACTTTTTTTACTTTGCAGCATTGACGACCCTCATCATCCTTGCCCTCGTATTCATCGGAGCGGTCGAGGGTGACATCAACAGCATTTTCGACGACGGCGTAAATTCCATCTGGAAGATAGCGGCGTTCTTCGTCCTCGTGGCAGCGGTCTATCCGAAGTTCGGATTCGTGACCAGAAAGCTCAACACCACAGCGGACTGGGATACAGTCAAGGCTACGGCAAAGACCTATTTCCAGGAGAAGCCGTTCGTGCTTGAGTCGGAGACAGCAGACTGCATCACATTCAGACGCAGGGACATCATCAGCAGACTGACAAAGATGGGTGAAGACCGCATCTCACTCAGCCGCACCGACGACGGATTCGTAATGGAAGGACTCAGGAAGGATGTCTTCCTCTATGCGACAGGACTGGAATACAACCTGCCTAAGGAAGACGAGGAATAAGACTTATTCTCCGTTGAGCATCTTTGCAGCCTCCTCGAGGGCAGCATAGAATTCCTCACCGAAATACCTCTCGATAGGTTCGCGTAAAAACTGATATACGCGGACCTTTTCTTTTTTGCCCTTTGCAAATGCGTCCTGGCAGATATGCCATCTGTGGAGGTTCAGAGCCCTCATTCCATTGCGGAGATGGGTGATTCGGATAGGATAGAGCCAGCATGAGATAGGCTTGCGGAAATCGCCCTGACCATGGAACCAGCATCTCTCCATCGAGCAGAAGCAGTTGCCGTCCTCATCGAAAAGGGTATAGGCACATTCCTCGCTTCCCGGAACAAGAGGTGTCACCATGTCGCCGTCCACATCGATCTCGTAATAGCCCTTCTGAGCCACTGCGGCGCGTCCCTCCTCCGACATGATCGGAGAAAAGATGTGGTAGTTCTTTTCGATGGCTTCCGCCTCACATTCCTCCATTGGAGCACCACTGTCGCCGATGACGCAGCAGCATCCCTTGCATTTCTCGTAATCGCATGCAAAATATTCAGTCAGAACCTCTTCTGACACGAGGCAATCTTCAATCTCGATAATTGTTCCGTGATACATATCTATCTTTCGCTTATAATATATTCAACTCTGGTTCCGTCGCTCAGTCCGGCAAGGATGGCCCTCACCTTGTCGACGTTTACACTGTTTATCCTGGCCTCATAGCCGCTTGTGAAGTCCTTTCCGGCAAGGTGCCTTCTCGAAATGACATCAAGCCAATAGTCCGGATCCTTCATATCCGACTTCATCCTGTCCTTCAGCTGGGTCTTGAACATCTCGACATCAGCCGCACTGATCTCCATTTCCGACTTCTCCACAGCCGAAAGCACCGAACGCACTATCGAGAGCGCCTCGATAGGTCCCGAGACCTCGGTATCGGACGAGAATCCGTCGCCGGAGATTTCGTTGAGGGCGATATGGAAATCCACCCTTTCACTCGGATATATCTTGAGGTCATAGGACATCGACGGATACATTCCGGTATCGGCCAACGACTCTGAAACCATCTTCCTGAGCACCATTGCCGCAACTTCCGCAGCCATGTAGTTGTCCACCGTCAGGGCGAGAGGCAATGACAGGGCAATATCCACGCTGTTCCTGTCGCCATGCACAGTATAAGTCGACCATCCCGATGCAGGCACGTAACGCACTACCGGCCTTCTGAACGCCCTGCCGGTAGTCACGAAGCCTCCTGCATAGGACAGGAGCTTCTTCTTCAGCACCGCAGGATCGATGTCTCCGAGAAGGACCAGGACTCCATCGTTCATCCTTCCGGAAAGTTCGCCGAAGAACGCATCCGCCTTTACCGCAAGTTCTGGGGAAAGGGAACTGCTCATCCTGTACGATACATACTCATAATCCGGACACATGATGTCATTGATGGTCGCGACCATTTCTGCGCCTGTACCCAATCTCATCGCATGACGGAGAGGCTCGCCCGACTCGTAATACTTCACCGCATCGTAATCCGTCTCCCTGCCGTAGATTGCGGCATGGAGGGCACTCATCATGTAATCAAGGTCGTCATCGTCGGCCGCACCGCAGATCGTGGTGACATTCAGGTCGACCTGCACGTCAAGGGACATTCCCTCAGCCTCGAGGGTTCCGATGAAGTCATCGGCCGGAATGCCGTCAATCCTGCTGAGCAGGAAGTAATCCGACACATATCCACCCTCGCCCTTCTTCAAGTCCGGGATGGAACTGAAACCGCTATTTATAGCAAGGTTATAATGGAGACGACCGTCTGCAGGCATCCTTTTGTACACCACCTTGAAGCCGTTCGAGAAGGTCCATTCAAGGCCTCCGGACATATGGTCGGTCCTTTCCGACTTGATCTTTAGCTTAGGACCGTCATACTCGAAATACGGAACATCAGAAGGTGTGTATCCCGGCTGGAACTCCGTTGATTTCGCCGAAGACATCCATGCCTGGCTGAAGATGGTCCTGACTGAATCCGCCGGCATAAGAGCCGAGTATGAAACCGAAAGGTTGGTCTCAGGGTCCAGCAGGGCCGAAGATATGTTGTTGAAAAGCCTGAGTTCGGTCGAATCTGCAAGCATGCGCCCTGAAAGGAAGTTCACCTTCGTCCTGTATGAAGCCAGGCTGCCGTTGTAAAGGAAGGAGTTCACGCACTGGTCCACATATTCCGAATTGCTGAGAACGGACTCGAAGGCCTGGGCCCTTGCCGCATCCATGCATTTCCTCTTCATCCTGAGAAGGTCATCGACATCTGTCTTTCCGGCATCTATCCTGGACATCACCTCACCAACCACACGCACGGCCTCAGCAAAATCCTTTTCGGCCACCGACACCTTCACCTCAAACTCCTCATCTCCAGACGACTGGATGCTTGAATGATGGACGCACGAGATCTCGGCATATGGAATGTTCCGCGAACGGAAGGCATCAGCCATGTAATCTTCCGACACCATTCCCAATTCGGTCAGGAACAGCTCATAGATCACCGGCTGGATGGTGTTCATATATTCACGAGGGGTCCTCGCCGAGGTCCATACGGCCGCAAACGAAGCCAATCCCTGACGTTCCGGGCCGGCAGCCTCATAAACAACCTCCTTTTCCTCCCACACATATCCTTTTCTTGGCGACGGCTGAACCCTTGGAGTCATGTACGAAAGCATCCTGAGTTTCTCCGCAACCGATGACGCATTGACATCACCGGCAATGACGACAGCCTGATCGGAAGGAGAATACCATTTCCTGACGAAGGGGTCTTCGGATACGGAAACCCTGTCCGTCATGTCAAGAAGCACAAGCAGAGCCGAATCCAGCACCTCAGGTCTTGAAAGAAGGACATCATTGAAACGATACTCGGTGTGATTTTCAGACACTTTCACAAAACCTTCCTTGCCGGGAGTGACTCCATGCGAAGCAAAGAACTTCTGGACAGACCTTCCGTCCGTACGAGGCTGGACGGAGAGAGCCTCCCTTGCAGTAGATATGGCCCTGAAAGCGGCGGAGTCGTCGATGTTCTCCAGTCCTGTCCTCTGCACAAGCGCAAGATCGACGGTTCCCTTCCTCGTCGGATTGGTCACGATATAGTAGCCCATACCGTTCGGAAGGACACCGGTCTTCACCGCTCCGTCAGGAGGAAGCACAGGAAGATTCTGGCTCGGCATGATTGTTGATAAAAACATACCGACCACAACTAAAAGCGCTCGTATCCAGCGTGATTTGTTCACAAATTCCATATCTTTTGCAAAAATACGACAATTTTTTTCTACTTTTGCATTTATATGGCCTTATACGCAATCAATAATTAAATCAGAATATCAATATGAAGAAGATTTTCCTTTTGTTCACTGCTGCAGTACTTTCTGCAGGAATGGCATTCGCTCAGGACATCAACCAGGCAACTGAGAATTACAACAACGGAGCTATGGAGCTTCAGATGGGCAACAACGACGCTGCTATCGGATACTTCCAGGCTGCTCTCGAAATGGCAGAGGCTCTCGGAGAGGAGGGTGCAGAGGTTGCAACAAACTGCCGCAACATCATCCCTGCCATCTACCTTTCTTCTGCAAAGGAGATGATCAAGGCTGATATGTTCGACGAGGCTGTCGCACAGCTCAACAAGGCTATCGAGGCTGCAGGTCAGTACGAGACTCCAGAGGTTGCAGACGACGCTACTGCACTCATCCCACAGGTATACGTATCAAAGGGTAACGGTTTCCTTTCAGCAAAGAGCTTCCCAGAGGCTGAGGCTGCTTACAGACAGGCAGTTGAGCTTGACGCTACAAACGGTATGGCTCAGTTCCGTCTCGGACAGGCTCTCGCATCTCAGAACAAGACTGACGAGGCTGTAGCAGCTTACCTCGTAGCAGCTGAGAACGGTCAGGAGAAGAACGCTTTCAAGCAGCTTTCAAACATCTATGTAAAGCTTGCTCAGGCATCTAACAAGGCTAAGAAGTATGAGGAGGTTCTCGACTACGCAGCTAAGTCAAACCAGTACCTCGAGAATGCAAACGCTTACCGTTTCGCAGCAGGTGCAGCTCAGCAGCTCGGCAAGAACGCAGACTGTATCGCTAACTACGAGAAGTATCTTGAGCTCAGCCCTAACGCTAAGGATGCAGGTGGAGTTAAGTTCACTATCGCAGCTCTCTACCAGCAGGCTGGTGACAAGGTAAAGGCTAAGGAGTACTACCAGGCAGTTTCAACTGACCCACAGTACGGCGCAGCAGCACAGGAGCAGCTTAAGACTCTCTAATCCCTGATGAGACAGCTTGAACTGCTTGCTCCGGCAAGAGACAGACAGGTCGGCATCGCAGCAATTGACTGCGGTGCCGACGCTGTGTATATAGCCGGCCCACAGTTCGGAGCCCGTCAGGCTGCCGGAAACTCAATTGAGGACATAAGGCAGCTGTGCGAATATGCACACAGATTCGGGGCAAGGATATTCGTAGCCCTCAACACAATACTGTACGACGACGAACTTGAAGCGGCGTACAGACAGATGCTGGCAGTGCAGGACGCCGGAGTCGATGCGCTGATCATCCAGGACATGGCCGTGCTGGAAATGGCCCGCAGAGGTATCGGAAATCTTCGTGAAGAGATACGTATTCCCCTGCATGCATCGACACAGTGCGCCATCAGGACTCCGGAACAAGCCGTATTTCTCGAAAGTCTCGGATTCTCGAGACTCATCCTTGAAAGGGAACTTTCGCTCGAGCAGATCCGCGCCATCAGAGAGGCCGTGACATGCGAACTGGAATTCTTCGTACACGGAGCCCTCTGCGTATGCTACAGCGGTCAGTGTTACCTTTCAGAAAAGATTGCCGGACGAAGCGCAAACAGAGGAGCATGCATCCAGGCCTGCAGGTCGCGATATGACCTTACAGACTCGTCCGGAAAGGTCCTTGTACGCGACAAGGCTCTGCTCTCCCTCAAGGATTACAACCTTCGCAACAGGATCGAAGACCTCGCCGAAGCAGGCATCACATCCTTCAAGATCGAAGGACGACTCAAGAACGAATCCTATGTCAAGAATGTCGTAAGGGACTATTCCATGGCCTTGGATACGCTTGTCGGAAGGTGCCCAGGCCGTTATGAAAGGGGGTCGTTCGGAAAGGTTGTCGGAGGTTTTACCCCCGACACCGCAAAGACTTTCAACCGTGGATATACCGAACTGTTCATCGACGGACAGCGCGGAAAATGGGCATCGATGGACGCCGCGAAATCGATGGGAGAAGAGGTCGGAACCGTATCTCAGATAAGCCGTGACAGAAGCATCATCACCATCCGCCCGGCAAACGGCAAGATCGTGCTGAACAACGGCGACGGATTCTCCTTTGTCGGCAGAAAGGGAGATGTCTTCGGATTCAGGGCAGATGTATGCCAGGGCCATGACATCAAGTGCAAGCCTGTAAACGAATTATACACAGGGGCAACGCTCTACAGGAACATCAATGCGGCCTTCGAGAAGGAACTGGAAAGGAATGCATGCACCAGAATGCTCGACGTGTCCGTTTCATTCAGATCCGTACGTGATTCCGAGGGATGGACCATCGAAGCCATTGCGGAAAGCGAGGACGGACGCAGGGTTTCAGGCACATATGACGCCGGCAATCAGGAGGCCAACAATCAGGAAAGAATGGCGGAGATGATCCGCAGCCAGATAGGCAAGAACACCGGTTCATATTCCTTCATTCCGGGCAGCATCATCGCTTCTGATGTCCTTCCGTTCATGAGCGCATCGTTCCTCAACTCGATAAGGCGAGACCTGGCGGAAAAGCTTGAAGCCATGCCTTGCGGCAAGAAAGATCTCCTCCTGAGGGATTTGGGAAATGTTAGTGTCAGTATGTTCCCTCAGAAGAAGACCAGTTACAAAAACAACATATCAAACCGGTTTTCTGAAACCGTATATCTCTCATGCGGAGCGGAATCCATCGCTCCAGCATATGAACTTTCACACGAGGCGTCCGCGGAACTCATGCGCACGAAATACTGCGTAAGGTATGAGCTCGGAATGTGCCCGAAGCACCACGGATGCAAGGAAACAGGACCTCTGTATCTCCTCAACAACGGGCAGAGATTCGTCCTCCGCTTCGATTGCAGGAACTGCGAGATGGTCCTCAAGGAGGCTTAGTTCAGCAGTTTTCTCAACTCTTCAGTATCTGGGAGAGCATTTCTAAATCGTTCGGGCATGTCTTTAGTTGCTCGATATGTTGCTACACCCATTGGCTTATTATAGTCTCGAACAGCAAATTCTACAAAGGATTGGTTCATGTCCCGACACAGCACAATTCCAATCGCAGGATTTTCGTGCGGCTTCTTTACATAGGCATCAAGAGCTGAAAGATATGTGCTTAATTGTCCTAAATATGACGAACGGAACTTGCCTGACTTTAATTCCACTGCGACAAGAGAGTTTAGTTCTCTATTGAAGAACAACAAATCAACAAACATCTCTTCATCCGCAACTTCAACTCTGAACTGATTACCGACGAAAATAAAATCTTGGCCAAATGCCAATATAAACCTCTTGACATTATCTACTATAGCCTTTTCGACCACTCGCTCATTAATGTCTTCGTTTTTTTCATCAAGTTCCTCTATATTTATGAAGTCTAACAGATATTCATCTTTGAATGCATTTACGGCTTTTAATGCCTGTCGAGCACTTGGTATTGTAGATATAAAGTTGTTGGGAAGACGTCCTCTATGGTTATATATGTCTGATTTCAGATATTCTCTTAAAGTATACTTATTCCAGAATCGTGTTGCTGATTCGTGTATATAAAACAATCGAGCTTCCAAGGTCTTTGCCTTTGCCATAATTTCAATATGATGAGTGAAGCCAATAGCAAAGAAATCTGACCAATTGAAATCGTCAGCCGATGGCTGGCGATTTATGATAGGCGACCACTCTTCATAGAACGTACGCATATTCTTTATATTGGAAGCAGAGAAACCTCTAAGTCCAGGCAACTCCTTCTGCAACTGTTGGCTGATGACTTCTATCGCATCCTTACCCCAAAAGCCTGACCTGGAGTTTTCAGACACATAGTGTCCGATGCCATAATACAATGATAATTGTTCCTTGTTGACAGAGGACGCAGCACGATACTGGCTACGCAATATCGCGTCCTTGATAACCCTAACAGCTTCTATGTAAGTCTTAATGCCACTCATATACTTATACTGATTTCAAGGAAGCCTAGCGTTCCAATATCTCGAAGGTAAGGTCCACATCTCCGAACGGCCACCTCTCCTGACTGCACTGCTCGATCCATTCATAGGCCAGCTTGCCCCTCCATACGATATCGTCGCGTACATTCAACGGCAGGGTGATCTCCAGTCCGTAGCTCTTTCCTTCTACGAAGACCTTTGCCTTGCTCACCCATTCGGTGCGTGTACCGCCGTCGTCTTCTGTTATCATGAATGCACAGGCATCGGTATATTCAGACCAGTCGGACATCAGGATGGCATTGAAGTTCTGCGGAATGCCGACCTGACTGCGCTTGACCACAACCATAAAATCCGTCACCAAAGGGTTGTAGAGCCTGAGTTCCGCCTCCGTCGAGGCTGTGAAGTCACCGAGATAGCCGATCTTGACGAAGAACTCGGAAGCCCCCGCAAACCATGAATCGTAATTCCTGTTCATTGTAAAATCCTTCAGAATCAGCGTCTTCAATCCTGCCTTCGTTGCAGGGGCAGCAGCCGGATTGACAATGATGGCACCGCCTCCTTCGCCCCACTGCGGGTCATCCCTTCGCAACATCTCCAGAGACGTGTAGCCTGCGTCATCGTTCCTGTTCACGACCCAGACCGGAGTCTCCTTCGCCATCTCCTCATCGACCACGACTTCTTCTACACGGCGGGAGCCATCATCCTCAACCATCAGCCTGTAACCTTTGTTGACCGTCGCCCCATCTTCGGGATCGAAGGTCACGACCGGCAGCGACATACCGTCCCATCCGTCAGAATAAGGCCAATATATCTGTATGTCCGATTCCGTCAGGGCTTCAAGAAAACGGTCCGGCTCCATTGAAATGGCCTTGGTGACAGACATCGACCTCACCGTCTCATCTATGAGGTCTCTCAGAGGCTTGTCGTATGCAGATCCGGAGCGTACCTCCCTGTCACCTACTCCCGAGCCGGGAACCGTAAAAAGATTCTTCATCGTGTATTCCTCGTCATAGCCATTGACTGACGAGGCGGTCACTGCATCGTGAACCTCCCCCATCTGCCCCTGCTGGACAGGTATCATGGCCAATATCTCCGCCACCTCGTCAAGACGAACGGAAATCTTCTCCTCTTCGTTCTGCTGGCCTTCGGCCGGAACGTCTGCTCTCTCACACGATACGGCCATGAATGCCGGCATCAATACACACATGAAAAAAATCCTTCGCATAGTCTGAATGTTTTAGCACTGCAAAGTTCCCGAGTATTATCCGCATACCGAAAAAATATGCGGATAAATGAAGAAATCGCCCTCTGAGATGCTTCAAAGGGCGATTATATATCAGAAATTAGTTCGATTTTTATGAAAAATCAAAGTAATTGTTCCACGGTCTGTTCTACGCTTCAGCGTCGGAATGAGACAAAGCGGTCGCGGTCGGAGAGGTCCTTGACGATCCGGACTTCGGTAAATCCTGCGGCTTCATAGATGGCTGCCGTCTCAGGACCCAAGGCCTCATTGATTTCGACGATGCAGTAGCCTCCCGGCTTGAGGACAGCGAGTGCCCAGTCCGCAATGGCCCTGTAGAATATGAGGGGATCGTCATCAGACACGAACAGCGCAAGATGAGGTTCATGCTCAAGCACATTGGTACGCATCAGAGCCTTTTCCTTGTCCATCACATACGGAGGATTGCTCACAAGGATGTCGTACTGTCCTGCAATTCCTGCCGCCGAAGGGCCTGCAAGCACATCTGCCTTGATGAATTTCGGAGCGTGGGCTCCAGTCCGCGCAATCTCTTCCGAAAAATCCTGCGAAGAAGCAACGGCCAAGGCTCCGTCGGATATATCCACAGCAGTGACATCCGCTCCCGGCATCTCCAAAGCCAGAGTCCATGCTATGCATCCGCTTCCGGTACATAGATCCAATACAGAAGGAATGGTTGCCAAATGTTCCGATGGCCCACTCCCACTTTGTGGGCCCCTCCCCCTACGCGGGGGTGCGAAAATGCCATATCCACATCCTTGGCAGCCCATTCCTTCTGCCAGCACGTTGTGGCAAAGGATTTCGGTTTCAGGACGGGGTATGAGGACATCCGGAGTAACGTAGAACTGACGGCCGTAGAAATCGGCAAAGCCTGTCACATACTGCAGCGGCTCACCTGATGCCATACGCCGGAATGCCGACAAGGCCTCCTCTGCCAGGTCATCCGCTACTTCATACATAGGCTCTATGATATGGGTGTGACGCTTTGTGCCCAGATGATGCTCAAGAAAAGCGTAGACCATTTCCTTCGCTTCCCTTTCCGGGTACAACGACGAAATGGTCTCTGTTCCTTTTATTATCAGTTCCTTCAACAGCATTTATGACTGTTCAATGATAGTGGTAAGAAAATCAGTCATCGAGAGGCCTGCAGCACGGACCATCTGAGGAACGAGGGATGCTGAAGTCATGCCCGGAATGGTATTGACCTCAAGGAAGTAAAGTCCCTCCTCGGAAGCGATGTAGTCCACACGCACAAGACCGGCGCATCCAAGATGAGCATAGATCTTCTTCGACACCTCCTGGATCTCATCACGAAGAGAATCAGGAATCTGCGCAGGACATACCTCACGGCTGTGACCGTTGTACTTAGCCTCATAATCGAAGAACTCGTTATCTGTAATGATCTCGATCACAGGAAGGGCAACATTCTCCTTGCCGTTGAAATAGACGGCACATGTAAGCTCACGACCCACGATCGCGCCCTCTGCCATGACAGTCTTGCCCTCTGCAAACGCCGCCTCCACGGCAGCATCGAAATCCTCGACCTTCTTCACCTTTGTGACACCGAAGCTGCTTCCGCCGTCTGTCGGCTTCACGAACATAGGGAGACCGAGTCTCTCCACCGCCTTCTGCGCCAGACCCTCGGCAACCTCACCCTTTCTTACAAAGATATCATCCGCGCACTTCACGAAATCCACATCCTTGAGATAGCTCTTGCATGAGAACTTGTCGAAAGTGATCGCAGCAACGAAAGCGTCGCAACCGCTGTGCGGCACACCGATCATCTCGAGATAGCCCTGCATGAGACCGTTCTCTCCCGGAGTACCGTGCTGCATGATGTATGCATAGTCAAACTTTACCTTCTGACCGTCGAGCACAACCGAAAAATCGGTCTTGTCCACCAATGGACGCTCGTTTTCAGGTATCACCACTCTTTCTTCACCACCTCTGCGGTATGCCACGAGAGACCATTTGCCGAAACGTGCAAACATCTCATACACATCGTATTTCGTTCCATCTATCTGTGAAGCAGTAAACTGTCCGCTTCGCACCGACACCTCCCACTCGGAAGAGTCGCTGCCATATATCACCACTACTGACTTTGCCATTTTCTGTTTTTATTCAAAGAAATAATCTTCCTCCTCCTGGGCGCTCAACATCGCATCCGCATCGCTTCCGTCGCAATCCAGGTTCAGTTCGATACCCATAGGCTTGATGAATCTGTCTGTCTCATAGACACCGAGCGTACCGTCCTTGATGACCTTCTGCATGAAGAGTCCCCAGATAGGGAGGGCCATGTTGGAACCGCCACCGAGGGAGAGTGACTCGAAGTGGACCTGACGGTCCTCCGCACCCACCCATACGCCGGCTGTGAGCGAAGGAGTGTAGCCGATGAACCAACCGTCCGACTGGTCGTTGGTAGTACCGGTCTTTCCTGCGATCTCGCCCTTGAGGCCATACACACTTCTGAGGCGCACACCTGTACCGCTGTTGACGACGCCCTGCATCAGGTTCGCCATGAGGTATGCGGTGTAATCACTGATCGCCTCCTTCTTCTTGTTGTTGAACCCGCCGAGCACGTTGCCCATGCTGTCCTCAATTCTTGTTACGAATATAGGCTCCACATATACGCCCTTTGAAGGGAACGTGTTGTATGCCGAAACCATCTCATATACGGAAATGTCTGCCGAACCCACGCAGAGAGGGTTCACTGCATCGAGATAGCATCCCACTCCCATCTTTCTCATCATCTCGACCATGGCCTCAGGACCGTACTGCTTCATGAGGTATGCGGAGATGTTGTTCGAACTCTTTGTAAGTCCCCACTTGAGGGTCACCGTCTGGCCGATCCACTCGTCCTTGTCCGTACTCTTCGGAGTCCATGTGGTATCTCCGACCATGAAGGTCTGAGGAACGTTCACCACCTTGTCGCATGGACTCATGCCCTCCTGCATTGCGAGGGTGTAAAGGAACGGCTTGATTGTCGAACCTACCTGACGCTTGCCCTGACGGACATTGTCATACTTGAAGTAACGGTAGTTCGGTCCTCCGACGTATGCCTTGATATGTCCTGTATTAGGCTCGATCGCCATGAACGCGGCACGGAGATGGCCCTTGTAGTATCTGATAGAATCGTCCGGAGTCATGACAGTATCGACATAGCCCTGCTTGTTCCATGAGAACAGACGCATCTTCACCGGCTCCGAGAAGCTCTTCACGATCTCCTTCTCCGAAGCACCGTTCTCCTTCATGATGCGGTAGCGGTCGCTCCATCTGCGGGCCTGCCTCATGAGCTGGTCGATCATCTCAGGCTCGACATCACTTGCGAAAGGCTTGTTGCGGTTCCATCTCACATGACGGTCGAAAGTCTTCTGAAGGTCCTTGCCGAGGTGCTCTGCAACCGCCTCTTCAGCATACTGCTGCATCTTGTAGTTGATTGTAGTGTATATGCGGAGGCCGTCCTTGTCGAGGTTGTACTTGCTTCCGTCCGCCTTTGTGTTCTTGTTGAGCCATCCGTAAAATGCGTCGTCCGCCCAGAGGAGAGAGTCCACCACGTAGTCCTCGTACTGGTTGTATGAAGAACGCTTAGGCTCCTTTGCATTCATGGTGCGGCGGAGCATGTCACGGAAGTACGGACCTACTCCGGCATTATGGTCCTGGATCTGGTATGAAAGGGTGATCGGAATCTGCTGGATCGAATCGCGCTCTGCCTTTGTGAGGAAGCCGTTCTGCTCCATACGCGAGATCACGAGGTTTCTTCTTTCGAGGGATCTCTCAGGATTGAGGGCAGGATTGTATCTGGTAGGCTTGTTCACCATTCCCACGAGGGTCGCAGCCTCCTCGACAGTAAGGTCGATAGGCGACTTTCCGAAGAATGTCTGGGCAGCTGCCTTGATACCGTATGCATTGCTGCCGAAGAACACCTGGTTCATGTACATGTTCATGATTTCGTCCTTGGTGTAGCTTCTCTCGAGCTTTACTGCAGTCACCCACTCCTTCAGTTTGGTCCATACCATCTTGAAGATGGATCCGCCCATGTCCTCACGTGGATAAAGGGTCTTTGCAAGCTGCTGGGTGATGGTACTTCCACCTCCCTGGCTCGAACTGCCTCCGAGAACCGTCTTGACGAGAACTCGTGCGAGACTCTCGAAGTCGATGCCCGAATGGCGGTAGAATCGTGAGTCCTCCGTCGCTACTGCAGCGTTAACGAGATTGGGAGAGAGTTCCTCGTAGCTTACATACGATCTGTTCTCGATATGGAATGTGGTCAGGAGCTCGCCGTCTTCCGCGATGACCTGTGTTGCAAGCTTGCTGTCCGGGTTCTCAAGTTCCTCGAACGAAGGAATGTCCGCCAGGGCCCATACCATTCCGATAAGGGCGAGTACAAACACTACCGGAACCGTGAACAGGACCCAGAACCATCTGATGATTTTCTTTCTCGTTACGTCTGTCATATGCGTCATTTTTTTACCTAAAGGTAACCTATTATATAGAGGTATTCAAACTGACAAAAGTAACAACAAAATTTGGAAAATTGCCCGATTTGTACCTTTCTTTGCACTTTCTTTTGAAAAATTGGAGGAACAGAGCATGATGGAAGGAAAGAATCTTGTTATCGTCGAGTCTCCGGCAAAGGCTGGAACAATTCAGAAATATCTCGGCAACGACTATATTGTAAAGTCCAGTTTCGGACACATCAGAGACCTGCAGGACAACGAACTCAGCATTGACGTGAAGAATGGATTTGCTCCGGAATATGTGATTCCGGCAGACAAGAAGAAGGTGGTATCTGAGTTGAAGAAGGCTGCGAAGGAAGCCTCTACAGTGTGGCTCGCATCCGATGAGGACCGTGAGGGAGAGGCCATTTCATGGCACCTTTTCGAGACTCTCGAACTGAAGGCAGAGAACACGAAACGAATTGTGTTCCATGAGATTACAAAGCCTGCAATCCTTAACGCAATCGAAAATCCACGCGAAATCGACATGAGTCTTGTGAATGCGCAGCAGGCAAGACGTGTGCTTGACAGACTTGTGGGATTTGAACTTTCACCGGTGCTTTGGAGAAAGATCCAGCCGAAGCTTTCGGCAGGACGCGTGCAGTCTGTGGCCCTCCGTCTCGTAGTGGACAAGGAAAGGGAGATCCTCGCATTCAACAGCGAGCAGTACTATAAGGTAGATGCAATCTTCCACCCTGAGGGAACGCCGGAGAAGACTCTCGTGAAGGCGACCCTCGACAGAAGGTTCCCTACAATGGAGGCAGCTCAGGAATTCCTCGAAAGATGCATCGGCGCGGAGTTCACCATCTGCGACATCGAGAAGAAGGAAGGAAACCGCACCCCTGCCGCTCCGTTCACGACTTCAACCCTCCAGCAGGAGGCTGCAAGAAAGCTCAGGATGTCTGTAAGCCAGACCATGAGCGTGGCGCAGAGGCTCTATGAGCACGGACTCATCACATACATGAGAACAGACTCCACAAACCTTTCATCACTCGCCATCAACACAGCCAAGACATTCATCTGCAACAACTTCGGAGAGGAATATTCAAAGGTAAGACAGTACAGGACAAAGGCCAAGGGAGCCCAGGAGGCCCACGAGGCGATCCGTCCTACATATATCGAGAACACTTCGATCGAAGGTACGCCGCAGGAGCAGAAGCTCTATGAACTCATCTGGAAGCGCACCGTAGCGTCACAGATGGCCGACGCCAGCATCCTCAGGACTGCGATCAAGGTCGCATCGGACAAGGGTGAGGAGAAGTTCAACGTACAGGCAAGCCAGGTACTCTTCGACGGATTCCTCAAGCTCTACATGGAAAGCACCGACGAACCTCAGCAGGACGACGAGATGGTAATTCTTCCTGAAATGAACGTCGGAGACAGGATGTTCGAGAACGGAATCACAGCAGAGTGCAAGTTCACGGCCGCTCCTTCAAGATATTCTGAAGCAACCCTCGTGAAGAAGCTCGAGGAACTCGGAATCGGACGACCTTCCACATATGCTCCTACCATCTCTACCCTTACAAAGGGTCGCGGATACATCATAAAGGGCGACAAGACAGGAGAGAAGCAGCAGGTCACCAACCTCAGCCTCAAGAACGGAGTCATCAAGGCTTCATCCAAGTCAGAGACAGTCGGTTCGGAGAAGGGACGTCTCCTTCCTCAGGACATCGGAATGATCGTGACCGACTACCTCGTGAAGAACTTCCCTGACGTACTCGACTACAAGTTCACAGCCAACGTGGAGGAGGACTTCGACAAGATCGCCGAGGGAGACCTCGAGTGGAACAGCCTGATTTCAGACTTCTACGGTCCATTCCATACCAAGGTTCAGGAGACCCTCAGCAACAAGGAGTACAGCAATGTAAGCCGCGAGCTCGGAGTCGATCCTAAGGACGGTCAGCCGCTCGTTGCACGCTTCGGACAGTACGGACCGTATGTGCAGAAGGGTGACGGCGACAGCAAGCAGTACGCAAGCCTCGCACCTGGACAGCTCATCGAGAGCATCACCCTCGAGGAGGCGCTCAAGCTCTTTGAACTCCCTCGCAACGTGGGTCAGTACAACGGCATCGACATCATCTGCACAAAGGGCCGCTTCGGACCATATATGAAGTATGGAGATAAGAATGTGTCACTTCCTCGCGGAACAGACCCTCTGAAGATCGACCTCGACTCATGCATCAAATTGATAGAGGACAGCCTCAACAAGAAGACCGGAGGAATCATCGCCGAATACAAAGACAGTGATATACAGGTCATTGATGGTACATATGGACCATATCTGAAGCATGCCGGAAGCAACTACAAGCTTCCTAAGGGCACAGACCCATCTACGCTTACAGAAGAAAAGTGTAAGGAGATTATCGAGACTTCAGAGCCTACAGGACGTAAGAAAAGACGCAAGTAAAATAACAAACTGTTTTTTTCAGCCGTGAATATTTGACATTTTAATATTTGTCATTATATTCGCGGCTGAAAAACATTATAATTCATTATAACTATGTCAAACTATCAGATCGACCAGATTGACCAGAAGATCCTTTCCTACCTGGTAAAGAACGCAAGAATGCCGTTCCTGGAAATCGCACGTGAGTGCAATGTATCGGGTGCAGCAATCCATCAGAGAGTGAAAAGACTCGAGTCCAACGGGGTGATCACCGGCTCACGACTCCTCGTGAAGCCACAGGCTCTCGGACTCAACGTATGCGCTTATGTAAGCGTATCCCTTTCTGAGGCTAACAAGTATCCGGAAGTAATCGAGTCTCTGAAGAAGATTTCGGAAGTGGTGGAGTGTCATTTCGTAACAGGAAAGCACAACCTCCTCGTAAAGATCTTCTGCTTTGACCATGACCACCTCATGCAGGTGCTTCTGAACACCATCCAGAAGATTCCTTATGTACAGCAGACCGAGACACTCATCTCACTCGACCAGGCGATCGAGCGTCAGGTATGGGTCAAGGAGTATCAGAACACCAGTTTCTCTGCAAGCGTCAAGAAAAAGAAGAAAGAGACAAAATAGCACGGGACAGGACAAGGTCCTCCTTAGTGGTAATCTTTATATTGAACCTCTCCCCCATTACGTAGGAGAGGTTCTTTCCGTTTTTCTCCACCACTGAAGCGTCGTCAGTGAACGACGTGTCGTACGGAAGGGAATATGCATCCTTGATGACTTCCGAATGGAAGATCTGCGGGGTCTGCGCTCCGAAGAGTTTCGAACGGTCAACCGATGCTCCCGGCACGGCCACAAGGTCGTCACCCTTCTTTTCCAGAACCTTCATCGTATCCACGCATGGCACCACCGGAATGAGTGCCGGCACCTTCGCGGCCTTTTCAAACATGGATCTCACAAGTTCCTGAGAGACAAGAGGTCGCACACCGTCATGGACAGCAACCAGAGCTCCGTCAGGAATCTTTGACAATGCATTCTTGACCGAATGGAAACGGGTGATTCCTCCCTTTACGAGTATCTGCGGACAGATGAAGTTCCTTTCAAGACAGTACTTCTTCCAATAGGCCATGTGCGACTCCGAAAGTACCGTAACCACAGTGATGTCCGGACACGCCTCCATGAAGACTTCGATGGTCATCTGAAGGATTGCCTTTCCGTCGATTTCGAGAAACTGCTTCGGAACTTCCGCTCCCATTCTCGTACCGCTTCCCGCAGCCATCACCACAACAAATTTCTTTCTGTCCATATGCTAAAAAAGTTTTCACAAAAATAATAATTTTCGTAATTTTACACCCTCATATTTAAACAGGAAAAACAGAATAAAAGATATGGCATTTTCATTTTTGACACAGGAGATCGCGATGGACCTCGGTACTGCCAATACGGTCATCTTCCAGAACGACCAGATCGTTCTTGACGAGCCGAGCATCGTGGCGATCGACAACAATACAGGCAAGGCCATCGCATTGGGACAGAAGGCAAAGCTGATGCAGGAAAGAGAGAATCCGGGCATCAAGACAGTACGTCCGATGAAGGATGGTGTGATCGCCGACTTCAACGCTGCAGAGATGATGATCCGCGGATTCATCAAGCAGGTCAACAGCAAGCGCAGGTCGCTCTTCACCCCGAACATCAAGATGGTGGTCGGCATCCCTTCGGGATCGACAGAGGTTGAGATCCGTGCGGTACGTGACTCTTCGGAGCATGCCGGAGGACGCGACGTGTATCTGATCTATGAGCCGATGGCGTCGGCCCTCGGTATCGGCCTCGACGTGGAGGCACCTAAGGGAAACATGGTCGTTGACATCGGAGGAGGTACAACCGAGATCGCGGTGATTTCGCTCGGCGGTATCGTAGTCCAGGATTCCATCAAGGTTGCAGGTGACGTGTTCACAAGCGACATCCAGCAGCACCTCCGTCAGCAGCACAACAACAGAGTGGGTCAGATCACTGCCGAGAAGATCAAGATCGCAATCGGAGCGGTGATTCCAGACCTCGATGAGGAACCGGAGCCATATGCAATCACAGGTCCTAACCTCATGACTGCACACCCTGTACATGCGACAATCACATACCAGGAGATCGCTCACTGCCTCGACAAGTCGGTGGCAAGAATCGAGAGCGGAATCATCCATGTGCTCGAGCAGACTCCGCCGGAGCTCTATTCGGACATCGTGGAGAACGGTATCCACCTCGCAGGTGGCGGATCGCTCCTCAGAGGACTCGCAAAGCGTCTCACAGAAAAGATCAACATTCCTTTCTATGTGGCGAACGACCCTCTCCGTGCAGTGGCAAGAGGTACATGCCTTGCACTCAAGAATACAGAGAACTATACATTCCTCATGAGATAAGATCTTGCACAAAAGCAATTTCATATACCACCTGATCAATGCAGCTATCTTCGTTTTCCTGGAGGTAGCTGCATTGAATATGCTCAAGAACAACTCTGAGCTTCAGGGGGCCTGGATATCCCGCGGCGCACAGAATGTGATGAGTGCGATCTGGGGCAGTTCGCAGAACGTGTCCGAATATTTCTCGCTCAAGAGCAGGAACGACGTCCTGGCCCAGGAGAACTTCGAACTGAGGATGCGCCTCCAGCAGTTGGAGGAGATGCTTCCCGAAGGCAGTGCGGAGGCTGTTCCGGCAAACGGAACGATCGGCAACTACCGCTACATTCCTGCTGAGATCTCAAAGATCAGCAACGGCACACAGCACAACTACATGATCATCGGAAAGGGTTTCGAGGACGGCGTCACTGAAGGTGCCGGAGTCATTACCGCCGAAGGTGCAGTGGGCATCATCGATGCCGTAAGCAGAAAGTATTCGTATGCACGTTCGTTCAAGAACCACGAAATGAACATAAGCGCACGACTCGGCAACGAAGGTGCAGTCGGTCCGCTCGCATGGGACGGAATCCACAGTGACGGAGCCATCCTGAGGGAGATTCCTCATCATGTGGAGTTCGCAATGGGCGACACCGTATACACCAGCGGCTACTCTTCGATCTTCCCGCCTGACATCCCGCTCGGAACCGTAGGCGAATCGAAGATCGTAAATGGAGCCACCTACGAGATCAAGGTGACCCTTTTCGAGGATTTCGGAGCATTGAGATATGTGACGATTGTCGAGAACCTCGACAAGGATGAAATGAAGGAACTGGAGGAGAGACGATGAAGACACAGAATTTCGGACTTCTATTTTTCCTGATGGTATTGGGACAGATGATACTCTGTAACTTTGCCGGCTTCAGCCCGTACATCATGCTTACCATGCTGCCGGCAATGATAGTATGCGTGCCTCTGACCGTCAGCACCCCGATCTGCCTTGCCCTGGCATTTGTCACAGGCCTTTCGGTAGACTGGCTTTCTGAAGGCCTCATCGGCATAAACGCAGCATCGCTCGTACCGGTAGCCCTCATGCGCAAGCCGCTCATCCGCTTCTTCCTCGGAGAAGACCTCATAACAAGAAAGGACAACTTCTCATTCAGAAAGAACGGTATCGGAAAGATCTCCCTTGTCATCATAGCTTCGCTGCTGATCTTCCTCGGAATCTACATCTTCCTCGACGGAGCAGGCACAAGGCCGACATGGTTCAATCTCACACGCATGGGAATATCGCTTCTGTGCAACTATGTCCTCGCCCTCATCGTGACAAACATTCTTACCGTCGACGACCGCAAATAGAAGAAAGACCAGATGAAGCTCAACAGGGAAAACAAACTTCTCATAGGCCTCTGCACGGCAGCGGCAATACTCATCGCAAAGCTTTTCAGCATCCAGATTCTTGAAGACAAGTACAAGCTCTCTGCTGAAAACAACACGATGGTGTATGCTACCATCTACCCTACCCGAGGCATCATCCACGACCGTAACGGAAACATCCTTGTGGGAAACAAGGTTGCATACGACCTCATGGTGACACCTAAGGAGGTCGAGCCTTTCGACACGCTTGCACTCTGCGAAGTCCTGGACGTCACTCCGGAGTTCGTGAAGGAGAAGATGGACGAATTCTACAGGAACCGCAGGAGGATTGGATATCAGTCCGTGGTCATGATGAAGCAGATTCCGCCGGAAACCTTCATGAAGTTCGCGGAAGTGGCATACAAGTTCCCGGGATTCAGAGGCCAGGCACGAAGCATCAGGGAATATCCGTTCAATGCCGGTGGAAACCTTCTCGGATATGTTTCCGAGGTCAATGCCAACTACATAGAAAACCATCCTGGAGAATACAAGGCAGGTGACTATGCCGGCATGACAGGTATCGAGGCTGCCCGCGAGAAGGAACTCAGGGGTGAGAAGGGATACAACATCTGGCTTAGGAACTCACGAAACAGGATCGAATCCCGCTACAAGGACGGCGAGATGGACAAGGAGGCAGTGCCTGGTGATGACATCACCACCACCATCGATGCCGAACTCCAACGCTACGGACAGATGCTCATGGCCAACAAGGTCGGCAGTCTCGTGGCAATCGAACCATCTACAGGAGAGATACTTACACTTGTTTCCAGCCCCGGTATCGACGTGGACCAGCTGGCAAACATCGGACAGCATTACGCTGAAATATCCAACGACCCGTACAAGCCTATGTTCAACAGAGCCGTCCAGGCATCCTATCCTCCGGGATCGGTATTCAAGCTGGTAAATGGTCTGATCGGACTTCAGGAGGAGGTCTTCACCCCGGAGACCCAATATCCATGCAACATGGGATACCATTTCGGCCGCAACAAGCTCGGCTGCCATGCCCACAAGTCGCCGCTCACATTCGAGGAGTCCATCATGATGTCCTGCAACGCATACTACTGCTATGTATTGAGGAACCTCCTGGAAAATCCGAAGTATGACTCGATCGACGAGGCAATGGACAAGTGGAACGAGTATGTGAAGAGTTTCGGATTCGGTCAGAAGCTTGGAAGTGACTTCCCTTCCGAACTGGGAGGAAACATTCCTGACTCGAAATATTACAACAGGGTATACCGCAAGGGAGGATGGAAGGCGACCACCGTGATTTCGCTTTCGATCGGCCAGGGAGAGATCGGATGTACCCCTCTCCACCTTGCAAACCTCTGTGCGACTGTCGCAAACCGCGGATTCTACTACACACCTCATATCATCAAGGACTCCGACAACGTGACCATTGACCAGAAGTACAAGGAGAAGAACTACACCATGGTGGACACCGCCCATTTCCACAAGGTGATCGGAGGTATGTACAAGGCGGTCAACAGCGGATACGGTTCGGGCGGTACCGCAAGCGTTGCAGCCGTCGAAGGACTTGATATCTGCGGAAAGACAGGTACGGCGCAGAACCCGCATGGAAATGACCATTCGGTATTCATCTGCTTCGCACCGAAGGACAACCCGAAGATCGCGGTTGCGGCTTATGTGGAGAACGGAGGCTTCGGAGCCACATGGGCAGCACCTATCGCATCACTCCTTACGGAGAAATACCTCAACGGAGAAATCAGCAAGGACAGAAAGGCACTTGAAGAAAGAATGTTAAGCGGAAACCTGCTCGACAGGGTAAGAGTAAGAAGATAAGATGAGAAGCGCAGGAGGATATAGAAACAGAGGCATATTGAAGACCATCGACTGGAGTCTGGTCTTCTGCTGGCTCATACTCATCCTTATCGGATGGGCAAACATCTATGCATCCGTGCATTCATCTGAACCATCGTCCATCTTCGACTTTGCAAGCCGAAGCGGCAAGCAGTTCGTATGGATGGTTACGGCATTGGGCATTGCCCTGTTCATACTGTTTGTGGTGCCGCCCCGGATATATGAAAGCGCCTCACTGCCCATATACCTGGGAGTCCTGGGACTTCTGGTGGCGGTGATCTTCCTCGGAATCGAGGTCAAAGGTTCAAGGTCATGGTTCGAATTCGGACCGGTCAGGTTCCAGCCGGCCGAGATATCCAAGATTTCCACGTCACTGATGCTGGCGGCCGTCATGAGCCAGCTGGGATACAGGATAGGCAGATGGAAGGACTTCATAGTCACCGCATTGATCATCCTTGTCCCTATGCTCATCATCGTGGGTCAGAGCGAGACCGGTTCCGCCCTCGTATATGTCGGATTCATCTTCATGCTCTACCGTGAAGGTCTTTCGGGATGGTTCATCTTCATGATGGGAATGGCGATCCTGCTGTTCATCCTGACGCTGACGGCTTCGCCATTTGTCGCGATCCTCACTCTCACAGGCGTGTCTTCGCTATGCATCTGCCTGTATTCAGGAAGGTTCAAATGGTGGCTCATCATAGGCGTTCCTATCATAATCCTGCTTGCTTTCGTACCGCAGATTCTTGAGGCGATAGCCCTTTCGGGACAGGAGATCATCGAGGGGGAAGCAGTGGTGGAGGCAGTGGTGGAAGAGGCGTCCTTCATATCGAAGATCAAGCCGCTTTACGTCCTTCTGGGAGCAGTCGGAATTGCAATTCCTGTCGCCGCGTTCCATGCATTCAGGGAGAGGAGCATCTTCACCCATCTGGCACTCATCTCGACAGTTGCGGGCATAGCCCTGGTGTTCTCAGTGAACTTCCTCTTCAACGATGTGCTTCAGGACCACCAGAGAAAGCGTATCGAGGTGCTTCTCGGCATGAAGGAGGACCCTAGCGGAGTGGGATACAACGTGAACCAGTCCATGATTGCCATCGGCTCCGGCGGATTTGCGGGAAAGGGTTACCTCAACGGAACTCAGACCACATACGGTTTCGTTCCTGAGCAGAGTACCGACTTCATCTTCTGTACCATTGGAGAGGAGTGGGGCTTCATGGGATCGGCCGCAGTCATCCTTCTGTACGTCTTCCTCATGTGGCGCATAATCAAGGACGCAGAACGCAGCAGGGAGGCATTTACGCGCATTTACGGCTACTGTGTGGCCTGCTGCATATTCATGCACCTTTTCATCAACATCGGCATGACGATCGGCCTTATGCCGGTTATCGGTATCCCTCTGCCATTTATAAGTTATGGCGGCTCATCCCTGTGGGGATTCACCGCCTTACTCTTCATTTTCATCGCTCTCAATCGAAACGAGAGGAAGTATTTCTAAGACTTATTCTCCGTAAAGGTATCTGTGCTGCTCAGGAGTGAGGGTGTCGATTTCGCATCCCCAGTATGAGAGTTTGCGTCTTGCCACCTCCTGGTCGATCTCGAGAGGGATGTCATTGACCATCTGGCCCGGCTCCCTGCTCACCTTGTCTGCATTCTCCACGATGTACTTGGCGCTGAGTGCCTGGATTGCGAATGACATGTCCATGATCTCGGCAGGGTGTCCGTCACCTGCAGCAAGGTTCACAAGACGTCCTTCGGCAATGATATATACCTTGTTTCCGTTCTCGAGAGTGTATCCTACGATGTTCTTGCGTGCAGGCTTCGCCTCAACCGCAATCTCTACAAGTCCTGCAACATCCACCTCGCAGTCGAAATGACCTGCGTTGCAGCAGATGGCACCGTCCTTCATCTTTAGGAAATGCTCCTTCACGATAACGCCGTCGCAGCCTGTAACGGTAACGAAGAAGTCACCGATCTCCGCTGCCTGCTCCATCTTCATGACCTTGAAGCCGTCCATTACCGCCTCCATGGCCTTGATAGGATCGATCTCAGTCACGATGACCTCGGCACCGAGGCCTTTCGCACGCATGGCTACTCCCTTGCCGCACCATCCGTAACCTGCAACTACCACGTTCTTGCCCGCCACGATGAGGTTGGTGGTACGGTTGATTCCGTCCCATACAGACTGGCCTGTACCGTATCTGTTGTCAAAGAGGTGCTTGCAGTCCGCATTGTTCACAAGCATCATAGGGAACCTGAGGGCCTTTGCATTGTTGAGCTGAACGAGACGAAGGATTCCTGTCGTAGTCTCCTCACAGCCTCCGATCACGTTAGGGATGAGGTCTGTATATTCGGTGTGCATGAGGTTCACAAGGTCACCGCCGTCGTCGATGATGACATGAGGACCGACCTCGAGTACCCTGCGGATATGTGCTTCATACTCCTCCGGTGTCGCATTGTACCATGCGAACACGTTCAGACCTGCCTGCACGAGTGCGGCAGCAACATCGTCCTGTGTCGAAAGAGGGTTGCTTCCGGTCACATACATCTCAGCTCCACCTGCTGCGAGAACCTCGCAGAGATAAGCTGTCTTTGCTTCGAGATGTACCGAAAGGGCCACTTTCTTGCCCTTGAAAGGAAGGGTCTGCTTGAATTCTTCCTCGAGTCCGTTGAGGAGAGGCATGTGCTGTCTCACCCAGTCGATCTTCAGTCTTCCGTCCTGCCAAAGTTCAGGATTTCTTATTTCGCTTGCCATGTTTTTTGTCGGTGTTTTATATTTTTCCGGCCCAAAGATAGGATTTTTTGACCACACTGATATGCTTTTTGCCACATTAAAGCGTATTTATGCCCTTTAAGGGGGAATTGCTTTTGCTTTTCAAAAACATAAGGATAATTTTGCAGTTACAAACCAGATTGGAAATGGGACTTCTTACAGGAAAGACAGCCCTTGTGACAGGAGCTACAAGAGGCATCGGAAGAGCGATCGCTCTGAGATTTGCAGCGGAAGGTGCAGACGTTGCCTTCACATACAGGTCACAGCACGAGGCAGCTCAGGCTCTCGTTTCAGAGCTTGAAGCCGCAGGAGTAAAGGCAATGGCCTTTGCATCTGACGCGGCATCGTACGAAGACGCTCACAAGGTTGTGGATGAAGTCAAGGCTGCATTCGGCCGAATCGATGTTCTCGTCAACAATGCCGGCATTACCAAGGACGGCCTTATGATGAGGATGGACGAGGCTCAGTGGGATGCGGTGATCGACACAAACCTCAAGTCGGCATTCAATTTCATCCATGCGTGTACACCGGTGATGGCAAGACAGAGAAGCGGAAGCATCATCAACATGTCATCGGTTGTCGGTGTATCGGGAAATGCAGGACAGTGCAACTACTCTGCTTCAAAGGCAGGTCTGATCGGTCTTGCAAAATCAATCGCCAAAGAAATGGGCCCGCGCGGCATCAGAGCAAACTGCATCGCGCCGGGATTCATTGAGACAGATATGACAGGAGCTCTCCCTGAGAATGTAAAGACAGAATGGGAGAAGCAGATTCCTATGAGACGTGCAGGCAAGCCGGAAGATGTGGCAGACGTAGCAGTCTTCCTGGCTAGCGACCTTTCCGGATATGTTACCGGCCAGGTCATCAACTGCTGTGGAGGCATGAATTGTTAGCTTTCTTATAGATTCTTAACCACAAAAACCTAAACTTGAGGTCCTGCAGATGTGAATCTTCAGGACTTTTTTATTTACCTTTGAGACATGAAAGGAAGTGTTTTGAGGGGATTGCGTGCGGCGGGAGAGATCGTGCTTCCCAGGATATGCCTTGTCTGCGGGCAAAGGCTTCTGCTGAATGAAAGGCATCTTTGCCTGAACTGTCTGGCGGACCTGCCGCTGACGTTCTACTGGTCGATGAGCCATAATCCTATGGCGGACAAGTTCAATGAAATGATACAGAAGGGAGGGCCGTCGGCTCACGAACGGTATGCTTTTGCCGCCTCCCTCATATTCTATCACAGTGAGGCCGAATACAGGCTCATCCCCTATCAGATCAAATACCATGGAAACACGGATGCCGGACGCTTCTTCGGAAGGATGCTGGGCAGCCGCCTTGCCGCATCGGAACAGTTTGCCGATGTTGACATGGTCGTGCCTGTTCCCCTGCACTGGACCCGAAGACTGAAAAGAGGATACAACCAGGCCGAGGTCATCGCATCCGGAGTAGCGGAGTCCATTGGCATACCCCTCAGGACCGACCTGCTGAAACGCCGCAGACGTACCCGTACCCAGACCAAGATGGAAGTTGAGGAGAAGGTCGGCAATGTGACAGGAGCATTCATTGCATCCCCAGAGTCCTCCGCCGCATCCAACATCAGGCACATCCTCATAGTAGACGATGTCTTCACTACCGGCAGCACCCTCTACGCCTGCCACTCCGCCCTGCGATCGGTATTCTCCCCCTCAGTCCGCATAAGCATAGCCACCTTGGCTTTCGTCGGAAGAGCCTAACCTCCTGCCGGTCATTCTGTTTCTCCACCAAATGAGGGATTTTGTGGAGAAACCCTTGTCCGTTCATGAGTTTGTCCACCGTTTAAGGGTTTTTGTGGAGAAAGTATGACAAGACACTATGTTTGTCCACCAAACTGAAGGTTTCGTGGAGAAGCTCTCGTCAAACCACGCGTTTGTCCACCAAATCAAAGGTTTCGTGGAGAAACCTGGCAAGAATGGCAGGAGGAGGGAGGGTAAATACGGATGGCGTGGCCACCCGCGGCCCCGTTAGCGGGAGGGGCCCGCGCCGAAGGCGTGGGAGGGATGGAGTCGGAACTTGTTCCGACGGAACCAAGCCGTATTTACCCTCCCTCCTCCGGACACGCATGTAACAGTTCTGAATGAATCTTATCACAAAGACATGGCCGCACACAAAAAAAGAAGCTGACCGAAAAGTCAGCTTCTTTGATGTGCCTCGGACGGGAATCGAACCCGTACGGCCATTGCTGGCCACGGGATTTTCTTGCTACTCTTGCTTTTACACAAGCCGGCTTCATCCTGAATGCTAAGCCGTTGTAGTCTGGACTATTTCTTGACCATGCGCTTATGCGTTTAGGCCCTCCCTGTATAGTCTCTACGCCATTTATCGACTGGAGGTCGAATTTAGTGAGCCGTCGCCAAAGCCTGCTTTTCCGCCTTGCGGTCAGTTCTGCCCCCAGAAGTCCGCATCAGCGTGGCGACACTCGGATTTGTGGGACATTGATGCAGTACGCTTATTCTTTGACGCAACGGACTGAGCAACCTTCTGAACGATCGCCATTCGACAGGCTGACTGAACTGTCGTTGTTGAAATAAAACATGTTGTTCCTAGAAGAGGCAGACCAATAAGTACCGACAGTACCCACACCGTATATAAGGCCATTGAGTCTTAAGCCTGTAGCAGGATACCAGATGACGGTGTCATCACCGAGCTGTGCTGAGAAGTCCATACCTTTGTTGGCTTTGTCAAATGAGCCATATAGGTAATAATCTCCTGACAGACCTAGAGCTCTTGACCAGACATCATCCGGGATACGCCAACCTACAGGACATGGATCATATATAGACTTCGTTGTTTCAGAAGTTGTCCAACGGGTATCATCCGTTGAAGAATCGCCAGTGTAATACCAATCGTTATTAATACTATTAGATGCAATGAAAGTTGTTGGGTTTGCCGTGACGTAGCCGATGGTACCGTGGTCGGAATCTGATGACACTGTTGACGGCCATAAGATAGTGGAGTTGGCCGGTGTTGAAAAACCTGGAGAGTTTAAGAAAGGATCCTTACGTCCCCACTGATATATAAGACCAATGGCTCCCACCTCACCAGGGACAGCGGATGTCGCTCCAAGGTTGCGGTCCATCATAGTACCGGCATTGTTATAATAAAGCTGCTCCTGAGGCTCATCTGTAAACCATATGTGCCATGACCACAGGATGTTGCCAGAAGCATCCTTGACTGAAATGACTGCATTACCCTCTTTAAAGGAGTCAGCAGTATTGAAGGTGATGTCACCGTCCTTATAGGATACAGACTTCACAAGATCACCCACTGACGGAGTCACTAATGTGCCAAAACTCTCCCAGATTACTTCTGCGGATGCAATGGATCCTGCTGATTCACTACCGTTACCCTTGACTGCAGCAAACTTATATTTTCCCACTTCAGACACAACATAGCTGTTGGCAGTGCCATTCTGGGACAAATTCACGGCCGGATACGTATAGCCTACAACGTCAATCAGTTCGGAAATGACATCATTTGAACCATCAGAGATGCGCAGATAAACCACTGCATCCTGGTTTTCGTTCCAAAAGTCTGAACTCAGAGGTGTGTCTGGATTTTCTTTTATCAGCACACTGATATCCCCTTTGCCGTTAGAAGTCACAGACTCCACCGCAAGTTCAATCGGGTCACAAACAGCGCGGGTGGAAGGATCTGAGGTATATCTCAAGTATGCCTTTACAATATTCTTATCGGCATTCCACGCTTCTGCAAGTACCGCAGCCTGCTTTTCCGGAGCTACCATAAAATCCAGAACAGCACCGGATTGATAGGAAAACTTCACTTTCCTGTCACTGAATTCGGGGATGAATCTAAGACTCTGGATTCTATTGACGAACGCATCTTCAAGATCGGAAAGAGAATCGGCGATGGTTCTTATCTGAAGATTAATCTCATCTATCTGTTTCTGAAGATTATCCTCAAGTTCCTTTACGGCTGATGCAATGACTGCAGATATAACTCCGTTATTTTCCTCAATCGCCTCCTTTATTGCACTCATATATGCCTTCGTGAATTCGCTCTTCAAGGCTTCCAGAGCAGCCTGCTGGTCTGAAATCTGTTTCTGAAGATCCGAATCGGCATTATCCAATCTTACAGTAAGGGCATAAAGTATGGCATCTATTGTCGCGATATCGTAATATCCTTTGACAAGCTGTTCGTTGACCCAGTCCTTTAAGTTGGCTTCGCTTTCTCTGATTGCAGTCGCTATGGCTTCAGTGTATGCTGCGGTTATCTCAGACTTTGCGGAGGAAATTGCAGTGCTATAGGCCTGGGTGATTGAACTGACTGCGCTTTCAATTCTTGCAACATAATCGTCTGAAAGTTCTGAACGGAGTGTGTCAATCGCAGCCTGAATATCTGCCGCAATCTTGGCATCAAGGCGGGTTTCCAGAGCTATCATTTCTGCATTTATCTGTTCTATCAGCGCCTTGATGGTAGAGATTTCAGTCTGTACCAGCTCGTACTGAGCCAATGTCGAGAAAGTCGTATTAGCCCAGTCCTTTATTGAAGAGAGCTCAACATCAACATAGGTCTGAAGGTCTGATATTTTCTTATCAAGAGCCTCATCTGCCGCCTTAAGTTCGCCGAGGGTCTTGTTTATCACCGTCAACTCCGCCAGGATAGATTCTTTAGCCGCATTGAGTTCATCCAGCAGGTTCTGCTCAAGAGCATCGATTTCCTCTCCGAACTCTGCCTCTAGCTTTGCAATCTCTGCATTGGACTCGTCAATCTGTCTCTGCAGATTCGTCGCTGTCTCTTCTAATGTCCTGATATAGGAATCAAGAGCTTCATCCATATCCTTCAGGTCAGAGATGGATGTGCTGATAGCGGAAATCTGCTGGTTGATTGAAGTTATTGTAGTTCCTTCAAGGACATCAAGGCGGTCTTTCAAATCTTCTATGTCCATCTTCATGCCTTTGCAGCCTGAAATCAGGAAAAGATAAAGAAAGAATAAGGATAAAAATGTCCGAGTGTTAATGTTTTTCATAATAATCCTGTAAAATGCGTTCGTAATAATACGCAAATATAATCTTACTACTTTTCATAAGCAAGTCAGTTCAAATCATTTGTGTTTGTCCTTACCCCTGTAACTGTATGTTAGTGCATGACAATTGGGACATAACAAAAGAAGCTGACCGAAAAGTCAGCTTCCTGATGTGCCTCGGACGGGAATCGAACCCGTACGGCCATTGCTGGCCACGGGATTTTAAGTCCCGCGTGTCTACCTATTCCACCACCAAGGCAATCCGTGTGCAAAGATAATCCAAAATTCGGAACTATTCGCTAAATTTGCCGAAAATCAGATTTGCAAATGCAGAAGAACAACGATTACAGGACATCAAAAAAGGTCGTGGAAGTCCACGACCTAAGTTTCTTGAGTGACCGTAATCACAGATACGGCTGGCTGAAACGCCATTATCGCCATCACCGACTCCGCCGTGCCTTGAAGAAGGCCAACAGGATCATTGCCCACAACCCAAAGGTAGCAACGGACATCGTGCGCTATTATTTCGTACCTAAGGACAGGATCACCATCAAGGACAGATAGCCTACTCCTTCTTCAATGTGAGCATGATTACTCCGCCACCTCCACGAATGCCATATATTGACGCAGAACCGTCCTTGATCACCTCAACGGATTCAACCTGGCTTGGAATCACACTGTCGAAGTTGTCCACCTCAACACCATCTATCATCAGAAGAGGATCGGTAAAATCCGAATTGGTACTTACACCTCTGATTATATATCTTACTGTACCACCGCTTTTCTGAACAATGACACCCGGTACGGTTCCCTGGATATAGTCTGCGATATCATTGAAGCTGTCAATGGTTCTATGCGTCTTCTTGCGGGTAACCGCTGAATTGAGATCCTCCTTCTTGGTGTATCCGTAACCTACATTGACAGAATCTTTCTCTGCCATCCTCATCACGTTCATGAGCGAGTCCTTTATCTCACGCTCACGCTTCTTTTCCGCCTTGCGTGCCTGACGCTCCGCCTTCTTGTCCTGGGCCTCGACCGGTGCTGAAACTGCAAGCACCATCATCGAAGCAAAAATGATTGTCAAAATCCTTTTCATGGTTATTAGTTTTTAAGATAATACGTTACTGATGTGACCACGCGCACCTTCTTGATATATGGGGTGTTGCTGTCACGGTTTTCTATCGTAAATGTTCCCTGGTTGGCTGTCTTGATCTTGCCGAGCTTGCTGTCGGAGTCCTTTGCGAACTTCTCCGCAGCTTCGCGGGCGTTGCGTGTAGCCTCCTCGATCATCTCCGGCTTGATCTCATTCAGCCCCTCATACTTGAACTCCACAGGGTTCTCCCACTCGTTGCTGCCTCCGATCACCATACCCTTCTTCAACAGGTCTGACTGCCTTGACATGAGGGCAAGTACGGCATCGACATCCGAAGTGCAGACAGTTATCACATTCTTTGCGATGAAACGGTATGCCCTGTCGTTGCTGCCGTATTCAGTGGCATATTTG
This sequence comes from Candidatus Cryptobacteroides sp., assembly GCA_045646785.1. Lineage (GTDB taxonomy): Bacteria > Bacteroidota > Bacteroidia > Bacteroidales > UBA932 > Cryptobacteroides. The sequence continues at coordinate 31,606 of JAZRLI010000001.1, read as the reverse complement.
TCGGATATCTCCGGAACAGAAACCGTAATCTCAGCCTCATTGATACCGCCCGCCTTGAGGAAGGCGATGATTTCCGCATTGTTTCTGTCGGTCTGGTCATAAACCGTCTGAATATCATTCGCCATGACCCTATAGACTACCGGCCAGATGACCTTGTCGGCCTTGACCTCCTTTTCGCAGAGGCCCTTCACATTGACTATGCGGTCAAATGAACGGAATCTGTCGACAGCCCTCGGCATCATCAGTCCGAGTACCACGAGACCCACCATTATGAAAAGACCGCTATAGAATTTTCCTTTATCCATGTCTGATTCTCCTTTTTATTTATTCTTTACGCAACGGACAGACGAACCGCTGAGGAAACCTCCGTAAGCCGCGGCCACCTTTTCGTTGGAAGCATTGTATGTAGGCATCAGGTAATAGTACTGCACATTCTTAAGACTTCCGTCTGCGTTTGTGGTTGTCTGATGCATGGTCGAACCTATGATGTATGACATCACTCCGAAAATGTCGTTATAGGATGTCACGGTAAAACTTCCTGTTGCAGAAGTACTTGTCTTGTTTCTCATGCTTGCGAACTGTCATGCCCATCCTGCTTCAGCGAGAGCAGCAAGGCTCGCTCCCTTGATTGCAGGGTCATAGTATGCTCCGTCAGTATTCACATATGCGGAATTGAGGCAATGACCTACAAGACCTGTGAAATCCTGTACCGTAGGAATGTGCCATCCTTCAGGACAGATACCCTGGACACCGTCAAAGGTCGAAGCGTTCTCAAGCGTGATTTCCGTAACGCCGAACGCCGTTGCGGCATCATAAAGAAGTCCGAGAGACTCTGCAAGGGCAGGATCTGAAGTCTTGCTTTCATTTGCTGCAGGATACCATATGCCCGCATCCTCTGCAGGATCAGTCGAAACCGTACGGCCACGTGGGATGAAACGAAGGTTCTGAGCCATCCAGGTATTGCCGTCAGCGAGAGTCACCGTATTGTACCTTACTCCATCATATACGAAATATCCGTCGAACTCCTCGAAATCCACTGGAAGCTCCTCCGAAGACGAACCTCCCTCAAAGCCGATCTCGCCCTCGTCCGTCCAGTTCTGGATCTCACCTGAAGCGCTTACCACCACCTTGCCGGGAAGGACACGCGCATTGATTGTATACTGTCCGCCAGACTTCAGGGTCATTGCGGCAAGAGGCTGGGTAAGGACGGTCTTGTCCGAAAGGGTGATGACAATGCTCATGGCTTCGGAATGAGGAATCACGATAGCCTGCCATGTCTTGCCTGCAACTGCCTCATAAGCCATTACCGGTCCTGGAAGGGTCTCAGTAAGAACCCCTTCAAAGTCGGTCAATGTCATATTGACGAGGTCAACTCCCGTAGCCATTGGAGTGCCTTCAATGCCTATGCTTACGATTTCCGCTCCTGACTGATTCTCGACATTGACTACAAGCTTCGTCATCATGTGCTTGAATACCATTGCAACGGAATTCACGGTAGGGAGCACGCCCTTCTTCGATGCCGCCATGAAATCGGCCTCTCCGATGCCCGCAGTCTGGTCGTAGAAGGTGAAATACGAGTCAGGAACACCTGCGGATGTATAAGGGTAATATGCATGAAGATCAGACTTTGTGTAGATGTCAGCATACCATTCAAGGTCGCCGGAGAAGACCTCATCAGCAAAAACAAGACACTCATTGTCAGCGTAATATTCTGCAGAACCATCCGCAATCACTGTCAGACCTATTCTGTCGCCATCCTCGAAATTGACTTCAGTAGCCTTCGTGATGATCGGCTCAACCGTAAGCTTTCCAGGAAGGAGTTCAGGAGTTTCTTTCTGCTGGCAGGCTGCGATGGCTAGTACCGCAAGGGCCAGTGTTCTAAATGAATTTTTCATAATCGTATCGTTTTATATCATTTTCTAAAAATCATATCCGACCTTCACGGTAGCCGAGAAACGGTTCGGATCGTCAGAATGGTCAAGATCGAAAGCCTTTGTCGATCTAATGTCCGCTGCAATATAGATGCCGCGGCTGAAGTTGTACCTCAGCATAAGGTCCGCATGGAAACGGCGTGCTGTCATGTATTCCATCTGCCTTTCATACCATTCCTGGAGCCTGAACGGCACCGACTGCACTCCCGAACCTTCCGAAGCAAGCCTCTCCGACTCCTTCAGCCATCCGGTACCGTATGTACCCTTGGCTCCGAAATCGAGACGACCATAATGGAACATGATTTCCACATATGCAGACAGATGTTTCAGAGACCTTGCGTAAATATAAGGATAAACTTGCGAACTTACACCTTCCGACACTTCAAAATCGGCACCTGCCCTCATGTCCATGATCCTGTGAAGCATCTCGTATTCCGGCGAAATGCGCCATGAGGACTTGGAGAAGATCCTGTTGGAACCATGGTTCAGCACGGTTGTGATGCCGTTTTCACTTATCTTTTCAAGTACGGTTTCATCTGTATGCTGACGCTTCATGTCATAATGAAGACGGACATTGCTTTCCCTGTCGTCGACTGTCCATCTGTACCTCAGATCCGTATCCATCTTCATTCCCGGGAACTTGAACCACATATATTCCTTTTCTCCCGCAGAACCGTATGTCCTTGACATCTGAACTTCGGCAAAAAGGCCTCTGTACTGCATCTGAGCTGCACCTCCGTATGAATATTCCCTCAACGGAAGCCCGTTTACTCCGGACTCCTCCAGGTGGATGCCGCTTCCGGTCCATACCTGATGGATACCGTACATCAGGCCCTTGTCAAGGAAGGCATAGTACGAAGATTCAGCAGTTCCGACCTGCTCTGCGTCGATGGTTTCAGCAACCTTCCTGAACACAGGGGAAAGTCCCACCGCCCAGTCACCGCTGCGGTACATCACGCCAGGAGCCACGGTGAAATCAAGCCACCAGTTCGCATGACGGAGGTCCTTGCGCTTTGCCAGGTTGGCCGACTCGAAGTCCATCTTCGCTCCTATGGTCCATCTTCCATCAAGGTCATAGGCGATTCCGCCGTCAAACGAATATGTCTGGAGGGTCTTGCGACCAGGCGTGAATTCAAGCACGTCTATCGGGAAATATCCCGGCTTTATGAACATGGAACCGCACATGTCATAGCCTTCGGTCTGCTCGAACGCGAACGATCCTGTCACCGACATGCGCTCGAAATGACGGACGCTCTCTGTCACGGCACCTGCACTCCATGTCCTTGGCGCCTGCCATGTGTCACGGAATCCACCCTCCTCATATCTGCCGAAGGCCTCAGCATACGAGCGTGAGAGGCTGTCCAGCCTTATGCCGGCCACATTCTGCGAACCCTGCCAGAAGCTGTTCCTCTCCACCTCGCTGAAGGTCTGGGCTGAGACAGCCATGCTGCAGACAAGCAGGCAAAGAAGCAATATGTATCTTACCCTACTCATGCAATGACTGTCTTTCACGTTCATAAAAATCGTTCATGGAGTTGTTGGTGTCCTCCAGAACCTCATATCCTGCAGCAGCACTTGCAACCATATCGACGTTTCTCATGAGCGAACGTCCGAGATAAAGGTCGGTCTGCACCACATATCCTGCATCCATCGCGGCGGGAAGCCTCTTTGCGTTTGTCGACGACGTACCGTCGAACACCTCTACCGCATCGACCACCCAGTCGAAAGGAATCTTCACGACATTGTCCACGGTACTGCCCGGAACCGGCACGACCGTGCCTGCCTGACGGACATATTCATCCATGGCCATCTCCTTCGACCTGAACATCACCAAGGTCGGAGAGCTGATGGAAACCGTATATGCATTGGCCTGTCCGGTCTTTATCACGACCTTGAGATACCTGTCGACGGATATCCGGTCGCCCGGCGCAGGATGGCTGGTCGTATTCGGGAAGTATGTGTTGTTATAGCAGACGAAATAGCCGGGCTTGTTGAGGTTGACCGAAAGCGGATACTGAGCCGCATGGTCCACCGCACCCTTGAGGCAGACAACCGCATCCTCGCCAGGCTGGAGAGGGAAATCGTCTCCGTCGCCAGGGAACTGCCATACAGCCTGGATTATCGGAAGGAAGTCAGGAAGGATAAGGTCGCCCGTCGCCGGATCCTTTGTCGTCCAAGGGTTGCTTCCGTTGGAATTGTACGGAGAAAGCGTTCCGAAACAGAGGGAATCAAGGTATTGTACCTTGAAGTCGTTGTTGTGGATGATGAAGTACTGATCGTGCATGTAGTTGCCCTCCTGAGGAAGCCTCTTGCAGCCTCCGCAGTAGATTTCCTTGATGACAAGGGCGCCTGACCTGGAAACTGACACACGCAGGTTCAGGGTAAGGTCCCTGCCCGAAAGCACCACCTTGTCGGCTGCACCGTTGAAGATGTCGTCACCGTCCTTTCCGTTGAGATTCACGCGGTACATGCCGTTCGGAAGGGTAAGGGAAGCACATCCGGAAGCATCGGTCGAGGACAGGTACCTGCTGCCGTTGGCGATGTTTTCAACAGTCACTGATGCACCCTCAAGGTCAAAATCCCCCTCCGGCCACTGGGCAGCCACGGTCAGGACATTAAGTCCCCCCTCGTATGGATCCGAATCCCCGAGGTTCAAGCATCCTGCCGCGAGCAGCACCATGCCCAATATGTATATAAACTTCTTCATCAGAACTTCAATCTGCATGTAAGACCATAGTAGAAGGCAGGAGTGAAGATCGCACCGACTCCGGTCGCGATCGACTTCACATATGGTCTCGAGTTAGTAAAGTTGTTTGCAAAGAACGACAGCGAGACATGGTCTCCTATCTCCTTTGTTATGCTCAGGTTCGCCGACATGTACGGGCTGTAGCCGTCCAGGGCGAATGTGTATACGTTTGCCGACTTCAGGATAAGGCTGGCGAAATCCGGATCCGCCGCCTGCTCCGCCGTAAACGGATGGACCTTTCCGTCAAGGTCCATGTATGCCACAGGATAGACAGCGGTATATGAATTTCCGTCACTGATGTCACCTCCTGTAGGTGTCTTGTCAGCCTCGCTGACAGTAAACGCATAATCCTTTCCGTCATATCTCGACAGGTTTCGGCTCCTTCTCAGAAGCGACATCTCAAGACGGCATGTGATGATCAGACGTACCTGCGGGATATGGGTGATTGCCGTAAGATTGGCGTCGAGGTTATGGGTGACCTTTCCGTTTATGACCGCATTCGTGCTGCCGCCGTTGGCATAGATTCCGACATACTGATATGACCTGTCCGGAAGGTATGTATGCGACCATCCGTTCTGGTAGTAATATGACAGCTGATCATTGATGTAATGGGTATATGCATATGAGGCATCGAGGCGGAGGGTCGTGCGCAAAGGCTTTATCTCCGGAAATTCCAGGACCATCTCGGCACCGGCACGGCGGATGTCCGCACCGTTGTTCTGCTGGCTCGACTTCACGAATGTACGGTCCGTAACCTTGACGTCCATCGGGGTCCAGTACTCATCGTCACTGCCCCTGAGGTAAACCATTCCTGTCTGGTTGTCTATCTTCATCTGAGGATTTCCCGGCATGTCGAAGCCTTCCGGACGCTGAAGGATGTTGTATGAGAACGGATCGTACACATCCAGGAAGTTATAAGGGTTCCTGGTCACATTGTAGAATCCCACAAGCGAAAGGGTCGTGCCCAGGAACTCCGCATCGATTCCAAGTTCAGCGTTGCTGTTCCTCTGCCACTTCAGGTCAGGATTGTATCGTACTGTGTACGGCTGGGTGTAATATACATAGCTTGTACCCTCCCCGTAAGAGAAGCCGAAGGACTGTATGTCCCTGTATTCCTGCTTAGGATAGAGGATATGATAGGACGGGAGCTTCTCGGTCACGCCCCAGCCTCCCCTGACGGAGAACCCGTCCGAAAGCTTCCATTTGGCGTTGAATCTCGGCGAGAAGGTCGTCTTGTTGCCGTAGAGAGAGCCCGGAATGAACACATTCTCCATTCGGAGACCTGCGGTCACGTCAAGTCTTGTCTGCGCGACAGGGACCACAAGATGCTCCTCCACATACGCAGAAAGGTTATGCATGAACGGATAGTCCGTATAAGGACGGGGTCTGTAGCCGTTTGCCGCAAGTGACGGGTCCTTGTAGTATTCGCCCTGACCTGCATTTCCGCTCGCCTTCCACTGCACACCGGCCTTGAGAGTGCTTCTGACTTCATTCATGCTCCTGTGCCAGTTGTATTTGAGGGAGGCGGCATAGTCCAGTTCCTTCGAATCGGTGACCTGATCCGAGAAGAAGGTAAGAGGCAAGCGGTCTGCAAGGAAATATCCTTCAGTCTGCGAATGGACGGCAGGCTGCTGGGATCCATAAGTATGGAATCCATGATGGAGATGAAGGTCATCGTGGAAGCTGACCGAAGCGTCAAGACTAAGATTGGTTATCCATGATCTGTTGAGAAGCCAGGTAAGGGATGCGTTTCCGCGGAAGACATTGTCCCTTGCCTTCTCGTATTCGCCGGTAAATGCATCCGGGTCGTCCTTGGAATTCATGCCGCCGAGATTGCCGGTAAATCCGGCCTCGAACTTCAGTACGTCCGCGAATGTATTGCTGTAGTTCAGGGTTATGCCGCTGCGGGTGTATGACTGGTAAGGAGAAACTATGTTCTTCACCGCCTTTGCCCACTCTGCGCTCACGTTAAGGATTCCGTTCTTTTTCTGAAGGTCGATACCCTTCGACACCGATGTCTGATATGTGCGCGGATTCACGGAGAATGTCACATTGATCGGAGTGCGGCCCTTGCGGGTGTTTATCTTCACCATACCGCTGTTGAGGTCGCCGTATTCCGCAGAAGGAACGCCGGTAATGACCTCGATGGATTCGATGTTCTCGACTGCTACGCTTCTCGTATCTACTCCCTGCATGCTTCCGAACGAGGCATTGTTGCCTATCCTGACTCCATCCACCTCCACTGCGGTACCGAAAGCAGAGTTGCCGAGGGTCGAGCCTCCTTCCCTGAGGGAGAATGTGTTTTCTACGGTAAGGTCAGGATTTACGGTCTTTCCTCCGGGGAGGAGGGATGCCACATCGGTCATGTTCGACATCTGAAGATGGTTGAGTGCATCTCGGCCGAGATTATGCGATGTACTCAGGCCGTCCTTGGCCTTCTGGGCGGTCACTACCACCTCGTCCAAGGCAAGGGAACTTTCATGCAGACGGAACTCAAGTCCATCGATGTCCTTCACGACATCCACCTCCATAGAGACGCTGACATAGCCGAGGCATGAGACCTCAAGCACATATTTACCAGGCTGAACCTTCGAAAGGGAGAAATTGCCGTCCAGATCGGTAGTCGTCCAGAGATAATCGTCGCCGAGTCTCACAGCTGCACCTACGACAGGGATGTCGGTTGCATATTCAGCAACATTTCCCGAGATTTCATGAAGACGTGATGGTGCGTTTTGGGCAGATAACCCAAACCAGGTTACCGACATGGCCATGAGAGCGGCCGAAACAATCAGAATATGCACCAATAACTTTCTCATCCTCGCCCAAAAATACACTTCAAGTATGATGCAAATATAATAAAAAAAGCCGACCATAGTAATGGACGACCTGCATATAATTGAACCCCGTCGGGTGATTTCAAAAGTTAAGTCAGCATTTCTGCTGACTTTTTGTTTTTAGAGCGGAAAACGAGACTCGAACTCGCGACCCCAACCTTGGCAAGGTTGTGCTCTACCAACTGAGCTATTTCCGCATATTTCCCGAACGGGATTGCAAAGGTACGAAGATTTTTTTTACTTCCAAATTTTTCCGCACTTTTTTTTCAAAAAAATTGCAAAAAATGTGTTTTTTAGCCAAAATCGGCCCTTCAGAAGCGAAGAGCCGATCATTTTTTGCTATAAAATTACAGTGAAGTCTCGAATTCCTTAAGGAAGCGAAGGTCGTTCTCGAAGTAGTTTCTGAGGTCACGAACCTGCCACTTGAGCATCGCGATACGCTCTACACCCATACCGAATGCGAAGCCGCTGTACTTTTTGCTGTCGATTCCTGAAGCCTCAAGGACGTTAGGATCTACCATACCGCAGCCCATGATCTCGAGCCAGCCGGTTCCCTTACAGATGTTGCAGCCCTTTCCACCGCAGATGTTGCAGCTTACATCCACCTCTGCAGAAGGCTCGGTGAACGGGAAGTATGAAGGACGCATACGGATCTGCGACTGAGCACCGAACATTTCACGTGCGAAGAGGAGGATAGCCTGCTTCATGTCAGCGAAAGTCACGTTCTCATCGATGTAGAGACCCTCTACCTGATGGAAGATACAGTGTGCACGTGCAGAGATAGCCTCATTACGGAACACACGGCCCGGACATACGATACGGATAGGAAGCGGCATCTTCTCCATCGCGCGTACCTGTACTGAAGAAGTGTGGGTACGGAGAAGCACCGGATTGTCGCTGTCGTTGATGAAGAATGTATCCTGCATCTCGCGGGCCGGGTGCTCAGGCGGGAAGTTGAGCGCCTCGAACACATGCCAGTCATCCTCTACCTCCGGACCTTCAGCCACATCATATCCGAACTTGCGGAAGATGCTTACGATCTCCTCGCGGGCAATCGATACCGGGTGGCGCGAACCGAGACCTACAGGGTCTCCAGGCATTGTGTAGTCGTATGCCGCAGCACCTGCAGCAGGCGACTCTGCAGCAGCCTCCTTGAGAGCCTCGATCTTTGCCGCAGCTGTATTCTTGAGGACATTGAGCTTCTGTCCGAATTCCCTCTTCTGCTCAGGAGCAACTGTCCTGAATTCCTCGAAAAGCTTTGTCACCTCTCCCTTCTTGCCGAGAAGGCGGACACGAGCTTCCTCGATCTCCTGCTCTGTCTTGCACGACAAAGCCTCTATTTCAGCCATCAAGGCTTCAATTCTTTCTCGCATATTTCGTTCTGTTAAATTTCAAACTTCTATTCCTCTACCGGATATCCGATAGCGATTACACAGTATGGACGGAGGCCATCCTTGATGCCGAGGAGTTCAGTCACATAATCCTCAGCCTTCTCACCATCCGGCTCGCTCTTGAGGCGCGGACGGCCGTTGCAGTGTACCCAGCAGCTTACAAGGTCCATGGCTGTAACCGCCAGCTGCACGAAAGTCGAAGAAATTGCACAGTTGTCCACCCAAAGGTCGGTCTTGGTCTCATCACCCATCACGACAATAGCCGCCTGGGCTCCCGAAAGGAGGGCTGCACCAGAATCACGCATCTGGGAAAGAGCGACAAGGGTATCCTTGTCCTCGACAATCATGAATGCGGAACTCTTGCAGTTGCGTGACGAAGGAGCAGTCTGGGCCACCTTCACTATCGCGTCAAGAATTTCCTTTTCGACAGGCCTGTCAGAATACTTCCTGACACTGCGTCTTTTCTCTATTACCTCTAAAAAATCCATAATCTGTTATTTCTTCTTACCGGTTTCACCCTGAGCCTTGGCCTTGCGCTTCTCACGGGCCTTGATGGCCTTTGCGCCACCCATCTTCAGATAGACGGCCCACTGCTCTTCAGTAAATATCTTCTTGTATGTCTCATCTATCTGCTCCCTCCATTTATCCTGGACGCTCTGATAGAGAGATACGTTTCCGACCTTGGACGCCTGCATCTTCTCGAATTCAGTCACGATCTGAGCGAGGTCATGCTGCAGGGTCGAGTCCACATAGAAAGCCTGCCAATCGTCAAGGTCAAGAACCCTCTGGAGCCTGTCAGCCTCTTCCTGGGCATGCATGGCCACATCCTGCTCACTCTGCTGCTGAGCATTCATGGAAGCCGGGAAAATCACTGATAAAAGCAGTACAAACGCCGATAGAACAATCGGATTCACTTTCATAACATTCATTTTTTTTGTAGTTTTGCATATTAGTGTGCAAAACAGAACACAAAAGTAATTAATAATAATAAAAGTACAAAATGAGAAGACTTTCTACAGCAATCCTATCATCCTTCATGGCCATCATCGGCTTTTCAAGCATAGAAAGCCAGGCCTGTACAAACGTACTGGTGACAAAGGGAGCCAGCACTGACGGATCCAACATGATATCATATGCGGCTGACTCGCACCAGCTCTACGGAGAACTCTATTTCAGCCCTGCCGGAGTATGGCAGGAGGGCGACATGCGCCAGATAAACGAATGGGACACAGGAAAATTCCTCGGCCATATCCCGCAGGTTCCAAGGACATACCAGCGCGTGGGCAACATGAACGAGCATCAGCTCATCATCGCCGAGACCACATACGGCGGCCGTCCTGAACTCGAGGACCCTAAGGGAATCATGGACTACGGTTCACTCATCTACGTGGCACTCGAAAGAGCGAAGACCGCACGCGAGGCGATCAATGTGATCGTGGACCTCGCAAACACATACGGCTACTACTCGAGCGGCGAGTCATTCTCGATCGCCGACACAGAGGAAGTATGGGTAATGGACCTCATCGGAAAGGGACCGGACAACAAGGGAATCGTATGGGTAGCACGTCGCGTTCCTGACGGATACATCTGCGCTCACGCAAACCAGGCCCGCATCAGCACCTTCCCTCTCAATGACCCTGAGAACTGCATGTATGCTCCTGACGTGATCACATTCGCACGCGAGAAGGGCTACTTCAGCGGCGAGGACAAGGAGTTCAGCTTCTGCGACGCATATGCACCGCTCGACTTCAGCGGAATGAGAGGTTGCGACGCACGAGCATGGGCTGCGTTCAACATCCTCTGCGACGGCAAGTTCACATTCGTGGACGAGAACGGAAACATCGTGACAAAGGACTCATACGACTATATCGACTACGCGATGGGATGGGACAAGAGCAAGAGATTCCCTCTCTTCGTGAAGCCTGCACGCAAGATCAGCGTGAAGAACGTCGCTGACGTGATGCGTGACCACTACGAAGGCACTCCTATGGACATGACTCAGGATATCGGAGCAGGCGGAAACGCACTCCCATACCGCTGGAGACCTATGAGCTTCGAATATGAGGGCAAGGAGTATACAAACGAGAGGGCGATCGCTACCCAGCAGACAGGATTCTGGTTCGTGGGACAGTCTCGCGGATGGCTTCCTGACGAGATCGGAGGCGTGAACTGGTTCGGATGCGACGATGCCGCCACATCATACCTCACCCCTATCTACACATCGACAAAAGAGGTTCCTGAGTGCTTCCGCGTAGGAAACGGCAACATGATCACCTACTCTCCTACATCCGCATTCTGGATGACAAACCGCGTTGCAAACGCATGCTACAAGGCATACAACATCATGTTCCCTACAGTCGACGCTGAGATCGACGCATGGGAAAACGCGATGATGGAGGCAGTGAAGAAGGCTGACGAAGAGGCTCTCGCCATCTACAAGGCAGCCGACAGCCAGCCACGCAAGAAGATCCGCCGCAACGACAAGGTACGCAAGACAGTCGATCCATATTCAGGAGTACGCGACTACCTTACAGCATTCTCTGTGGACAACGCACAGAAGATCTTCGACAAGTGGGTGGCACTCGAGCAGCTCCTCCTCGTGAAGTACATCGACGGAAACGTGAAGGCACAGAACGCCGACGGAAGCTTCGTGACCAACGAGCATACAGACTGCATTCCTGACGGCATCACCCAGCCGGGCTACACCGACGTATGGAAGGCTGTCGTGGCTGAGAAACATGGCAAGACAATCGAAATCAGATAAAGATATATGGCAAAGAAATCTACCATCATAAAGAACTGGCCCAAGTACCTCCTCCAGTGGGGAGTACTTGCGGCTCTCGTGCTCTTCCTGACAGGACTCATTCCTTCGAAGGAAGCGGCAGACCCTGAGGCATATTGTCCTCTGGGAGGCCTTCAGGCCCTCGCAACCTACCTTGCTCAGGGATCGCTCCCATGCAGCATGTCATCCCTTCAGGTCATGATGGGCATCGCCCTCGTGGCTGGCGTGGTGCTTTTCAGCAAGCTCTTCTGCGCATATATCTGCCCTGTAGGAACCCTGCAGGACCTCCTCGGCAAGGCAAGGAAGGCTCTGCACATCAAGGGCGTAAAGGTACGCAACGGCTCTGCTCTTGACAAGGCGCTCCGTATCGTGAAGTACGCCCTCGTGTTCTGGATATTCTACATGACCGTGAACGCAAGCGAGCTCTTCTGCAAGAACCTTGACCCTTACTATGCGATCGCAACAGGATTCAAGGGAGAGATAACCCTCTGGATGTCAATCGTTACCGTTACTCTTGTCATAGCAGGAAGCTTCCTCATCGACATGTTCTGGTGCCGCTATCTCTGTCCGCTCGGAGCCATCTCGAACTCACTCAAGTTCTGGGTATGGATCGGAGTTCTCTTCGGAGCATACTGGGTGGCGGACGTGCTTGGAGCCGACATTCCATGGGCAGTTCTCCTCGGAGGATTCTGCATCTTAGGATATCTCCTCGAGGTCTTCCATTCGAAGCCTAAGTTCCAGCTCATGTACGTGATGAAGAACAACGCAGCCTGCAACAACTGCGGCCTCTGTACAAGGAAATGTCCATACCACATCGACGTGAAGTCATGCGCAAACGGACGTGTCGAGTCTGTGGACTGTACCCTCTGCGGCGAGTGCGTGGCTGCATGTTCGACCGGAGCACTCAAGGTCGGAGTATGCAGGAACAGACAGGCGGGATGCTGGAAATATGTACCAGCAATCCTTACGGTTATCCTCATCGCATTCGGAATGTGGGTTGGAAACAGATTCGAGCTTCCTACCATCGATATGAAATGGGGCATAGAGTCGGTTGCCGAAGACGGCACCGTGACTCAGCTCGTGGATCCTTCGACCCTCGAGACCATGAGCATCGAAGGCCTCCGTTCAGTGAAATGCTACGGAAGTTCGATGACGTTCAAGGCTCAGGTAGAGAAGGTTGCAGGCGTACACGGAGTCAAGACCTTCGTCAACAGACATTCTGTCGAAATTCTTTATGACCCTGCAAAGACAACTCCTGAGAAGATCCAGGAGGCCATCTATACTCCTGTGAAGTTCAGGGTCAACACCCCTGACCATACTGCAACCGACTCCCTCAAGGTGGTCACCATCCGCACCGAGAAGATGTACGATAAGATGGACATCAACTACCTCGGCATGCAGATGAGACTCACCGGAAAGAAGATCTACGGCATCGAGTCGGAGTTCTCATGCCCGCTCATCGTACGCGTCGTGATGGATCCTTCGGAGAATCTTGACGAGGACTGGTTCGAGGAAATCGTCGAGATGGAAGTGCTCGAGATGCCTGTACATGGCGGTGGCGTGAACGAGATCGAGGTGGATTACGAGTTCATCGAGATGGAGGACGGATACACCATGATCAGCACTGCAGACCACATCAAGGCGATGTTCTCGTCGTTCAACGTGCAGTGGAAGAGCCGCATCGAGGCTGCCGGAGACAAGCAGCAGTACATCTATGAGATCGTGGACAAGAACTACGAGAAGCCTATCATCCTTCGCAACATGCCATATCTGAGCAACCATCTTTCGAAGCATGAGGGCGTGATCGGAGTTTACCTTACCCTCAACGACGACCTCCAGCCATGCATCCGTATCAGATATGCGGATCCTATGACAAAGGAAAGGCTTTGGGAGCTCATGACTATGGAGACATGGACAATCACCTACAAGGCTGACGATGTCCGTGAAGAGGCTGCAAAGTTCACTTTCAAGAAACAGGGAACAGTCTATCCTTACAACGAATAAACGACAGCAGCAGTCTGTCTTTCAGGACCGTGGCCGCCCGCGGCCGTCGTGAGCGGGAGGGGCCCGCACCGAAGGTGTGGGAGGGATTCAGTCCGGAAAGGCAGGCTGCTGCTGGCAATGATACATTATGATATTATGAAACTAAGACATCTGATATTTGCTTTATGCGTCCTGACGTTTGCGGGAAAGCAGGCGAAGGCGGACGAAGGAATGTGGATGATCCATGCTATCGATGCCGCATTGGAGAAAAAGATGCAGGAAAGAGGCCTGAAACTCGCAGCCGGAGAGGTTTACAATGCTGATGCTCCGGGCTCATCGGTAGCCGATGCGGTCGTATCTCTTGAATTCGCATGCACAGGAAGCATCATCTCCGACCAGGGACTGCTCATCACCAACCACCACTGCGCCTACAGCGACGTACACGCCCTCAGCACCCCTGAACACAACTACCTCGAAGAGGGATTCTGGGCGATGAGAGCAGATGAAGAAGTTAATATCAAGGGCAAGAGCGTCTATTTCCTTAAGAGGGTCATTGACGTGACAGACGAGGTCCTGAAACTTCAGGCCGACCTCATTGCAGAGGGCAAACCGTCCGGAAGCAGGAGAATCAGCCACCTGATGGAAACCAAATACAGCAAGGAGACCGGCCTCGACGCATGGCTCGGATCAATGTGGAGAGGTTCAAAATATTATCTCGCTCTTTATGAGGTATATAAGGACGTCCGTCTTGTGGCGGCTCCGCCTGTGTCTTCGGCCGCATTCGGTGGAGACATCGACAACTGGGAATGGCCTCAGCACAAATGCGACTTCGCGATGTACAGAGTCTATACAGCACCTGACGGATCACCTGCTGAATATTCCAAGGACAATGTTCCGATGAAGCCCGTGCGCAAACTGAACATTTCCCTTGACGGCTACAAGGAAGGCGACTACACCATGGTCATCGGATATCCGGGAAGCACCAACAGATACAGCAGTTCATTCGAAACCGACTTCACCGAGACCGTAAAGCACCCTGTCAACAATGCCATCAGAGGCAGACAGATGGACATAATCAAGTCATGGATGGACAAGGATCCGGAGATCCGCCTCAAATATTCCGACTATTTCTTCAGCCTCAGCAACATGCAGGAGTGCTTCAGCGGTGAGCAGGAGTGCTTCGACAGATTTGACGTAGTGGAAGAAAAGGCGGAACTTGAGAAGGAACTTCAGGAGTGGATCATGGCATCACCTGAGCGTGCGGCAAAATGGGGCAACCTCCTCCAGGACCTTCGCGACAAGTACAAGGCCGTCAGCGGGATAGAGGTTGACCAGAGTTACTACCGTGAGACCATGATACGCGGTTCGCAGCTTGCACTCATCATGCGAAGGGCACATAACCCTCGGAATCAGGCAGGTACAGGCGAAAAGATGCTGGAGAAATATGCGGAGATTGATCTCCGCGTCGAAAGGGATCTCTTCGAATATGCCGTGGATGTGTTCGTGAACAACCTCGACCGTTCATACATGAGCCCATGGCATCTGGAGATCATTTCCCAGTACACCAAGGACGGAGTATGCGACACCAAGGCGCTTGCCGACGACCTCTGGGAGGGCAGCGTATTCACTTCGCCGGAAGGCATCGCACGTCTCGGAAGGAAGGAAGTTCCGGAAGAGGAGATCGTCTCTGACGGACTCTGCAGATTCGTGATGGAGATAAAGTCCACCGACTTCACAGAGGCAAGGGCAAATGCGGAGGGAACCCCTAACATCACCGCCCTCAACAGGGAGTATACTCACGCCCTGTATCAGATGCGTCTGGACAAGGGTATCGTACAGTATCCTGATGCTAATTCAACCATGAGAATAACTTATGGTACCGTGGGCGGACTGGAGCCTCGTGACGGAGTGGTATGTGACTGGAAGACAACCCCTGCGGGAATCCTCGAGAAGTTCAACCCTGTCGATTATGACTTCTACCTCAACGACAGACAGTACCTTCTCTACAGCGCCCAGCAATGGGGCAGATGGGGCTTTGGACCGGAAGGAAAGACCATGTACGTGAATTTCCTGACCGACAACGATATCACCGGAGGAAACTCCGGCAGCCCGGTCCTCAACGCCAAGGGAGAACTCATAGGCCTCGCCTTCGACGGCAACAAGGAATCCCTCGCCAGCGATGCATCCTTCACCCCGGACTACAACAAATGCGTCTGCGTAGACATCCGCTTCATCCTCTGGACCCTGGACCGCTACGCCGGCATGACCCGCATCATCGAGGAACTGGGACTGTAACCACTGTGGAAGATTCCGTTTACCTGTCACTCACCGCGATCTGGCCGTCACGGACATCTACCAGGATGGTGGAGTCGCGGTGGACATGGCCGTCGAGAATGGACTTGGCGAGAAGGTTTATAAGTTCCTTCTGCATGAGTCGCTTGATCGGACGGGCACCATACTGAGGTTCATAGCCCTTTGTGCTCATATAGTCCACGAACCCGTCTGTAAACTCGACGCTGACTCCGTTCTCCGCAAGTTTCTCCTGCAGGTCGCGCATCTGGATATGAAGGATCTCGCGGATGTCGGTCTGCGACAGAGGCTCGAACATGATTACCTCGTCGATACGGTTCAGGAACTCCGGACGGACTGTCCTCTTCAGCACTTCCAGAACCTGCTCACGGCATTCTGCAAGCATTCTTGCTCTTTCAGAACATTCTCCGGATGACATTCCGTCCGGCAGAGGAAGGCGTTCCATATAGCCCTGGATGATATCCGCTCCGACATTCGAGGTCATAATGAGGATCGTGTTCTTGAAATCTACAGTACGGCCCTTGTTGTCGGTCAGACGGCCGTCGTCGAGCACCTGCAGAAGCGTGTTGAACACATCCGGATGGGCCTTTTCGATCTCATCGAGAAGAATCACCGAATACGGCTTGCGACGCACTGCCTCCGTAAGCTGACCGCCCTCATCGTAACCCACATAGCCCGGAGGCGCACCCACGAGACGGCTCACCGAATGACGCTCCTGATACTCGCTCATGTCGATACGGGTCATCATGGTCTCGTCATTGAAAAGGAACTCCGCCAGAGCCTTCGCAAGCTCGGTCTTTCCTACACCGGTCGTACCCATGAACAGGAACGATCCGATAGGTCTCTTCTCGTTCTGGAGACCGGCACGCGAACGACGTACCGCATCTGCAACCGCCTCGATCGCCTGATCCTGACCCACTACTCTCTTGTGGAGTTCAGTTTCCATGCGCAGAAGCTTCTCCCTCTCGCTCTCCAGCATCCTGTGGACTGGAATACCGGTCCATTTCGCAACGACCTCGGCAATATCCTCCGGAGTCACAGCCTCAGTTATGATAGGATCCTTGATTTCTGCCTGACGCGCAGTAAGTTCATCGATCTTCTTCTGGGCCTCGGTCATCCTTCCATATCGGATTTCCGCAACCTTTCCGTAGTCTCCAGCCCTCTCGGCATTATGAGCCTCGATCTTGTAATCCTCCATCTTCTGCCTCTGCGACTGAAGTTCGGACAGTATGCTCTTCTCCTCCTCCCACTTCTCTCTAAGAACCTTTCTATTCTCCTCAAGTTCAGCAAGTTCCGCCTTAATCCTTTCCATCTTGACAGACACTCCCTCGCGGCGGATGGCCTCTCTCTCGATCTCCAGCTGACGGATACGGCTGTCAAGTTCTGCGATTGGCTCAGGCACCGAATTCATCTCAAGACGGAGCTTGGAAGCTGCCTCGTCCACAAGGTCAATCGCCTTGTCAGGCAGGAAACGGTTGGTGATGTAGCGGTGAGAAAGTTCCACCGCAGCGATCAGGGCATCGTCCTCGATGCGTACCTTGTGGTGGTTTTCATAACGCTCCTTGAGACCCCTCATGATGGAAACGGAAGCAGCCGGAGACGGCTCATCCACCATAACCATCTGGAACCTTCGCTCCAGGGCCTTGTCCGCCTCGAAATATTTCTGATACTCATCCAGAGTGGTCGAACCTATGGTGCGGAGTTCGCCGCGGGCCAGGGCTGGCTTGAGGATATTGGATGCATCCATGGCACCTGATGTACGGCCTGCACCGACAAGGGTATGGATTTCATCGATGAAGAGGATGACCTCACCGTCACTGTCCACAACTTCCTTCACCACTCCCTTGAGACGCTCCTCGAACTCTCCCTGATACTTTGCTCCTGCAATGAGGGCACCCAGGTCGAGGGAATATATCTTCCTGCTCTTGAGGTTCTCGGGCACGTCACCGTCAACGATCTTCTGGGCAATGCCTTCCGAAATCGCTGTCTTGCCCACTCCCGGTTCACCTACAAGGATAGGATTGTTCTTTGTCCTCCTGCTGAGGATCTGCAATACTCTTCTTATTTCCTCGTCCCTGCCGATTACAGGATCGAGCTTTCCCTGCGCCGCTCTCTCATTAAGATTGACAGCGAACCTGCTCAAATTTTCAAACTTGTTTTCTGCCATATTGCTATTGAATTATAATATATACACTTTTAGCCGTCTGTTCTTGCGAACAAACGGCTAAAAGTCAAATTATATTCCAAAGCCTTTTTTCTGACAAAATGTCAGCAGGCGGAAAAACTCAATTACTCTGCTGAAGTCTCAGCTGGGTTCTCTGCTGAAGGAATTGCTGCAGGGAACTCAGGAGCCGGTGCCTCTGTCTCGATCTTCTCAGTGTAGTCTACTGCCTTTCCGTTGTTGTTGAGAGTGAAAGTAGAGATGATAGACACTACGAAGATGAATGCTACGAGACCCCAAGTGATCTTCTCGAGAATGTCAGTTGTCTGACGTACACCGAAAGTCTGGTTTCCAGCTACGAAGTTGCTGGCGAGTCCGCCACCCTTTCCGTTCTGAAGCAATACGATGAGAGTGATGAGTACGCTTGCAATAAGCACAAGCACTGTCAAGACTGTAAAAAGTGCGTTCATATTGTATTACAACTTATTTAATTCGTCAATTTTTTGAATAAGGGTTGCAAAGTAAGCATTTTTTTCTGGATTAGCCAAAAGAAGTTTAGAATAAATGCTTTTTGCCTGCTCCGGATAGCCCTGTTCCAGATAAATCTGGGCAAGAGTCTCTGTATAAAGGTCAAACTCAACCTCTTTCACATCCTCGTACGACTTCTCCTGCTTTGCCTTCGCCGCATATCTCGAGAACACCTTGTCGTCCGACTTCCTTACGCGGTCATAGTCGTCCTGCGAGAAATAGTCTCCGCCCACCACATGAACCTTCCTGGCCTCGGAAGCACCTGCTTCGGAAACCTCCTTCTCCGAAATATAGGACTTGAGGATCTTCTCCACATCCGCATCGGTCCAGTCATGTGAGAGGGAAGCCCTCTTGAGACCTGCCATCTTGGTGCGCGAAGGCACATACATGGCCGCATCGACATACTGGGAACCTCCCCAGTCTCCGTCTCCCATCTTGCGCATACGCTCGCACAACTCCTTCCTGGCTCCTCCGAACCAAGGATAGAGGTTGACGACACCGACAAGTTCGTCCAAAGTAAGCTTCCTTATATCTATATATCCCATATATTACCAGTTTGCAACCGTAGCATTGAACATATCGTCACACAACTGCTCGATGATCTCCTCGCACAACGATGCCTCGACCGCATCCAGCTGCTGTGTTGCATCGAAATCCGCATATGCCGAGAACGCCTTGTCCTGGAAATCGTCAGTCGGGAACTGCCTGTTGGTGAAATTGATCCTCACGGTAACGGTAAGCCTGTTCTGCGCAGCCTGCTCGTTGGCGGTCACCGCAGTGGCCTTCACGTCATATCCGGTAATGGCACCTGTGATCTCGATGTCTCCGTCCATATCGACCTGCTCCAGCTTGGTCAGCTTGAGGAACTTGTCCTGGAGAGCGGTGGTGAGATCGTTGCTGAGCGAAGGATTCACCTTAAGCGCCTGATACTCGAAGTAATTGATTGTCACCGTCTTGACCTCCGGCTGGATTGACGTTCCCGTAAACGAATATATGCCGCACGAATGTACGATGAACATAGTCGCCACGAGAGCCATGACAATGCCTGCAGTCGAAAATATAGTTCTTCCTTTCATCATTTATCTATCTGTAATCTGCTTTATTTTACGATAAAGCGTCCTTTCGGATATTCCAAGTTCTGCAGCCGCGGCCTTTCGGTTTCCTCCGTGCTTGCGAAGAACCTTGTCTATAAGGTCGAGATTTGCTGTCTTTATCGACATATCCTCTGCAACCTGCTCCTGGAATTCCTGTTCCTCGGGATCTTCATCCACATCCATCATATCCTGTAGCGGACTGATCGGCAATTCTTCAGGCGCGGACAAAGCCGGAGCTGACGGTCTTCCAAGTCCCGCCTTGGCAACGACATCCTTGAGATAATCCACGTCCTGCTTGAGCTGGAGGAGCATCCTGATGATCGCCTCCCTCTCACCTGCATTTTCAGGAGACTCCTGGTACGACGGAGACAGGGCCGGAAGAAGATTCGGTTCCTCCTTCGGGATATATCTCGACAGCACGTCTACATCTATGACACATTTGTCGGAGTATCCTGTCATCCTGACGGATTCGATTGCAGAAACCGTCTCGGCGACATTCTTCAGCTGTCGGATGTTGCCCGGCCATCTGTATTTGCGGAGCATGATTGACGCATCTTCAGTCAGCGAGACCTTGCACACTCCGTATTTCGCCGAAAAATCGGAAGCGAACTTCCTGAAAAGCAGATTTATGTCATCCTTTCTTTCACGCAGGGACGGCATGGAAATGGAGACCGCATTCAGTCTGTAATAGAGATCTGCGCGGAACTTTCCCTTCGACACTGCATGGAGGAGATTCACGTTTGTCGCTGCTATGACCCTGACATCGGTCTTGAGTACCTTGGATGAACCCACCCTGATGAACTCGCCGGACTGAAGGACTCTCAGGAGCTTGGCCTGCGAAGGAAGCGGAAGCTCTCCGATCTCATCAAGGAACAACGTGCCCCCGTCAGCCTCCTCAAAATATCCCCTTCTCATCTCGTTTGCACCTGTGAAGGATCCCTTCTCATGTCCAAACAGCTCAGAATCAATGGTTCCCTCAGGAATGGCACCGCAGTTTATCGCGAAATACTTTCCATTTTTCCTGCGGCTGTTCTGGTGGATTATGCGTGGGATGTTCTCTTTTCCCACACCGCTCTCGCCGGAAACAAGGACTGTTATATCGGTCGGAGCTACGGCTACAGCGATATCAAGGGCCCTGTTCAGAGCCGGATCGTTACCTATGATGTCGAACTTATTCTTAAGTGTCTGTAATTCTTGATTCGTCATAACTCTGCAAAGTTAAGAAAATATGATTATATTTGCAGACTATATAACATTTATAATAAATTTCATAACTATGAAGAAGGTAATCAAATCATTCTTTGCCGTTGTCATCGCTCTCGGCGCTGCTGCCTGCAGCTCACCTGAGAAGATGGCTGAAATGGCAGAAAACGTTGCTGTAGAGTGCAACCCTGCAGTTCTTGAGGTTGTAGCCGGTAAGATCGAGGCTGACGTGACAGTCACTTATCCTGCAGACTACTTCCATCCAAAGGCTATCCTCGAGGTTACTCCTGTAATCGTTTACGAAGGTGGCGAGTCAAAGATGGAGCCTTTCGTATTCCAGGGTGAGAAGGTAGAAGACAACTATCAGGTTGTTCCTTCTGACGGTGCTACAGTTACAAAGAAGGTAAGCTTCGACTATGTTCCAGGTATGGAGAAGAGCTACCTTGAGCTTCGCGGTACTGTAAAGTACAAGTCAAAGTCTGCTGACCTCCCTTCAAAGAAGGTTGCTGACGGTGCAAACACTACATACATGCTCGTATGCAAGGAAGGTCGTGTTGACTATAAGGCTGACAACTATCAGGACATCATCAACCAGACTGCAGAGGGTCAGATCCTTTATAACATCAACAGCTCACAGGTAAGAAACAACCAGCTTACTTCACAGTCTATCAAGGACTTCCAGGCTGCTATCGACGCTATCAAGGCTAACGAGCGCATGACTATCGTAAGCACTGACGTCGTTGCTTATGCATCACCTGACGGAAAGGAGGATCAGAACGCAAAGCTTTCTGACAACCGTTCAAAGAGCGCTGAGAAGGCATTCGACAAGGTTACAAAGAAGCACACAGTTGACGCTCCGGTTAACGTGAAGAGCATCGCTGAGGACTGGGAAGGCTTCCAGGAGCTCGTAGCTCAGTCTGACCTCGAGGACAAGGAGCTCATCATCCGCGTTCTTTCTATGTACAGCGATCCTGCAGTTCGCGAGAAGGAGATCAAGAATCTTTCTGCTGTATACCAGACTCTCGCTAAGGAGGTTCTTCCTGAACTCCGTCGTGCAAGATTCATCGCTAACGTAGAGTTCACAAACTACACAAGCGAGGAACTCCTCGACCTTATCGAGAACAACATCGACGTTCTTGACGAAGAGGCTCTCCTCCGTGCAGCTACTCTCGTTAAGGAGAACGACGACAAGCTCGCTATCTACAGAAAGGCTGTCGACAAGTTCAACAGCGCACGTGCACAGTACAACCTCGCAGTTACTTACATCAACATGGACGACCTCGCAAAGGCTAAGAACGCTCTTGGCAAGGTAGAGGCTGACAGCGACGTTTACAACGCACTCGGAGTAATCGCTCTCCGCGAGGATGACCTCAACGCAGCAGCTGAGTACTTCTCACTTTCTGGCAACGCTACAAGCGTAGAGAACGCAGCTATCATCGACATCCTCGACGGTGAGTACAAGGCAGCAGCTCAGAAGCTCGCTGGCAAGAACTCATTCAACGCAGGTCTCGCACAGGTTCTCACAGGCAACAACAACCCTGCATTTGACCACAATTGCCCTAAGTCATCTTACCTCCGCGCTGTAGCAGCAGCTCGCAGAGGCGATGCAGCAACTGTAAAGTCAGAGCTCGCAAATGCTGCAAAGAAGGAAGCACTTGCTGAGAGAGCAGCTAAGGACGTTGAGTTCGCTCAGTACAGATAATATATACCATATATATTATAGCGAAAGAGGCAGACGGATCCGTCTGCCTCTTTTTTGTATATGCAACTGCCTGTCGCTATTTAACAAATCCTACCGTATGGATCTCGCAGACCGACTGAGCATCGACCTCTGAAGAGATCACGAGATAGATTGCATGCTTACCCTTGAGGGTTGTAAGAGGTGATACATCTGCTGTGACTGTCCTCATCTTCGAAGGCATTTCCTTCATTATCCTCATGCTGCCCACCTTCTTGCCGCCGCATGCCTCCCATGGGCTGTCAACCATGATGTCGATAGTGCCGTCGATGCCTTCAGGAAGCACGTCAAGCGCAATCTTGAGACCGCTCTTGAGACCGTATGTGCTGTCGAAATTGAAGTACTTGTAGCCTACTACAGAGCCGTTCGTATTGTTTACTACAGGGTTCGAATCCTCACCGGTGCGCAATGGCTTCACGTATGAACCCGAGAAGACGAAGTTAGGATATTCCTGTCTTGCAGGCTCCGGTCCTGTGTACCAGCATGCGATGCCGGCAGAATACTTTCCGAACGGGTCGAGACCGTTGATGGCAAAGCCCTCGGATGTGTATTCTCCTTCGGAAATCACCACCTTTCCTCCCGGGCCTTCAGTCACCTCGACGCTGATTGGAGCGACCATTGCCTGACGCGAGAACTCGTCCGTTCCGCACTGACGATGGTAGAATACATACCACTGTCCACCGATTTCGAGGATGCCTCCGTGGGTGTTTCCGCTTGGGGTTGCGGTCTCGATGACCTTGCCGTCAGGATTGACAGTGCGTCCGCGACCGTCAATGATCGTGCCTCCGTATGTAAACGGTCCGAGAGGCGAATCTGACCATGCATAGGCCAATGTATAGTTGGTCGAAGGGAGACCGAACTCACCCTCATCTGTCCAGCGGCTGTAGACAAAGACATATTTATCCTTTATCTTGCGCATCGACGAAGCCTCGAAGAAACGGAAGACGCCTTCCTGGTTCCTTGCAGACACCATATCCGCAACTATCTCTGTACCAGGCTTTACCGTAGCCATGGTATTAGGATCAAGCTCAGCTCCGTACGATCTTTCGAAACCCCAGTAGCCATAGACCTTTCCGTCATCGTCCACAAATACGGCCGGGTCGAAATCAAGCACTCCGACTGTCCTTGCAGGATTTGCGGGATCCCAGTTGCACACCTCGAACGGTCCGTCAGGGCGGTCAGACTTCGCGATCATGTTCTTTCTGCCACGCGCCTGGTTGTTTGGGAAAAGGTAGTAGACCTTCTTGCCGTTCTCAACGCGGACTGTCATGTCCGGAGCATAGAGGATGTCGCCCTGGCGGTTGTCATAGAGCCAGTTTCCCTTGGCATCCTTCTTCGACTCGAAGATGACTCCGTCATA
This sequence comes from Candidatus Cryptobacteroides sp., assembly GCA_045646785.1. Lineage (GTDB taxonomy): Bacteria > Bacteroidota > Bacteroidia > Bacteroidales > UBA932 > Cryptobacteroides. The sequence continues at coordinate 7,545 of JAZRLI010000001.1, read as the reverse complement.
TCTCCATGCGGAGAGGTCATCCTCGGGAGCCGACCACACGACCTGTTCACGACCGCAGTACTCCTTGATCAGCGAATCGTGGGAACCGTATACATATACCCTCATCTTACCCGGATTGTCCGGGTCCTCAAAGAGGTAAGGTTCGCCGTCTGGAATGTACTCCCACAAAGGGAGATATGGGTTCTGGGCAGCTGCGCTGATGCATGCAAACGCAGAGGCAAGCATGACAAGTGAAGTCTTTTTCATGGTCTTACTTTTTTTGAAAGAGGTCCTTCGCCAACGAGAAAACTCGCACTGCAGCCCATCCCATGAGGATGATGTAGAGTCCGAGGTAAATCTTCTGCATCTGAGTTTCGACGCCTGCACGGAAATGGAGCACCATAAATACCGCAAGGACTATGAACGCCGCTGCCATGATGACAAGGCGGAAGATCTTCATGATTCTGTTTTCCATAATGAATACGTTTTTATTGAATTGTAAAGATAGACAAATTTCAATAAAAAGCGCCGAGGTTCATCACTGAGACTCGGCGCCGGGCGTAAATTAATATAATGGTTTGCTTTTGCTAAAAGCCTATTGTTATGAGCATCAGGTATGCAAGCACGATACCTATAACTCCGACAATCACACCTACGATAGCCATCTGTTTGGTATTGATGATACCTGTAGAATGCGCAAGTGCATTCGGCGGAGTCGAGATAGGAAGGATCATAGCAAGTGATGCACACATTGCCACTCCGACTACCAGTGATTTAAGACCGCCGAGCGCGATGAATGAGCTGCTGGATGCAGGATCATCAAGAAGAGCCGTACCTATGACAGCAAGGATCGGAACGATGAGATTCGCTGCAGCTGAGTTTGAAATGAAGTTCGAAAGGATCCAGCAGATAAGGCCACCGGCAATCATCACTACAAGGATATTCCACGATGTAAATGGAACTGCATTGATGAGTGCAGAAGCAAGACCTGTCTTGTTGAGTGCTGTTCCAAGAGCGAATCCTCCGGCAACCATCCAGAGAACGCTCCAGTCGATTTCCTTGAGATCATCTTTAGAGAACACTCCTGTAGCAGTAAATACTGCGAACGGAATGAGGGCAACGATGTTGGAACTGATTCCCAATGCGCCTTCAAGCATCCAGAGGAGGATTGTGACCACGAAAGTGATGCTTACTATTACCTTATCCCTCTTGGATGCGTTGCTGGTGCCTTCAATCTTAAGTTCTATCCTGTCTGTCTTGAAAGGGAACATCACGAGAAGAAGTACCCAGGCAAGGAAAAGCATGATGAGGACATAAGGGACCATCCTTACCATCCATGAGAGGAAATCGATCTCGATACCTGCATTCTGGAGAGCTCCCAGGGCAATTGCATTAGGAGGGGTTCCGATTGGGGTTCCCATACCTCCAAGGTTCGCAGCAATAGGAATTGCAAGAGCAAGACCTACCTTTCCTTTCTCATCCTTTGGAAGAGTGGCAAGCACAGGAGCAAGGAAGGTAAGCATCATTGCTGCAGTTGCAGTGTTGCTCATGAACATCGAGAAGATACCGATGATGAGAAGGAACGCGAGAAGCACCCACTTCGGCTTCTTGAAAGGCTTGAGGAGGAACCTTGCTATCGCAACGTCGAGACCTACCTTTGATGCCGCGATTGCGAGGACGAATCCACCGAGGAAGAGCATGATCACAGGATCTGCGAACGCAGCCATGATCGACTTGTAGTCTACCATAGAACCTGCACCATCATAAATCATGAAGCCGAGGCCTTTGTTTGAGATGGTCAGGAGCATGATTACCATAGATACCACCGAAGTTGTCCATGTAGGGATTACCTCGATGATCCACATGAGAGCAGTGAACACGAAGATAGCGATGGTTCTCTGCATTACTGGAGTGAGGCCTTCGATGCCGAAGAATTCAGTCGGCACGGCCCAGAGAAAGAATGTAATCGCGAGGACTATGCCGAGCGCAATCTTATCCTTCATTGAAAGTTTGTTAGTACTCATTGTTTTAACTGCTAAGTTTTATTGATTAGTTTCTTTTGATGAATGTCTTTTCAAGTGTCTGTGAAACATTAATCATGAAATCTCCCATCTTTTCCAGTTCACTTACTATATCCATATAGTAGACACTGGTCTGATAGTTCTTTCGACTGCTCTCGAGAGCCTCGATCTCCGATTCTCTGAGATAGTTTCTGAGGTTGTTGATACGGTCTTCCGCGTTATATGCATTAGATATCTCCTCAAGCACTCCCTTGTGAGCTTCCGTAAGATTGGTTATCATGCAGTCGTATGCATTGTCCACAGCAGCGGCCATGTCTTCCAGCTTCTTGAGCGTATCCTGATCAAAGGTCTTCTTGTGTATGTTTCTGCGTGAAAGGATACGGCTTATGCTTTCTTCTGAGTCGCCCAAGGATTCCAGTTCTCCGATTATCTTGTACATCGCCTTTATCCTTGTAGAGGTTTCTTCACTTATGTCGCCTGCCGACACTGCATTGAGGAATGTTGCGATTTCATATTCTATACGGTCGGAGATTTCCTCATATTTGACCAGTTTTGCTCTCAGCTCCTCGAATTTATCCGGATTGGACTCCTTTATTGCAGTCTTGGCATATGACAGACCGTTCTTTGAAATCTGTGCAAAATGTATGATTTCATTGAAGGCCTGTTCGGTAGCCAGCTCCGGGGTTGCAAGAGGACCTGCAGAAATATATTTGAGCCTGAACACCTCGTTCTCCTGACTTTTAGGAGCCTTTATGATCCATACGACAGCCTTTTCGATGAATCTGACGAACCATATGAGTATCAGCGTGTTGATTGTATTGAACAGGGTATGAAGCATGGAAAGGCCGTACAAGGCTGCAGTTGCATCAGGAGAACTCTGACCGTCGACAGCAAAACCCTCCACTGCAGGGTTCGGAAGACCGAAGAGCGCCTCGATTATCTTACCCACAAGTCCGAGGAACGGTCTGAAGAAGATCAGTGCCCATATTACGCCGAAGACATTGAAGATGGTATGGGACATGGCCGCCCTTTTTGCCTGGGTGTTGCCGACAGATGCCGCGATGTTTGCCGTGATGGTCGTACCGATGTTCTCTCCGAGCACCATGGCACATGCCATGTCGAAAGGTATGAAGCCCATGCTGAGCATGATGAGGGTGATGGCCATCGTAGCTGACGATGACTGCAATACAAGAGTCAGGACAGTACCGAACACAAGGAAAATGAGAACGGAACCGAATCCATGGCCAGCCCATGACTTCACGAACTCGAGAACCTGAGGTGTCTCGTTGAGGTCCGGAACGGACTCTTTCATGAACGACAGTCCGAGGAAGAGAAGGCAGAATCCGACAATAAGTTCACCGATGTTTCTTCTCTGGTTCTTTTTCGAATTGGAAAAAATGAATCCGAGAAGCATCAAAGGCACAGCCAGTATCGATATGTCAGCCTTGAATCCGAGCCATGATACAAGCCATGCGGTCACTGTCGTACCGATATTTGCACCCATGATGACACCGATGGCCTGGACAAGAGTCAGCAGACCAGCATTCACAAAGCTGACCACCATCACGGTAGTCGCTGATGATGATTGGATTACCGAAGTGATGCCGAGTCCTGTCAGTACACCCTTGAAAGGATTCGATGTCATTGCGGAAAGCAGCCCTCGCAATCGGTCACCGGCTGCCTTCTGAAGTCCCGAACTCATCAGGTTCATTCCATAAAGGAACATTCCCAATGCTCCCAGAAGAGTAAAGATCTGAAGTATTCCCATGTTTTTATGCTATTTGATTATTAATAAGAAACCATGTATAAGCGACAAAGCAAGACAACAGGACAGCTCCTTCCCATCTTTCAATCTTGCAGTTCCTTCCGAATGCATAGAGAATCAGGACAGATGCAATCATCACAAGAAAATCAACATAGGTAATTCCTGTCGACCCAAGCGGACTTACCTGGGAACAGAGTCCTATTATAAGCGCTATGTTGAAGATGTTGGATCCTACTATGTTTCCAAGAGCCATGCTGGTGTTTTTCTTTATAGCCGCCGCTATGGATGCTGCCAGTTCCGGGAGAGATGTGCCGCACGCGATGAGTGTAAGCGAGATGAATGCATCGTTTACACCGAATGATTTTGCTATAAGGACAGCGTTGTCCACAAAAAGGTCGCAACATACTATAAGTACTGCAAGTCCCGCTACAACCTTGAGCGCAGCGCGCCATATCGGTTCCACCTCCTTCCGGGATGTCTGATCGGGTATCTGATCCTCTGTCTTTGACTTTCCGTCTCTATAGAACGACAATCCCATGAAAAGAGCAAAAGTCAACAGAAGAATCATACCGTCTGTCCAGCTTACACATTGTTCTGTACCATTGAAGAAATTGAATGACATCAGCATCAGCAAGACGGACACACCGATACAGAAAGGTATCTCGAACTTCAGATTTTGACGGTCGAAAGTAACGGGAAAAAACATAGCGGTAATACCGAGAATTCCCAACACATTGAATATATTGGAACCTATGACATTTCCTAATGCGACATCTGCATTTCCATTCAGAGCTCCGATGAAGCTTACCGTCAGCTCAGGAGCGGATGTTCCCACTCCGATTATTGCAGCACCTATGACAAAATCCGAAACCTTGTACCTTCTGGCTATTGCGACTGATCCATTCACAAGAAAATCAGCACCGAATACAATGCCTGCCAATGATACAATCAGTATTACGTATTCCATCTGATTATCTTATAAGATTCTCTACTCTTGGAATATCGTATTCATACATGCTTGAGCATGGATCATATCTGTGCGGAACATATTCGAAAAGCTGAAGATACGCCTTGCCGGTAGCTTTGCTGTAATAGATGTCGAGTTTTACGGCAGTTCCCTTGTCCTCCTCGGAAAGATCTACTGATTCCGGTTTGGATGCGATTGCCTGTGATAAGGGAGCGTTCATTGCCTGAGGGAAGTAGTGTTCCTTCATCTGAAATCTGGCTCCTGTGGCCTCGTCCTTGTAGCCTGTCTTAAGAAAGAGTGCAAGAAGGAGACCGGCGAAAATCATGAAGAAGCCGGTAATGTTGATTCCCGCCCCTGTCGGCAACGCGATAAGGACTGAACCGGCTATGATGAGTGTTATGAATATTGTAATGTCTTTTGCAGAGCGAACTCTTACGAATGTCTTTTCCATATTGTCTTATCATTTTAATCATACGTCTTTATGAGGAGCTGAGCGACGTGGCCTCTCCTCCGGAATATTCTGCATGGCAGAACAAGCGCCATCTTCCCGTGAAGGAAAATGTCGCGAAAACAGAAGAGTATTGTTCTAAATGATAAGTTTACCCAGATAGAGCAACCTGAAAGACGGCTCTAAGAGTGAAGAATGGACGATTATTGATTTCTGTTGGATGAAGAATCTGAGACCGGCATTGATTACCTTGCCTGACTTCGCAAACTCTAGGTTGTTCCTGTTAAATCCGGTTGTTCTTCTTGGTGCGTTCTGTACGCGCTGGGTGTTTCCGAAAGACACCTGACGCGGAAGACAGAATTCATGCTGGGTTTCCGAAATGTCTGACTGCCTGCTTGTCTGATCTATATGCATGCACGCGACCGCTTCTTCGGAAACCGAGGACTCATGTCCTGTGTCCGCCAGGTTCCAGAAGGCAGCTGCGACGATCAAAGGCAGCAGGTATTTAAGCAGTTTTTTCATTTCTGCCGGCAAATATACGCAAATTTGATGCAATAGCAAGTATTACCTACATGATGATTTCTTCACCTCGATAGAAGTCCAGGAGCCTTGTCTGGAACAGACATTCATAACGCGACCTTAGAAGATCTGATTCGGCGCGCAGATAGCTGTTCTTTGCGTCATTATATTCGGCTATCCCGGCCTTTCCGTTAAGATACTTTTCTTCTGTAAGCCTATAGTGTTCATAGGCGCTACGGCTTGCTCCGATGCTTCCCTGATATTTTGCCTGGGAGTTAAGGGCATTATAATAGGCCTGCTGGATCTCCTTGTACAATGCTTTCTTTACGTTTTCTACCTGCAACTCCTGATTGATCCTGTTAAGTTTTGCCGTACGCAGGTTGTTGCGTGTCGAGAATCTTGTGAAGATCGGAATATTGAGGGAGAGTCCGACATACTGGCTGAAATTGTTGCTCATCTGGTCAAAGAAGGTTCCATAGTCCATCTTTGATGATGTATAGTAATTGGTACCAAGACCGGCACTTAAAGACAGGCTCGGCATATATGCTCCCTTTGCACTCTTTATCGCCAGATCCGCACGGTGAAGCGCCAGTTCGGCAGAAAGCACAGCAGGCTTGATTCCTACAGCCTGGGCATATATTGCATCCGGCTCCATAAGAAGGTCTGTGGCAAAGTCTTCCGATCCGGGAAGCGCTATCACAAAACCTTCAGGGGACGGGAGTTCAAGAAGCTGGGTAAGGTCAAGGATAGCAATATTCAGATTAGCCTCCGCCTGAGTTCTGCTTACCGTGCTCTGGGCAAGGGTAGCCTGCTGGGCGGCTACATCCGAAGAGCTGGCCTTGCCGACCTCCTTCATTTCCTCCATCCTGAACAAGAGCATCTTATCATGTTCCTCCTGAGAGACAGCCACTTTGAGAAGTTCCTGACTATACAGTATCTGCACATATGCCTGTGCGACAGCGACGCGAACATCATCCTTTGCCTTGTCAAGATCAGCCATTGCCGCTTCCAGGTCAAGACGGCCCATCCTGATGCCGGTGCTTATCTGAAGTCCTTGAAAGACCGGTACATCCATACCGAGATTGAACGAAGTGGAAGATGTGTTGGAGTTTGTATATGTATTGTCCGCAGTAAGGCCTCGGCCAAAAGAAAGGCTCTCCGAACCGGAGGCGCTCACACCCGGCAACCTGCGTCCCTGGGCTGTATTAAGGTCTATCTCCTTCTGCTGGACATTAAGGGCACTCTGGCGCACGTTGATGTTATGCTCAAGAGCGTGGTCTATGCAATCTCTGAGCGTCCAGACCTTGGTCTGGGCCGCTCCCTGCAGCTGCACGAGTGCAAGGAGAAGCAAGATTATGGATTTCCTCATGGCTATTCCTCTATGTTTTGGGTTCCACGTACGATCTGACCTTCACTCAGTCCGGACAAGACCTGAATATTGATACCGTCGCTCATACCTGTGGTAACAGGAATCCTGCTGAACACCTGCGGTTCACCCATCAGATAAACGAACACGCTGTCTCCCGAGAATTCCAGAGCACTTTCAGGAACAGATAGAGCATCCTTCACTTCCTGCAGGACTATTTCTGCGTTGGCGCTGTAACCCGCCCTGATGGTATGGGTCTCACATGGGACAATAGCTGCCTTGATCTGGAACTGGTTGGCACCGTTGGATTCGGTAGCCTTGGGGGAGATATATTCCAGAGTTGCCTCGGAAGCGTAGTCAGGCAGCGCTCCGATCGTGATCTTCATAGGCATTCCAGCCACAAGAGCACCGACTTCCGTCTCGTCAATAAGTCCGTTGAAGATAAGGTCCGACATGTCGGCGACTGTGGCGACAGTCGTA